>CAIUSO010000028.1 GCA_903901875.1 uncultured Geobacteraceae bacterium | reverse complement strand
TGCTCTTCGGTGAATCGCCTCGGTTTCATGTCTAGCCTCCTTTGGGAGTTTCTAGACCGAAATCACTAAGTTTGCAATGGTTCAGTTTCTGGGGGAAAGGTCAAACAAGGGCGACAAACCAAGATCAATTCCGATGACCAAAAGGGTAAGGCAGTTTTTGCAGGTTGTAGAGGGTCAACAGAAACCCTTCTCAATATCGGTTAACCAAGCTGAGTATGCTTGGAATTGGGTGCGGAAAGCAATGGAGCTGGAGAAGGACAAAGAATTCGTAATCCACTCCACCAGACATACAACAGCATCAAGGATGGTATCTGCTGGAGTTGACCTGTACGTAGTAAAAGAGATCCTGGGACACTCAAGCATAAAAGTAACGGAGCGGTATAGTCACCTTTCCCCAGGTAAATTGGTACATGCTATAGGGGTATTGGAAGACCGGATAGATTAGTTTGATTCAAAAGCAGAAATAGTACCCAAATCCCATAATATGTGCTACAGTCTTTGCTACAGTTGGGAATAAGTGATGCTTTTTACTATTGAGAAAGATCAACAAGTTAAGTGGTTTATGGGTTCGACGCCTCGATTCCGACCGCCTCCACCAATCAGTTTAATTAATTGCAGTTTTATGTTATTCACCTTTTAACAGTGAAAGGCTACTCAGATGATTTGAGTAGCTTTTTCTGTATCAAAAACACCTGCCAGAAGTCGAATTACCTACAATAATACGCATATCGAGGTATACTCTGAACTACATACCTCTTTCGTAAATATACATCCGTTTGCTGACGGAAACGGGCGCATGGCCAGATTACTCGCGAACATTCCATTGCTTCGGACGGGTCAACCTCCCCTGATAATACCCGCAGAGAAACGTATAGAATATCTGACGTTGTGCGCTGGGTACTCATTTGAAACCCCGCTGCCAACTTCAGAACGTCTGATTACATCTCCTGAAAAGCTTATGCAGCTTACAGAGTTTTTCAAGTCGGCATGGCTGGCAACGCTGCAGATTATCGAAGAAATACGTGAACATCAGGAAACTCGGAAGCTTGAAGTTCCTCATCCGTATCGGAACAATCGGGCGACATTAAATAAACTTTGACTGTCTTTTCCGCCTTGTTATCTGTTTTTCGCTAAAAACTGAGAAGCAAATCTGTCAATTTTCTTTATATGAAACTTCTGCTCTGAATTAAGTGTCTCCATAATCTTTTTGACGTCTTCAGAATCAGTTTCGAAATACTGAAACACATTTCTTTCCCATAATCCTTTTTCAAGCTGTGTAGCCTTGAGAGCAGCCTGCTCGATAGGAAAACTCTTATCTTTCTTGAATTCACCGATAAATTTTTCAATAAAATCCATGCTTGAATTAAGATATTCTGATCGTAATTCACCCTGGGAAAAGACAATCGAATCGCTTTCAGTAATACGGTGAATCAAGATAGAATGCTGATATTCCTCTTTAGCCATTTTATTCCAGAAATCTTTGTACGCAGGATATCTTTCGGCAAATAACTGATACAATTTTTCAATTAATAATTCCTGTTTAACGAATAAATCTAAAATATTTTTCTGATCTTCATTCAAGTCCATACATTATCCTTTCTATTTTCACTATGAAGTGGGAAGCGATTAAACATCCATAATCAAAGAACCATACACGTTACAATTCAACACCTACTGCCAGGCAAAAGCGGCCATAGAAATGGCACCATAGGTGAAGGAATCATGGATTACCCTCCCCTCCTCTTCATCTCCCGCTCCCAGCGCAACAAACAGTGGCAGAAAATGTTCTGGAGTGGGATGATTACGCAGGGCATGTGGCCCTTTATTAACATAATCAAGCAGATCATCAGTATGGTTATTTACGACAGCGTCTTTCAACCAATCGGCAAAATCAAGGGCATATGCCAATGGTTCAGCATTGAGATTCCTGCCAAAAAAATCTCGCAGATTATGGGTTGCTGAACCGCTGGCTACAATCAGCACCCCCTCATCACGCAGTAACTGCAAAGCTTTTCCCATGGCAAGATGGTGTTCGGCACCCTGGTGTGGCTGAACCGATAATTGCACTATCGGAATGTCGGCATCGGGATACATCAGCTTGAGCGGTACCCACGTACCATGGTCATACCCGCGAGACATATCTTTTTCACTCTCTATTCCGTTTTCCTTGAGTAAGAACTCTACCTGTTTTGCTAAAGCGGGATCACCGGGTGCCGGATAAGTTATAGCATACAACTCATCAGGAAAACCGCCAAAATCATAGATCATTGATGGTTGTGGGTGCATGGATATTGCTGGAATTCTGGTGGTCCAGTGAGCTGTAACTGATATAATACCCTTCGGCTTGCCAATTTTTTTTCCAAAATCCTTATAAAAATCTCTGGCAGGGCAGTCATCAATTATCACTGTTGGAGCACCGTGGGATACAAACAGTGCAGGGAATCGGTTGTTCATGAAGTACCCCGTTATGTTATCAGATATTCTTTCTTGCCGAGTTTCTTGCATAACCCCCCGAGCATTTCCTGTTCATCAATACTCAGTGCAGCCATATTGTCTACCACTGCCGCCTCCACCTCACTGTAAACTCTGGCTATTAATGTTCTCCCCGTTTCTGTCAGGTGGATTGTAAAGTACCTCCGATCAACGGTATCCCTTTCCCTGCGGACCAGACAGCTTTTCTCCAGGTTGTCAATTACCAGCGTCATGTTACCGGTGCTCTTCAGGATCTTGGCTGCAATGTCACGCTGGCACAGTGGGCCCTTATGATAAATTGCTTCAAGAACGCCAAATTGACTGATTGTTAAGCCACCATCCGCCATATACTTGCTCGTCCGGCTCGTGACTGATTCCGCCGCCCGCATCAGCTTTGTATAGGCACCAAGAGCTATTTTGGTTGAACTGTTACCCATAGAATCACCACAAACTTTCACATCATATAAACCGATATTTAACTATAATGTTTTGTTTTTTAAGTCAATAACATTTTGATATTTGCGCAACTTTTATTAAATATTTAAAATTATTGAATATATTTTATATTGACAATTATATTGGGAGGAATATAGTTCACATTGTCTTTCAATTTGATGTAGACCTCTACTGGACAAACTTACTAAAGGAGCAAGCAATGGGAATATGGGGCGGGATGAAGATCAGAGGAAAGATCATATGCAGTATAGTTGTTATGATGCTGATATTGACTGTTTTTTTGTCTCTCTATTCCATCACTTCCATACGATCGATGGGCTCCAATGATCTGCTGGAAAAGGGTAAGAGTCTGGCTATAATCACTGCTGAAACGGTCAAGGCACCGGTTCAATATAATGTGCGTGAAGATATAGACAAGATTTTGGAACAGCTTATAAAGAGTGACTCAGATGTCAGTATCACTGTGGTTGTTACCCAAAGCCCCAAGGGTGACTTTACCGTTGTTACTCAAAAAGCATCAATAATGTATGAAGGAACAAACCTTGAAAAACCGCTTAAGGCATTGGCGGCTCATATTCCCACCACAAAAGGTGAAATGGTCCCTCTTGGTGGTGATTCACTCCGATTTTTAGCAGTTAAGATTGATGTAACATCCAATGACGTAATTCAAAATGGCTTCATTTTGATGGGGCTTAATGATACCCGTGTATCCCATATATTAAATGTATCAACTGCAATGATGATTGGTTTGGGTTCACTTATACTTATGCTCGGAACTGTTAGTTCATTTATAATTGCAAAATCCATTACCAATCCTTTGAAAGAAGTTGTATTGATCGCAAATGCCTTAGCAGAAGGAGATTTGAGGGTGGAGGTGGTGATTAACTCCCAGGACGAGACCGGGCAAATGATGTCAGCAATGAAAAATATGGTCGAAAATCTTCGCACCCTGATATCCCGAACCGTGAGTATTTCTGCTACAATTGCCTCAGCCGTTGAACATCTTCGTTCAACATCAACCCAGATTGCCCACGGTATGGAGACGGCAACAAGTCAGGCAAATACCGTTGCCGCAGCCAGTGAAGAAATGTCAGCAACCAGTAATGATATTTCTCGTAACTGTACCACGATGGTTGAATCATCGCGGAAGGCTGCAGATACAGCAATAGCCGGCTCTAATATTGTTAACCAAACCATCGCTGGAATGGATTTAATTTCTACTCAGGTTGGACTTACCTCAAAAACAATAAAGGCACTTGGGATCAGATCGGAGCAAATAGGTGATATAGTAAGGACCATTGAGGATATTGCCGACCAGACCAATCTCCTGGCTCTTAATGCTGCAATAGAAGCGGCACGAGCCGGTGAACAAGGTCGGGGATTTGCTGTCGTTGCAGACGAAGTGCGGGCTCTGGCTGACCGGACAACCAGGGCCACAAAAGATATCAGTACCATGATCAAAGGCATTCAACAGGATACCAACGAAGCGATACGGGCCATGGGAGAAGGGGAGCACGAGGTTGAAAGAGACGTCACCAATTCCCATCAATCTGGCAAGGCACTGGAAGAGATTCTTGCCAGTATCAATGAAGTTGAGGCTCAGATTCAACAGATTGCCACGGCAGCAGAAGAGCAGACTGCAACGACTAATGAAGTAACGCATAATATGCAGCAAATCACAGATGTCGTGAACATCGCTTCTCGCGGAGCTTCTGAAACTGTTGCCAATACCACGAGTTTGGCAATTCAGGTTAAAGAGCTTGAGCAATTGGTAAGTCATTTCAGATTATCGTAGCATACTTGTATTAAGATGAATATCGTGGGGGTAATGGAGCCACTATGATGATACTTTTTGATACGTCCTGAAATATGAATGGTATGAACCTGTCCGGCTCGTGTGATAAACAGTTGTGCTTTTTTATGTTGTAATTCCCATTAAAGGAGATAACCTATGCGCTCACTATTTTTTGTTCTGTGCCTCATTCTCTGTTCTGTAGTTTTTTCTAACGCTGCTGACCTTCCAACCAAAAACGATGCAAAAGCACTGGTAAAGGAAGCGGTAAAGTTTGCAAAAGAAAATGGCCGTGAAAAGTTTTTCAATGAAGTTAGAAACCCAAATGGTAAGTTCCATTTCAAAGAAGGGACAAAAAAAGGCCTCTATATTTTCGTCTATGACGAAAAAGGTATTGTTCTCGCCCATGGCGTTCGTCTCGAATTGACCGGCAAGAACCGTTGGAATGATAAAGACCCCGACGGTAAAAACTGGATACAGGAATGGACTACGTTGGTGCATAAAAGCGGAAGCGGCTGGATAAGCTACAAAGAATTCAACCCGGCAGACAAAAACAAAATCATGGATAAATCGTCATTCGTTGAACTGGTTGATGGTATGGTTATCGGATGCGGAATCTATGGAAAATAGCTGATTATCAATTATATTTTAACTAATTAAAATACAATTTAACCCTTCTTTAGACACTCTTTAGAAGGGTTTTTTATTCAGAAAGCAGTTGACTGCCGTTTCCAGGTGAAAGGTTTCACTACACTTGTTAGATTATACTGACGATAAGTATAGTAAGAGATCTTTTCATCTCAACAGATGTCAATAAAGTAAAAAAGGAGTGACGACATGTCAGCTATTATCGGCGTGAGCAATAATATACCGCCCCAGGTTGTTGCACCTGTAAAAGCAGATACAGCATCAGTGGTGACTCCAGCGAAAACTGAAGCAATCCCTAATCCGCCATATGTTGTCGACCTTTCAGGATCTGCGTTAGCTAAGTCCATGAAGTTGCAGGGGCAGACAACTGCTCAGATTTCAGTAGCCATGGGACTCGACGTAAAAACTATTGACAACTATTTACGTGTAAAACCTGAAGAACTAACCCTGATTCCAGCACCGTCTCAAGCATCATCTACTCCAGTCAGCCTGGCTCCTTCCACTTTAGCCACATCGACCACGGCACAAAAAGCACCTGAAAAACTGTCCACAACGGGCGCGGCACAAATTGTTCCTCCAGAGGTGACACCTCACCAGCGAGCAGCATCTGGCAATCTTGGGATTCCATCGGCATCCGGCATTCCCGAAGTTCCATCGGCGATGTCTCCTCCAGCAAGCTTTTCGTCTCAAGGTAGTGCTGGAAAGAGTGCTCCTTCGGCGGTGAAAGCACTTGGTATTTAGTCCGACAGACTCTTGGAGTACTCTTTAGAACCCACTCTCCAGGTCCCAACTGCTTATGACCCTTGTTTTACCAAATTTGTCATCAAAACCGTAGGCGGACAGGTGAACCCGGCCCTTGGGAAATAATGCACTTGCTTTGTAAATCCTCACGTGAACCCAGGCGTACATGAAATTGTCCGGATTTGTCGAACAATTGGCAACGGCTGAAGTACAGGTAGTTGAGCCGCTTGCAGGATGAACCGCACTAAAATCTGATCCCGCCGTACCACAAATCACCTGCCACGCTTTTCCGTTTGATATGTTGGGATAATTACCTGCAACTATGCCGGTGTATCGAAGGAAAATAGCCGAGGCACTGCTATTCGCCGGTGTTGCTGCTCCATCAGCGGAGGAGAACAGTGCTTTGTTGAACGTAGAGGTATCACTAATAACAGGTGCTCCCTGCTGGGTGCTAAACGCATTTGTATGTCCAGCAAAATAGGTAGCACGATAGAGCTCTACCACCTCCCAGAATGCGGCAGCCCTTGCCTGCGTCTTTACCGTATCCTTACCGTCAAGGCCATCAAGAGCGGTAGCTTTGTTATCAGCAAAGTTGTACGACCAGGCGGGGCGATTGCCGAAGATAAAGATGTGCTTGATGCTTAACCTTTTGCTGGCAGTATCAAGATCCTGCTTCAGCCAGTGAGTGGGGGCACTGTAGGCAGTGCTGTTCACCGGGTCATTTGGATTTGCCGGATCGGTATTAATCACCACAAAATGGGAACTACCCACATCAAAAGAATAGCTCAGGAATTGCTGGTTGGTAAATATGTTGTTTTCAGAGCCGATCTGTGGGTAATTCAGAGGATCGTAGTTGGCAAGGGCTAACCCTTTCGCCGTAAGCAGCACTCCAAAACGAAAATTGTCAATAATGAGATCCTGCATATTCTTAACCCATAATTGTTCATTCGCCTGGGTCGAAACCTTATTCCCGGCAGAAGCATAGCGGAGCCCATTCAGGTTGAAAAGAGAACCATTTTTTATCTGATCTGCCACTTCACGATCACCAGGCACCGGCAAAACATATATCCCTGCCGGATTTAACAGGGAAGGTTCAAAAAGAGATGCCGCCATATCCCGACTATAACGGTATTGGGACTGCAAGGAAGAAGCATTGACTTCCGGTACAGAGTAGTTTCCAAAACCCTTGACCATGCCTCCCCCTTCAACAAACAGCTGTGGCTGCTGGGCACTAACCTCCCGAAGGATGCGGGAAAGGGCGCGAATGCTTGGAGTAGAGGAGGAAATATTGGCAAACGCCGTTGCACCGGCCGCTGCATTGAACTTCGGATTAGCGGGGGCATAATAGAGGTACGAGCCAGGTTCCAGCCCACTCCCTCCGGTATACACGAAGCTGAACTCGGGAGTGTCCGCTACCGTGGCAGCAGCAAGGCTGCTTTTCAGATGGAGTCTGGCGGTCGTGCCGTTACTGAAGGCAAATGTTGTCTTTAACGCCGTCTGCACTGTCGTCTGCAGAGTGGCAAGGTCGGTTGCGTCATCACGCAGATCTTTCACTACTCCCTTGAGGGCAGCATGTTTGTCCGGGTCAATGTACATACCTTGCTCCACATCGACACTGCTGTTGAGCGCAAGGAGAAACTTTACTATTTTTACCACTTTGGGATGGGTAACGTCTGTTGCCCCCGGCACCAGATCTATCGGTGAAATAACCGGACCCGGTGTGGCTGCACCAATCAGCAGATCACCCACATAAAATTTGATCTGACTACCGACTTGATAGCTGAACACCCCTCCTGCCAGGGTTTTTGAGGCGACGGTCCCTGAGATATAGCTCAAACCTTCAACGGGGCTGTCAATAAATATGCCCTTTGCAAATTGCGGTTTTGCATTGGTTCCGCACCCTGCCATGACACCCATAAACACCATCCCAACAACCAACAGGATGTGCAAACACTTCAATGTATGTTTTTTCATCTGGTAAGACCTCCATAAATCAGTAGTACGGCAGCGCTGAAATGACTTCACGCGGAGCTATGTAGTGAGAGCGTAACAGACGCCATACAAAAGGGACATAGCCAGCTAAAAATTATATTTTACCAGTAACTTGACATCATAAACATTCATGGGCGGGTCGTGCAGAGCGACGCCCTTGTAATATTCTCCAAGAATGGCATACCCCGTACGAGCCGATAATTTCAGGTCATCCCGCACTTTATAGTTTGCTTCCGCATTAAGCTCGGAACCAAGAAATTTACTACCATTTTTTATGTCGGAAATAATACCATCATTGTAAATGAAAGGTTTGGCAGCGTTATCCTCTGCTGCGGCAACAAAGCCGACATTGAAGGACATATCGAATGCGGGGGTAAACGGCCGGTCATAGCCAAGATAACCTCCAATTTGCCCCTGCCCTCTGTTATCAGCATTGAAAACAAGGGAGTTATTGCTCATCAAAGCGTTCTTGTCCCGCCCGATCATGGTCATCTCGTTGGCAAGATATCCGTGACCACCGGAACTTCCGGGAACATTGTAGAAAGCACCGCTGGTGGAACTGCCAGGTCTATCTCCGGACACGTAGAGAAATTCAACACGTATAAGACCAACACCTTTTTTAATTTTTGCTCCAAGATTTCCGGCAAAGGCGGAGGTTGTACGATTATTGCTCGTACCGGTTTCATAAATGGCGAAGCCGTTCAATGTTACCCGATTAAGGACATACTCAGCATTAAGCCCGAGAACGTGCATTCTGATATCGTTATAATTAGGCGTTGTTACCGCAGGCGAACCGGTCCCGGGCAGAGTAACTGGATACTGGTTACCGTACACGTCATTCACGGTTATAATCCTGTCCGGCACGGCAGCAACTACTGTGTTTGTTGTCCCGTCGGGAGTCCCATCCCTAAAAAAATAGTACGCCGCACCGACTTTTAAGCCGGGGGAAATTTGAACTTTACTGTCGAGCATAAACATGTCCTTGGTGCTCAGTCCAACAACCAGGTCTTTGTCAGCACCCTTGTCCTCAAGGCGAAAAAAACCGACAGATTGAGACAGCCGGCCATATTTTCCGCTGACCAGAACACCGGCCATATCAGTATCGAACAGCACCCCTTTGAACGAGTCATTGTTAGGCATCATGCCAAGTTTCAAATTAATGTTCTCGTGGGGAGAGTAATCAAGATAAACATTTTTGGTAATAAAATTAATGAAGTCCGTACCTGTCGCACCACCGCTGCCGCTACCGGCGTCGTTCGAACCGTTACCCCAGTACGCATAATTCAGCTCAAAAGCGGTTACCAATTTCAAGACACTGTCGGCCTTGGCACTGTAGTGCAGTAGTGCCCGCTGCTCTATGAAGTTTGAAGCGTTCTGATTTTTCTTGACCCCCGTCGGGTCGTAATACCCCCCTCCTGCGGCGTTGTAGTCTGTGGTAGGGGTACGGTTGAAATTCGAGACATCAAACTGGGCGGTGAAATCGCCATGAAATTCGTTCTCCAGAGCACCAGCATTGGCGACCGTAGCCAGGGCAAGACAGACAGCCCCCAGTAACATTTTGATTCGACCCATTGTACCCTCCAGATAATGCAGCATTTTGTGTATAGTTAACAAAAAACGAACGGTAAATTTTATTATTCCATGACTGCCCATCAGTTAGTTTTTTGCATGAGGCCACGGTTCGCCGTGCAATATTCTAACCGGACAACACTGTTGGCAGCTAAAACTTGGTGAACGACAATGCCTTGCTCAAAGCTAAATCCTGCTGGAGTAATTTTTTTCTCACTCGCGATATTGATTTTTCAGCTAAAAACTGGACGCCCTGAAACCACCAGACAAGAAAAAAAGTGCGACCACCGGAACGCACAAGGGTCTTTAAGGTGCGAGCAAGGAATGTCGGCGTAAACAGCCTGATCACCTCATCGTCGGGACTGACGATCATCTGGGCACTGCCGGGATCCCCCTGACGCGCCGTACGGCCAAACAGCTGCATATCTACCCGACGTGACTCGTGACGTTCCGTGGCTATCACATGCATTCCGCCTGCGGCAAGCACATCTTTATCCACCACGATATCGGTTCCCCGACCAGCCATGTTTGTGGCAATGGTAACCTGTCCCCACCGACCGGCACCGGCAATAATCCTCGCTTCCTCTTCATGTCTGAGGGCATTCAGTACGGTGGAGGTGACACCGGAAGCAAGCAATCGCCCGTGGAGTGCTTCACTGTCCCTGACACTACGCACGCCAACCAGCACCGCCCTCCCCTTTGATGCATGATGTGTGATATCCTCAAGGACGGCATTCCACTTTTCTTCGTACGACCCGACAACGATTTCAGGGTGGCAAACCAATTTTTTCGGAGCATGGGTCGGAATGTTTATTACCGGCAGACTATAGACACTCCACAACTCTTTTTCAACGTTCTGGAGGGTTCCACTCATGCCGGAAAGATTGTCATACAACCTGAAGAACATCTGAAAACTCATCTTTATATGGGCATGGGTCGGATCGGAGTTTTCCAGAAATTCCTTTACCTCCATCGCCTGATGCAGACCGCCACTCCAACTTCTTCCATCCATCATGCGCCCGGTTTTTTCGTCAACAATGACTATTTTATCCTGGTCTACCACATAGTGAACATCTCTGTGATAGCAGAACCGGGCAATAATGGCCTGCTTCACCAGAAACTCCGAGCGGTCACTGTTCTTCCAGGCCGAGGGTAGTTTGTGTGCGGCAGTTTCCACGACTTCAATCCCGGCCGGAGTGAGCGTGACATATTTTGCCTGCAGATTGAGGTGATAGTCCTTCCCCGCCACCAGTTGTTCCGAAATGGCAAATGCCGTGCGAACGGCTTCATTCAATAACGGACTGCTGCCGGAGACAGCAATGATGAGCGGCACGGTGGCCTCATCAATCAGCACGCTGTCAGCCTCGTCAATAATGGCGGTATGAAGCCCCCGCATCACTGTGCCACTGGAAGCACCGCCAGCGAGGATGGTGCGGACTCCTTCGCAGGAAATAGCGGAATCCGAATCTTCCCACATCCGGTCACGCAGATAGTCTGCCAACAATTCCTTGCTTGTGGAATAGACAATATCCCTCCGGTACGTCTCCCTCCGTTCCTGCGGTTCCATGCCCGAGATAACATACCCGACGGACAAACCGCATTTTTCATAAAGCGGCCCCATCGTTTCGGCATCCCGTTTGGCCAGGTAATCATTGGAGGTGACCACGTGGCATGGTCCGCCGCGCCATCCGGCGAGCACAGCTGCCATGGCAGCGGTAATCGTTTTCCCCTCTCCGGTCTGCATCTGGATTGCCACATTTCGGCTTATTGCCAGTGCCCCCATAATCTGTTCAACGTATGGCCGTATTTTCAGGGTACGAAAACATACTTCACACAAAAGCCCCATGACATACAACGGAGAAACAGATTCTACGTCATTGCGGGAAGGCCTTCTGTTAATGCGTACTTTCCTTACGAGTTCCCCGTCAGCAAGATCGACGGAGGCCAGGGAAAAATCATGCACAGAAACAGCATCTTTTCTTAAACGGGCCGTAGAGAATTTTTTTCTCTTATACAGTCCGTTGAGGCTGTGAATAAATCCATCTACCCCCGTATGAAATTTGTATATATCCTTCATAACGCACGTCCCGTTCCAAAAGCACACGAACTATTGTAATGCAGCTCAGCTTACGGACGCATCAAGCCCCTTATACGTTATACCGTTTTTGTATGGTCTGCTTGATCAGCCTGTAGAGCTGAACAGACAGCGGTTGTGGTGGTAACGCCATCCGCAGCACGCCTGAACGCCCGTGTAACAGCACCAGTGCGTCTCCGGCAGCGGATTCTATGGTACCAGTCACCTCAAAAAAGGGTTCGACCGCTTTCCTGCCGCTTTTATCTGACGATGACACCGACACATCCCCTCCACCAAACCAACCGAGGGCAGCGGAGGGAAGTTCTTCCCGCTGATACGGAATAACGAGCAGATCCCGCACACCAAGCTTATGGTTGCTGTTGCCGTACAGCTTTATTGCAGCGGCATGATTCCGTTCTTTGAACAGATCGAAGGCCTGTTCCTGGGAGACAATGGCAGAACACTTGAAGTCACCGGAAGAAATAACCGAACCGATACGTGTCTGCCGTTTTAACCAGCGCCCCATAAACGCATCAGCGTCTGGTGCCACAAAAATACCGGTACTTCCGGCAACTATGGTCAACCCCGCTCTCTTCTCTTCAAGATGGCGGAACTGGTCACGGAGCATCTGCTCACTTACTGCAAGCGGCTTTAGATCGTCACTCGCCTCAAACATGGACCGTTGTTTAAGTGCCGCATTTTGCTTCAAACCGGCCTTTACGGTAGCCGTCTCCGTCTCAAGATCAACATTGGAAAGCAGGGCAATGACATCCCCCTTCGTGACATGTTCACCGTTTTTAAAGAGGAGCTTGATCAGCACACCCTCGGTTGTTGCATAGACTTTGGTGAATTCTTGCGCTTCCACTATCACCGGGGCGCGTATGGCTGTCGGGAACGGAATCAATGAAACGATAAGTATCACGGCAAGCAGCGCAGCCATCGTGATACCAACGGCCCTTTTTCTGGATCGTGCAATAGCCTGATTCTTCGCCAGGTAAACGACTAAAGACTTGGCGGGAAGAACCGTTGCGGCGGCGATTGAGAGTAAAGCCAACAACAGTCCGACACCAAAGAACTTATCGGCGATAAACAGGATAATCACCACCGCTATGAACGAACGGTAACAAAGGCTGCTCACCGCGTAGAGTGCCAACCAGAACGCCTCCGTACGACTTAATGACGGGGAAACCGGATTTTCCACTGCAAACAGATATTTTTCAATCCAGTAAAGCCACTGCTGCCGTGAACGCTGAGCAAGATTCGGGATTTCGAGAAAGTCCGACAGAATATAGTAAGCATCGAAGCGGATCAGCGGGTTGGCGTTGAAGACAAAACTCGATACTGAGGCAACGACCATAACATTGAAAGCAAGAGTATGCAGCAGACCGTCACCGCTTTGCGCCCAGATAACTGCCGCCAGCGCGGCACAAAAGAAATCGACAAGCATACCGGCCGATCCCACAAGCATCCGCTGCCAGCGACTCTGAAAAAACCAACTGCTGGTCGCGTCCATATACGGGAGCGGCGTAAAGACCAGAAACATAATGCCGACCGTATGGACCGCCCCCCCGAAGCGCTTGGTCATGATCGCATGCCCCGCTTCGTGAAGCAGCTTGAGCAGAGCCAGGGCAACATAGAGATAAGCTAACCGCGATGGTGCCAGCATTCCCTGAGTATTGTCATAAATCAGTTGACTGTTTTCTATAGCAGCTTTGATGCCGGATAAGATGACAATCAGCCAGAGAGCCAACCCCTTATAGCTAACGATCCCCTTCAGAGCCGGAGCAAGAGTATCCAGTATTTTGTCAGGATTCCAGAGTGGAATTTTTATGGACAGCACCGACATCAACTTGTTTTTGAATTCCTTTTGCTTCTTTTCCGACTGACGTTCGTAAATAAATTCATTGTTGGGCAGATTTTTATAATTGAGCAGGTTATTGATATGTAGCTGGGATAGCAGAGAGATAACTTCATCCTGCGTTGGTGCGCCATCATCGTGAGCGGCGATGCACTCTTCCCACACATCATTTATGGATGTGCCGGTGTTCAGCATGGCGATGAAACGGTATGCTTCGAACGTTACCTTGAAATGGCTGTTGGTAAAGCGATCCTTCAGCACGTACCACAACTCGCCACGATAGAATTGCTTCTGCACCTCAACCGAATCAAGCAGGCTTACTCTGATGTTGGCAACTTTGTACCACGACTCACTGAACAGGCTTCCACTCATGCTACCACCACAGATGCATTCTGATATAGTCAATCAACCGGTGAGAGATGATCCACGCGACTTTACGTCTGCCGACGTCGATTCTGGCAACGCCACTCATCCCCGGACGCCACCATGCCTGCGGTGCATCGTTGATATCAACCTTCATAACAAAGATATTGCCATCTTTCTGATCGACTTCCGCCATTGGTATAATTTTATTTACCGTGATAGTGAACGTCTCATCGGGCCTCCCCAGCAAGGACAGGCGACCCTTCTCGCGCTCCCTGAATTCGCCGATGTCCCGTTCATGAATCTTTACCGTCAGATACATTGCATCGATCCGGGCGATTTTCAACAACATATCCCCCTTTGTAACCGGTGCCCCCAGTAGTTTTTTATTATCCCCTTCAACCACAACACCGGCAAAGGGAGCTTTAATCCGGGCCTGTCCAAGGTGCTGCCGTACCCGGGACAACTCGGCCTGAACCTCATCAACCCGTGACTGGGCAATTTTCATATCTGCCAAAGCTTCATGGGCCCTGCTTTTTTCCGATTCTCTCGTGTAGCGGGTTATGTCGGCAGAACTCTGTGCAGCTTTCAGGACAAGTTCTTTGGTATCCAATTGCAGAAGCACATCATCCTTTTTGATGATGTCCCCCTCATGAACCTTTACCTCACTGATAATGCCGTCAAAAGGTGCCGAAAGATAGCCAACCGAATCGGTCTTGAGTGCTGCGCTCCCCTCGATCGTGTATTCCATTTCACCAAAGAACAGGTACAGTGTACCAGCCATCAGAAGAATCGCAGCAAGCTTGAAGAGGCTGTTTTCGACACTAAACAGACTATCCAGTGCCCGTTCCAAAGCTACAGCACCCCGAGCACCAAACCATCTGCTGTTGTGATGCAGCATTGCCAGCCAGGGGGAAACCTGATCAGCCACTACCTTGACCGCCTCAATGCTGCTCTGTTCCAGAGTATCGGTCTTTTTTTCGAGGGAAATAACCGCCACCACGTCACCGTGGTTCCGGAGCGGTACCGTGACAATCTGAGATACATTATAATCGGCACAGTACGCCGAATGTGCCCTGTCAACACAGTACATTTCATTCAACGGCGGCCATACCAGAACCGCTCCATGATCGAGGGCCTCTTCGTAAACGGCTTCCAGGTCGCTTATAATTTTACTTTGCCGTTCGAAATGTTCCCGGTTGCTGACGGCAACTGTTCGGATATAGCTGTTCTTAATCCAGCCGATACTCACCTGTGAGCAATCAAAGCGGAAAGCCAGTTCATTCACCAACGTCATACAGGCCAGCAGAAACCTGTCCTTACTGCTTACTATTGCAGCAACATCAATGACGCTTGCCAATAACTGTTCCGCAGGCCTCACCACAACAGCGGGAAGACTCTGTCTGTTCCGGAAATAGCTTGCCGGGATATCCGTAACAAGCTGAATTCTTATGACAAGATCGTTAAATTGCCGGGCATTGGCTTTATCCAGAACAATCAGCAGTATGGAGTGGTCCACGCTGTCAATGCCGTCAAGTTTCAGCGCAACCGAAAATGGGTGGGAAAAGCCTGAAAGTTCACCTTCAAGACGTTCAAAAGCAAAACCATTCTGTACCGCCCGTTCATTCAGATCAGGGGCAACGGTGACCCTGCCTGCAAACTTGGCATCGGCGAGACACTCATGGTGTACAAACCAACTGCCATTCTGTTCAGCAATGTGCAGTGCAAGCGGGGTTTTACCCAACACCATGACAGAGGTGAGGAAAGCATCCCAGAAGGCCGCTTCATCACCGGCAAAACAGCGCAGTCCCCTCACGACCCTCAGAACAGACTCCCCGGATTCCTGGGTAGAAGACTGATTTATTTCAGGCATGTAATGGCCTCATAGTAGGTCCAACGTCCCCACGAATTAAAATGATATCTGGGCAATAACACCCGGAATAACAGTGCCGTTCCTGTTTTCAAACTCCACCTTGACCTTGACCAGGGCACTGGCCCTTTCTGCCACTGAAGAAACAAAAACAATTTTGCCTTTTTTCCCGGTCATGGTTTCCCCTTCCTGCACACGCAACGACACATGCTTTCCTGCCTTCAAAGAGCGGGCATACCGCTCTTCAATATTGAAATCAACCACACAGAAAGACTTATTAACAACCGATATCATCATTTCTCCGGTCTTTGCCCACTCCCCCTCCTTGATTTTAATGGCGGTAACAGTGCCGTCAATAGGAGCGGTCAGGATGTAGCGAGCAAGCACTTCCTGGGAAATGTTGTACTCAATTAACTCCTGCTTTTTCTTGGCAGCGGTAATATCAATCTTACCTTTCAGTGTGTGATACTGCATTTCAAGGTTGGTAACCTCATCATGGCTGACCGAGGCAGAACTTTCAAAAAGCTTCTGTGATGAATCAAGAAGTGCCTTCAGTATCACAATATTTTTTTTGTTTGCATCCAGTTCCGAGTTATCCTCAAACACCTCCTTGCGGCGAGCAACTTCAAGGACTTGCAAGGTATCATCCAACTTCAGCAACCTTCCACCCTTGGCTACCTGATCGCCCTCCTTGACGAAAATCCTGGCCACAATACCGTCAATCGGCACTGCCAGTTTTATGTCAGAGAGCGGATTAACAATCCCCTCGAACGTTGCCGCAGCAAACACCTGATTCGTCAAGACAGCAACAATCAGCAGAATAACCTGTATAAGCAATCTCATTATAGCCTTTCACCAAATAATGTAGTTAACCTGCCCGAGAGTGCCTCATCAGAATAGTTCAATGTTTTCATGTCAACACCATATTTGATCAGAATTCTGCCAGTGGCACTATCAAGTGAAGCTTCAGCCTGTTTGTAATTAACCACTCCGCTGAGTACTCTGCGTTGATACGAAATATATTCGTCCTGCTTATCGAGCAAGACTTTCAGGTTGGAGCGACCAGCCTTAAGCTTTTGTCGTTCGATTTCGAGAAGATCCGTTTTAATACGCAGTCCGGTCTCAAAATCATTCAACTGACTTTGATTATTGCTTACCTCACTGAGTTTGCTGTATATCGAATTTCCATAACTTTTCACGAATGAATTCAGTTCCATTTCAGCCTGTTTGGTACGCATTCTGGCAATTTTGAGGGCACTGCTTGCCTGAGCATTTTCAAGTGGAACACTGAACTTCAACCCAGCCGACCAATTAAGATAACCTCCATCGGTAACATAGCGAAATGACTTATCATAATTTCTATCCAGACTCGTTGAGCCGAACGTACCCAGAAGATCTAACTGGGGCAATGCCTGATTTTCCAGGTATTCGATTTGTGCTTTTTCCTTTTCAAGTTTTTTTCTGGCAACTCTGTATTCAGGCCATTTATTCAGGGAAGTGGCAATATAGCTTTCAGCGTCCAAAAGTATTTCACGTGTGCCAAAGGGATCATCCGTAATCCGAAAGCGGATTTTTTTTGTATCGGCAGCAGAAAGGTTCAAGAGGGTCAATAATTGATTCTGTACTTCGTCCACTTTGCTTCTGGCATTATATAACTCAGCCTTCCTGATATTCACTGCACTTACGCCTTCCAGGTACTCTGTGTGGGGGATCTTTCCACCCGCAGATCTCAGTTCCAGATCCTTAACCGCCTCTTCGGCAACACGAATGGATTCCTCCCAACTAGAGAGAATCTGCTGAGCACCGTACAGTTTCCAGTACACCTGCACGGCCACGCCAACAAGCTCCATCACTTTCTGCTCAAACTTATCCGCATCAATATCACTCTGCACCTCGGCAAGAGTAATTTTTGCCATCGTGGATTTTGTGCCGAATCCTTTTAACAACGGCTGGGTCACCGTCAACTTTAAACCATTATCGAACTCACGATCATACGATGTGTACTGATCGATTGTTGAACTACTTCTTATATTCTGGTTGAATTTTACATCCCACAGCGTGCCGGATGGCAAAAGACCACCCAGTCCCACCTCAAGGCTATCAGTGCGATCGTAGTACTCATTTGCCCTTCTGTTGACAGCATCTTCCGCTCCGTTTTGGCTACGCGAACTTTTCGCCTGCAGCGTTGTCTGGAAGACCGTATCAAAGACACCTTCCTCTGCCAGCACTTGTTCCTGTGACATTTTGCTCTGTAGATAGTCACTCATTGCGCTTGTATTCCGGTTGACGGCCTCCAGCACAATTTTTTGCAGGGAGATAGGCACAACGACGGGTTCGCTACTCTTCACGGTGGTCTTTTCAGCGCAATGCGCAGATGCACACAGACCTGATGCCGTAAAGAGTACCATCAAAACAATGTACGTCAGTTTCATTTTTCCATACCGGGTTTACGGGTAAATTGTGTTGTCAGCATGTATCATCTCTTTATAGGTAAAAATCACCTTTTCAGAACATCATATCTTCAATCCAGTATTCGAACTGCGGCGGTTCATGCACGTCATTAGCAACCATTTTGTCAAAGGTGGCCGTTCCAAACGTCGGAATAATGCCGCTGCTGTCAATTTCCAGCATATCACTATCCAAGCCGGCACGGTTAAAGAGTTCAACTGCACTGGCAACGGCAACAGGATAGCTGCGTGTCAACACTACATCGGCAAGACGGGCACTCTGTTTGTGCAGAACCAAATCGGTTGGAACAATTTTCTGAGCAGGTGAAACAGACTCAGTGGTTGGCTGTTGGCTTTTTACTATTTCGGACTTAGCTGCCAGATATTCAAGGAGCTGGAAGTTAAGTTCCCGCGTATATTGCCACGTATCTACATTCTTTATCGCAACGCTGCCGGTCAATACTGATGCCGGTGACGAACTTGAAGAAACAACTGTTTTGACCGGGACCAAGAAGCCATCGTTGACAAACTGAACCGACCAATCGTTGTTCTCACGGAGGACGCCTGTGACATTTTGCCCAATCTGGTAATCAAGTTTTGCACCAGTACTTGAGTAACTCCCCACAAAAACCCTGTCTATTTTTGTTTCAATCGCCTGGTTGCGCATGGCAGCAACGGTTGTATCATCGGGTTTCGCACTCGTATTGACGACGCCATGACCGATGATGTTGAGGGCATTTGCGGTAATGTTGATCTGTGCATCATTGCCAGTGTCAGTAATTTCTCCCGCAACTCCCACCTTCAGCGTAACAACGCCGCTCGCGGCTGTAATAGTTGCCACATGGATATTCTTCCCGGCATCATAGAGCACCGAACCGGCTGTGGCAGTGGTGGTCGAAGCCGTGGTTGCCATCGCAATATCGCTGTCGGCTTGTGCAATGATATCGTGAGCGGTCAGTGCAGAATTCTGCTTGATGCTGGAACCACTGCCATCTGCCTGCAACTGTATGGTACCGACCGCTGAGATATCACCGCTCGTCACCAGGGTTGTAATACTGCCGTTGGTTGTATGTACAACGATATCCCCACCGCTGGCAAGATCATTCTGTGCCAGGTCAGCGATGGTGGTGGCAGTTGAACTGCCGTCGACATTGACTCTATTGACAGTTACCGCCGGTACGGCGCCGATAACGATTTCATCACGTTCAGTGATAAATAATCCGCCGGACCCTACGTGTGCCGACACGGTTGTCACCGTTGTCTCGAGAGGATTCACCCTGACACCTGCACCGGCACCGGCAGATATACTGAGGCCGGTAGCGATAACATCAACATTCGTATCTCCGCCATCGAGGATCGACCCGCCGGAGACAAGTGAAACATTGGCTGTGCCGGAATTTATGCTGCCAAGCGTAATGGTGCCGCCCGCTTCATAACGGATGGTTCC
The DNA here is from genome assembly GCA_903901875.1 of uncultured Geobacteraceae bacterium. Taxonomy (GTDB): domain Bacteria; phylum Desulfobacterota; class Desulfuromonadia; order Geobacterales; family Pseudopelobacteraceae; genus JACRCG01. The sequence goes on along the minus strand of CAIUSO010000028.1, from coordinate 2,230 downwards.
GTTGTTGGTGCCACTTATAGCACCATCAGCCATCGTAATGTCTCCATCTGCCAGTACATCGATGGTCTTACCGGAAGCACTCACCGTGATATCACCGGAGGCCATCTGGACAATGCTGTCTTTGGCATGCAGGCTGATATTACCGGTACTGCTCAGTACAAAACCATTCAGCGTAATATCGGCGACGCTGCTTTCAGCGGTTTCTCCTGCAGTGATGAGAATATTATTTACCGCGCTCATGCCGGCTGAGTTTATCGATCCATTGATTGTAACTGAGCCGTTTTCTGCTGTCAGGATAATGCTGTCGGAAGCATATACTCCCTGATTATCCGTGCCGCAGTTTATGATGATGGAGCCGGTTTTTGCCGTCAGGATGATATTTCTGGCAACGGTCATACCGGAACCGCCAGAACCGGCATTAATGACGATATCGCCGGTTGTCGCGACCAGAATAATATCACCACTGGCGTTAAGATCACTCTGGGCCACTACCGAGGCAGGAACAGTCGTTCCATCACTTTGGATAATATCGGCAGTCAGGGTCAGATCGGCAACGTTGACATTGACCGAACCGGTTTCAATGAATGTCGCACCGCTGTCGGACTTGGTTGACATATTAACAACCTTGATATTAAGAGTGCTGCCGGACTGCCCGATCGAACCGCCCGCCTTCAGAATCATATCCTGTGTTGTAATAGCGGCCGAGCCGTTACCGGGAGCATCAAGAATGCTGCCGGCCGTGGCGATAACAGCAATTTTACCGGTTGTCGTACCGACCGAACCGGTACTCAGCTCAGTAATAACGACATTTCCACTGGTTGCTTCGTACAGAATTGTGCCGGTGCTGGTGGCAAGCGATGTTGCCCCCTCTGCCATGATAATGGCGTTGTCGGCCTTGACATACATATTTGTGCCGCTGATATCTCCCGTAGAATTCTGTAAAATACTGCTTGTCGAAATAAGGTTAATGTTGCCGCCGCTGATGGCACCGTTAAGAGTTATATCGGTGTTACTTGCTTCGATTGGTGCACCAGTAGAAAGCAGAATATTGCGCGTAGCGGTGATACCGCTTACGTCATTGCCTCCGTCTACGGTAATGAAGCCTCCCGAGGTAACAAGAATAATATCTGCGCCACTGGTCAGGTCTTCCTGTGAAGTGACGGTCGCAGCAACATTTCCGGTGCTGTCGACGCGATTGGCTGTCAGGCTAACTGAAGTAACGGTAACGCCGTCACTTTCGCTGATGAAGGTGGAGCCGCTTCCGGATTTTGTACTCAGGTTGGTGACCGACGTTTCAAGTTGGTGAGCATTGTCGGCGATCGTGCTGCCGGCGGACAGGATAAGGCTTTGAGCCGTGATATTAACCGCAGCGGCGTTGGTACTGTCGGTGATGCTGCCGGTGGTGGCGATGATTGCAACGGTACCGCTTCCGGCGGTCAGATCGGTTATAGTGACGTTATTGCCAGCCTCATAAATGATGTTACCGTTGCTGGTGGCGGTGATAGCCCCTTGAGACATGAGAATATCAGTGACAGCCAGGAGATCAATAGTTTTACCGACATCCAGCGTGCTGATACTGTTGCTCAAGAGGATGTTGGTGAAACTGTCAAGAGTAATATTACCGGTGGAGCTGACGACTGAGCCGCCGAGGGTAATGCAGTCAGAACCAAGTGACTGCAGCAGGATGTTGCCACTGACAGCAACATCTCCAGAGGAGAGCACGCTGTTTATGCTACCGGTAGCAATCAGTACAAGATGAGAACCGCTGGTAAGGTCTTCTTGGCTAGAAATGCTCGTGACGGCGGCAATACCGGTATCGGCAACCCGGTTGACGGTCAGGCTTACGGCCTGAATGGTGATCGTGCCACTTTCGTCGACAAAGGTGGAGCCACCCGATTGTGTGCTGATATTAGCAACCGCAACGTCAAGGTGGTTATCTTTATCCGCTATATTTGATCCGGCGGTCAGAAGCAGGTTAGTGGCGGTTATGTCGGTCCCACTGTCTCCGACGATGTCGTTGATGCTGCCTGTGGCGATTATCGCTACCGTGCCATTGCCGGCGGTTAATTCGGCTACCGTGACGTTGCTGCCTGCATGGTAGCGGATGTTGCCGTTGGTGGTGGAGGTAACTGTTCCCTGCGCCATAAGGATGTCGCTACCGGCTAGCAGGTCGATGGTTGTGCCGGTGTCGGTTGTACTGATGCTGTTGTTCTGGCTGATGGCGGCGGCA
>CAIUSO010000027.1 GCA_903901875.1 uncultured Geobacteraceae bacterium | reverse complement strand
TGAGGCTCTTGCAAAAGTCCAAAACGATGTCATTCCGGCAGGCTTTAGGCCGGAATCCAGATTCTAACTGTCTGAAAAACCTGGATCCCGATAAAGGCATTCGGGGATGACAATTTATTTGCAACCGGCTCTATCATATACAATAAATGGGTATCGATAAATTACTAATTGAAGAATTCAGAACGCTCCATTCCCGACAAAAATGGTATAAAGACCAAAAACTACCAAGATACCGCCGGTAACATAACGGAGGAGTAACTCATGTTTGAGAACACCTCTGATCTTGTTCTGCAGCAGTTGGGATGAGTAACCGACCACTAACATCGGCAGTGACATTCCCAGGGAGTAGAAGCCGAGCAGAATTATTCCAGGCACCAACTGTCCGTTTGTTGCAACCATGGTCAGCGTTGAGGAGAGAAATGGCCCAACACACGGAACCCAGATCACTCCCAATGACATTCCGAGAATCAGCCCACCAAAGAGTCCCTCCCCTTTTACCCTGAGACGGGAAAACAGGGAGATCCGTTTAAACGCACTCAGGTCCAACATGACCATCAGACCCATCAGGACAAGGACGACCGCTCCCGCTATCTCTATGGAACGTGTTTTGCCAATGAGCAACGTACCAAAGAGTGATGAAACGGCACCCATTACCATGAACGATACCGAAAGGCCGGTCACGATGATCAAAGGGCGAAGGCGGTTATCCCGCTCAGCACCGGCCATAATGATCGGAATTACCGGCAACACACAGGGTGACAGGATACTCGCAAGTCCAGCACCTACCGCCATAGTGATGGAAATGATTCCCAACTCCATTATTTCAGTCCGTCCAATGCGGGGGTAATAATTTCTGCACCCTGAATACCGGGGGAGAAGATCCGGGCTACTTTACCATTCTTATCAACCAACACTAATGATGGCAGACTCCTGATTCCGTAGTCATAAAAGCCTCTCTGGTCCTCCGGTTTTAATGTGCTTACTGCAGCGACGTTAAAGCTCCCCTTACGAGCACTGTGGACCTGTTCAATTATCTCTTTCTGCTTTTTGCAAGGAGCACCATTGGGGTTCTGAAAAAAGATGAGTGTTGACTTTCCATTGGTGCCTATGGTCTTTTTAAGTTCCGGCGTGTTTGCAGGTGCTGTCACCCCACCTGCAAAAGCAGTGGTAGATACGATAAGCAACACCGCCAATACCAGTAGTAATGCCCTCTTTATCACGGTTCCCCCCATCCGCTTCTGCCAATTTCTATTGTGTATTTCCCAACACACTCTTCCTGATTTCATCATTACGCACCCCTGCTCAAATAATATAAATGCACTATATTTATATTATTGAATATCAATGCAATAGTCAAGCAGTTCATTCCGTCATGCATACGTAAACCGGTGTCATACGACCTATAGTCAAGAGGGTATCATTGTTGAAGTCGAGTTTTTGCGTCGGAAGAATGTTTCGACCACAGAAACCGGCACCCAATGAATTATCAAATAATTGAATATACTGTCCCCGAAACTCTATGGAGAAACTTGTGACTCTTGGCTGTGCTGTGAGTGATCCGTGGCAGGACGGTGAGTCTGCTGATGCCATTCATCAAGCGTTGTCGGTTAGTGACCAGGAGCTGCGGAAGATTGCTGTTAGTGAAGCCTACCCTCTCAGATGAAGCCTTTGGAACAGTTTGTATGCCGCTTTAACTCAGCAATTTTCTCTGTATCGTATGGATGTATGTTGTCACCCCACCAAGCCGTTCGCGCATTCCAACAAAGCTAACCTTAACCTTGTCCCTGAAACCGGCTTCATTTCATGCATCAGATCGCCAAGTTCATCGGAGTGCCTCTGCCCTTCAGCTATTTCAAAGGCTGATAAGACGATTGCCGGGAGGGATCTGTTGTGGGTATGCACCTGCTTTATCATGCTAAGCCCATCCATCACCGGCATCTTTATGTCAGTAATGATGATGTCAGGGTGGTGTTCGTGGTAGGCAGCCAAGCCTTCAACGCCATCCTTAGCAGTTATCAGCGTTCCGACCATACGGGAGAGAAATTGGCTATACTGCTCGCGCGTTTCGTTGTCATCTTCGACATATAGCACGGTGAGGTCTTTGAGCCGATCCAAGTCACGCATACCAACATCAATAGTTTTTTTCCGTAACGGATGTGCCGAGGTAAGCCATTTCCCCAGGACAGCAGCCAGTGCATCCTTTTTGACAGGCTTTGAAATATAGTCATCCATACCGGCACTGAGACATTTCTCACGATCCTCTTTCATCGCATTGGCAGTCATCGCTATAATCGGAATGTTATGGTTCAGCACATTTGATTCGGGATCGCGGATCCTCGCTGTGGCCTTGTAACCGTCCATTACCGGCATCATGCAATCCATGAGTACCAGGTCGTACTCGACTTTAGCGAGTGCCTCCAATGCTTGTTGCCCATCAACCACGGCATCAACTGTGTGACCGAGTGTGGTCAACATATGTAATGCAACTTTTTGATTGATTGGGTTATCTTCTGCCAAAAGGATCCGTACCGTAAGGTCTCCTACTGTTTTTGCCGAGGTAGAGACGCTTGCCTGATAGACACTCGCCGTCTCTTTTTTCACATTAAAAAGTTGAGGAGCCGGTTTTTCAAGACGTACCGTGAACCAGAATGTGGAACCTTTCCCCTCTTCACTGGTCGCTCCAATTTCACCATTCATTAACTCTACCAGCTGTTTGCAAATAGCTAGTCCAAGACCGGTACCACCGTATTTACGCGTGGTAGAAGCATCTGCTTGGGTGAACGGAGTGAAAAGCGCAGAAATTCTGGATTCTGGTATGCCAATGCCGGTATCAACAATGGAGAATTTAATGGTTGCAATCCCGTCCTGATCAGACACGAGTGATGCATTGATAACTACGGAACCGTTCGTGGTAAACTTGAGAGCGTTGCCAGCCAAATTGGTGACAATCTGTCTAATCCTTCCCGGATCTCCCCTCAGAAAATCCGGAACCGCTGGGTCGATGGAGTACGACAACTCAATACCGATATCATCTGCCCGATAGGTGAGAAGCCTATCAACATCATCTATTATCTGTTTTAAATTGAAATCAATATGCTCTAGCTCAAGCTTACCCGACTCGATTTTTGAAAAATCAAGAATATCGTTAATCAATCCCAAGAGGTTTTCACCGCTTCTACTGACGATCTCTGCATATTCTCGTTGTTCTGGTGTTAAGCCGCTTTCCAAGAGAATAGTGGACATGCCGATGATACCATTCATCGGCGTACGGATTTCATGACTCATATTCGCCAGAAACTCACTCTTAGCGCGGGTTGCGGCATCAGCTACTTCCCTTGCTTTCTTCAGTTCTGTCGTTGCGGCAATGCGTGGTGAAATGTTTGAAAACCAGCCGTAAGCAAAACTGTGACCATTTCCATCATTCAAATGGTTAACCGAAATTTCTACAGGTACAACAGAACCGTCAGCAATACGGTGTTCGCTTTCAAATGTCATTGTTTTCTGCTGCTCTATCATTTTGACAAATTCCGGCAATGATTCGGCTGTAACCTTTGGATCCCAATCAGGAATACGACATGTACAGATCTCTTCTCTCGATGCACCAAAGTGACGTATTGCTGCTTCATTGACGTACGTCATCCTGCACCCATCATCTAGGTCAAGCATATAGAAACAGTCCCCGGAGCTATCCACGAGGGTCTGAAACAGCTTTACTTGTTCCAAGGAGTGTCGAAGTTCCTGTTCACTCTTTTGCAGGAGATCTTGTGTCGCTTTCTTTTCGGTAACATCCTCTTTAATCGCCACTAGATGAGTTATAACTCCACTGTTATCCCGTAGTGGTGAAATATTGGCATGCTCGTTGAAAACCCGTCCGCTCTTAGTCTTGTTGACAAAGTCGCCTTCCCACGTATTACCTTTAAGTACGGTATTCCATAACCCTTTATACGTAGCGGATGTGGTTTGTCCGGATTGCAGAAAACGTGGATTTTGTCCAATTACTTCTTCCGCTGCGTAGCCGGTGAGATCGGTGAACCTCGGATTTACAAATTCAATTACCCCGTTTACATCTGTTATAAGTATACTAACCGGGCTCTGTTCGACCGCACGCGAAAGCTTGCGCAGTATAGTCTCAGCCTGTTTGCGTTCAGTTATATCGATAGCTGCGCAGGTGACGCCAGCGATAACACCATTGCGAGTAATGAGAGGATCTACCTGCAAATCGTAGCATCGTTCAACACCCCCTGAGTAGACCAGCACCTCTTGGCGACGACTGCCCCCCGTATTGATCACATCACGTTTTATCCTTTGAAGAGCAGCGATATCTTCAGCACGTTCGAAGAGATCACTGTCCAGCTTTCCGATTACCTCCGAAGCGTTGTAGCCAAGAGCGGGGTTATAAATCCAGGTATAGCGCAGGTCAAGATCCTGATTAAATACAACTACGGGGGTTTTTTTCAGGGCTATTTCGAATCGCTCAGTTGTGAGCCGCAGTTCTTCTTGCGTCGTCTTCAGCTCTGTTACATTCGTAAGGACGTTCAAGACGGCAGGGCGTCCTTCCCAATCAATTAATGCAAAATTGTTTACAACCCAAATATTACGCGAATCCTTTGCCTGAAACCTGAATTCATAATGACCGCGTAGGTTATCACCATTTAGTTGTGCACGATAAATCGCTATTACCCTGGACTGATCGTCAGGGTTGATAAAATTCTGGAAAGGGGTCGTGGTTAGCTCTAATTCCGAATAGCCGGACACCTTCTCCATGGCCGAATTAACCATGCAGAACAGACCATCTTGAATTACGCAAATCATTTCGTTTGCGCAATCAACCAACACGCGATATTTTTCCTCGCTGGAGCGCAGTGTTCTTAGGTCAGCCTCTTTTTTATGGGTTATATCAGTAAAAGAGACTACGACACCTTCTATGGTGCCAGAATCAGTTTTGAACGGAAGAATCCGAATTAATACGTATCGGCTGCCGGAAGGTGTGCAATCCTCCTTCTCTATTGCAGTCCCCGTCTTAAGTACCTGGTGAATATCGTCTAAAATACGTGACTGTTTAGCTAGCTGGTAGGCTATATGATCTATGGGGCGACCGATGTCATACGGAACCAGGCGGAAAAAGCTTGTTACAGCTGCATTAAACTTTCTGATACAATGTCGATTGTCAACAAACACAATTCCGACATCAATGCTTAACAGAAGATTCTCAAGATCGTAGTTGAGGTTCCGTAGCTCGGTATTCTTACGCTCGAATTCTGAGTTTACCGTGAAGAGTTCTTCGTTAACTGAGTGAAGCTC
>CAIUSO010000026.1 GCA_903901875.1 uncultured Geobacteraceae bacterium | reverse complement strand
GTCTACCGCGATCTGGTGACCGGTGATCGGATTGACGTAAAAGAAAGCTTTATCGAGAGCCTGACCCACGACAGCTATATCATCCAGATACCACAGCTGGCCAAGAAGCGTCGCAATGATCTTGAAAAGCTTTTGAGCATATTTGACCAAAGTGAATCTATCGATGAAACGCATCACATCCTCAATATAAACGAAGCCGATTATCCTGCAAAGTATGGCGATCTGATCCGTCGGTTACGGTCTGTGATACTGGAGCCAGAAATGCGGAAACAGATGAAAGATGAGGATATAGTTTTGCTTGATTATGAAGATATGCAGCGTTCGTTAATGCAGCAGCGTGAAAATGCGAGAGTGTCAAAACTGGAAGCGAGTGAGGCAAAGCAGAAAGCTGTTGAGGCAGAGCTGAAAGCTTTTGAGGCAGATCAGAAAGCTGTTGAGGAAAAGCAGAAAGCTGTTGCGGAAAAGCAGAAAGCTGTTGAGGCAGAGCAGAAAGCTGTTGAGGCAGAGCTGAAAGCTGTTGAGGCAGAGCAGAAAGCTGTTGAGGCAAAGCAGGAGGCCGATGAGGCAAAGAAAAAAACTGTTGAGGAAAAGAATAAAATTGCATCAAACTTGAAAAAAGCCGGCGTAGAGTTGGAAATTATAATCCAAGCAACCGGTTTTAGTCGTGAAGAGATCGACAGTATAAGAGAATAACCGTACCGGGCGTTTACCAGAGGTTTTGTAGGGGCGTATGGCCATACGCCCGCTTTTCATATGCACACCACACCCCACGCCGCTTTTCGGTTCGATACCGGAGAAGCGGCGTTTTTTGTGGTGGGTATGGTCACAATACCCCCCCAACACGACAAGCAGCGTTCCCCCAGCACTCTCTGATGTGAGTTCTTTGCAGAAAAGGTGGAGTGTCCCTTTTTCCTTTTATCAAATGGCTACAACTTTGTAACCAGTTGCCAACTGGGAAGCCTTCAAAATCATTCTACGGTCCATGGTGGCAAAGTCTGAACAGGATGTACTGGAGGCAAGATGTAACGCGTCGGCAAAATCCATTCCCTGTTCGTACCAGGTAATGGCCTGAGCAACCGTGCTGGCATCTTCAACGGTGATAGTGGGCAATCCGCACATATGTCGCAGGCGTTCAGTAACAACATCGCGAGGCAGGTTATAGCCAGCTTGTGAGGACAGTACCCATGCTAGTTCCAGCACCACTGTTTTGAGGATGCAGCAGGGATTGTTCTTGAGAAACTCCGTTGCTGTTATCGCCTGTTTGGGATCGTCCTTGACGGCGTAACGTACAAGAATGTTGGTATCGACCGCTATCATTTCTGCTTACCCGCTTCGGCGGCGATGGCACTATCCATATCAGCCAGGGAAAGCAGTCGCCCTTGGTAAACTGATGGTGCTGTGGCAGACTCAAAGCTGGTCACTTCAAACGGTTCTGCTGCTTTGATGACCACTTCGTCACCACGGTCAATAACAATGAGCCGGGTTCCAGACTGCCAGTGATGCCGGGTACGGATAGCTTTAGGGAGCACGAACTGTCCCTTGCTGGAGAGAGCAACTGATTTCATGACAACTCCTTTCGGGCACTTAATTCTGTTTATCAGGATGCGGTAAGAATTATGTAAGATAATTATGATGCGGCGACTTCAGGATGTCAAGTCGCGAATTCTTAGTGTGCCAGTGAAAAGTAAAATTGAGTCATGAAATTATTTGTCTAAACTAAATTTTTCAGCCTCGCGATTCCGAGCGGATCCAGAATATTTAATGATGATTTGTCGCGTGTTATTGTACGATTTTCAAAAACGGGGCGGCAAGGTTGTTTTTATGGTTACTATTTTAATTGACATACTGCATATTGCGTATATCCAATTTATCACCGGACTTACGTCGGGAGTTTGCCAATGCAGATAGCCAACCCTCTGTACGATGTTGTGTTCAAATATCTTATGGAAGATGCAAAAGTAGCGAAGCTGCTTATTTCTTCCATAATTGGTGAAGAGATTGAGGAACTTGTCTTCCGCCCCCAGGAATATACGTCCGCTATTGATAAGGGCCGTATTGAGGGTTGTTCCGGCACCTTGACGGTGTACCGTCTTGATTTCAATGCCAGAATCAAAGAAGAAAGCTGTTGAGGAAAAGAAGGAAATTGCATCAAACTTGAAAAAAGCCGGCGTAGCGTTGGAAATTATACTGCAAGCAGCCGGTTTTAGTAGGGAAGAGATCGACAGTATAAGAGAATAACCGTACCGGACGTTTACCAGAGGTTTTGTAGGGGCGTATGGCATACGCCCGCTTTTACTCTCTGATCCAAATGGGCGACCTCAAGCCACATTACATAACATCTCCCGCATCTTCGATAACTATTTCCAGTTCTGCCAGGGTTATTTCCTTCAATCCCAGGGCCTGTACTTCCGGGAGCAGTACCAGTGATATCTCCGGATCGGGGATAATATCCTTGCCGACTTTCTTGCAGGTCACATTGGCCAGACGCACGGTGACCAGCAGGATATTCCCGGTGTCAAATTCCGGCTTATGATGTTCGATGGCGATGGAAGAATAGTTTTCCGGAAGATTCCAGGAGCGCATCAGGTTATACCCCACCTCTTCGTGGAGAGACTGAAGAATCTCATCAACCAACGGTTCGGCCAGTATCATACGGCTCTCCTTCGACCGGACAATATCATCCATGACCTTTAGCAGCGCCAGTTTGCCGATGTCATGAAGCAATCCCCCCATGAACGCTTCGGAGGCGATGGCGGGGTAGCCTGCCTTGCGTGCGACCCATTTGGCACCGACCGCACAGGAAAGGGCATGACCCCAGAGGGCCATCATTTTTTGGTTCAGTATTTCATTTGATGAGTGGTAACTTTCAAATTGGGATGCCATCATGGCCATGTTGGCAATTTCCTGGGCCCCCAGTCTGACGATGGCATCCTTGATGACGGCGACTTTTGAAAGTCCTGCATAATAGGTGGAGTTGGCCACTTTGAGGATCTTACTGGCCAGGGATTGATCCTCACTAATCAGTTCAATGATATTGTCGATACTGAAGTTGCCGCTGGAAAGTGCCTGTTGAAGTCGCACCGCAACCGAATTAAAAACGGGCAGGTTTGAAAGATCACCGGCAAGTCGTTCCTGAATAAGGGCAATAATCGGTTTTTCCGTTTTCATTCAACCACTCCTAAAATTCTGCGCAACTCTCCCAGGGGACGAGGTTTGCCAAGCTTGGGTAAATCGGTAATTATTTCCTGTACGGAAACCTTTCCTTGGGATGCCTTGACGAGCCCATCTTCAAAAAGAGAGACAAGCCCGGCTGATTCAATGCTCATTTTGCGTATTTCGAGAGAATTTTTGTTCTCAAGTATGGCATTGCGCACCGATTCATTAAGTATTAATACCTCAAAAATACCGATACGACCACTGTAGCCACTGAAGCGGCATGCTTTACAGCCCCGGCCCCGCATGAAATTTGCTCCGGCAACGTCCATTGACGTTACATAGAGTCTGCTCAAATCGAGGGGGGTAGGAGAGTAAGGCTCCGCACAGGAAGGGCAGACCCTGCGCAAGAGGCGTTGGGCTACCACACAGGTCAAGGTTGACGCAATGAGGAACGACTCGATCTGCATGGTAAGGAGTCGCACCAAGGCACCAATACTGTCTTCCGTATGGAATGTGGTGAGTACCTTATGGCCGGTAAGGGCTGCTTCAATGGCTGTCTCTGCCGAAAACTTGTCCCGGACTTCCCCCAATACGATGACATCGGGGTCCTGGCGCACGATATGACGGAGCGTTTCCTCAAAGGTTACGCCGATCTTGGGGTTTATTGAACATTGGCAGATGCCGTCAATGACAATTTCCACCGGATCTTCGGCCGTAATGATACTGGTATGGATGTCATTCATATAGTCGATGCAACTGTACAGCGTATTTGTCTTGCCGCTTCCCGTGGGACCGGTAATAATCATGACTCCCGTGGGGGAATCAACCGCTTCGTAGATGAATCGCTCCAGCATGCTGGGGGCCATGCCGATCTCTTTCAGGTCCAGCAGCGACGTTTTGCTGCTGAGCAGACGGAGGACTATGGTTTCACCATATATGGTGACAAAAAAAGATACACGTAAATCCAGGCTGATGCCATGTTTCCGGCTCGGGAAAAGTATGCGGGCGTCTTGATGGCGCCTCTTTTCCGCAATATCCGCCTGCCCCATGACCTTGATACGCGACGTGAGCTGGGGGGCAAGAACCTTCGGGAAATCTTTGTGATGCTGCATGACCCCGTCGCGTCTGAAGCGGACCCTGAGACGGTCAATCATCGGTTCTATGTGGATGTCACTGGCCCCGTCCTGAATGGCATCGTCAAACAGGGTATTGATGATACCGATGATGGTGTTATCATCCGAGGCATTTGCAACCGGCTCCGCGCTTTGTTGGCGGGCCGCCAGTACTTCCTTGATTGAAGACTTGGAAACGATGACCGGTTGGTAATTCTTGCCAAAAAAACGTTCGGCAGCAAGAATTGCCTTTTGGTCAAGGGGGTCGGCAAAAGCCACAACGACCCTGCCGTCTTCCTTGTTGAGGGGGAGTATGTCAAATTCATCACAGACCGATTCGGGAATAATACTGAAAAGCGTTCTGTCAAGCTTACTGAAGTTAATGTTTACAACCGGGAACCCCACCTGGTATGACAGGGTCTCCAGCAGCCGCCGCTCTTCTATAAAGCCCCCTTCAATGAGGACTTCTCCGAGACGTTTTTTCTCACCCAGCTCCCTTTGCATGCCGAGTGCCTGACGAAGATCATTTTCCGACAGGTAGCCAAGCTCAATGAGCAGGTCACCCAGGCGAATATTGAGCTTGGTGGACCTGAGTGTTTCCTTGGCTTTTTCATTGGTGACATACCCCAGGTCAACCAGGGTCTGCAACATTGTCTTAGGGGTAGCAATCTTCTTGCGAACACGGAGGGCGTAGATAACCTGCTCAGGCGATACAATCTTCTGTTCAAGGAGAATTGACGCAAGAACCCCCGCTTCACTCCGTTGTGACACGGGAGGGGGGGCTGGCTTTACGGTATTATTTTGAAGTGGGTTCTTGTATTCCATCCGGTAGTTATAAAATTTACTTTAAGAGATTGCAATGTATTTTCAACGGTTATTCACAATATTCCACTATTAATGCTGCCAGGAACCCATTCCTTCACACCGGCAAAGGTAAGACGATGGATGGGGCAGGGGCCGAGACGCTTTATTGCGTCCATATGGGTGGCACTTCCGTACCCTTTGTGGCGGGAAAATCCGTATCCCGGATAAACAGAATCCATCTCAATCATGTACCGATCACGGGTGACCTTGGCGATGATGGATGCAGCAGCAATCGACAGGCTGAGGGAATCGCCCTTTTTGATGGTTCGCTGGGGCAGGGGTGACGATATGGTGGTAATGCCATCAATCAACAGCAGGTCTGGTTGGGGAGACAGCTGCTGGACTGCTGACAGCATGGCCAGACGGGTTGCCTGAAGAATATTGATACGATCAATTTCAACGGGGGGCACAGAGGCCACGCCAACTGAAAGAGCGTGATCCATAATGAGTGAATAAAGCAATTCCCGCTTTTCCGGGGTAAGTTTTTTGGAGTCGTCGACACCGGCCAAAGACAGCCCCACCGGCAGTATGACCGCCGCCGCCGTCACCGGTCCGGCCAGTGGCCCCCGTCCGGCTTCGTCAATGCCGGCAACAGATGAATAGCCGCTCCGGGTTGCTATCTTTTCAAACGCCAGGGTGTCGAGGGGCTCGGCTGAAAAAAGTTCGCGCTGTCTGGTCATGGTGACTCCGGGGAATATAAAAAAAGCCCCGCTTGGGCGGGGCTTTGGGAATTACTTGGCAACCGGTACGTATTTCTTTTCGCGAATCCTGGCAGCCTTACCGCGCAATTTGCGGAGATAGTACAGCTTGGCACGACGAACATGGCCGCGAACCATGACTTCGATGTTTTCAATGTTTGGGGAATGAAGCGGAAATGTTCTTTCCACACCGATACCGTTGGAAATCTTACGCACGGTAAAGGTCTCACGAACACCACCGTTTTGACGGGCAATGCAAACACCCTGGTATGCCTGGATACGCTGTTTGTCGCCCTCGACAATTTTTACCTGTACTTTTACGGTATCCCCGACCTTGAAGGGGATCACGTTTTTCTTCATTTGGTCAAATTCCAGAAAATCGATGGTGTTCATTGGGTACCTTCCTCCTGTATGATGCTGCTTGTGTGTGTTGTTAGTGAATCTTTACATTATATTCCCGTAAGTCTGTCAAGCATTATGGCTGCCGCAGAACGAACTGAAAGATGGTTATAGGGGCCATTGCCGGAAATCGGTGCAAGTATTACGTCAGCAGCGGTAAAACATTCATCTGTCAGCCCCCAGCCGGTTCCGAGAAGGAGCAGATAGGGATCTTCACCTCTTTCAAGCAGTGCTCTGAACGAAGCGAAGGTCAGGGAACCGCTTCGTGATGCTGCGCCGGTGACCACCGTTTTAACCGGAGTAGTGAATCGTGTCTGAAAATCAGCAACCGCATCCGCTATGGTCGGAATGACCCGGACAATGTCCAAAGCTTCCCGCCGGTCCGGGTTATACTCAGCTCCCCATCCCTGCTGCCAGTGGCCGCTGATGCGCTCCGCCAGTTTTCGCTGCTCGACGGAGGGGGTTACGATATAAAAACGATCCAGCCCATAGGTTCGCGAAGAACGGGCAATGTCGTGCTGATCCAGATTGGTGAGGGCCGAGGTAACAATCTCATGGTGTTTGTTGTACACCGGATAATGCACCAATGCCAGGGCAAGATTGCTATTCGCCATCGGATTCCTCCTGATCTATCTCCTTCAGGAATTTCCGGTCCTCACCTGTCAGCGTGACCTGATCGAGTAAATCGGGCCGCAATATCCACGTTTTTCTCAAGGATTCTTTGCGACGCCATTTTCTGATCAGCTCGTGGTTTCCCGACAGAAGCGGATCGGGAACCGTATGGCCGTTAAAATCTGCCGGACGGGTATAGTGAGGATATTCCAGAAGGCCGTCACTGAACGAATCAAGCCGTGCCGATTCCTCACTGCCAAGGGAGCCGGGTATCAGTCGGGTAATGGCATCCACAATGGCCATGGCAGCAATTTCACCCCCCGAAAGGACGAAATCACCCAGCGAGATATCATCATCGGCATACAGCGTCCGAATCCGCTCATCGATCCCTTCATAACGGCCACAGACCAGTATCAAGCCGGGTCGGCTGGAAAGTTCCTGGGCTACCCGGTGGGTCAGCCTTCTCCCGTGGGGGGAGGTAATAACAACCAGTGAATGGGGATTGTCGCCCTTTACCGACTCAATGCAGGCAGCGAGCGGTTCCGGTTTCATGACCATACCGGCACCACCACCATAGGGGGAATCATCGGCCGTCTGATGACGATCGGTCGCCCACGAACGGATGTTATGCAATGAAATGTCAATGAGCTGTTTTTCTTGCGCCCTTTTGATGATGCTTTCGTCAAAAGGACCTGAAAACATCCCCGGAAAGAGGGTCAGTATGTCAAACTTCATAAATCGAGTAAACCATCAAGGGGAGTAATAACCATACGCTTTCCCACAACATCAACATGGGAAATAACATCAGCAATGGCAGGAATTAAATACTCCCTCTCCTCATTTCTGACAACATAAATATCGTTACTGCCGGTTTCAAAGATGTCTACCAGAGTACCAAGCTGAACACCCTGGTCGGTGAATACGGAAAGACCCATAAGATCTCTCCAGTAATACTCATCTTCTTCTGTTGGCGGAAACTGACTTCGTTTCAGGCAGATCTCAGCACCAACCAGAGAAAGTACCTGATTAATGTCAGAAAAACCAGCAAGGCTGAGCAGAAACACCGTGCCATGGCTAGACACGCCACTAACCCCGTACTCTGTCACCCTGTTGTCACCCCCGGTGAGGGATACGGTGGAAGCGCACTGCAAGCTTTCGATATTTCCCGAATAGGAAAAAACTCTCAAAACCCCCTTGATACCATGGGTGCCGATAATCTTTCCTACCGGGATACGTTCTTCCTGATCTGACATCTATTCTACGATCTTGAGCACAGCTTTCGTGTTACCCTTGGTCGAAACGGCATTGAGTATGGTGCGAATCGCCTTGGCGGTCCTTCCCTCCTTGCCGATAATACGACCCATATCCTCTTTTGCCACGGACAAGCTGATGACCAGTGTACCCTCTTCGAGCTCTTCAGTGGCATTTACGTGAGTCGGGTCATCAACCAGTGCTTTTGCAATGCTTTCAACAAGAGTCTTCATAGCGGTATCCTCTGCTGCTCATCAAGAGTGGCCGGCGAACCGGAGGAGCTGTATGGGTTACGCGGTGACTGCTGCTACGTTATTAAGAAGTCCGGCATTTTTCAGAAGCTGACGGACCGTATCGGTCGGCTGAGCACCCTTTTCAAGCCATGCAGCTGTTTTTTCAGCATTAAGTTTGACGACAGCAGGGTTTTTAGTCGGATCGTATGTTCCAACATTTTCGATGAAACTGCCGTCTCTGCGACTGCGCCCGTCTGCAACCACGATCTGATAAAAAGGTCTCTTTTTTGCGCCTGCACGAGCAAGTCTGATTTTTGTTGCCATTGATGTTCCTCCTGATGTGATGCTTCTCTGAAATGTGTGTGATACTGCGAGTTGTAAAATCCCTGTTATCGAAACTGCGGCATTCCTTTGCCCAAGTTGCCCAATCCTTTGAGCAACCCTTTCGGGCCAAGTTTCTGCATCATTTTCATCATTTTTTGTGCTTCCGTAAAGCGTTTGAGGAGCTGATTCACCTCTTGCACGGTGGTGCCGCTCCCTTTGGCGATCCGGAGTCGACGACTGCCATTGATAATGCCGTGATTGGCCCGTTCACCCGGCGTCATGGAGCGGATGATGGCTTCAATGCGCTTTATCTCATTTTCACTGGGCTGGGCACCCTTCATCTGTTTCATGGCTTTGCCCATGCCGGGAATCATTCCCATGATCGATTCCATGGAGCCGAGTTTCTTTATTTGCTGCATCTGGGAGAGGAAATCTTCCAGATCAAATTGATTCTTTTTTAATTTTTCCTGGAGAAGTACGGTCTCCTTCTCGTCAAAGAGGGATTGGGCTTTTTCAACCAGCGTCAGCACATCGCCCATGCCGAGAATACGGGAGACGAGACGGTCGGGATGAAATACTTCCAGAGCATCGAGTTTTTCCCCCAGGCCGACAAACTTGATCGGTTTTCCGGTAACCGCCTTAATGGAAAGGGCGGCCCCCCCCTTTGCATCGCCATCCAGTTTGGAGAGCACTACGCCGGTGATGGAGAGACGGTCATTAAAGCCGGCTGCAATGGATACCGCTTCCTGGCCGGTCATGGCATCGGCGACCAGCAGTATCTCCCGTGGTTGTACGGCGTTCTTTATTTCGGTCAGTTCGTTCATCAGATAATCATCAATCTGATGGCGACCGGCCGTATCGAGGATGACGGTGTCGTAACCGTTCAACTCCGCAAATTTGAGCGCGTTGGTACAAATATCCAGCGGCTTCTGGTCAGCAGTGGATGAAAAGACTTCGAGCCCAAGTTGCCGCCCGACGGTTTTTAACTGTTCAATGGCTGCGGGGCGATACACGTCAGCCGGAACGAGGAGTGGACGCCGCTTCTGTTTTTTGAGAAGGTTGCCCAACTTGCCGCAGGTAGTTGTTTTGCCGGCTCCCTGGAGACCGACCATCATGATGGCAACGGGCGGTTTGGCGGCGAGGTCGAGGGAATTATCCCCGTCTCCCCCCATGATTGCCACCAATTCATCGTGGACAATCCTGATTACCTGCTGGCCCGGTGACAGGCTGGTCAGTACTTCTGTTCCGACCGCCTTGCTCCGGACGTTTTCGACAAAATCCTTGACAACCTTGAAATTGACATCGGCCTCAAGGAGGGCAAGGCGTACTTCACGTAACGCTTCCTTGATGTTGTCTTCATTCATGACTCCCTGACCGCGAAGCTTTTTGAAGACCAGTTCCAGTTTGTCCGATAGGCTGTCAAACATTGGTGATTAATTTATCCCGCAAGCTGAAATATTCTAAAAGAGGGTCACTATAAAGTGGAATGCCTTTGATGTCAAGAACCAATTGTTTTTAAAGCTCTATTCCTACAAATATTCCGGTGTTGAACATACCGTTTCATTCGGGCGGCCCCGGCTCCGTTTCGGCTTTCCAGATCGGCTCATAGTGCGTTTGATCAATCTGGCGAAAAATAATTTCCGGCATGGTCTCCCCGGACCGCAGTGTCTTGAGAACCAGATCGTGGATGGTGACCGCATAGCGGATAGCCAGACCGCAGTCGGTCGCGAGCGCACGGGGGGCAGGCACCAGCATGAGCTGCAGGCCGGATCGCTTCAGTACCGCCTCTGCTTTCATGACGCGGTGTGCGGAGTTGAAAACGGCAAAATAAAGTGTGTTGTCGGGCACCGGTAAATCTCCTCTGAGTAACTAAAAAAGCGTAATGAATTGACAAAAACGGTGTGAGTTTCTACTATGCAGCAAAAGGAGCATTACATGCAGAATGCAATTCCCATCGTCGGTTTGGTTGTTCTGTCATTGATCATAAGTTTTCCCTGTGGTTACGTTCGGGAAAATATACGGAAATACTCAATTCTCTGGTGGGTGCTCATTCATCTGCCGATTCCCATCATCGTTGTACTCAGGATGAAGGCCGGGCTCAACTGGCATTTTATACCCCTGACTCTCGGCAGTTCCATCGCCGGGCAAGTCCTTGGCGGCAGGTTCAATCGCCGGAGAAAGCGAAATGTCAAGACGCCCTAGGATGACATTCCCCCGCCCTTTAGGAGGGCTGATGGGGGAAAGTATGGTCGGAACTCCCCTGGGAGAACGGTTGCGGGAAGCAGAAATCTGGCGTATCTGGTCCGATGTGGTGGGAGTAACCCTGGCCGGACGTGCCCAACCACTGAGAATTATCAATGGAACTCTCACGGTGGCGGTTTCCAGTGCAGCCTGGATGCAGGAACTTCGTTTCATGACCGCCATGATGAAGGAAAAGCTCAATGCCCGGCTTGGTGCAGAGGTCGTTCGTGAAATTGTCCTGAAAGCGGGGAGGGTGTCACTCCCTCCCACCACCAGCAACGCACCTGATACGGTCACCATTGTTCCGCTCACTGCCGAAGAGCTGGAGCGTATTGAAGTGGAGGCCGCCGTCATTACTGACCCGGAAACACGTTCGGCATTCTATGATCTTATGTGTGCCACCATGCAGCAGCGGACGTACAGCGGGCAGTGAGGAGCTCACCACCCGCTTCCTTTTGACACTGTCAGGATCGGGTCAATTGTCGATATTTGATGCGGTGGGGAATGTCTGCCGCATTTCCGAGCCTTCTTTTGCGATCATCTTCATACTCGGAATAATTCCCTTCAAACCAGACAACCTTCGAATCACCTTCAAAGGCAAGAATGTGGGTGGCAATGCGGTCAAGAAACCACCGGTCATGGCTGATGACCACCGCGCACCCGGCAAAATTTTCCAGTGCCTCCTCCAGGGCCCGCATGGTGTTGACATCCAGGTCGTTGGTCGGTTCGTCAAGAAGTATGACGTTGGCCCCGCTTTTCAGCATCCGGGCCAGATGAACCCTGTTCCGTTCTCCCCCTGAGAGTGCTCCGACCTTTTTCTGCTGATCACTTCCCGAAAAATTATACCGCGACACATAGGCACGGGAATTTACGGCAACCTTTCCCAGTTGTATCATCTCCTGACCTTCCGAAATCGTTTCCCAGATGGTCTTGTCGGGATTAAGTGCGTCGCGGCTCTGGTCTACATAGGACAGCTGTACGGTCTCCCCGATCCTGAAAGAGCCGGAATCTGCCGTTTCCTGACCGGTGATCATTTTGAAGAGGGTTGTTTTACCGGCTCCGTTCGGTCCGATGATGCCGACGATGCCGCCACGGGGGAGGCGAAAGGTCATTCCCTCCACCAACAGTCGATCTCCATAGGCCTTGGCAACCGATTCGGCTTCGATAACGATGTCCCCCAGTCGTGGCCCGGGGGGGAGATAAATTTCAAGGTCACGGGCGTGCCGTTCGCTTTCGGAGGTTACCAGCTCTTCATAGGCGGAGATACGTGCCTGGGACTTGGCATGGCGCCCCTTGGGCGACATTTTGATCCATTCAAGCTCCCGCTGAAGTGTTTTCTGACGGTCCGATTCCTGTTTTTCTTCAATGGCCAGACGATTCTGTTTTTGCTCCAGCCATGAGGAATAATTTCCTTTCCAGGGTATTCCCTCGCCACGGTCAAGCTCCAGTATCCATCCCGCCACGTTATCGAGGAAATAACGGTCGTGGGTGACGGCGATAACCGTACCGGGATAGCTGTGCAGATGGTGTTCGAGCCAGGCGACGGTCTCGGCGTCCAGATGATTAGTCGGTTCATCAAGGAGCAGGATGTCCGGCTTTTTCAGCAGGAGTCGACAGAGGGCCACCCGACGTTTTTCTCCCCCCGAGAGAACACCAACCGTGGTATCCGCTTCGGGACAGCGGAGCGCATCCATGGCCATTTCAAGGCGGGAGTCAAGATTCCAGGCATCAAGATGGTCAAGCTTATCCTGGAGGACCGCCTGGCGGTCACACAGCTTTTCAAAGTCGGCATCCGGTTCGGAAAACTTGTCGGTAATGGCATTGAACTCGGCCAGCAGATCAACCGTCTCCTGGACTCCTTCCTCAACAACCTGCCGCACTGTTTTTGATTCATCCAGCCGGGGTTCCTGCTCAAGGTATCCAACAGTGTACCCGGCCGAGAGGACCGCCTGACCGTTAAAGTCCTTGTCAACACCCGCCATGATGCGCAGCAGGGATGATTTTCCTGAACCATTCAAGCCAAGAACGCCAATTTTGGCCCCATAAAAATAGGAGAGGGAGATGTCTTTAATGACCGGTTTCTTGTCATACAGTTTGCTGACACGCATCATCGAGTAAATAATCTTGTGTGGATCAATAGCCATGGTTCAGCCTCCGGTGCCTGTGAAAATATGTTCCCTACTAATACACGCTCTCTCCTTTGTCTGTCAATCCTTTGGCAGAGTTGTTTTCATTGGCTATTGACAAACGGGGGGTAACTGGTATTATCGCCTCCACTTCGCTATTAAGAGAGGATACACACTAATGAGTATTAATGTTCAAGAAGCTATCAGACGCTCAATCCAGACAGAAAAAAACGCCATGAACTTTTACCAACTTGGTGCCCAGAACATGAATAATCCGGATGCCCGTCGCACCTTTGAGCTGTTGGCTAAAGAGGAGCGGGAGCATGCGGCACATTTTTTCACGATTTATCACGGCACGGATATTCCTTCACTGGAAGCCTACCTTGACACACCGCCTGACAATGAGTCAAGCTGGGTATCCACCATTGCACGCTTGATATCGGCTGATTTCACCGAAAAGAAAGCTCTGGAACTGGCCCTTGAACGTGAAAAAAATCTTGAGGAAACCCTGCTGGAAACTGCTGCAAAAATTGAAGATCCGGCCATTAAGGCGGTATACGAAGCAAATGCCCGGGAAACCCGCAATCACTACCAACTGATTGAATCCGAATACGCCCGTATTATGGGTATGGTCCATGAGAGTGATATTGATACCTTCGTCAGAGAGTAGTTGGGGCGGTACGAAACCTTATTACTAAAAGAGCCCGCAGACATAATCTGCGGGCTCTTTTAGTATGCTATAAACGGGGGAAATCAGGCAGCGGAAACGGTTACCTTCAGTGTAGTTGCAACTTCAGGATGAATCTTGACCGGAACCGAATATTCACCGGTGTGCTTGATGGCGTCGGGAAGAACGATGCTTTTACGGTCAATGTCAAAGCCATGAGCCTTCAAAAAGGTGGCTATTTCCATATTGGTGACCGAGCCAAACAGTTTGCCTTCTTCTCCCGCTTTATGGGTCAGAACAATTGACAGAGCCTCAAGTTTTGCACAAAGAGTTTTTGCAGACTCAAGGGCTTTGTTCTTTTTGTATTCCATCTGGCGTTTGGTGTGCTCAAGGGCCTTTGCATTGCCTTCAGTGGCCAATACGGCGAGTTTCTTGGGGAGCAGGTAGTTACGGGCGTAACCGGGTGCTACCTTGACGATGTCACCGATGTGACCTAATGTTTCAATGTTTTCATTGAGGATTACTTTCATTTTACTCTCCTTTCGAGCCTGTCAGGTTTTTACAGGTTTTCCTGTGTTTTTGGGGTTCTGAAATCAACCCAGAGATCAAATAGTCCGATACCGGTGATCAGCGCCACCAGGTACGGTTGAATAATAAGCAGTGCATATAAAATTACCCGTAACAGCGAGGGAACGGAATTTTTTGCCGTCATTGCCGAGACAACCGCCATACCCTGAAAAAAATAAACCAGACAGATGACCAGCAGCAGGTTCAATGCCGGTACTGTCAGCAGGGAGTCGGGCAACAGCAGGGCGAAGCCGGTGAGAATCAGGGGCCAGACCAGCAGGTCCGGGCTTCTGAATGTCTTGAACTCACCGATGAGCAGATGTGGGCACAACGTGACTGTACTCTTTCGAATGAGAAGCAGATTGCATCCGGCTATGGCCACAAATAGTGCGGTTATGCACGCAGGGTAGAGGCGCTGAAGCAACTCTGCTGCCGTGGTCATTGAACGCTTGACGACGTCCAGCTCCTCTCCCGATACGCCCCCTTTTTCATAGAGGATAACCGCCTGCTTCAGACTTTCCGTAACTTCCGCTGAGAGTACCTGTTGCAGGTTGGTCCCGGAAACAACCCCGTAGCAGACCACTCCAGCAACAAATATCAGCAGGTTGGCTGCCGTGGTCCAGAAGAGGGCTCGGCTGGCGGTGACATGCCGTGTGAGCAGTTCTGGCATGAAAAACCCGGTCATGGCGCACATACCAAGGTACAGAGAACCGGCAAAAATTCCAAAGAGCCCCGTGACCGCTGTCGTTGAGCCGAGCAGAACGATAACTGAAGCCGTACGACCATGGACCAAGCGATTATATGCCACCGGAAAAGGTGCCAACACCCCGGAAAAAATTCCTATGGGTGGTACGACCAGATACGCGGCAAACAATACAAAAGAACCGACCACTCCAAGCAGTGACGCGGTGAGACGTGACTGAATATTGTGGCCGGCGGCATTTTTTTGCTTCATTACCGGTCTGATCAGCTGACTGCGTGATTTGCGGCAATCGGCAGCAGGGCTATATTACGGGCCCGTTTGATCGCTTCGGTAATGTGACGCTGATGGGCTGCACAGTTTCCGGAGATTCTGCGTGGCACAATCTTGCCCCGTTCGGTTATGAAAAAGCGAAGTGTACGCGGCTCTTTATAGTCGATGGTCAGGTTTTTTTCTGCGCAGAAGCGGCAGACCTTACGGCGTTGAAAAGGACGACGTTTACGGGGTCCTCCCTGTCCGCCAGGACCGCCTGCGGGACGCTGTCCCGGTCCGCCTGCTGGACGCTGTCCGGCACCGGCAGGACGTTGATACGATGAAGTTGCTGGTCTTTCGTCACTCATGAGTATATCTCCTCCAGTAATTTATTCGGCAGATTCTTCG
>CAIUSO010000025.1 GCA_903901875.1 uncultured Geobacteraceae bacterium | reverse complement strand
TGCCGTGCTCATTGTCGTATCGAACAAGGCAATTTCCGTCTTTGCCAAAATAGAGCCGGTATTTGTAACGGTGGAGTGAGCCTTTAAGCGGAACAGGTAAAGTCCACACGACGATCTGCACGATAGTTCCATCGTCAAAGGTTTTCTTTCCTGTTCAGAACTAATGTTGCCTTTGTCTTCATGATGGTATTCTATACCATCAGAACTAAAAAAATCAAGCAGCGACTATTTGCTGTTTCCACTTAGCTGGTTTAAATCAGAGGCCGATTTACAGAACATATTTAGTTTAGATAAATGTATTACGTCGACTTTTGATGGAGCCGTAATTGATTGAACTAAAAAAAACTCATCCATAAAAACAAGCAATAAACGCGGGCTAACACTTCATTTTGAAAGCATGTCATTGATATATAAGTGATTTAATTTAGAAACGGTGAGAAATTAGATAATAAAAAACCTCCTCTTAATTACCGGTATTATGTACCGGTAATTAAGAGGAGGTCATTTATTTTAACTAAATCATTAACAATATCAATGACTTAGAGCACTCTTTGGTGGAGCTGAACAGGATCGAACTGTCGACCTCTTGACTGCCAGTCAAGCGCTCTCCCAGCTGAGCTACAGCCCCACTTGAAATGAATCATCTTTCTACCAGATCAAACTTCCCGTGTCAATTATTTTCTGACTGAAAATCTAAAATTGTCTCTTTTACCTTCAATGCCAATATTGACGCCCCGCCCTATCCGGTGTACTGTCTCGGAAATGTAACCGATACACAGTTTATTATGGGAGACCACCATGTCACACAATGAATTAACCTGGAACAGCGCACTGCTCTACTCTTCCCCCGACTCACCGGAACTGGCAGCCGATCTTGGTTCCTTTGAACTGCTTGCTGAAGAATTTCGTTCCCGATATTTTGAAAAAGTTGCCACCTTGACGCCAACTGAACTGACTGCCGCCATCAGAGAATATGAGGCACTCCAGTGCCGAATGTCCAAACCATTCTGCTACGCCCACCTGCTGTTCGCAGAAGATTCGGGAAACGACCAGTTCCGATCCCTCTCCCAGCGTTGCTCCGAACTGGGAAGCAGACTGTCCCAGCAGCTGCTCTTCTTTGATCTTGAGCTCATGGAACTCGACGACACCACGGTTGCCTCCTTTCAGTCAACAGACAGCTCTGCTCCCTATCTTCACTTTTTGGAGGGGCTCCGAAAATTCCGCCCCCACACCCTTAAAGAGAATGAAGAACGACTGCTGACCAGGAAAGATCTCACCGGCGTCCGTGCCTTTACCAAGTTATTTGACGAACTTTCTGCATCATTTACCTATCGAATGGAACTTGACGGGGAACAACGGGATTTCACCGGCGAAGAACTGCTCTCCCTGCTCCACCACACCTCCCCCGATGTCCGTTTCAGGGCCATGACCCTGTTCCTGGAGCGCCACGGTGAGAATGGTATCGTCTACAATGCCGTATTTAACAATATGGCACTTGACCATGGCCAGGAGATGGAACTGCGCAACTACCAGACCCCCATCCAACCGACAAACATCGGCAATGAGATCCCGGATGAAGCGGTTGAACATCTTATGTGCGTTACCGAGGCAAATTATAGTCTGGCCCAGGAATATTTCCGCCTCAAGGCGGGGATGCTCGGTGTCGACAAGCTGCGCAACTGTGATATATACGCTCCGGTTGCCGAGGCCGAACGGAGCTATACCTTTGAGGAGGCCCGCCAAGAGGTAGTACGCTCGTACCATGACTACGACCCCGAATTCGGCAGGATTGTCGATGCCTTCTTCAGCGAACGCCGTGTTGATGTACTCCCCCGCACCGGTAAATCGGGTGGAGCCTTTGCCATGGGGATTTCACCGGAACTTCCCCCCTTCCTGCTGCTCAATTTCACCGGTACCTTACGTGACCTTGCCACCGTCGCCCACGAAGCGGGACATGGACTGCACTTCGTTATCGCCCAGACCCAGACGATGATCAATTACCATGCTCCGCTCCCCCTTGCCGAGACCGCCTCCGTCTTCGGTGAAATGCTCCTGACCCGCAGACTGCTGGACAACGAACAAGATCCGCTGCTTCGCCGGTCACTGCTCTGTGCCAAGATCGAAGATATTATTGCCACAACATTCCGCCAGACCGTACTGACCCGCTTCGAACTGCGACTCCATACCGAGCGTACCGGAGGATTGCTCTCAAATGACCGGATCGCTGAAATCTGGCTGGAAGAAAACCGCAAGCTCTATGGTGATTCAGTGGAGATGATCCCGGCCTATCGATGGGGGTGGAGTTATATAAGCCATTTCATCCACAGCCGTTTTTACTGTTATTCCTATACTTTTGCCGAGCTTTTGGTACTGGCACTTTTCCGGAAGTACCGGGAAGAAGGGGACTCATTCAAGGCGGGTTATCGCGCCCTGCTGGAATCGGGGGGGGCACTGTCACCGGCCGATACGGCTCGACTGTCGGGAATTGACATCACCGATGGGGGATTCTGGCAAAAAGGCTACGATGTGCTGGCGGAGCTGATTGAAGAGTTGAAACAGATCGTCTGAACCGTGGGACGGGAGTTACCATGATACTGCATGAAAAGGAGCTGCTGGAAGCACTTTCCAGCTCACGGATCCTCACCTCGATGATTACGCCGGCCGTACTGATCTCGGCCTGCGGCACTCTGATCTTTTCGACATCGGCCCGCTTGGGACGCATCTTCGACCGGGTAAACGTCATGAAGGGGGAAGTGGAGGCGATCATCACCGGAAAAATTTCCTATCCGGAAGAACGCATGGCCCACCTTCGGGGACAGATCAAGCTACAACGGCGGCGGGCCATGCTGATACAGCGGGCCATGGTTTTCCTGTACACCGCGACCCTCCTGTTTGTTGCCTCAAGCCTGGCAATCGCCGTCAACAGTGCCTATGGAAACACCGAGTTCGCATGGATCCCCACCCTGATCGCCCTTAGTGGGGGGCTTTTTCTCTTTGCCGCATCTGCCGTGCTACTGTACGAAAGCCGTTTTAACCTCCGTTTTGTGTATCGTTCAATTGATTTCATTGAATTTCTGGAACGAAAGGCGGAGGAACAGGAAAAATAATACCGGTGCAGGAACCGGTTGAAAGCGGCTCCTGCACCGGCGTCATGCTACATGTATCATGCAGCAGACAACCCGACTTCCTTCGCCAGAGCACGCCAGGCCGGCAAACTTCGCTCGATCACCCCGATGTCAAAACAGTAGGCGATCCTGAAATAGCCAGGTGCTCCAAAACCGGCTCCCGGTACCAGCAGAATACGATGCTTCTGGGCCAGGGTGACAAATTCAACATCGTCGGCCAGTGGTGAGGTGGGGAACAGGTAAAAAGCACCATCCGGCTTAACCAGCGTAAAGCCCATGCTGCGCAGCTCCCGTACCAGAAGATCGCGTTTTGCCTGATAGGCGGCGATATCCACGGATTCATTCTGCAGTTTTGCCACCAGACGCTGCATCAGTGCCGGAGCATTGACAAAACCGAGAACCCTGTTGCAGAAAATAGCCCCTTCGATGAAAACCGATGCATGGGCCATGCGGGGATTGACCGCAAGATAGCCGATCCGCTCCCCCGGCAATGCGAGATCTTTACTGTGGGACGTAACAATGACCGAACTCTCGATCAGTGGAAAGATGTTGGGAACCTGATTGCCGTCAAACGCGATGCGTGCGTACGGTTCATCGGAGATAACGTAGATAAGATGGCCGTTCCGGTCAAAGAGCGACTTGAGCAATTGGCCAAGCTTCCGGAGACTCTCCGCCGGATAGATGACCCCCGTCGGATTATTGGGTGAGCAGATGATGATTGCCCTGGTCTTTGGGGTAATGGCCCGGGCAATGGCATCGATATCAAGCTGGAAAGTCTCCCGATCAGTCCAGACCTCCACCGGCACCCCCCCCTGATTGTCGATGTAAAATTTATATTCAACAAAATAAGGTGCCAGTATGATGACCTCTTCACCCGGATTAAGAATGGTCTTCAGCACCACATTAAGGGCACCACCGGCACCACAGGTCATGACAACATGGTCAGCCGTAACGGCAACGCCGGAATCACGGGAGATCCTCTCTGCCACCGCCCCACGGGTTTCACCGTATCCGGCGTTATTCATATAGCGATGCATTCCCGGCAGAGGTGACAGTGCCAGTTCGCGCAGCTCCCTGCTGAACGCTTCCGGTGGTTCAACATCCGGATTACCCAGGGTAAAGTCATAGACATTATCAGAACCGAATTGCTGACGGAGTCTTTCACCTTCTTCAAACATACGACGGATCCAGGATGATTTGGATATCTGACTGGCAACCTTCATGGCAATTGTCATGTGATTAATTCTCCATAATTTATGTATAGTCTGCAATAGAAGTGCAGTGGGTCATCACTCTAAAATGAGAGCCATAGCAAAGTCAACACGAATACATCTTTTAAACGGGTCACGCCAGGGGAGATCAAAAATAATCTTCACCGAGTAAAAACAACAAAAGAATCAGTTGCACTTTTTGTAAATACGTTGTAGAAGAGTTGTTCTTTAAAAGACGGTATAGTGTACCGTTATCTCCTTGCTCCGGGTAGGACCGGGGCTCGAATCCGTGAGGAGGATTTACCACATGAGGAAGTATGAAACGATTTTCATCCTCCAGCCTGAACTGAGCGAAGACGACATCAAGTCGGTCACCGCAAAGGCGCAAGACGTCATTTCGGCGTACAAAGGCGAATGTTTCAGGATGGACGACTGGGGTATCAGGAAACTGGCCTATCCCATCAAGAAGTCAGCGCGGGGTCGCTATTACTATCTCCGTTTTGACGGCAACAGCGCGCTTATCGCCGAGCTTGAGCGTCGTCTCCGACTTGACGACAAGGTTCTCCGTTACCAGAGCGTCAACATCACCGACCTTCCCGAGCGTATCGTTCCGGAAAAAAAGGTTGATGCACCGGAAGCCGAAGCCGTAACCGAAGAGGGTCAGGAAGAAGTTGTAATCGCCGAAGAATCTGCCGAATAAATTACTGGAGGAGATATACTCATGAGTGACGAAAGACCAGCAACTTCATCGTATCAACGTCCTGCCGGTGCCGGACAGCGTCCAGCAGGCGGACCGGGACAGCGTCCCGCAGGCGGTCC
>CAIUSO010000024.1 GCA_903901875.1 uncultured Geobacteraceae bacterium | reverse complement strand
GTTTATTGACCACCGTCACCGGCATTGCTGTTCAGCCGAATAAATCGATCGTCGGCGCGAACGCCTTTGCCCATGAGGCGGGTATCCATCAGCACGGCATGCTGATGGAGAAAACTACCTACGAAATTATGACTCCTGAATCAGTCGGACTTTGGGCCAGTGCCCTGGTGCTTGGCAAACATTCCGGTCGTCATGCGTTTAAAAAACGTCTTGAAGAGCTGGGGCACGAACTGGATGATGAAAAGCTCAATCGAGCCTTTGATCGCTTCAAAGAGCTGGCGGATTTGAAAAAAGAGGTCTTTGATGAAGATCTTGATGCCATTGTATGCGATGAAGCCCGGGAAGAGGATCTGTATAAGCTGGATCACGTTACGGTTACCTGCGGTTCTTTCGCGGTGGCAACGGCAACCGTTCAGATGGAGATAAACGGTGTTGTTGTCCGTACGGCAGAGCTTGGCGACGGTCCGGTTGACTCTGCCTTCAAGGCGATAAAAAAACTGACCAAATCAAAGGCCAAGCTGTCACAGTACAATGTAGGCTCTATTACCGGTGGTACTGACGCGCAGGGCGAAGTTACCGTGCGGGTAACCGAGGGGACTCACACCGTTGTCGGCAAAGGGGCCTCAACCGACATCATTGTCGCCTCGGCAAAAGCATATATTCATGCGCTTAACAGGCTGAATAGCAAACAAAAACGGCAGCTTGACGCAGTGTAGCCCTGCCTTTATTTTGTGTATGAATAAGGCCTGACGGGAATGCACCTGTCAGGCCTTATTATTCCATTTCTAATTCTTTAGTGCATTTATAATCCATGGCCACGCAACAATGGAGTAGACGCGTCTGATATTCAGTTCCATTTCGCGTAGTGATGACGACAGATGCTGTTCAAGGACTTCAATGCTTTTAAAAACGCGATTGTGAAAAGATTTCTCTCGTAGATCATCCCAAATATGCTCAACCGGATTGAGTTCAGGTGAATATGGTGGCAACTTTATTAAACGCATATTTTCAGGAGTCATCAGCAATTCTGAACGATGCCAACCAGCACCGTCTGTTATCATTATGATTCGATCATCTGGATATCTTGCTGCAACTTCATCCAAAAAGATCTGCATGCAGACTGTGTTGACGTGTGGCAAAATCAAAGAATCCATTTTACCATCTGCAACAGAAACAGCCGTATATGCGTAGGTATATTCCTGAGTCACCATTGCCTGGCACATTGGACGGTATGGCTTGGGACACCAACTTCGCCGGACATCCGATATGCGACCAAAGCGGGCTTCATCTTGAAACATCAGCCTTATTGGACCTTCTCCCTGCCAATCTTTGCTGATCTCCTTCAGCATTTCCGGGAGTTTTTTTAAAGGCCTCTTGGGCCTCTGGATCAGATTTAGGGTGTCGTTTGTCTGGTACAAGCTTACGCCAGTCATGTCGATGCAGAAGATTGTAAGCGGACGCCAGTGCTATACGGCGTCCCAACCGGGTTTCCAAAGCTTCTTTGATCTCAGCGACAACCAATATGCCGCCATCCTTAGCCTTTTCAATGAAAGGCGACAGAAACTCGGATTCTTCTTTAAGAGACATATTTTCGCGGTACCGCCCGCCACGCGATACCTTTTGTTCTATGTTGCCACTATTGCGGATGAAATCTGTTCGTAACTGACAGACCCATCCTTTGGAAACTCCGATTATTGATGACGCCTGATCCAATGACATGTTGTACTCTAACGGAAGAACTACAGCCTGAGCCTGCCTCAACTCCTGTACTGTTCGGGCTGTCGTCAAAAGCTCTTTAGCTTTGTTAATAAATTGATGACCACCTGCTGTTCGTGCCATAGCCACACCTCCATAATAGTGTGACTAATATATCATAATAGATTTAGAAATGGAAT
>CAIUSO010000023.1 GCA_903901875.1 uncultured Geobacteraceae bacterium | reverse complement strand
CGCGACTACACTCTCATTTTACACTGGCCGGATTGCATCGGAATAGTGGACGCAATCGAATCGGAATGCCGGCCGGATTCACGCCGGAATGGTGTCCGGTATCACGCCGGAATGGCGGACGGTTTGGGTCGGAATACGCAGTGAGCTGCCTGTTGCCATCCCAAATTTGCTCGTCCAGAATCACATACTGGCACTGCTTGACAACCTTAGAAAAGAGACCCAACGACTTGAATCCATCTACCAGCAGAAACTTGATGCACTCGATGCGCTGAAAAAATCGCTACTTGACCAAGCTTTTACAGGGGCATTGTAGCAATATCCTTGCAGAATACATAAGACCGATATAATAATGAGAATATGGAACGTATACAGTCTATAAATCCAGAACGTATCACTTGGTGTTGTGCCGATTATGGCATCGCGCCAGAAGACCTTGCGGCTGAACTCGGTATCGCTCCGACCAGTATTGAGCGTGTCTTAACCGGTGACGGTGGCATAACGTTCAACCAGTTGCGTAAAATTGCCGAACATTTTGGCCGTGGAGTATTGTTTTTTCTGGAGTCTGGGCCGGTCAATGATGCACAGGTTCACTCTCCTCAATTCCGTACACTTGCCAACCAGAAGCCTGAATTAACCTCCAGCCTGAAAAAACTGATTGAACGTGTCGAGAAGCAACGTGCTGTGTATCTGAGCCTGCGTGAAGACCTAGATGATGCGGATCGGTTGCAGTTCACCCCACCTGAACTAACCCGTAAAAATCCACAAGAGGCTGCCCGCATTGTACGTAAATGGTTGGGGTTGGCTGACGAAAACATCTTTAGCACTTACCGTGAAGCGATTGAAGCGCAGGGTGTCCTGGTGTTTCGTAGTAATGGCTATAACGGAAAGTGGCAAATTCCCAAGCAGAATCCTATCCTCGGCTTCGCCCTGTATGATACAGGCTGTCCGGTTATTGTTATAAAAAAGCAGTCCTCGGATACTCAGCAATCGTTTACACTCATGCATGAGCTGGGCCACCTATTACTTCATAAAACCAGCTCGATTGATGATGATCAAGATTTTCAGTCCCACCAAGGCCACGAACGTGATGCAAACGCGTTTGCCGGTTATTTGCTGGTACCAGATGATTTTCTGGCGGTCATTCGAGATGTAGCTCGCCCTCATGAGGCATCTCGATACGATGATTGGCTGGCACCACAACGGAAAGCGTGGGGTGTGAGTGCGGAGGTAATACTACGCCGCTTACTGGATGCAGGCCGTCTGACTCAAAGCCAGTACAACGCATACCGGCAGTGGCGAGCGAAGATGCCTGTCCAGGAAGCAGATGGAACACGGCAGTACCGATATCGTGAACCCAAGCATTTGTTTGGTGACACATTTGTTCGGACGGTACTTGATGCTCTCAATGCCCGTCATATTACTCTTGCCAAAGCGAGTACGTATCTTGACAGCCTGAAGATTAAAGACCTGCATCAGTTGGAGAGCCTATATGCCGGTCTTTGATGCTTCATCCATGATCTACGCATGGTATCCAGAACTTGTGATGTCTAAGGGCTAAATCCGACCTTCTTCAATCAGCCTCACCAGTGTTGATATGTCCGCACCAAGGTTAAGTTCACGATCTTCTGAAATTGTTGATGGCCCCATCTTGGAGAAAGAAGTAACGCAGTTGTAGGCCGAAGCATTTTCTTCACGAGCTGGCCGCTGAAACTTAGGCTTATTGGTTTTCGCAACGCCTTCTGTAAAGAGAATCTTCGCCCTGAGAGCTTCAAAGCTGTAACCCCTGCCAAGTCTATTCATCACACGGATCAGGTTGTTCAGCGACTCAGTGTAAGCGTTGGTCACGGGATGCTCAAAGTAAGCCATGATCTCTGGCATCCAATTGTTCACCGCACGAGCAAGTGGGTAGAAAGCATCTTTAATCTCTTCATCTAAACCAGCTTCCCATTGACGGAATAGGTCTACTGCCTCTTGCGTTTCCAAGGCATCATAGATAGCAAAAAAGTTCTCTTTAGCCCGATATGCTGAA
The DNA here is from genome assembly GCA_903901875.1 of uncultured Geobacteraceae bacterium. Lineage (GTDB taxonomy): Bacteria > Desulfobacterota > Desulfuromonadia > Geobacterales > Pseudopelobacteraceae > JACRCG01. The sequence continues at coordinate 4,569 of CAIUSO010000023.1, read as the reverse complement.
CCAAGAGCCGGATAGTTCTTTGTCCAGGACTCTAAGCTGATTCGGTCGAGTCCCTCAAGTTTCGACTCACGTTTCAAGAGTATAAACCGGTCGTGCATCAGGCCACGCCGCTGCTTAACCGTAAGTCCACTGCGGATATCTTTTCTCACTGTCTCCAAACAAACGTTTGCCATTCTTACTACATAAAACTTGTCAATCACGATGGTGGATTGGGGCATGACAACCCTTACGGCGTCCTTGTATGGCTCCCACATATCCATAGTTACGAATTTCACAAGCTCCCGGCCTTTGAGCTTTGACAAATAATCTATGACAGTCTTCTTATTGCGGTCCCGTAGGACGTTGACGACGGTGTTGTACTCAATATTTGAGATGACACAACGCGGTTTCTTGATGATGTGGATCTCGTCAATACCCATCCACTGAGGTGTCTCGAACCGAACCGTCTTCTCAAGCTCATTGATGTAATCGTTGAAAACGTTTTTGACCGTCATTTCGTTGATGCCGATTTCTTCGGCGATATGAGAGAATGGACGCTTAACGGACTGTTTGCCAATCCACTCAACCAGCCGGGAAGTCATCATTCTTTTACCGTCTACCGATGGCAGTCGCTCGTAGAAGGTCTTGTTGCAGGACCGGCATTGAAAGCGCCTGGTGTCTACATAGATACCGACCCGCTTGCCATGAATTTGTAGATCACGGATCAGCTGCTCGTTCCGGCCAAAGCCGACAAGATTATCGCTGTTGCAATTCTGACAGGATTTTGGCGGAGATTTGGTTTCAACATTTATGTGATAGTCGTGTTCAGTTTCGTTGATGCCGGTAACTACATATAATGGAAGGTTTAGGATGTTGGTAGGCATATGATTTAAAGCTTGGTTGTGTAGTCAGAAACTGATGTGGCAAATCGAGAATATACTTTATCGACCCTGCCCAAACCTTCTTTCATACGTTCCCAATCAAACTGAAAACCATAGCCATGATATACAACGTGTCGGAATTTACGGAATGGAGAGAGATCTGCGGCCAGCGTCTCATCAAAAAGCACAGGAAATGGAGAAAAGGCCGGATTGCAAAATCGTTTGAATATATCGGCATGCCAAGAGTCACCAGTTGGCATGGGGATTCCGTGGTAACGATGAATACGTTTCAGAATATTTTCAATACCACCGTAAAACTGAGCAAGAAAAGCACCCGCAGCAGTTTTCTCTCGCACGGTTGGTTCTCTTGCAGAAAGCTCATTTAACAGAGAAACCGACTCGTGGACAGTTTGTTCCATCATCTCAAGTTCGATGCTGATTTCTTCGCGTAACTCTGAAAGGGTCATATAAGTCGTCTTCCTCTACGCTCTATCATCATCGTAAAGCGATTCGGCGGAGTAAGGGGCACCAAATCGAGAGGGAAATGAATTTCTTCCTCAAGTTGGGCGGCAAGCTCGTACAGTTTCCATCCCGCAACGCCATCACAAGCAAGATCGATGTCTCTTGCAGTATCAGGGGAGTCATGAGCGCTGCCAAAGAGAATAAGTCGCGTTGCACCGTAGCTTTTGGCCAGTGCTGTAATCATATCAAACTGTTCTTGACTAAACGCCATAATATGCTCCTATTCGGAAAAATCCTTTGTTAAATCGGAATATTTAAGCTGTAACGGAGTAACCATCAACCAGCAAATATGTTTTAATTGTGGCATTACATACAGTCCATGTCAATCACATAGTATGCATTTCAAATCACCAACACTGAACTGTACTTTACTTGAATCAATTTCACATTCCGGATATCAGTAAAATTAACTTTATAAAATGAATAGTTATTTGATTATGTAGCCATTATAACCCCAAAAAGCTGTTGTTTACCTTCTGTACCTCTGCTATTGAAACTAAATTATTCCCGTCTACAGCAGTGAAGAAGTGGTCGGCCAGAGCATTCGAATTCTGACAACCGTTGGTGAACAGGAAAATTTATATGATGAGATTGCGTCTACTCTGGCTGCCGGGGGGGTATGGAAAGGGGAAGTAAAGGTTCCTTGTAAGGATGGCAGTTCCCGCTGGGTCAACACCATAATATCAGCATTATTTGATGAAAATGGTGTTTTCACCAATTCAGTAGCTGTCATGGAAGATATTACGGAAAAGAAAAACCTTACCGAACAGTTATGGGGGCTGACCGAATGTTACGGAAGATACTTGACTATAATCTCCTTAGAACTGTTACGGCCGAAGTTCTAACCAAATATAGTTAAAAATTGACAAAATTCTCACTCCGATGAGTTATTGGCTTTTCTGTACCAGATTCCGATAGCTATTGTCCGGGTTGCTGCGGATGGTGCTGTTAAAATGCTGACGCCAAGAGCTGCGGCATTACTGCAACGTTTTGCACGCACCGGCACCTTTGATAATATTTTCCACATTATTGACCCGGTGGCACCGGAAATTCACCATCTGGTTTGTGCTTTTACCGGAAAGAGCGGAGTGGTGTGTGAAGAATTTCCGGTGGTACTTGATGGATGTGATGACAACTCAGGCTCTCTGGTGCTTGAGGTGAGCATTCAAAAGATTACGGCAGATGAGCTGATGATTGTTTTCACCGACATTACCAGGCAGAAGCGGGCGGAAGAACAGCTCTCAAACCTTGCGGCAATAGTTGAATCTTCCGATGACGCCATTGTTGTAAAAAACCACGGTTTTTCAACTAAACCGTGCTTAGGGGGATGTTTTTTTGCCTTAAAGTATGCGCTTTATCCGATTTTCAGGTTCATAAATACAAATGTCACCTCAAGTATCCAATCCACCACGTCTGCGTCAATTCGCATGCTGACAGTTTTTTTAATTGGTCGGTAGAATTTACCGACTTCAAACCCACTCCAATCCGTTATCTCTGGAATATCTGTGAGGCTTATATCCTCTTCAGGCATGGCATCCAGAGTTTCTAATTCTGCCATCTGTTTTTCAGAAAGTTGCTTCTTCATAACCTATCCTTTCTTTCTTTGTCCTTATTGTACAAGTTCACCGGAAAGCGGGCAGTACTTGATTTCGACTTGATGCTCGGTGACGTCAAGAAAACATTTGTTTTATTTTTGGACCCGTCTGATGGAAAATGTTTGTCGTAGGAACCATTAATATGTTATAAGTAAACAAAAAATACCTTGCATTATATTAAAATAAAATAATTTTTAGTTAAAATTTTCTAGTTAAATACAGAATATTTGAACCCAGGAGGATAAAATGACTGAATTTAAAGAGATACTTTTTGTTGATGGGAGCGTTGAAGGTTCTTTTACGCTCCTCTCTGGCTTGTCACGACGTGTTGAACAGGTTCACATTAATAGTGATTCTGACGGTCTCACTCAGATCGAACTGTATGTGCGGGGTCGTAAAAACATTAAAGCCATTCATATACTCAGTCATGGTGCTTCCGGGCAGCTGAATTTAGGGGGTGGCCGAATAAACCTGGCAGTGCTTGATGGGCATGAGGCGACATTGGCTTCAATCCGGTCAGCATTGGTTAAAGACGCCGACATTCTCCTCTACGGGTGCAATGTCGCCGAGGGACTTGCCGGACAACTATTTATTCGTGCGTTGTCAGAGGCAACCGGTGCCAATGTGGCGGCAGCGTCACATCCGGTTGGTAATAGTGGTCTAGGAGGGAGTTGGGAGCTTGATGCGCGGTTGGGGGATGTTAGGGCTGGGGTGGTGTTTAGTGAGTTCGCTGCACATGAATTTACAGGACTTTTGCCCGCTAGTCCAATCAGCATTAATAGTATCAGCGATGATACTGGTGAGGCAGCGGATTTTAAGACTAAAGACACCACTCTGACTTTTGTTGGCTCCTATGATGACACGGTGGGTACCGTTGATTCAATCACTGTGACACTTAAGCTGGGTGCCGCCGTGATTACAACTGGTACTGCAACGCTGAATACGACCAATAAAACGTGGTCGTTTACCTATCCAACAATACTGGCAGCCGGTAACTATACTCTGACAGCTGTTTCTCTCGATAGTTCACATGGATTTCTGGCTGTTGATACCCAGGGTATCGTGGTTGACACGTCTACCAATGTCACGATAGGCAGTATTAGTTCTGACACCGGTAGCAGCTCAACCGATTTCATTACCAAAACTCAAACACAGTCATTCACCGGTTCAGCTGAGGCCGGCGATACCGTAGTTTTGACATTGGATAACAGTCAAATAGCTACCGTAACGGCTGACTCCTCGGGTGTCTGGACGTACAATTATACGTCCACTTCGCTTTCTGTTGGTGATCATACTCTGAAAGCCGATGCCACAGACTTAGCTGGCAATACTGCCACTACAACACAACTTATTAAAATTGACACCAGTGCGGCAGGTGCGATATCCGGTTTAAAAGATAGCTCTAATGCAGAGGGTGATTCCGGTACTTCCCATACCGACTTTATTACCAAGCTAGGAGTCTGTCGGACTTGAAATTTTGATTGAATTGACCCTCCCTTCAATTTTCCTCCGTCTGGGAGAACTAGAACGGTCAATACCTTCTGTTTTGCCAATTAAAGTGTCTTTGATCTGTCTCAGCACACTTTTGAAGG
>CAIUSO010000022.1 GCA_903901875.1 uncultured Geobacteraceae bacterium | reverse complement strand
CCCCCTGGCACTTTTTGATATTTCAGCCTCTCGGCTTATGGCCAGGTTGGGCGAACGAGAAAGGCGGGCGTATGGCCATACGCCCCTACGGGTGGTGTCATCTGGGAATATTCAGGCCGGAACCTTATTGCCCGGATGGGCAATCGGATATTAGCCGGGGGGGCACACCCACCGGATTCGGGGATAGGTCATTAAATATGACTTTGCACACAATATCACATATGTTTACAATCGCAGCAAAAAGTTATATAAACAACAGTTGTCATAAAATGTTAGCAAATAGACTGCCGGAAAAAGGCAGCTTATTTTAAAATAAGAAATAGTTATCCCGCAATTAAGAACGTGGACAAAATACCTTTCTCCCGGCAACGGTGGAAAGAGCATGATCGAGGAACGAGATGCAGACTCCAGTGGAAAACTCAGGCAACAAGATTGCGGTAAACATTGAAGATGAGATGAAACGATCCTACATGGATTATGCCATGTCGGTTATCATCGGCCGGGCCCTTCCTGACGTGCGGGACGGCCTCAAACCGGTACACCGCCGCTGCCTCTACGCCATGTATGACATGGGGAACGATTACAACAAGCCGTACAAGAAATCGGCCCGAGTGGTCGGTGATGTTATCGGTAAGTACCATCCCCATGGCGATACAGCCGCCTATGACACCATCGTCCGTATGGCCCAGGACTTTTCTCTCCGCTATATGCTGGTTGACGGTCAGGGTAACTTCGGCTCGGTGGATGGTGACCGTCCGGCTGCCATGCGTTATACCGAAATCCGTCTCCGTCATCTGTCCCATGAGCTGCTTACCGATCTCGATAAAGAGACCGTTAACATGGCACCCAACTACAACGACGAGATGCTGGAACCGACGGTGCTCCCCGCAAAGTTTCCCAACCTGCTGATCAATGGTTCAACGGGCATCGCAGTTGGTATGGCCACCAACATCCCCCCCCATAATCTGGGTGAGATTATTGACGGTATCATCGGAGTTATCAACAATCCGGATATGGATTTTGAAGAGTTGCTCTCCATGGTTCCCGGTCCGGACTTTCCGACCGGTGCCACCATTTATGGCCGTCGGGGCATCAGAGAGGCCTACAGCACGGGACGGGGTATTATCCAGATTCGCGCCAAAGCCCATGTGGAGGCGTCGAAACGGTCAGAGCGCCAGGCAATCATCGTTACCGAACTCCCCTACCAGGTCAACAAGGCCAGGCTGATTGAAAAAATTGCCGAACTGGTGAAGGAAAAGAAGGTCGAAGGGATCACGGAAATCCGTGATGAATCGGACCGTCAGGGGATGCGGATCGTCATTGAGGTGAAGCGTGACGAAAATGCCGAAGTGCTGCTGAACCAGCTTTATAAACAGACCCAGCTCCAGGTATCGTTCGGTATCATCATGCTGGCCATTGTCCACAACCGTCCACGGGTGCTGACCCTGCGGGAGATGATGGACTGCTTTGTGGAGCATCGCTGTGAAGTGGTGACCCGCCGTACCAACTTTGAGCTGAAGAAAGCATTGGCACGGGCCCATATTCTGGAAGGTCTCAAGATCGCCCTTGACTGGCTGGATGCGGTCATTGAAATGATCCGGGAATCGAAAACCCCACCAGAGGCCAAAATTGGTTTGATGGAGGGTAAATTTGCCAATCCGGAATTTCTGGCCCGGCTCAACCTTCCCCGTCCGGTTGGCTTTGAAGGTTCGGTCCAGTTGTCCGATATCCAGGCCCAGGCGATTCTGGAAATGCGCTTGCAGCGCCTGACCGGCCTCGAACGGGACAAGATTATCGCCGAGTATGACGAGATAATGAAACTGATAGCCCGGCTCCGGGAGATCCTCTCGTCCGACAGTGAAATTCTCAAGATTATCGTTGCCGAACTGACAGAAATTCGCGAGCGTTTCGGTGATCGACGCCGTTCGGAAATAGCCGACCAAAGTGCGGATATCTCCCTGGAAGACACCATCGAGGATGAGGAGATGGTGGTGACCATTTCCCACACCGGCTATATCAAGCGGAGTGCCGTCGATCTGTATCGCTCACAGCGCCGGGGGGGCAAAGGGAAGACCGGCATGAAGACCAAGGATGAGGATTTTGTCGAACAGCTCTTCATCGCCTCCACCAAAGATTACCTGCTCTGCTTCACCGATGCCGGGCGGATGTACTGGCTCAAGGTGTATGAGATTCCGGAGGGGAGCCGTACCACCAAGGGGAAAGCGGTGGTCAATCTGGTTAATGTTGCGGCCGGTGAGAAGATCACCACCATTTTGCCGGTGAAGGAGTTCAGCCAGAATACCTACCTTTTCATGGCTACCCAGAACGGCGTGGTGAAGAAGACCCCGTTGGTCGACTATTCCAACGTCAGGAGTGGCGGTATCAACGCGGTGAATCTCGATGACGGTGACCGGCTGATTTCCGTGGCCCTGACCGACGGCAGCAAAGATATCTTCCTGGCGTCCCGCAACGGCAAGGCGATCCGCTTTAACGAAGAGGATGTGCGTCCCATGGGGCGGGTTACCCGTGGGGTACGGGGGATGAATCTGGCAGACGATGACCGGGTTATCGGCATGGAGATCGTCGATAATACGGCGGTTGGCTCGACCATTTTCACCGTCTGTGAGAATGGCTTCGGCAAACGGACCGATCTGGATGAATATCGTGACCAGACCCGGGGCGGCAAGGGAATTATCACCATAAAAACCACCGAGCGGAACGGCTCAGTGGTCAACGTCATGCAGGTTGCCGACGACCATGATCTGATGGTCATCACCGATCAGGGGAAAATTCTCCGGGTGCCGGTGTCCGGCTTCTCGGTTATCGGCAGGAATACCCAGGGGGTCAACCTGATGAATACCGAGGACAATGAGAAGGTTGTGGCCGTGGCCCGTCTGGCTGAAAAAGATGAGGATGACGGGGAAGAAATAGAATAAGGAGTTGGAACAGAATTTCTGTCACTGACGGTGCCGGGCTGCCATGATACAACTGCAGTCCGGCACTTTTGTATAGTGCTGCTGCGGATACTGTAGACATGATTGCCTTCACCCGGAGCGTGTGATAAAGTTGCCTCACAAGTGAAAAACAGGCAAGGTGCATGAGCATATGACCCCGTCCCCCACCATAGATACCACGCTCCGTGAGCGGCGCCGCATCAATCGGCTCCTTGATTTTCTCAAGCGGGAAGACCTGACCGGCGACCAGATGGAGCGGATCGGCAGGCGCCTGCAAAAATCGGGAAAACGGGCCCTTTCACCGTTGGTGCGCAAGCTCTGGCGGGAGCAGAATGGTACCGCCATCTACCGCTATACCTGTATGCTTGACTTTTTTGACGCCTCCGCCTGGATGGATCAGTTGATCCAGATCACCCTCAAGCGCACCGATCTTGAGGAGGATGGCAAGCTGGCCCTTCTGGATCTGCTCCATGACAGCGGCATAGACGTGACAGCTCCCCCCTTCGCCTCCCTGACCGGTTACGGTTCCCCCACGCTGGACGGTTTTGTGGATGACTGCCTCGGGGACGGAGAGCGGGGGTTGGTCCGCTTTATCGACAGTTTTCTTGATGTTGCCGATGAGTTTCGCAGTCGGATGATGAACCACCTTGCCGAAAAAGGCACCACCGAAGCGGTAGCCCTGCTGGAAATCCTCCTGACCTTCGAAAAAGAGGAAATTGTTCAGGAAGCGATCCGGGTGCTGGGACGAATCAAGAACGGTTACGCTCTGGACGCGCTCCAGCGGGCGGGAGAACTCGCTTCCGACGACCGGAAGGGGATGATACGGAGAAGTATCCGCAGGCTCCAGTTCACCGGTATTACGGAGGCGGTTCCCCTCCCCCACTCCTTTCAGCAGCCATGCCCATTCCATGAGGTCTATGCCGGTCCGGTCGATTTTTACGGTTCCCGGACCCTCTGGTTTTCCTGGCGTCTTGAAGATCAGAGCTTCGCCGCCATGCTGGTGCTGACCGGTGAGACCGACGGCATGCTCAATGCCATCAGCTACCGGATGAAGGATAGCCGGGAGTATGGCCATATCCTGAAGGACGTGGCCAGCGGGGAAATGCTCAAGCCGGTTGGGGCCGACTATGCCCAGGCGGCCCTGCGGGATGCACTCTATCTGAGTCGGGAAGCCGGATTTTATCTCCCCCCTGACTTTTACGTCGATATGCGCTTGTTCCGTCCCGACTGCCTCAAGCCGGAAGCCTATGTACCCCGCTTCATGCTTACCCACCTGGAACATATCGTGGAAAAAATTCCCGCCTATGTGGCCGCCAGTGACGAGTTGCTGGATGAGCCGGGGCTTGAGGGGTGGCTGCTGACCGAAACGGCACTCTATGACGTTGCCGAACGGGTAGCGACGGTTGACGCAGATGGTGAGCCGGGGATCGTTACTGCTGAAGTCATGGAGAACGAAATTTCCCGCTGCTGCGATGAGCTGATTGCCCCGAGACGTGCAGATATCATCAAACGGCTGCTGCTGACCGCCGATTACCTGCAGCATACCGAGGGTGATGAAATCTGTGTGCAGAAAACCCTGGCAACGGCCTTAAGTCTGGTGGGAGGATTTCTTCCCGATAGCCGCCACCCGTTTGTGAGGCGCTTGTTGCTTGACAGTATCGACGCAGCCCGGCAGACCCTTGCCGAAGGCTATGATCCCCGACTTGAGGAAGGGTCCGATGATGATGAATACGACGACTAGCAGCAGGGTGGAAATAGAGCGAATTGCCGTAATCGGCGGCGGCAGCTGGGGAACCGCCCTGGCGGGGCGTCTGGCAGCCAATGGCAATGATACGGTGCTCTGGGCCTATGAGCCCGAACTGGTGGCCGAAATCAACGGCAGCCACACCAACTCTCTCTACCTTCCGGGTGTGCATCTCCACCCCGCCCTGGCCTGTACCGGCAACCTTGAGGAGGCGGTTCAGGGGCGGGGGATCATACTGCTGGTCACACCGGTCCAGGTGATGGGGGGGGTCTTGGGGCAGCTGGCCCCCCATATCTCGCCCGAGGCCATTATCGCCAATGCCTCCAAGGGGATCGAACTGGAGACCCTCCGGACCGTATCCCGGATCTGTGGCGACCTGCTGGGGGAAGAGGCCCTTTCCCGTTATGTGGCCCTTTCGGGACCAACCTTTGCCCGTGAAGTTGCCATGGAGCTTCCGTCCCTTATTGTGGCCGCTTCACGAAATGAAGAGAGTGCCCGTCGGGTGCAGTCTGCCTTCAGCTGCCCCTGCCTGCGGGTCTATACCAACAGTGACGTGGTCGGCGTTGAGCTGGGGGGCGCGGTGAAAAACGTCATCGCTATTGCCGCCGGTATCTGTGATGGTCTGGGGTTCGGCCATAACGCACGGGCAGCCCTCATAACGCGGGGATTGGTGGAAATGAACCGGCTCGGTCAGGCCATGGGGGCTCAGAGTGCGACCTTTGCCGGACTTGCCGGCATGGGGGATCTGGTACTTACCTGCACCGGCGACCTTTCCCGGAACCGCACCGTCGGTTTCAAGCTTGGGCAGGGGATGAAGCTGGCTGACATTCTGGCGGAAATGCGTATGGTGGCGGAAGGGGTGAAAAGTGCCGAATCGGTCTTCCAGCTCTCCCGCCGGCTTGCCGTTGAGATGCCCATCGTCGAGAAGACCTATCAGATACTCCACGAAGACAAGCCGGCCCGTCAGGCGGTCATCGAGCTGATGGCCCGTGATCTCAAGGCGGAGGGATAATGAGCTCCGGTAAGGGAATACCGGCAATGCGTATCGGCCATGGTTATGATGTTCACCGTCTGGTGGAAAACCGGCGGCTGATGATGGGAGGGGTTCACATTCCGTGGGACAAGGGGCTGCTGGGCCATTCCGACGCGGACGTGCTGCTGCACGCCATTGCCGATGCTCTTCTGGGTGCCGTTGGCGAAGGAGATATCGGACGCCATTTCCCGGACAATGACCCGGCCTACAAAGATGCCGACAGTCTCAAATTGCTGGCTCGGGTGGAGGAACTGGTGGCTGGCCGGGGCTACCAGCTCGGCAATCTGGACGCCACTATTATCGCCCAGTTGCCGAAAATGGCACCCCACATCAGACAGATGAGCGAAAATATTGCCGCCGTACTGAAGGTGGATGTGGGGCACATCAACATCAAAGCCACCACCGAAGAGGGGCTCGGTTTCAGCGGTGCCGGCGAAGGCATCGCCGCCCATGCGGTGGCGCTTGTGGTCTCCCTATAGCCCCTTCCCTGCCAACTCTTCAACCAGCTTTTTCTGTTCGCTGCTCAATGCTTCCGGAATGTGGACGCTTATTTTAACGTAGAGATCCCCCTTGGCATTGGAGCCGAGGGCCTTGATACCGCACCCTTTCAAGCGAATTTTGGTGCCTGGCTGTATGCCGGCGGGCACTTTAATCCGTTTGTCCCCCTCCAGAGTCGGCACATCCAGAGACACACCCAGACAGGCGGCACTATAGGGAATGGCCCGCTCAACGAATAGGTCACCGCCGTCACGGATGAAGACCGGGTCGGCAACGATGCGGAGAATCAGGAACAGATCTCCCGCACTCCCTCCCCCCTCTCCCGGTGCTCCCTTGCCGCTGATGCGAATCCGGCTGCCGTTGTCCACCCCGGCAGGTATCTTGACTTTCAGCTCTTCCCGCTGGCCGTTACGGCGGAAGGCAATCTGCTTTTCGGCCCCGTGGGCGGCATCACGAAAACTGATGGTAAGCTCCATTTCATGGTCTGCCCCCTTGGGAACTCCACTTCGGAAGCCTCCCCTCCCCCCGCCACCAGTTGCACCTCGGGCAAAGGCACCACCAAAGAGACGTGAAAAAAGATCCTCGGAGCCGCCGGCCCCCATGTCTTTATAGGTGTTACTGAAGTCGAAGCCCCGGAATATGTCCTCCTGGCTATACTGCTTGTGGAACCCGTTGGAGCCGAAGGTGTCATACTGCTGTTTCTTTTCGGCATCGGAGAGAACGGCATAGGCCTCGTTAATTTCCTTGAACTTATCCTCGGCCCCCTTGTCATCGGGGTTACGGTCCGGGTGATACTTTACCGCCAGTTTACGAAATGCTTTCTTGATATCCTCGGCCGAAGCACCTTTTTCGATGCCAAGTGCTTTGTAATAATCTACCTGTGCCATGGTTATGTCTCCAGAGTTCTTGATTTCGGTATAATGTAAGCTTTAACGGTGGGAGTGTCAACCGGGCGTCATAATAAGCCTATCAGAATTGATGACTTTATGTGGCTGCTGTGGTATTTTGTTGCCAAACATCAGTATCAAAAAGGGACAATCCCATGAAAAAAGTGATCATTATCGGCGGCGGTATTTCAGGTTTGGCCACCGCCTGGTTGCTCCGATCCAAGGCCCAGGCGGCGGGAAAAAAGCTGGAAATTACGCTGCTGGAGAAGGAAGAGCGACCGGGGGGGAAGATCCGGAGCATCCATGAAGAGGGGTTTGTCTGTGAGTGGGGCCCCAACGGTTTTCTGGATAGTAAGCCCCAGACTCTGGACCTCTGTACGGCTCTTGGCGTGGCCGGTCACCTGCACCGGAGCAATGACAACGCCCGCAAACGCTTTATCTTCTCCGGTGGTGAACTGCACCAGCTTCCCGATGGTGCCCCCGCATTCCTCAAGAGCCGACTCATCTCCTGGCCCGGAAAACTCCGGCTGGCACTGGAACCGACCCCCTTTATCGCCCGGGCACCGGTCGGTGTGGATGAAACACTGGCCGCCTTTGGCCGACGCCGACTCGGCTCAGAGGCACTGGACAAGCTGATAGCCCCCATGGTTTCCGGCATCTTTGCCGGCGATCCGGAAACCATGTCCCTGGTCTCCTGTTTCTCCCGCATTGCCGAGCTGGAGCGGGAGTACGGCGGACTGATCCGGGCCATGATCATGCTGGCCAAAAAGAAAAAGCGTGATCAGGCGGCCGGAAAGGTTGTCTCAAGTGCGGCCGGACCGGGAGGGGTGCTGACCTCGTTCCGGGAGGGAATTCAGTACCTTTCAGATGCGTTGGCAACCTCCCTTGGCTCCATAGTCAAGACCGGCACCACGGTTACTGCGGTGGCCCCCGGGGGGAGCGATCCCTATCGGGTCAGCTGCGCCGATGGCAGTGAATACGGAGCAGATCTGGCCATTATTGCTTCACCTGCCTTTGCCGCCGCAGAGATGCTGGATGGGCTTGACGGCGGCATTTCTGCGACACTCCGGCAGATACCCTATGCCAGCATGACGGTCATTTGCTTCGGCTATCGACAGGAGCAGATTGGTCACTTTTTGGATGGTTTCGGGTACCTTATTCCGAAAAAAGAGCGGCTGAATACCCTTGGTACCCTGTGGGATTCCAGTATGTTCGAGAACCGTGCTCCCAAGGGACAGGTGCTGCTCCGGAGTATGATGGGGGGGGCCTGTTTTCCCGAATATGTGAAGTTATCAGATGATGAGGTGGTGGCCCGGGTCAGGGAGGATTTGAAAAAAACCATGGGGATTGACGCGGTACCTGAATTTGTCAGGGTTTTCCGCCACCCCCAGGCCATTCCCCAGTATACGGTAGGACATGGCAAACGGCTGGAGAAGCTTGACGAGCTTTTGGCGTCCCATCCGGGGCTGATTCTGACCGGCAACTCCTATCGGGGTATCGGGCTCAATGACTGTGTTGCCGCCGCTGAGCGGGCGGCCGATGGGGCCCTGGCAGCCGTGTAGGGCTACCGCTCCCCTCCCAGTTCCCGCCAGCGGAAGCAGTCCACCGTATGATCGTTGACCATGCCGACCGCCTGCATAAAGGCATAGCAGATGGTACTGCCGACAAATCGGAACCCCCGCTTTTTGAGATCACGGCTGATGGTGTCGGAAAGCGGGGTGCTGGCCGGCACGTCAGTCAACTTTTGCCACCGGTTCTGCAGGGGGATACCATCGACAAAGCGCCAGATATAGGCATCGAATGAGCCGAATTCCCGTTGCACATCAAGAAAAGCACGGGCGTTACTGATGGTTGAAGCAACTTTCAGGCGGTTTCTGATTATGCCCGGGTTGTCCAGTAAGGCAGATATCCGTTGCTCATCGAAGCGAACCACTTTTTCCGGATCGAAATCGTCAAAGGCACTCCGGTAGGTGGGCCGTTTTCGAAGGACCGTGATCCAGGAAAGCCCCGCCTGTGCCCCCTCCAGGGTGATAAACTCAAACAGCATCCGCTCATCGTGAAGCGGGACCCCCCACTCGGTGTCATGGTACTGTCGGTAAAGGGGATCATTGCCTGCCCAGAGACAGCGAGTGTACGAACCCATGAGCTCTCCTTTTCAGCCAGTTTTTCAATCGCATCAGATTCGAAAACAAGTATATCCTGAGGTGAGAGATTCCGCTCTACGATGGCGCGGATTTATACCACCTCTTCAATCTCAAACCCCACAATGTTTCGACTCTCCCTGCTGAACTCAACCCCAATCAGATAAATCGGTTCATTATACTGCCGGTATTTATCGGCATAGTTTTTTATCTGTATCTGCTTAAGTGCCCGCCCGTCTGGAACTATCTCAACTACTTTGAATTCAAACAGATAGATGTTACCATTAAACCTGACACTCATATCAATCCGACCATGAGATGTTGGATCTTCAACCCTGATTTCAAGACCAAGAGCGGCAAAATAGCTATAAAAAATACTGGCGTAATAACCTTCAAAACCTGAGAGCTGATTCTTGCGGTACCAGTCGTGAGGGATGGAGGCATAGAAGCAGTGGAAAAGCTCTTGCATGGCCGGCAAATCATTAGCCATAAGCAGGTCATATAATCTGCTGACATTTCGAATCGGTATCATTGGATCTTGCGACATTACCTGCAAGAGACAGTCGTTTAAACGTGCCTGTACTTCAAGGTTTGGATATTTAAGCGTCAACTCCATTCTTCCGGGGAGGTTCCGCACACTGTCAATGGTCAGATAACCGGTTTGAAACATCAAAGCTTCAGTAGGGATATTATTAACATCAAAGGTGGAAAGCAAACTTTCAGTAGCCATAATGTGCGCGAGATCGGGGGTAAACTGTTTTCGCTCACTCAGTAACTTAATCAGAAAGGTCGGCGTCCCTGTCTCAAACCACCATGAACGAAATTCACGATTACTAAACAAAAGCAGAAGATCAAAAGGATTATAAACAGATTCCCCTGTCCAGTTGTAGCCGTTATACCATCTCCTTATCTGCTCACGGTCAAGCTCTTCAAGTTCCGTCGCAAAAACAGTGTCAACATCGTTATCGGTATATCCGCAGATCGCACTGTAACGCTTGTTGATGGTGATATCTTCAAGATTATTAAGCCCTGAAAAAATGCTGACTTTGGAGAATTTGCTGACTCCGGTAAGAAAGGCAAATTTAATATACGCGTCTGCTCCCTTGATAACGGAATATATGTCACGCAACCCTTCCCGCATTTCGGCTGCAATATCTGCTGATTCGATGTTATCAAGAATCGGCTTGTCGTATTCATCCACAAGAACCACAACCCGTTGCCCGCACTTAATACTGACCATTCTGACAAGCTCGGCAAAGTATCCGGCGTTGCTGACAGATTCCACCTTGACATCAAACCACTCCTGATAGCGGCGGAGCATTTCGGCAATAATAGCGTTCAGCTCATGTCGGCTTTGAAGCACACCATCAGAAAAATTAAGCCTGATTACCGGATACTTTATAGACCAATCCCATTTGTCATGAACAAAAAGCCCGCGAAAGAGCGGCTCATTACCTTCAAACAGCTCCTTTAGTGTATCTAAAAAGAGGCTCTTGCCAAATCTGCGCGGGCGGGAGAGAAAATAATACTTGCCATGTTCAATCAGATCTCTGGCAAATCCGGTCTTATCGGCATAATAACAGCCATCTTCGCGAATTTCCCTGAATGTCTGTATCCCTATCGGTAGTTTTTTTCGCATGGTACTACCTCGCTTCTATTTTGACACTTCATATAATCTCCTAGAGTAGACCCCGTTCCACGAAACTGAGATATTCGCCGTCTCCGACGATGATATGATCGAGAATCTTGATCCCCATAATCTCTCCACTCTCTTTCAGCCGTCTGGTGATGGCGATGTCTTCACTGCTGGGGGATGGATCACCGGTGGGGTGATTATGAACCAGAATCAGGGCGGCAGCTGATTCCTTCACCGCCGGATTGAACACCTCCCGGGGATGGACGATGCTCTGATTGAGACTCCCCTCCGAGATCTGAACCCGCTTGATGATACGGTTTTTTCCATCCAGCAACAGAATGAGGAAATATTCCTTGTGGCAATCACGGAATTCATGGTGGAAATAATCGAAGACCTGGCGGGGGGAGGTGAATCGGTCCAGACGCTCCAGCTTTCTCCCCTGAAAGCGTGAAGCCAGGGCGAAAGCTGCCTTGATGCTGGTGGCCTTGGCCATCCCCACCCCCTTGACGGCGCACAGTTCGCAGAGGTCTGCATTGCCCAGTTCCCGAAGATTACTGCTGAAATGGCTGATCAATTCCCGGCCCAGATCAATGGCGCTTTGCCCTGAGCCGGGATCACCGGTTCGGATCAGAAGTGCCAGTAACTCGGCATCGGACAGTACCGCCACTCCCTGCTTGAGCATCTTTTCACGGGGCCGCTCGTCTGCCGGCCATTGCTTGATGCTGTCCCCCATGGCACACCTCTCACCGGGGTTTTGATTACTGCCTCACCCCTTGAATCCTGCGATAATGGCGATAATAACGCCGGAACCTGCAATAAGCCGGTACCAGACAAAAAGTGAAAGACTGTTTTTCTGAATAAGCCGAAGTAAAAATACCACGCTGAAATAGCCGGTTACGGCAGAAAAAAAGATACCGACCAGCATGGGCATCCCCTCACCGGCCGGAATACCGTGTTTCATGAGGTGGACCGTTTTCAGCAGGGCGGCACCGGCCACGATCGGCAGTGACATCAAAAACGAAAAGCGGGCCGCACTCTCCCGGGTGAAGCCGAGCAGCAGGCCGGTGGTGATGGTGATGCCGGAGCGGGAAACCCCGGGAAGCAGCGCCAGGCATTGCATCAGGCCGATCAGGATGGCACTTCCTGGTTTAATTTCATCCAGAATACGTCGCTTTCTGCCGATAAAATCTGCTATTCCGAGCAGTAAGCCGAAGGCGATCAAAAAACCGGCAATAAACAGCGGACTGGACCTGAACATCTCCTCCACCTTGTGCTCAAACAGCTTGCCGACCACCGCCGCAGGAATGGTGGCCACAACAATGAGCAGCGGCAGGCGTCGCGCAGCGGTGTCAAGTCGGCGAGTGAGGATAATATCGATGCAGGAGACGGACATTTCGATAATATCCCGCCAAAAATAAAGGGATAACGCCAAAAAAGTGCCGAGGTGCAGCGCCACGTCAAAGGTTAATCCCGATTCCGGCCATTTTAACAGCCAGGGAATGAGAATCAGGTGTGCCGAACTGCTGATGGGGAGCACTTCAGTCAGACCCTGGGTAATGCCAAGGACGGCGGCATGGAGCAGATTCATAGGTTCTCCTTCGTAAAGCGACTGTTTTCACCCAGTGTTTCCGGAAGGAAAACTGAGTGTAAGGAGGCTGGCAACAATAACATGAACATCTTTCATCTCATCTTCCGGCCATCTTTGACCGTAGCTCAATCACAAAATCCTCAACGTAGCTCTGCTACGCATGCGGTTTCGTTGAATCGCTCCGGCCAAATCTGACCAAAATCTGAGCGCAATTTTGTTCAACTTATTTTTGCCAGCCTCCTAAGTCAAGAGAATATCCTAGTTTATCATCAAAGGCAATCCACCTCTATGAATATTTGCTGTGAACAGAGGTGAAAGTATGGTATGAGAGAGCGTTACATGCTGGTACGGTACGAAAACTAACGGAGGAAGCAGTCATGTTCGGATTCATTCCCAAGGAAGAAAAATTCTTCAAACTTTTCAAAGAGATGACGGAGAATATTATCGTCGGAGCCGGACTGTTGAAGGAGATGCTTGATACCTTTGAGAATCCCATTGAAAGTCAGCGCCGCATCAAGGATATAGAGCATAAAGGTGACTCCATTACCCACGAGATTATTCAGACACTTAATAAAACCTTCATCACCCCACTTGACCGTGAAGATATCTATGCCCTTGCCTCAAAACTGGACGATATTCTCGATCTGATCGATGCCTCCGCCCAGCGGGTGATCATGTACAATGTGGAAGCCATCCCGCCTGAGGCAAAATCCCTCGGTTTTATCATTTTACAGTCATGCCACGCCGTTGACAAAGCGGTGGCCATGCTGGGCAAGAAGACTAACGAGCAGATTTTTGCGGCCTGCGTTGAAATCAATTCCCTGGAAAACGAAGCGGACCGGGTCAGCCGGGAAGCAATCAGCCGACTGTTTGATGAGGAAAAAGATCCGATCCAGCTGATCAAATGGAAAGAGATCTATGAAACCCTTGAAAAAGCGACCGACAAGTGTGAGGACGCATCCAACATTCTGGAAAGTGTGGTGGTAAAGAATGCTTGATCCGGCTTTTGTGATGCTCTGCCTGGTAATCCTGGCGGCGCTTCTCTTCGACTATATCAACGGGTTTCATGATACGGCCAACGCCATCGCCACCAGCGTATCCACCCGGGCGCTGTCGGTTAAAGCGGCAATAATCATGGCTGCAACTCTCAACTTTGCGGGGGCAATGGCTTTTACCAAGGTGGCAAAAACCATCGGTACCGGTATCATCAGTGCCGAGCATCTGACCCAGATGGTGGTGCTGGCAGGAGTTATCGGGGCCATCACCTGGAATGTCATTACCTGGTACTTCGGTCTCCCCTCCTCGTCCTCCCATGCCATTGTGGGAGGGCTCGTGGGAGCTGTCATCGCCCATGTGGGGCCGTCGGCACTGGTCTGGAGCGGTCTGAAAAAAATCATTCTGGCTCTGGTTTTCTCGCCGATCCTGGGGGTCATTGCCGGCTTCATCTTTGTGGTGATCTTTTCGCGGATTCTGCAATTCCGATCCCCCGCCGGGGTCAACCGGGGCTTTCGCAAGATGCAGATCCTGTCGGCCGCATTCATGGCTTTTTCCCATGGCACCGCCGATGCCCAGAAATCCATGGGGGTTATCACCATGGCCCTGCTCAGCTACGGCGCTATTCCGACCTTTGAAGTGCCGATGTGGGTCAAGTTTACCTGTGCCATGGCCATGGCCTTGGGTACCGCTGCCGGTGGTTGGCGGATCATCAAGACGGTGGGGAGGGATTTTGTCAAATTGCAGCCCATGACCGGCTTTTCCGTTGATTCGGCGTCCACCTGCGTTATTCTTGGGGCGTCAATGCTCGGCCTGCCGACCAGCACTACCCACGTGGTTACCTCATCAATTCTTGGAGTCGGCCTCTCCAAAAGTCTTAATGCGGTGAACTGGAATGTGGCAAAACGGATTGTGACCGCCTGGATACTTACCATTCCGGCAGCAGCACTGGTTGCCTATCTGGTGTATCAGGTCATGAGTCCACTATTGGGGAAATAATATCGGATTGATCCACGAGGAGGGACAGATGAAGCAGGCAGTAATTCTTATTACCGGAGGTGCCGGTTTTATCGGTTCTGCTGTGGTGCGGCACCTTATTGGTAACACCGGGCACCGCGTGGTCAACGTTGACAAGCTTACCTATGCCGGTAATCTTGAGTCACTGGCAGAAGTATCCGGCAACGATCACTATCATTTCGAACAGGCGGATATCACCGATCGTCCGGCTTTGGATCGCATCTTCAGCCTATACCGCCCCACCGCCGTCATGCATCTGGCAGCGGAGAGCCACGTGGATCGCTCTATAGACGGTCCGGGCGAATTTATCCAGACCAACATGGTGGGCACCTATACCCTTCTGGAAGCTGCCAGAGCCTATTGGAGTACCCTTGACGGAGAGGAACGGTCCTCATTCCGCTTTCACCATATCAGTACTGACGAGGTCTATGGTGATCTCCATGGCACCGACGATCTCTTCACCGAAACAACCCCCTACGCTCCCAGTTCCCCCTATTCGGCCAGTAAAGCGGGGAGCGACCATCTGGTGCGGGCCTGGCAGAGGACCTACGGACTGCCGACCCTGGTTACCAACTGCTCCAACAACTACGGCCCCTGCCATTTCCCGGAAAAGCTCATCCCCCACGTCATTCTCAACGCACTCCATGGCAAGCAGCTGCCGGTCTATGGCAACGGACAACAGGTGCGGGACTGGCTCTACGTGGAAGATCATGCGCGGGCACTGGTTGAAGTGGTAACCCGGGGTGTGGCGGGAGAAACCTATAATATCGGCGGCCATAATGAACAGCGGAACCTGACGGTCGTACAGGTTATCTGTGACCTGCTGGAAGAGTTGGCTCCGGAGCGAAAAACAGCCGGAATAGCGGTCTATCGGGATCTGATTACCTTTGTCAAAGACCGGCCGGGACATGATGCCCGTTATGCCATTGATGCCGGAAAAATAGAGCGGGAACTGGGATGGCGGCCACAGGAGACCTTTGAAACCGGTTTGCGTAAAACAGTTCAGTGGTACCTGGATAATGAAAACTGGTGGCAGCGCGTCCTCAGCGGCGCATATAAACTGGAGAGGATAGGTGACAAATGATTAAAGGAATCATTCTTGCCGGTGGAACCGGTTCACGTCTGCACCCCGCAACTCTCGCCGTATCAAAACAGCTTCTGCCGGTTTTTGACAAGCCGATGATCTATTATCCGCTCTCAACCCTCATGCTGGCCGGTATCAGAGAAATATTGGTTATCTCTACCCCCCAGGACACTCCCCGTTTCCAGCAGTTGCTGGGAGACGGCAGCCAGTGGGGATTATCTCTGAACTATGCGGTGCAGCCGAGCCCCGACGGCCTTGCCCAGGCATTCATCATCGGTGAGGAGTTCATCGGTCAGGACCGATGCGCATTGGTTTTGGGGGATAATATCTTTTATGGTCACGATTTCCATCAGCTTCTTGCGAATGCCTGTACGCGGGAACAGGGTGCCAGCGTATTTGCCTACCATGTCCAGGATCCTGAACGGTACGGTGTGGCTGAGTTTGACGGCAGCGGCAGGGTGTTATCACTGGAAGAGAAGCCGGCACACCCCAAGTCTAACTATGCGGTTACGGGGCTCTATTTTTATGACTCCCACGTGGTGGAATTGGCAAAAAGCCTGAAGCCGTCTCCACGGGGTGAGCTGGAAATAACCGACCTGAATCGTCTCTATCTTGAACGGGGAGAGTTGTCGGTGGAAATAATGGGGCGCGGCTATGCCTGGCTTGATACCGGAACCCATGAAAGCCTGCTGGAGGCCAGCCAGTTCGTAGCGACCCTTGAGAATCGCCAGGGCCTGAAAGTGGCCTGCCCCGAAGAAATAGCCTGGCGCCATGGCTGGATCACCGACGGGCAACTGTCGGCCCTCGCTGCCCCTCTGTCAAAAAACGGCTACGGCACATATCTTAATTCCCTTTTAAAGCAGAAGGCGTATTAGAATTCAGTGTTGTCCGGTTGGAAAATTGCGTGGCGAAAAGCGCTGTCTTATCCCCTCATCCGGCCTTCGGCCACCTTCTCCCGGGGGGAGAATGGTTGAGTTTTTTTCCTTCTCCCTCTGGGAGAAGGTGCCCGTCAGGGCGGATGAGGGCGAACCGTGGCCTCATGCAAAAAACTAACTGATAACGTTGATTGGAATTAGCAGAAATCCGCTCGCCCCCGGCCGCATTTAAGTAATAACCAAAATTTTGAAAATCAGGGAGTATACACCCACATGAAAAAAGCAATTATAACCGGTATAACCGGTCAGGATGGATCCTATCTTGCCGAACTATTACTGGAAAAAGGGTACGAAGTACACGGAATCAAGCGCCGGGCGTCACTTTTCAACACCCAGCGGGTTGATCACATCTATCAGGATCCCCATGTGAAGGATGCTCATTTCAAACTGCACTACGGTGATCTGACCGATTCATCGAACCTGACGCGTATCATCCAGGAAGTCCAACCCGACGAAATTTACAACCTGGGTGCCCAGTCCCATGTTGCGGTCAGTTTTGAATCGCCGGAGTACACCGTTGACGTTGATGGTGTGGGTACTCTGCGAATTCTTGAAGCCATTCGGCTCTTGGGGCTGGACAAAAAAACCCGTTTCTATCAGGCATCCACTTCGGAACTCTACGGCCTGGTTCAGGAAATACCCCAAAAAGAGAGCACACCCTTCTATCCCCGCTCTCCCTATGCGGTGGCAAAGCTCTATGCCTACTGGATTACCGTTAATTATCGGGAAGCCTACGGTATGTACGCCTGCAACGGCATTCTCTTTAACCATGAATCTCCCCGCCGTGGCGAAACATTTGTCACCCGCAAGATAACCCGTGGTATTGCCAATATTTCGCAGGGACTGGAGAAATGTCTCTACATGGGGAACATCGATTCGTTGCGGGATTGGGGGCACGCCAAGGATTACGTCAAGATGCAGTGGATGATGTTGCAGCAGGAACAACCGGAAGACTTCGTCATTGCCACCGGTGTCCAGTATACGGTGCGCCAGTTTATCTCCTGGTCAGCGGCAGAGTTGGGGATTAGCCTGGAATTTACCGGCCAGGGGGTGGACGAAATCGGTACTGTCTCGGCGGTGAAGGGAGATAAGGCACCAGCGGTCAAAGTGGGTGATGTGCTTGTACGGATCGATCCCCGTTATTTCCGCCCCTCGGAGGTTGAAACACTGTTGGGTGATCCTTCCAAAGCAAAGACCAAGCTCGGATGGGTGCCGGAGATAACGGTTCAGGAGATGTGCGCTGAAATGGTTGCCAGTGACCTGGAGGAGGCAAAGCGTCATGCGCTCCTGAAAAAACATGGGTATAACGTGGCAGTGAGCACGGAACACTGACTTTAAGGAGAATTGTCCCCATTGATCGACAAAAGAGTGCAAAAAGCCCTGAAACTTCAGGAAGAGGGGCATCTTGCTGAAGCCGAGGAGCTCTACCGGAGCGTATTGTCCACCAAGGCGAAGGACTTCGTCTCCCTCTTCTCATTGGGGGTCATTATGCTGGGGAAGGGTGAACCATTCACGGCACTTGACTATATTGACCGGGCCATTGCGGTAAAGCCCAATTTTGCCCTGGCCTGGTATAATCGGGGATTCGTGCTCCAGGAACTGAAGAGAAGTGACGAGGCACTGGAAAGTTATAATCAATCTTTCGTTCTCGACAGTACCAATGTCGATGCTCTGATCAACAGCGGCACCATCCTTCAGGATCTGGGACGCAACCTGAAAGCACTTGAGTTGTACGAAAAGGTGCTCATCCTGGACCCCACAAACCGGAAGATACTCAACAATAAGGGGCTCATGTTCCGGGATACCAAGCTGTACGACCGGGCAATTCCTACCTTTAAACAGCTGCTTGCGCTTGACCCCGATTTTGATTACGGACAGGGCGCCTATTGTAATGCAATGCAGATGGCCTGTCAGTGGGACCATCTGGGCGAAGGTATTCGAATCCTCATGGAGAAGGTTGCCGCAGGGAAACGGATCTGCGGAGCACTGGAACTGTTGGCGATTTCCGACTCCCCCCCGGCCCATCTGGAAGTAGCCCGCCTGTGCGGTGCCCAGTACCAGCGTCAGCCGCAACTCTGGCGGGGTGAACGGTACCACCATGACAAGATACGCATCGCCTATATTTCACCGGACCTGCAGGAGCATCCGGTCACCCATCTTTTGATGGGTATTATTGACCACCACGACCGTTCCCGTTTTGAAATCATTGCATTCTCGCTGGGGTACGATAACAACAGCCAGCTGCGTAGCCGCATTGCCGCCTCTTTCGACCGGTTTATTGAGGTGCAGCATAAGAGTGCTCTGGAAATTTCCGAGTTAGTCCGATCCATGGAGATTGACATCGCCGTTGACCTGGCCGGATACACGGCACGGTCCCGCTCGGAAATTTTTGCCCACCGCCCCGCCCCGATACAGGTCAACTACCTGGGCTTTCCCGGCACCATGGGCGTTGAATACATGGATTACATCATCGCCGACCGATGGGTAATCCCCGAAGCAGATCAGCACTACTTTGCCGAGCAGGTGGTCTACCTTCCCGGCAGCTATCTCCCCACCAATAACAAGGTTGACGTGGCCGGGCAGGTGCCGACCCGGCAACAGTACGGGTTACCGGCCACCGGTTTTATCTACTGTTCCTTCAATCACAGCTATAAAATCACGCCGCAGATTTTCGAAATCTGGATGAATATCCTCTCTGCCACACCGGGAAGCGTACTCTGGCTCATGAAACTCAACACGTTTGCCGAGGAGAATCTGCAAAAGGAGGCTGCAAAGCGGGGAATTGAACCACAGAGGCTCATATTTGCCACCCGGATCCCCTCCATTGAGGAGCACGTGGCGCGTTATACACTGGCGGATCTTTTTCTCGACACCACCCCCTACAATGCCCACACCACCGCCAGCGATGCCCTCAG
The DNA here is from genome assembly GCA_903901875.1 of uncultured Geobacteraceae bacterium. GTDB lineage: Bacteria > Desulfobacterota > Desulfuromonadia > Geobacterales > Pseudopelobacteraceae > JACRCG01. The sequence continues at coordinate 28,139 of CAIUSO010000022.1, read as the reverse complement.
CGTCGGACTGCCGGTGCTGACCTGTCAGGGAAAAGCCTTTCCCGGCAGAGTTGCCGGGAGCCTGCTCCGTACCATCGGCATGCCGGAGTTGATCGCCGATTCATTGCCGGACTATCAGCTGATGGCAATAGAGTTTGCCCGTGACCCAGCCAAACTTGAGCGGGTAAAAAAAGACCTGATCCGTAAACGTGCCGTGTCCCCCCTGTTCGATACAGCCAGGTATTGTCGGTATCTGGAGGCGGCTTTTACTCACATGGTGCAGCAACAGCAGAACGGGGAGTCACCAGCAGGCTTCACCGTGCCGGGTGAGACAGTACATGAATCGCCAGCCACTCCGCTCCTGAACGCAGATGAGCTGCGTCAACAGGCGCTTGCCCTCCAGGCGGAGGGGATGACCCAACAGGCGGGAGCACTCTTTCGCAACCTGCTGGAGAAGCACCCCTCCGATATCATCTCACTCTATTCACTGGGGGTTATCTGTCTGAACGAAGGTGATCCGGTTGCATCACTGGGGTATTTTGACCAGGCAGCAGCATTAAACCCGGCCTTCCCCCAGACCTGGTTTAACCGGGGGGTGGTCCTGCTGCGTCTGCTCCGCCCGGTAGAGGCGTTAGCAAGCTTCAATCGGGTGCTTGAAATCGACCCGAACCATGTTCAGGCACGGGCCCACCGGGATGCCGTGCGGGGTTTAAAGCAATTTTGAATTTGGATGGTAAATTGGTCATAAAATCATACTGTCACAATGTTCGCTCCGCGCTGCTGCTGGTGATATTCCTTCTCACTGCCGCCCCGGTCTTTGGTCTCTCCTCTGCTAACATACCCCTTGACAGCCCGGCGTATGGTTATCTGGAAAAGCTCTCCGGATTTGGACTTATCAGTTCCGACATGCGGGGAATCAGGCCCTTCAGCAGGAGCGAGGTGGCACGTCTGGTGGGTGAGGCCGAGGAAAATCTGGCCAAGAGCGGCGACACTTCACACGGCTTTGCTGCCGAGCTGATTAGCCAGCTGCGTCTGATGGTGCCCCGTGAAGTACGGGCCCGGGAAAACCCGACCGCCCCCCTTCCCCGTTTTGATTATGATCCGGTGGCATCACTGAGGTTTCGCTCCCTCTGGCTCGACGGAGTGCCTCGGAACTACCAGCGCAAAGTCCACGATCCGGGGGATGATGGTGTGTTTGGCATCGGCTCGGGGTTGCGGCCGGTCAATGCGTCTGATTCATGGATTATGCAGCGGGGTAGTGAGGGAACACCGCTGGTCGAAAACAATAATGGTGTCAGGTACGGTGAGGGGGTGACCGGCGAGGTTCGCTGGGGCTCCGAGTGGTATCTGGCCGATAAGGCGGCCCTGCTGCTGGAACCGTACGCCGTGGTCAATGGTGATGAGAGTGTCATCAGACTGAATCGGGGGTATCTGAAGCTGGGGGGGGGAGCAATTGAGCTGGAGGTGGGGAAGGACGAAAACTGGCTTGGTCTTGGCTACCGGGGTACTATTACCCTGACCAATAATGGGGAAAACTTTACCCTGGTCAAGCTGTCGAGCCCCGAGCCATTCACGGTACCCTATCTCGGTGCCATGAAATATTCCGTCATTGCCTCCCAATTTGACAAGACCACCGTTGACGGTGAAGAACGTCAGCCCTGGTTTTATGCGGTGAAGCTGACATTCAAGCCAACAACCAATCTGGAAGTGGGTTTCAATCTGGGGCGGCAGGTGGGAGGGACGGGGGTTCACAACAGTCTTGGCAGTACCCTGCGTGGTCTTATTGGCGGCACATCCGACGATAATTCCAATGGTCTGGCCGGTTTTGAAGCGCGGTATCGTATCCCCTGGCTGCGTAATAGTGAGCTATACGGTGAACTTTCCGGCGAAGATACCGCCCTGTTCTGGCCCATTGTCGAAAGTTATGTAGCCGGTTTCTATCTGCCACGTCTGACCAATGACGGCCGCAATGACTTCCGTTTTGAATTTTTTCAGGGAAATCAGATACTCTATAGTAATGCATCCTTTCCCGCCGGTTACATTTATCGCGACCTGCCTATTGGGCATTCACAGGGGGGGGCGACCCAGGATTTCCTGTTCCGATCAAGCCACTGGTTTTCAGTACGCCACAATCTGGCACTTGAATATATCTATGGAAACCGCGGCATGGTTGGACGGGTTGATGGCCAGCCCATTGAAAGGAAGCATACCGGCAGGCTGTTCTGGACGGTGCCGCTTGCCACCCGGTTGGATGCTCAAGCCGAATACGGCGTGGAAAAAATCACCAACTTTAATCTTGAAAACGGAGTGGGGCGGGTTAATCAGATAATGAAGCTTGAAATAAGATATAAATATTGAGATAATGGATCGTTTATCATAGCTGAATGCTCTACATTTTTGAATTAAGGGAATATAAAAATGGCGTTACGCAAAAATAACAATATTGCAACGTGGCTTGTGACTTCATTGGTAAGTGTTGCCCTGTCGGTTGGGGCCGTATCTGCTGCAACCGGTGCGGCACCCGCTTCCGGTGGTGCGCCTTCGGCGACGGTGTCAGCTTCGGCAGCGGTTCCAACTGCCCCTAAGCAGGGAACATCGCCCGCCACGACTACGGCTGGTGAGGGGGTGCCGCTTCCGGCGACACCACTTCCGAACCAGACGAATGATACTGCCACGACGACTCAATCCGTTGCCACGGCACCGGTTGGGGGGGCGAAAAATACTCCCGTACTCTCAACGATTGAGACGGCCATGATCGCTACCGGTAAAGAGAGTACCAAGAGCACGCCCCAGAACTTTGAACTTGGTGCCCTGCGACAGTTCGGCTATAACTTTTTTCGGGCTGGGGCCGATCCCTTTGGTGCCATGGGTGATATCCCGGTGGGACCCGATTATCTGCTCGGCACCGGTGACCGGATTAATGTGACGGTGTGGGGGAGTATCGACGCATCCTACCCACTTGAAGTTAATCGGAGTGGCGAAATAGTTGTGCCAAAGGTCGGAACGATCAAGGTTGCCGGGGTTGCTTTTGGCCAGCTCCACCAATTGCTCAACGGTCAATTTTCCCGTATCTTCCGCAATTTTCAGCTCAATGTCACCATGGGCAAACTGCGTATGGTCAAGGTGTATGTGGTGGGGGAAGTCGCTACCCCCGGTGATTATACGATCACCTCTCTCTCGACCCTGCTTAACGCTCTTGCCGCCGCCGGAGGCCCGACACACAACGGCAGTTTGCGTGCTATTGCCATCAAACGTGACGGTAAACTGGTTGATACCATCGATCTCTATGATTTTTTTCTGAGGGGGGACAAAAGCAGGGATATCAAGCTGCAGCCGGGGGATACGGTCTTTGTGCCGACCATCGGGCCGGTGGTCGGTATTGCCGGCAATGTGCGGCGTCCGGCAATTTTCGAGCTAAAGGGTGAAAAAAACTTGAAGGATCTGCTGGTACTGGCCGACGGAATTGTGCCGACCGGCTATCTCCAGCGTCTGCAGATCATGGGGGTGGAGGCCAACGAGAAAAAAAGCGTCACCGATGTGAGTCTTGACCCGAAGACGTCGGGAAAAGATCTGGACAGTCTGGCGGGCGGGATTTCCATCAAAGATATGGATCTGGTCAAGATTTTCCCCATTGATAATACGCTGCGGGGGTACGCTCATCTGGAAGGATACGTACTCCGTCCCGGTGACTATGCCGTGCGCCCCGCCATGCGGGTGGAGCAGCTTCTCTCTCCCGATAACCTGCTGCCGGAATATTTCCGCGAGTTGGGGCAGATCACCCGCTTGATGCCTCCCGATTACCATGCGGAACTGCTCTTTTTTAATGTGGCCCAGGCCATGGAAAAAATACCGGAACAGAACCCGGAGTTGAAGGAGTTCGATGTCGTTCGGATTTTTTCCCGGTGGGAAATGGAGGAAATGCCCAAAGTAAAAATATCCGGTGAGGTGCAGAGGCCGGGGGAGTTTCAGCTGTTCACCAATATGCGGGCGGGGGATCTCCTCTCCCTTGCCGGCAAACCGAAAAAAAATGCCTTCCTGAAGATGGCGGAAGTACGTCGCTACGACTATTCCAAGGCAACCATCACCCCCCATTCGTTTTATATTAATCTGGAAGAGGTGCTCAGGGGTAATCCGGATCATAATGTCATTTTGCAGCCGCGGGATGAGATCGTCGTTAAGAGCTGGTTTGTGCGTGAAGAATATCCGGTCGCCATCAATGGCGAAATTACGAATCCGGGAAATTTCCGCTATGTTGATAACATGACGGTGCGGGATCTGGTTTTTGAGGCGGGCAATGTGAAAAAGAGTGCCTATCTCAAAATGGCTGAAATTAAACGCCATGAATATTTAAAGATTAATATTACCCCCCACTCATTTTATATCGATCTGGAAGAGGCACTCACGGGGAACCCGCTCCATAATATCAAGCTCCAGCCCTTGGACGAAGTTATTATTAAGAAATGGTTTCCTGGTGAAGAGTATCCGGTCATCGTTGGTGGTGAAGTAACCAATCCGGGATCATTTCGTTTTGTCACCGGCATGACGGTACGTGATCTGATTCTTGAGGCGGGCAATGTCAAGTATAGTGCCTATCTCAAGAGTGCTGAAATAAATCGGCGTAAGATTGTTAATAACTCGATATCATCCCATTCTGTGCAAATAGATCTTGAAAAAGTCCTCGCCAATGAGCCAAGTGCCAATATCAGTCTACAGCCGTTTGATACGTTGACCATCCATAAAATCCCCAACTGGATTGAAGAGGTAGATCGCTACGTGACCGTCACCGGTGAAGTGGTGTTTCCCGGCACCTATCCGATCTACAAGGGGGAGCATATCAGTGACGTTCTTCAGCGAAGCGGCGGGCTGACCGACAAGGCCTATCTGCGGGGGGTGAAGTTTACCCGCCGCTCGGTGATGGAACTGCAACAGAAGCGGATGGACGAGGTTCTGGCCAAGACTGAACGGGACGTTATGCAGAAGCAGGCGACACTTTCGTCGGTGGCGTCGTCTAAGGAAGAACTTGAGGCGACGAAGGCGGCGCTGGACGCTCTGATGATCAATATTGCCAAACTGAAGTTGCTTAAAGCCGAAGGGCGGGTCGTCCTCAAGCTGGAGAATGATTTTAAAAACAGTGAAAACAACCTGCTGCTGGAGGGGGGAGACCGTCTGGATGTGCCACCCCGTCCCAGTGTAGTCAATGTTCTGGGAGAGGTCTATAACCCCAACGCCTTCGTCTATATGGATGGCAAAGATCTTGGTTGGTACCTGGATAAAACGGGAGGGGCACTGCGGGATGCCGAAGTGTCTGACATGTATGTGATTCAGGCTGACGGTTCGGTGTACAGTCGTCAGCAGCAGTTTTTTGGCTGGTTCCTTTCAGGCAGGACCGAACCGGGGGACACCCTGGTGGTGCCCCAGAAATTGGAAAAAATTGCCTGGATGCGGGACATCAAGGACATCACACAGATTCTGGCCAATGTTGCTGTCACCACCGGCACCATTATGCTTGGCTTGAGATAGGGGGGGATATGAACGAACCAATTAATGTCCATCCCGACGGGGAAGAAGAGATCAATCTGTTGGAACTGCTGCGGGTGCTGGTGCGTAATCTGCCGCTTATTACGAAAATCACGGCTGCAGTGGCCATTCTCTCGGTCCTCTATTCATTGACTCTGACCAATAAATTTACCGCAACGGCAACACTGCTTCCCCCCTCCAAGGAAGCGGCCGGGGGGGCCTCGGCACTGCTCGCATCCATGGGGGGAGGACTTGCCGGTCTGGCGGGGGGGCTGGGAGGGACGACGGATCTGTACCTTGGCATTCTCAAAAGCCGCACGGTTGCCGATGGGGTGATCAAACGTCTTGAGCTCCAGCCGTTGCTGAAGTCGAAAGATGCCGACAGCACCCGCAAAAGATTGGCGGGGCTGGTCAAGTTTCAGGCGGGTACCAAAGACGGGATTATTTCCATTACCGCCACCTACAAGGAACCGGTCATGGCGGCGAAACTTGCCAATACCTTTGTCGAAGAACTGCAGCGGAGGAGTACCCAGCTTAATCTGACCAAGGCCAGTACGGAACGGAATTTTCTGGAAAAACGGATAACGGTGGTCAAGCAAGATCTGAAGAGTGCCGAAGACGAAATGAAACGTTTTCAGGTGCAAAATAAGACAATCAAGGCCGATGATCAGGCCAGAGTTGCCATTGAGGGCGTAGCCAAGCTGAGGGCTGAGTTGACTACCAGCGAGGTCAGGCTGGCCGCCTTGAGGAATTCTCTGACCGACGAGAGTGCAGAAGTTCAGACGCTGCTTGCTGGTATAGCAAAGGCGCGGAGCCAGCTCACTTCCATGAGCGGATCTGACAATGACGGGGGGGTCATTCCATCGGTCGGCAATGCCCCGTCACTGGGGGTTGAGTATCTCCGCCGTCTTCGCGAACTGAAGACACAGGAAGCACTCTATGAACAGTTGACCAAGCAGTACGAGCTGGCAAAAATTAATGAGGCCCGTGACTCGTCGGCCATACAGGTGCTCGATGAAGCGGTGCCTCCGCTGCGTAAAAGTAAGCCGTCGCGGGCAATGATGGTCATACTTGCCACGGTTACCGCTTTCTTCGGCTCAATTTTTTTGGTATTTATTAAAGAGTATCTGGCAAAACTATCTCCGGAAGACTCTGCCATTATTGATGATATGAAGGGTTCGCTCCGGGGGATGATCGGTTATCCCCGCTGGTTCCGTCGGGGATAGCAGCTTCCCCCCTTGCCATTGGGACCACAAACAGGCATAATGACCACCACTTTACCGGCGGAGTTTTCCCATGGCACTGCGTGTGTACAATACCCTCACGGGTGAAAAAGAACTTTTTGTCCCGCTGGTCCCAGGCAAAGTGGGAATGTATGTCTGCGGCGTGACGGTCTATGATTACTGTCATATTGGTCATGCACGGGCCGGTGTGGTGTTTGACGTCATATTCCGTTATCTGAAGTATGCGGGCTATGAGGTAACCTATGTACGCAATTACACTGATATAGATGACAAGATCATCAACCGGGCCAATCAGGAGGGGAGTGATTACCGGACCGTTGCCGACCGGTATATTGGTGCCTTCGATGAGGATATGGCACGGCTGGGGCTGCAAAAGCCGACCGTTGAGCCGAAGGCCACGGACCATATGGATGGGATCATTACCATTATCGAGGCCCTGATCACCCGGGGTCATGCCTATATGTCCGGTGGTGACGTCTATTATGCGGTGGAGAGCTTTCCCGATTATCTGAAGTTGTCGGGGCGCACCCTTGAGGATATGCTGGCCGGTGCCCGGGTAGAGACGGGGGACAAAAAACGGCATCCCATGGATTTTGCCCTCTGGAAGGGTTCAAAGCCGGGGGAGCCCTGGTGGCACTCCCCCTGGGGGAATGGACGCCCCGGCTGGCACATTGAATGTTCGGCCATGAGTATGGAGTTTCTCGGTAAGACCTTCGATATACACGGAGGGGGGAAAGACCTGGTGTTTCCCCACCACGAAAATGAAATAGCCCAGTCGGAAGGGGCCAATGGCTGCCAGTTCGTCCGTTACTGGCTCCATAACGGCTTTGTTAATATCAACTCCGAAAAAATGAGTAAATCCCTCGGTAACTTTTTCACTATCCGCGAAGTGCTGAAAAGCTACGATCCGGAGACTCTTCGCTTCTTTATCCTGTCTGCTCATTACCGTTCACCACTGGATTTCTCCGATCAAAACCTGGATGAGGCCCAAGCGGGGCTGGAACGTCTCTATTCCTGCCTGGCGGCACTTGACCGGGTCCCGGTGGGGGATAATGGACCTGATGCAGCACTGACGCCGGTTGGTGAAGAGCTTCGGGAGAAGGTTACACAATTCAGATCACGCTTTATCGAGGCCATGGACGACGATTTTAATGCTGCCCAGGCACTGGGACCGCTTTTTGATATGGTACGGGGTACCAACCGGTTCCTGGCGGAGTCGGGGGAGCAGGCCGGTGCGTCGCGGCAGCTGTTGGGGCAGCTGCGTGCCCTGCTGATGGAAGCGGGAGGGGTGCTGGGTCTGTTCACGGTTCCGCCCGAACAGTGGCTGGCCGGTATCAAGGCCGCCGGGGTGGGACGACTGTCCCTGACGGTGGAGCAGATCGAACAGCTGATTGCCGAGCGGCGAGAAGCACGCCAGACAAAAAACTTCACGCGGGGCGACGAAATTCGCGATCAGTTGCTGGCAGCCGGAGTGCAGTTGCTGGATTCGGCACAGGGGACCACCTGGAACGTAAAATGATTTGCTTCTACTACATCTGACGAGGTTCATGTGAATCTGGATTGCTGCTGGAGCAGGGAAGTCATAGAGCAGGCCGATTGCCCGAATATTCAGGGTGGGGAAGAGGATCTGCTCGCTTCAAAACAACAGCGCAATCTGGAAAAATGCGCCGATTGCTCCCTCTTTCACCGCAGTTTGCAGCAATTATATACCGAGTCCAATCCCCTTGCACCGATCTTTAGTGGTTTTCTGGATGAATTTCGTCGTCAGAAGAGCCAAATTCAGTCACTTGTCAGTTTTCTTGACAACAAAACCCTTGAAATACGTTTTCTCCACGAACTGGGGTACGTACTCCAGAGTTCGGTTGATCTGGACGAGGTACTTTCCGTCGCCCTGACCGCCATTACCGCCGGCAAAGGGTTTGGCATGAACCGGGCTTTCCTGCTGCTCTGTGACCGTGACGAGGGGCTTCTCAAGGGGTATCTGGCCCTTGGCCCCCGCAATATGGAAGAGGCGGGGCACGTATGGAATGAGATCGTGAGAAATGATATGGACCTGCAGGCCATGGCCCAGAATTTCCGTCTGAACAAACTCTCCTCCGAACGGGCAAAGTTTCACGATATCCTGGAAAAGCTCACTATTTCCCTTGATGATAAAGAGCATATCCTCATTAAAACTCTGGAGGGGAAACGCCCGGTCAAGGTAGAACAGGCTTTTCAGCACCCCAATGTGCCGTCGGAACTGGCAACGCTGCTGGGGGTCGATACCTTTCTGCTGATGCCACTGATATCCCGCAGTCGGTGGGTCGGCATGATCATAGCCGACAACTTTATCACCCACCGTGCCATTACGGATGAGGACATGCATTCACTGGAAACGTTCGGTTTTCCGGTGGCCTTTGCTGTCGAGCGGGCGGCGCTGTACGACAAACTGCAGGTGGAGTTGAGCCGGGTTACCGAAGCGGGGAAAAAACTTAAGGAGCAGCAGGAACTGATCGTCAGGATGGAGAATATGGCCTTGGTGGGGCGCATTACCTCCAGCATTGCCCATTCTGTCCGAAATCCCCTGATGGTTATCGGTGGTTTTGCCCGCTCCATGCTCAAAAACAGCCCGGAATCGGATCCGAAGCGAACCTTCATCGAGTCGATCGTTGCCGAGACCAGACAGTTGGAGGGAGTCCTGGATGAAATTCTCAACTACTCGGATTCCCTCTATCCGACCCGTGATTTCTGGGATGTGAATCAGTTGGTTAAAACGGTCCTCCGTGATACCGGAGAGGCACTCTCCCTTCTTGGCTATGTGACCGATTTTGAGCCCGGTGACGATATCAAATCGGTATACATCGACTTTAAACAGCTTTCCTACTGTATCCGTTCCGTTTTGCAGAATGACATCGCCATCAGTGGAGATGACCGCTCCATAAGCATCTCTGCCCGCAATGGTGACGGCTGTGTTCTTTTGGCAATAGAGGATCGGAGCAGGCATATCACCCAGGCCCAGCTGGATCATTTTCTGGTGCCGTTTTCTGAAACCCGTGATCTGGGGACCGGTCTGGCACTGGCCTTATGTAAAACCATGCTGGAAAAGCAGGAGGTGCCGTTTACGGCCACTGCGGACGAACAGGCGGGTATCTGTTACACAATTTTACTTCCAACTCGCAAGGAGGAACAATCATGAGCCGATTACTGGTAGTGGATGATGAGGCAAACATCAGGTTACTGTATGCCGAGGAGTTGAAGGATGAAGGGTACGAGGTTGTCACCGCCGCCACCAGTGCCGAGGCGGTTGAAAAACTGCAGGGTGCGGTCTTCGATCTGGCGGTACTGGATATCAAGCTGAAGAATGAGAGCGGCATTGAACTCTTGCAGAAACTGGTTAAGGAACGTCATGAGATGCCGGTGATTCTCTGCTCGGCCTTTTCCTGCTACAAAGACGATTTTTCCGCCTGGCTGGCCGATGGCTATGTCGTTAAATCAAGTGATCTCAGTGATTTAAAGCAGGAAATTGCCCGTATTCTGGCGAAAAAAGCGGCCAAGGTCAGCAAGTAGCGACACAAAGGAGGACCCCATGAAAGCTGTCATCATGGCGGGAGGGTTCGGAACACGGATCCAGCCGCTTACTGCCAGTATGCCCAAGCCGATGATACCGCTGTTCAACCGGCCTATCATGCTTCATATTGTTGAGCTGCTGAAGAAGCATGACATCACGGAGTTGGTGATGCTCCTCTATCACCAGCCGTTTTATATCAAGAATTTCTTTCGTGATGGCTCGGATTTCGGGGTGAAAATTACCTACGTTACGCCGATTGCCGACATGGGAACTGCCGGAGCAGTCAAGGCGGCAGAAAAGTATCTGGATGGTCGTTTTCTGGTGATCAGTGGTGATCTGCTTACGGACTTCAACCTGAAAAAAATCATAGATTTCCATGGTGACCATGGTGCCAAGGCGACCATAACACTGACGTCGGTCAAGGATCCATTGCAGTTCGGGGTTGTCATCACCGACAAGGAGAAGCGGATTACCCAGTTTCTGGAGAAACCGGGGTGGGGAGAGGTTATCTCCGATACCATCAATACCGGCATCTATGTGCTGGAACCCGAAGTTCTGCAGTATATTCCGGAAGGGGAGAATTATGATTTTTCCCAGGACCTTTTTCCGTTGATGCTGAAGAATAATGATGCCCTGTTTGGAGTAACCGCCCGTGGCTATTGGCGCGACATTGGCAATACCGACTCCTACCGGGAAGCGTATCACGACATTTTCAAGGGGAAAGTAAACCTTAAAATAGACGAACCGAAGTTGGATCTGGTTGGCAAGGACCTGCGCATCGGTGCCGATGTCAAGCTTGAGCATGCCGAGGGGCTTGAAGGTACGGTTGTTATCGGAGACAACAGCCAGATTCTGGGGGATGTGCGCATTAAAGATTCGGTGATCGGGCGCAACTGTACCATAGAGACAGGGGTCAGGCTCAATCGCTGTGTAATCTGGGATAACTCCTATGTTAAAAAAGGAGCTCACCTTTCTGACAGTGTCATCTGTGCCAATGTGAAAATTGGCCAGGGTGTGACCTTGGAAGAGGGGGTCATCGTCGCCGATGAAACATCCATTGGTGATGAAGCGGTCATTAAGGCCGATGTGAAGATCTGGCCGAAAAAAACGGTGGAGGCCGGTGCCACGGTCACTTCCAACATGATCTGGGGCGAAAAGTGGAAGAAATCCCTCTTTGAGGGGGCCATCATCAAGGGGCTTTCCAACGTGGAGTTGACACCGGAATTCTGCGCCAAGTTGGGATGCGCCTATGGAACTACCCTTCCCAAGGGGAGTTTCGTGCTGGGGGGACGTGATTCCAACCCGACCTCTCGCATGCTCAAGCGCTGTTTCATGGGGGGATTACTCTCAGCGGGCATCAACGTTCGGGATATGAAGATGACGTCTCTGCCCCTGGTGCGGTATAAACTGAAGACCTTTGGTGAAGTGGGGGGGGTCCATTTTCGGCAGGCACCTGACGATCCTACCCTGCTGGAGATTGTGTTTCTCGATGGAGATGGCCTGGATTTTTCCAGTAACATGGGAAAAAATGTGGAACGGACATTCTTCAAAGAAAACTTTCGCCGAGCCCACCATACGGAACCGGGGGTTATAACCGATATCAACAATGTGGGGGGGTTTTACCGGGAGGGCTTTTTGCGGGGAGTTGACCGGGAGTTACTGAAAAAATCGGCATTTACGGTGGTGGTAGACTTCAGTTCCTCACCGGCCAGCCAGTCCCTCCCCCCGCTGCTTAATGAACTCGGTTTTTCGGTCATCGCGCTCAACGCCAATGTGGATGAGGGGCGGGGTGTGCCGATCAAGGAGCGGGCACTGGCACTCAGACAGCTTTCGGCAATCGTGTCGTCCCTGGAGGCTCAGGCCGGTTTCTGGCTTGACCCCTCCGCCGAAGCGATTACCATGGTTGACGAAACCGGACGGGTCTATTCCGGCATGGAACTGTTGACACTGGTGGTGGCGTTGCAGATGAAGACCGGCCAGAAGGGCTCCATAGCGGTGCCGGTGCAGGCCCCTTCGACCATTGAGCGGATGGCGGGGGAACGGGGGTGCCAGGTTATCCGTACAAAGAGTTCGGACCGGGCCATGCTGGAAGTGGCGTCATCGTCAGAGGTCATTCTTACCGGTACCACCGATGGACGGTTTGCGTTCCCCCGTTTCCAGGCTGCCTTTGACGGCATGTTTACTATTGCACGTATTCTGGAGCTGCGGGCAGCCTGTGGCATCCCTTTTGCGGAGATCCAATCCGGGGTTGCCCGGACCGCATTTTTGCAGACCAGCATTCCCTGCCCCTGGGAGATGAAGGGGGGCATCATGCGGAAGATGAGCGAGGATAGTCTGGAACGGGAGGCAACCTTTATCGATGGGATCAAGGTGCATTTTGGCGAGGAATGGGTACTGGTGCTTCCGGATCAGTATCTGCCGGTGATTCATATCGTGGCCGAGGCCCGTGAGCAGAAAGCTGCCCAGCGGCTACTCGGTGAGTATGAGAGTAAAATTGTTTTGTGGAAAAAGGAGATGGTGTAACCAATTATGCCCCACCCACTGGACGTGGTTATCGTATGGCACATGCACCAGCCGTACTACAAGGACCCGCTTAAGAACGAATACGCTCTCCCCTGGACATATCTGCATGGCATCAAGGATTATTTTGATATGCCGGCCATTGTTGAGGATACCCCCGGTGCCCGGGCAGTGTTTAACCTGGTACCTTCGTTAATTGAACAGTTGCTGGAGTATGCAGCGGGAACTGCCGTCGATCCCTTTCTGCTCAAGGGGAAGGCGGCTCCGGCCACCCTGGGGGTGGAAGATCGGATTTTCCTGCTGGAAAACTTTTTTTCGGCCAACCGTCAAAACATGATCGAGCCATCCCGCCGCTACCTGGAACTGCTCTACATGGCCGGGGAAGGGAAACCGGGCAGTGCCCGTGAACGGGTCAGGCACTTCAGCGATCAGGATATTCTGGACCTGCAGGTGTGGTTTTTTCTTGCCTGGACCGGTGAAGCGGCACGGAGGCGCTATCCGTTGTTTGTCGAGCTGCTGGCCAAGGGGGAAAACTTTTCCTCAGAAGACAAGGAGCGGCTGTTTGCCACCCAGCAGGAGCTGCTGCAGGCGATCATTCCTCTTTACCGGCGCCTTCACGAAGAGGGGCGCATTGAGCTGTCGGTTACCCCCTATTTCCATCCGATTCTTCCGCTCTTGTGTGATCTCCGTACGGCAAAGACTGCCATGCCGCGGGTACAGCTTCCGGTAGCAACCTTTTGCCATCCCGAAGACGCCCGTGCCCAGATACGTCGTGGTATCGCCTATTTCCGTGAGGTTTTCGGCTTTACTCCGACCGGTATGTGGCCGTCGGAGGGTTCGGTCAGCAACGAGGCACTGTCTCTGATAGCCGAGAGCGGAATTCGCTGGTTCGCCACCGATGAAGAGATCCTTGAAAAAAGCATGGATGGAGGGCTCGGGGCGGGTAAGGAGCGACTCTACCGCCCCTGGCGCTACAGCAGCAGTCAGGGGGAGATCGGAGCTTTTTTCCGTGATCATCAGCTTTCTGACCTGATAGGTTTTACCTATTCGCAGTGGGACGCAGGACGGGCTGTCACCGACCTCTGTACCCGGTTGAACGGTATCAGGGGAGTGGTGGGTGGTGAAGGAAGGGTGGTGCCGATCATTCTCGATGGGGAAAACGCCTGGGAATATTATCCGAATAATGCCTATGATTTTTTACAAGGTATGTATGCCGCCATCGCCAAGAACCCGACTCTCAATCTGACCACCTGTAGCGAGGTGTTGGACGGGACCAGTTTTACCGGCCGCCTCCACGGCATCCACCCCGGCTCCTGGATTAGTGCTAACTATGCTATCTGGATCGGCCATCCGGAAGAAAATCTGGCGTGGGATTTGATCGGACAGGCGAGGGGGGAGGCCGTTGCAGCCAATCCCCATGTCGCGGCCGCACTCCAGAGTGGCGAGCCTGCCGCTGACAGTACGGCTGAACTGATCTGCCGGTCGCTCTACGCCGCCGAAGGGAGTGACTGGTTCTGGTGGTATGGCGACGATCATTTTTCTCCCCATAGTGACCGTTTCGACGGCCTGTTTCGGCAGCACCTGAAGAATGTGTATCGGTTGCTGGGAAAGGAGATCCCCCGGGGGCTGCTGGAACCGATTAAAAAGAAGAGCCCGGCGGGGTTAATCAGGGAGCCGGCCGCCTATATCGATCCGGAAATCAGTGGGCGAATCAATGATTATTTTGAATGGCTGGCGGCCGGATTATATGATCTTACCCGACAGGGATCGGCTATGCATTCCTCAGACCGGATGTTGCAGAGCTTCTACTACGGGTTTAACGAAAAGTCACTTTTCTTCAGGATCGATGGCGTGCAGGAGCTGAATCGGCTGCTGCAGGAGTCGGATGTGCTTACTCTGCACCTGATTCATGACCACGAATACCGTGTTGCGTTGCAGGTCAAATCCGACGAGGGGCTGCTGCAGGTAAAGGAAAACGGTGTCTGGGCCCCTACCGGTGATTACTGTAAATGGAAAATTGTGAAAAACTGTGAAATAAGTATCCCCCTGGCCCCCCTCCACCTGACGGCACAGAGCAAGCTGTTTGTGTCGATATCGCTGATGAGGGACAACGAAGAGATCGGACGCTGGCCGACGGACGCTCCATTGATGCTTTTCTATGCCGGGGCCGATATCGAACTTGACAACTGGTTGATATGAGGTAGAACACGAGCCGACCACCATGCACCTGCCAATAGGGTGAGCATTCATGGTGCCGTCTACAGGGGAAAAAATGTCTGAATTGCGCTGGGATCCGATCAAGCTTCACTGGGTAATCATTGCCACCGAGCGTGGCCGCCGTCCGCGGGACTTCATGGTTGAGCCGGAACATGGGCGAATGACCGCCTGTCCATTTTGTTACGGGAACGAGGATAAAACTCCTCCCGAGATATTTGCCATCCGCCCCGGTGGGGATGCCAATGGCGCAAACTGGCGGGTCCGGGTAATACCCAATAAATATCCGGCTCTGCGGGTCGAGGGGACTCTGGATAGCCGGGGCTACGGCATGTACGATGTGATGAACGGTATCGGTGCCCACGAAGTGATCATAGAAACCCCCGATCATAACCGAACCCTGGCCGATCTGACCGTCAATGAGGTGAACGATGTGCTGATTGCCTATCGCCACCGCTATCTTGATCTGCGCAAGGATTTCCGCTTCCGCTACATGGTTCTGTTCAAAAACCATGGTACGCGGGCCGGGGCATCCCTGTCCCATTCCCACAGCCAGCTCATTGCCGTACCATTGCTGCCGCCGGTTGCCCATACTCAGTTGAAGGTGGCGCGCAGCTATTTTAACGATAAGGAACGATGCGTTTTTTGCGATCTGATCGCGTTTGAGTTGCATGAAGGGGTTCGAGTAGTCAAAGAGTTTGCCAATTTCGTCACCCTGACCCCCTACGCTTCCAGCTCTCCGTTCGAGTTGCGGCTCTACCCGAAACGGCATAGTCATGATTTTGCCCTGATGAACGATGCCCAGCTGGCCGAACTGGCGGTTGCCATGAAGGATATGTTGCAGCGGGTCAAGATGGTGCTGCGGGACGCTCCCTACAATTTCATATTGCATACGGCCCCCCCCATGCATCGCCGTCCGGGAAAACCGGATCACTGGAACTCGCTGGAATACGATTACCACTGGCATATAGAACTGGTGCCCCGTCTGACTCAAGTAGCTGGCTTCGAATGGGGTACCGGATTTTACATCAATCCGACATCACCGGAGGATGCTGCCGAGTTTTTACGTGACGCCGACATATGAACGGAGGAAAGAACTGAAGCACTCCCTGGAGCTGCTTCTTGAAATCGGTGCGGAGTATCGTCTTGCCAATGACCCCCTCTCCTTTTGTCACGCCTATGCTGAGCCTGCTGACCGTGAAATAGCCGCCGTTATTGCATCATCATTTGCCTATGGCAACGTGCGGAGTATTTTACGCAGCCTGGCTGCCATTTTTTCTCCCATGGGAGAATCTCCCCGATCCTATGTGGAGCGGTTTACACCGCAGCGGGGCAGGGAGGATTTTGGTCGGTTCAGGCATCGCTTCAATGATGGCCGTGACCTGGTGGCACTGCTCTGGGGAATGCGGCAGATGCTTGAGCAGAGTGGCAGCATCCAGGCTTTTTTTCTCACGGGGGATGAACCGGATGATCGGGACATTGGCAGGAGCCTGGAGCGATATTCGGCAGCGGTACTCTCCCTTGATTACCGGGAGGTATTTGGGGGGGGTACCATCCCGCCAGACTCGTATTTCCGCTTTCTGTTCCCTTCTCCGGCTTCGGGAAGTGCCTGTAAACGGCTCTGCATGATGTTACGCTGGCTGGTGAGGCCCGATGACGGAGTGGACCTTGGCCTCTGGAAGGGGGTGTCCCCCGACCGGCTCATTATGCCGGTGGATACCCATATCTGTCGCATCGGTCGTTATCTCGGGTTGACCGGAAGGAACACAGCGGACTGGCGTATGGCCAGGGAGATTACCGCTTCTCTGCGCGATCTGGATCCGGCGGATCCGCTCAAGTACGACTTTGCCCTGGCACATATCGGAATCAGCAACGGCTGTAATGGCAAGAAGGGAGATGGGTGTGCCGTATGCAGTATCAACACACTCTGCTGCCAGTCCTTAAAATTTGACACCTCCCCCCCTTTCTGATATAGACTAACGTAGTTTCAGATAGTTCCGGCGATTATGGCGGAAACTGTTTCCTTCTACGAGGAGCCGCACATGATAATCCAATGCGAAAAATGCCAGACCAAATTCCGGCTTGATGACTCACGGGTCACAGAGAAGGGGGTCAGGGTACGTTGCACAAAATGCAAATACGTCTTCACCGTAAAGAAAGCACTGCCGGTGGATCAGCCGGAGGTGGGGAGAGCCGGCTTTGTTCCGCCGCTCATCCTTGCCGGGGTGGGAGATGCAGCACCACCTGAAGAGCAGGAGAAGGGTGAAACGGGGAGTCTTTCCGCGTTGGCTGCCGTCACTGCGCCGCAGCCGCTTGACGCTACGACTCCTTCATCGGCAGATGGCGGTTTTGATTTTTCTGATTTTGTCTTTGGCGGTGCTGAAGTGCCGGTAGAAGTGCCGGTGACAGCATCGTTCGTAGCCGCCACTTCCGTCGAATCTCCCTTGGCATTTCCCCCAAGCTCTGTTCCTGTCGAGGAACAGAAGCTGGAAACCGTTGTGGAGCAGGCCCCACCCCAGTTCCTGTTTAATACGCCTGAAGACAACGAAGACACCTTCAATATAGCTGACCTTGATTTCGGAAATTGTGAACAGACGCCGGTAACGACGGCTGCTCCGGTTTCTGCTGAACTGACTCCGGCCATGGACGGTAAGGTGGGCCAGACGTTGGTGGCTGATACTTCACCAGTGGGTGATGAGGAATCGCCTCCGTTTGAAATAACGACGAGACGAAAACAGAGCCCCCTGTTCGGAGTCTTACTGGCAACTATAGCCGTCACCGTGCTACTGGGGCTCGGCTATTTCGGCTACACGATGTTTCTTGCTCCAAAGGAAATTCCGGTTGTGGAGAGTGGCAAAATAAGCCTTCGTGGTGTCACGGCAGCATTTGTGAAAAACAGTACTGCCGGCGAACTGCTGGTGATTTCAGGAGAGGCACTCAACGAATACGCAAAGGCCCGAGCTGCGCTGCAGGTCAAGGCCACCGTATTTGGGGGCGGGGGGACGGGCCAGAGTGTTGCCAGCAAGATGGCTTATTGCGGTAATCCACTGAGCACCGAGCAACTGCAAAGCCTTCCCCTGGACAAAATCGAGGCGGCAATGGCCAACCAGTTTGGTGATTCACTGGCAAATATGGAGGTCGCTCCCGGTAAGACCATTCACTTTGTGGTTGTGCTATCCGCAGTTCCCGCAGGGGCTACGGAGTACTCCGTACAGTCGGCCGGATCAACGGTTTCCACCGGCAAACAGTAACATTCCTCTTTCGCAGTAAAAAGCAGAGGCCGATGACGTGATGTCACCGGCCTCTGTGTTTACCCTCCGGAATCCGGTTAGGAGGCTGGCTACAATAACCTGAACATCTTGCCTCTCATCTTCCGGCCAAATCTGACCAAAATCTGAGCGCAATTTTGTTAAACTTATTATTGCCAGCCTCCTTAGAGAATTTCGACCAGCCGGATCGTAAAGGTAAGATCCCGTCCGGCCAAGGGATGATTGCCGTCAAGGGTAATGGTGGTGTCGGTGACTTCGGTCACCAGAACCGGCAGTGGTGATCCATCCTCAAGGATGACCTCCATCTGGTGACCCGGTTCGGGGTTGATATCGGCGGGGATTTCACTCCGTTCGATAACCGCCACCATCTCTTCTGCATGGGCACCGTATGCATCATCGGCCGCAATCATTACCGTAATGCTCTGCCCCGGCTCCAGGCCGATTACCGCCGCTTCAAATTTCGGAATAAGCTGGCCGCCACCAATCACAAATTCCAGCGGTTCGTCGGCACTTTCGTCCGGCCCACAACCACACCCGCCGTCATGTCCCTTCGTACTTGAGCAGCCGCATGAGGTGTCCTGTGGTTGCTCTTCCGAACTGTCAAATACTGAACCATCTTCGAGGGAGCCGGTATAGTGGACTCTTACTCTATCCCCTGATTTTGCCTGTGCCATGTGTGATACGTCCTTTCAGTGTATATGCCCGATGTTCAGGGTCTCTAATAACGAGGTCAGATGTAATTTCAACTGCTCCTGATTAGTGCAGTTTATTTTCAAGCGTTTATGCCGTGACGTCTCGCCGGACAGAATTGTGACCGATGATTTTGACGTTTTAAAAAGTTCGGCGACGAACTCGCGGCAGAGCTTATTGGCTGCGCCGTCAACCGGCGGGGAGGTCAAGCGTATTTTCAATTCGTCTGCCAAAATACCGCATATCTGGTTTTTTGAGGCACGGGGTTGGATATAGACGCTCAACAGAAGTCCGTCATGACAGAATGTTGCGAACGGCAGCGACTCAGTGTTGTCCATTGCCGAGTTGCGCGCTAAAACTGTCAAGGAGCCCCTTGAAACTCATTTCAAACTGGATCTTCTGGCGGCGAACCTCTTCAATGCGGGCTTTGAGATCACCCAGTTGACGCTCTGCATCGGAAACAATGCGTTCACCCTTGAGTTCCGCTTCGGAAATGATCAGCTCAGCCTCTTTGCGGGCATTGGACTTCATCTCCTCAATCACCCGCTGGGCCGACAGCAGCATATCGCGCAATTCCCGCTCTTTCTCGGCAAGGTCAAGCATCTCACGGTTCTGCCGGGCCTGGTGCTCCTTTAGCTGACCGTTCTCCCGCAGAAGCCCTTCCATTTCACCTGCCACATTCTGTAAAAAAGCATCAACATCATCGGGGTCCAGTCCCCGGAATGTTTTGACCTTGAATTGCTGCTGTTGAATGTCGAGCGGAGTAATGTTCATGGTCTGCTACCTCGCGGTGATGGGAACGGAAAAAGAAAAGGGAGTGGCTGGCATAAGGGACCGGTACCGGGAACTCAGGGTGAGGACAGTTTCAGGTAGCAGTCGGCTCGGTACAGAGTGGCGTCCGCAGCCAGTGGGGAAGCGGAATTGTCAGCCAGATACCGATCCAGCAGATCAATGGCACTGCGGCATTCACCGCGCCGGTAGGCTTTCACCGCGTCTTCAAAGATCTTTTGACCGGTAGATGCCGGTGCCAGTGCGATCTTACCCCCTTTGGTACCATGGGGCGTTGGGGACTGCTTCGTGTGTAGTTCTGCCGTTGCTTCAGGCGCGGCAGCTTTTCTGGTGACGGCGGCTTTGCGCTTTTTCTGGTCATTTCCCGTCGCGACCCCAACCGCCTTCAGCTCATGGAGAGTTAGGTCAGAAGGGAGTGCGGAAGGGGAAGTGATTGCAGTTGTGGCCGGTTTTGCCGTTTTTGCAGCTGGCTTTGCCGTTGGTGCGGGAGCCGTCTTCTTTGCTGCAGGAACGTTACGTGCGGTTTCATCCGCCAGCTTTTCACCGGAAAAGTCCTTCTGTGCCACCGGAATCTTGAGGATATCGCCGGGGTGAATCAGATGGGGCTTTTTGATCTGGTTGAAGAGCAAAATCTGGGGATAATACATGCCGTGTCCGCTGTATTTTCGTGACAGGCCGTAGAGAGAGTCCCCCTTCCTGACCTCAATCTCCTGGACCAGGATGGCCTCTTCGGCTGTGGCTTTCTGCCCGGCTGCTACCGGCTGCGGAGTATAGAGATAGTTCTGCCCCCATGCTGGCAGAGCGGAGCAAAATATAAGTGCTAACAGGGTGGTCCGGCTGCGATGTGAAATCATATCAGTACCTGTTCCCCAGCTGATCTTCGTAGGTCAGGCTGTTTCTGACCTGAATTGCTTTTCCGACGCCGGTCCCCGGTCTGACTCGGAAAGAGACCCGGATGTTCCGTCTTTCTCCCCCCCCAAGTTCGGTAAAGCGCCAAATGACCGTGCCTTGTGCCACGGTGCTTGTGGCCGGTTCGGACGCCACCAGTTCCAGAAGCTCCGGCCAGATGCTTTGTAATTCAACAACTCTGGCCAGGTTCGAGCCGTTATTGGTGATGGTCAGATCGAATGACGTGATGTCGCCCGGTTTCAGTTGTCCACTGTGGCCGCTGGTTGCCAGTTTCAGTACCGGCCTCGAATAGAGCAATTGGGCGGAGCCGGTTGCGGAGCTGCCGGAGTCATCGGTTGAAACAGCGGATACCTGGATGGCTCCCTTGTTTCCATCGGCAACCGTCGACGCGGTTTTTACCTCAACGACCAGACTGGCCTCTTCACCAGGTGCCAGGGGTCCCAGTTCAGAGACCGGTTTTTCACTGGATTGCCTGATGCCATCCCGATTCAAATCGTGATAGATGACCAATGTTCCCCCACCGGTAAGTTTGGCAGAGAGGGAAAACTTTTCACGGATGTTGCCAGTATTAACAACGGTCAGGGGGACAGAAACGGTCTGGCCCGGTATGGCGATAACGGCTGCTGCTGCGGAGCGGATTACTACCCCCCGTTGTACGGCTACTGTCGGGCTGTTTGACACAAAAACCGCACCGGTATTGAGGGCTTTGTTGACAAGCTCAACGCGGGCAGTCAGGTCTTCTCCGGCCAGTGAACCTTCCTTCAGCAGGAAGGGGATAGTAAATTCTTTGCTCTCTCCGGAGTTCACGGTAATATCATCCAGAGTCAGGGCAGAAGGGGCCTCCTGCCTGAAGCCGGAGGCCGTGCCTGACGGTTCCAAGCCGGAAGGGTACCGCATCCTGAGTGAAACTTCACGGGCCGCCGTTGAGCCAACGTTGAGCAGAGATACCCGGTACGCTAGCTTTCCACCGGGGAGGTAGCTACTGTTTTCAGCCCTGACGACGGCACGCAAGAGTGGAGCGGAGGCGACCAGCTGAACTACATGGGACTGGCTTGCTTCACCCATCAAGCGTGAAGCAACTTTGACGGCATGGGAAATCCGCAGGCCGTCGATGCTCTGTGAAGGTATAACGAACTCGACAACTCCCCGGAACGTTTCAGACGGTGCCAGAGGCGGGGTGCGGCTGATACTGTTCCCCGGAGACGCTGCGGAGGCAAAACGGGTCAGGTAATTGGCCGGAAAGCTGGAGAATAGATCAAAGGAATCGGTGCCGTTTCCCCGGTTAATGACTTCAAAGGGGATGACAACCGGAACTCCAACGTTGAACGAAGTGGGAGGGGTCAGCAGGTTGAACTCAAAGCCGGCAAACTGGGCAACTTCCCATTTTACTATCTGGGTGTTATCGGATGATGCCGTTTCGTCAGCCGACGGGGGAAGAGCAACCGCTATGCCTAACTCACGAAGCTTGGCCGCAGCTCTGGTGGCTGCCGTAGACTTCGGGTAGCTCTCGATGACCGCCTTGTACTGTGCAATGGCCTTTTCCCGGTACGCACGTTTCTCAGTCCGGGAACGTTCATCCCGCTGCTTCTGTTGTTCAAGGCGCGTTTCCTCTGCTTTGTTGGCCGCCAGTCGTCGTGATTTTTCCTCATTGGCCGTCTTTTCGGCCGCCACGCGGTCTGCTTCCGCCTTCAGGGCCGCCAGACGCGCCGTTTCAGCCGCCGCAGCTGCCTGTCGCGCTTCCCTGGTTTTTACCAGGGTAATGCGCTCCCGTTCCGCTTTTTGAGTGGCGATCCGGGCCGCTTCCATCTCGGCTTCGGCACGGAGTGCGGCCTCTGCCTTCTCGGCAGCTTCCCTCCGCTCTTGTTCGACCTTTGCCCGTGCCTGCTCCGCGACCCGCTGTTCCGCCGCTTTTACGGCGGCCTGCCGTTCCAATTCTTTCTGCTCGGCGTATTTGGACTGGAGCATCTGTTCCTGAATCATTTTTTCAGAGACGGCTTTTTCCTCGGCCTGGCGGGTGGCTTTCAGTTGCGCCGCTTCAGCTGCGGCAGACGCCAGGGTTGCTTTCCTGCTTTCTTCGGCCTTTTCAGCCGCAACCTGTTCACGTTTCTCGGCCTCAGCATTTTCTTCGGCCTGTTGTTGGGCCGCCTTGCGTGCTGTTTCAGCTGCCGCTGCTGTCTGCCGGGCCTCTTCTGCCCGTGCGACTGCGATACGCTCCTTTTCCGCCCTGGCCTTCTGGGCAGCAAGCTGGTCAGGTTGCTTGGCCGGCGGGGTGCCCTGGGAGAGTGTCTCGCCTTTTTCAAAGCGGGCAGTCAGTGTAAGAAGCTCGTCTTCCACCGTGCTTTTAAGGGGATTGTCCGGATAATCATGGGAAAACCGTGAAAGGTAGCGGGCAGCCTCCTGTTGGTTGCCCGCTTTATAATATGAGCGTGCCAGCCAGAACAGTGCCATGTCCCGAAGTGGCGTGTCGGGATATTTCTGCAGTACCTCGGAGAGCTTCTCTATGGAGGTGCCATAATCCTTCTGCTGGTAGGCGTTGAATCCGGCAATAAATACCTGGGAGTCTTCACTCTCCTGGCAGAATGCCGGCGGGGCATACAAGGATGAAATTATGACCAGTATGAGCAAAATACAGGTAAAGGTAGTGCGGCATAATTTCAATAATATCACGTGGAATGACCTCTTTTGGCCGACGATGCTCTCGACGGCCCCGGGAGAGCAGCCGATGGCTACAGGTAAAATGCATCTTAAGTAGCACCTCTCAGCACTATTGTCAACGAAAGAAACGGAAAGTCAGTAGGTTAGAAACCGTTATATGACGGGTATTGCAGGTGGTTCGCATCACATAAAACCGTCTTTTTCTGCGCAGCGCAGGGCTCCCTTACACGCGAAGCGAGAAGGCTCCACCAGAATAATAACGGTGGAGCCTTCTTGGTACGGAGCGGACCCGGTTCGTCTCAATAGTAACGGTCAGCGAATGCTGTCTTCCGGGTAGGCACCAATGTTATGGATGGAAATATCTGCACCTTTGTACTCTTGCTCCTGATCAAGCCGAATGCCGACGGTTTTATTGAGAATGCCATAGACGATGACACTGCTTGCAAGGGCAAACATAACAGCAAAGAGGCTTCCTCCCAACTGGGAAAGAAACGTGACACCACCGATACCACCGCAAAACTTCTGGCCGAAGATTCCGGCGGCGATTCCTCCCCACGTGCCGATTACGCCATGGAGTGGCCAGACGCCGAGGACGTCATCGATCTTGAGTACTTCCTGCTCAAAATGGAAGCCGTAGACAAATATGATGGAGGCCACACCACCGACGGCAAGGGCACCGAGGGGGTGCATGATGTCACTGCCGGCACAGACGGCAATTAGACCTGCCAGTGCTCCGTTGTGGATGAAGCCGGGGTCATTTTTGCCGGCGATGAGGGCAACAAGGATGCCGCCGACCATGGCCATCAGGGAGTTTACCGCCACCAGTCCCGATATTTTTTCCAGGTTTCCGGCACTCATAACATTAAAACCGAACCAGCCGACGGCCAGAATCCATGAACCGAGAGCAAGAAACGGGATGTTGCTGACCAGAATAGGGTGGGATTTTCCCTTTACGAAGCGTCCCATGCGGGGACCGAGGATGATGACGGCCGGCAAAGCGATCCAACCACCAATGGAATGGACCACAACCGAGCCGGCGTAGTCGTGGAATTCGGCACCGCCAAACGACTTGAAAATCGCCTGTACCCGGGAAGAAAGCTGTCCCCAAATCAGGGATTCAAAAAGTGGATAGGAGAGACCGGCAAAGATGGCACCGGCTATGACCTGGGGCCAGAATTTGGCCCGTTCTGCGATGCCACCGGAGATGATGGCCGGGATACATGCTGCAAAGCAGAGGAGGAAGAAATAATGGACCAGATCGTACCCCTGCGTTTTACCCAGAAGCTCTTCAGCCGGCTTCAGGAATGATATGCCGTAGGAAATGGGGAAGCCGACCAGGAAATAGACGACGGTAGATACGGCCCAGTCGGTGAGGATTTTGACGAGAGCGTTTACCTGGTTTTTTTTACGTACCGAGCCGACTTCAAGAAACGCAAAACCGGCATGCATGGCGAATACCATTGCTGCACCCAACATAAGAAAAAGAACATCGGCACTACTTTTGAGACCTGTCACCGTTGACATGGCTTCCATACAGAATTACCCCCGTTGGTGTCTGTGTGCCCATCTTTGGGCCACCCGCTGCAAGCAAAAATACGGCCAAAAAAGAGCTGTTATGTAATATATTGATAATACGCACTTTCTACATATAACTCCCCATCGGACTGGTGCCTTAAATATCAGCAAATGCCCAAATTTTATACAGCAACTCTTTTGGCTTACAAACAGACTTTCCCTTTTTTCGGTAAAAAGGTATGCTGTCCACATGACCCTTGAAGAAAAAGTACAGCATTTTCCCACCTCCCCCGGCGTGTATCTGATGCGTGATGACGCCGGCGTGATTATCTATGTTGGCAAGGCCCGTAATCTGCGACAGCGGGTACGTTCCTACTTCAGCACAGCGGGGGATTCCCGGTATCATGTGAAATTTCTCATGGCGCGGGTGAGGGATATCGAAGTAACCCTGACCGATACGGAGAAAGAAGCACTGCTGCTGGAAAATACCCTTATCAAGCAACACCATCCCCGTTACAACCTGAGCCTCAAGGACGATAAAACCTATTTTTCCCTGCGGGTGAATCCGGGGGAAGAGTTTCCCCGTTTTACCGTGGTGCGCAAACGTCCCCGGGATGGTGCCCACTATTTTGGCCCCTATTCGTCCGGGGTCGCCGCCCGGGAAGTGTTGCGGCAGATGGTCAGGATGTTTCCCCTTCGTCATTACCCCCTGGCCACCTGCATGGCGCGTAGTCGCCCCTGCCTCTACCATCAGATCGGCCAATGCAGTGCCCCCTGCCAGGGAATGATCACCCGTGAGGCCTATGGCGCACTGGTCAGCGGGGCCATGCTGTTTCTGGAGGGGAAGGGGAAACAGCTTGTTGCCGAGTTCAAGCGACGTATGTTTGAAGCGTCCGAGCAGATGTTGTATGAAGAGGCCGCCCGGTGGCGAAATCTGCTCCGTTCGGTGGAGGTGACCGTCGAAAAACAGAAGGTGGTGTTGCAGGGAGGGGATATCGATGTGGTCGGTTTTTACCGGGACGGAAACCGCATTGAGTTGGCGTTGCTCTTTATCCGTGCCGGTGCGCTCACCGGGAGTCGTCTGATTCCGGTGAGCTGGGAACTGGACGATATGACCGCCGTAGCTGAGTTTCTGCAACGTCACTACCTGGATGATGCCCCTATTCCGGAAGAAATCTTACTTCCCCTTGAAATTGAGGAGAGCAGGCTTTTAGCCGAACTACTTGGTGAGGTGCGGGGAGGTCGGGTAACCATCTCCTTCCCCCGGAGGGGAACCAAGCGGGAACTGGTGGCACTTGCCTGCAAAAATGCGCAATCGGCCTACCGGGAACGGGACGAAAAGCGGGCCTCAGCGGAGGGGACACTGGTTGAGCTGTCCCAGCGGCTGAAATTGTCCCGGATTCCACAACAGATTGAATGTTACGATATTTCTACCATCCAGGGGCGTTTTTCCGTCGGCAGCCGGGCCGTATTTACCGGAGGGAGCGCGGACCGTGGCCGCTACCGCCACTATCGTATCCGCACCGTTGAAGGGCAGGATGATTTTGCCATGTTGCGGGAAGTATTTCAGCGTCGGTTCCGGGCGGATACCCTGGAAAAGGATGGCTTGCCCGACCTTGTGGTGGTTGATGGCGGGGTGGGGCAGTTGAATGCGGTGCAGGGAATTCTACTGGAATTGGAGCTTACCGGACGGTTCGATCTGGTCTCGTTGGCAAAAAGCAGGGTCACCTCCGATGCCGGGGGGAGCGAAGTGGCCAAGAGTGATGAGCGGATCTTTCTGCCCGGTAGAAAAAACCCGGTGGTGCTGCGTCAGAACTCCGCACCACTGCTGTTGCTGGCGGCAATCCGGGATGAGGCCCACCGGTTTGCCATCGAATACCACCGGAAGCTTCGGGGTAAAGAGGGGATTGCATCGGCAATTGATGGCATTCCCGGCATCGGTCCCCGTCGCCGGATCTCCCTGTTGAAGCAGTTTGGCAGTGTGCAGCGTCTGGCGGAGGCCACCGTGGAAGACATTATGACCGTCCCGGGAATGGGACGCTCGGTGGCGGAAAACCTCTATCGGAGTCTCCATGAAGAGTGAGCTGATAACTATTCTCGGGCCGACGGCATCGGGCAAAACCCGTTTGGCTGTCACCATCGCCGCCAGCAATGGGGGGGAAATTATTTCTGCCGATTCCCGTCAGGTTTTTCGGGGGATGGATATCGGCAGCGGTAAGGATCTCCATGAATATGGAACGGTTCCCTACCATCTGATAGACATACGGGATGCGGGGGAAGAGTTTAACGTATTTGCGTTTCAGCGGCTGTTTCTGGAAACATTTTCCCGAATCACCGACCGTGGATCACTACCGATCCTCTGCGGTGGCAGCGGCATGTATCTGGATGCGGTGCTTCGGGGGTATCGGATGGTTGAGGTGCCCCGTGACGAATCTCTCCGGGGTGAACTGGCGAATAAAAATGATGGCGAGTTGGTTGAAGTGCTGAAGCGGCTCCGGCCGGAACTCCATAACAGTACGGACCTGCATGAGCGGGAGCGGACGGTCAGGGCCATTGAAATTGCGCGGGGGACGCTGAACGAAGTGGTTGGCGAACCGTTTCCCCGGATAAATGGAACAGTGATCGGTATCCAGTGGGAGCGTGGGGAGTTGCGCCGTCGTATCGCCGTTCGACTTGAAGATCGGCTGGAAAATGGTATGATTGAGGAGGTAGAAGCTCTCAATGCCGCCGGTGTGACGTGGGAGCGGCTGGACTATTACGGACTCGAATACCGGTATGTTGGTGCGTTTCTCCGGGGGGAACTGACTCGTAATGAGCTGTCCGTGCGGCTGCACAGTGCTATTTGTGATTTTGCCAAGCGCCAGGGTAACTGGTTTCGCCGCATGGAGCGCCATGGCATTGTCATTAACTGGGTGGATGGAGCGGCAGATCCGGCGGGGCAGGCCGGTGAAATACTCCAGCGGGAGGGAGTCCTTGCGAGTGATGGATTCCCTGCAGAAAAAAGGAAAATGGCGGAGCGGCGATAAATATTTAATTTTTTATTTAATTTGCTTGACACGGTTCGTCCTATGCTGTTACTTTCCACGTGTCCAGATAACTCTGGATAAAATAATTAAGAAGAATCAGGAGAAGTAAGCACATGGTAAACGGAACAGTAAAATGGTTTAATGACAGCAAGGGTTTTGGATTTCTTGAGCAGGAAGGTGGCGAGGATGTATTCTGCCACTTCTCCGCAATCGCAGGCGAAGGTTTCAAATCCCTTGCAGAAGGCGATAGAGTAACTTTTGAAGT
>CAIUSO010000021.1 GCA_903901875.1 uncultured Geobacteraceae bacterium | reverse complement strand
CGGGTTTTTAAGCGTTACCGATTTGATGCAACGGTCACCTTGCAATTCAAGCACGGCATTCAGAAAACCGATAAGGATCTCGGTGTGCTGCTCACTACCGAATATCTTCTTGAAAGCTATATCTGCCTTAACATCAACAAATTGCATGACTGACCTCCTCAAAGATTAAAGCGGGACATCCCCTCTTTATTCCCCACTCCGCAGAATTTCCGCTGCAACCCCGGTAACTTCCGCAGCCTCTATTTCAAGGATTTTGCAGACATCCGTTTTAGAGTTTTTGAGACCGGATCTACTCCGATACCAATATTTTCAAGTGCAACAACTCCTAATAGCGGCTCACAATCATCTGGTCCAAAAATAATTTGAACAACTGTCTCAGAACCCATAAGTGATATCCTCGCAAAACCATATGGATACTCAATCAATGAGCCATCAGCCAACTCATACGAATCTTTCCCTTCTATATCTATACCAGCTCTTTTAAGCCCACAAGAAGGAGCCATACAATCAATAGCACCAGTATCAACGAGAAACTCAGCTTCAAATGGATCTCCCGTCTTGCCAAGGTTGTTTATTTGAGTTGTTACATGTGTTAATCCCATGATGTCCCTCATCATTATTATGTATTATTAAAATTGGTCGCCAGTAAGAACACAGCCAAGACAACTTTCAATTACCAGATAGTACCTCCCGACCCTTCAATGCTGTTTATACTGAATTCGAATAGAGGACTGCACGAATCTTATTCAGTTTTTTCTCTTCGGTCCTCTTCGGTCCTCTGCGTGCATCCGCAGTTCCTGTTTACGGCTTTTAACTCGATTTAACAGCTGAACACGCAGATAAAAACGGAGAAAAGCGGTAAGGCAGAAACAAATCACGGATATTTTTGTATAGACAGCGAGATTTGCACTCTCAAAAACAAGCTACACCAATCTGTGATGAAGTTGCTCCACGTCACCCCCCGCAACCTCCACCGCTTCTTCAACACTCATTCCTCTCAGAATTAATCGTTTGCCAACCTCAATCTGACCCTCAATCTTACCCTCAATCCATGATGTTTTTACAGAGCTCTCTGTAATACGACGATCTTCTATATAACTCTCATATTCTTCACGGTCTTCTTGGGACATTTACAACCTAAAATCGGTGCATATGCCATTTTTTCCACCAGTATGTTTGTGGCCTCTTTGTTGCGCATACAGATGAAGTCGGCCACCCCCTGAGGGGGTGTGCCGCTGGGTGTTGAATTACGTTCTCACAATGTTTTGGCTTAGTCAATCTTTGATCTAAGTTTACGCATTGAATCATCTCTTTTCAGTTCTATTTTGTACATGTCAAGGTGGTGTATTGAGCCTCTGCTCTTCTATGACCAAGAGTCATATGCCTGACTTGCTGCCTCGCTCGGCAGTCAGCGTATCAGCGAATTACTTGCCACCGTCGGAATGGATCAGAAGCAGACATTCTTTGCAAAGTGGATAATGAAGAGTCTTGAGAACGATTATCTCTGCTATGTGAGGGTACCGTTATTTTGGGTATCGAACGACTGAAATATCCAGCTTTTCAAGCAGACGGTAAAATGAGCGGCGCGGCAGATTGGCCTTGCGGGCCGCTTTGGCAACATTTCCACCTGTCTCGTCCAGATAACGGAGAATAATGCTCTTTTCGGTGCGTACCATCTGCTGATCCCGCTCCGCCCGGTATGAAGCGCGGGTATGACTGATATCCGCGTCGGGATGAGAGTTATAGGTGTCGATGAATATGGTGGGTAGATTTTCAAGCCGGATGACACCATCCTTCACAAGTACGGCAGAACGTTCAAGAACATTCTGCATTTCCCGGATATTTCCGGGCCAGGGATAATACTGCATGGCCTTGACGGCCCGGTCTTCAATGCCGGCGATCGCCTTGTTTAGTTTCTTGCGTGCCTTGTCAAGAAAGTGATGTGCCAGTTCCGGCACCGATTCAGCGCGATCACGGAGCGGCGGGAGCTGGATGAAAAACACGTTGAGGCGGTAGTAGAGGTCTTCCCGGAACCACCCTTCCCGCACACCCAGTTCAAGGTCTTTGTTGGTGGCCGCAATAAGGCGAACGTCGACCTTCTTTGCTGCCACTCCCCCGACGGGACGCACTTCGCCAAGGTCCAGCACCCGCAGCAGCTCTGCCTGTAATTTCGGCGTGATATCGCCGATTTCATCGAGAAATATGGTGCCACCGTTCGCCGCTTCAAACAGCCCCTTCTTGTCGGCTATTGCTCCGGTAAAGGAGCCTTTTTTGTGGCCGAACAGCTCACTTTCAAGGAGGGAGTCGGTCAGTGTCGTGCAATTAACGGTCATGAGCGGCTTGTCGTTTCGTTGACTCTGCCGATGAATGGCACGGGCGGTCAGCTCTTTGCCGGTGCCGGTCTCTCCCCTGATAAGAACCGTTGTCGGGGTCGGTGCCACCTGATGAATCAATTCCATGACGTCTCTGATACCGGGGTCGGAGCCGACGATCAGATCATCTCCCGCCTGACGGTCCAGCTCCCGTTGTACCAGTTCGAATTTCTGCATAAGTCGCCCCCGCTCTTCGACAATGACCTGCATGGTTCGGGGGAGACACATGTCTATGTCAGCAAAACCCTGGAATACGGCGACGGCATGCTCGCGGCAGGAATTGTAGCCACAGGCTCGGCAATTAAGTTCATCTCCCTGGGAAAATTTGTTGGTTGAGTGAAGAATGCGCTTGATGTCTTCTTTGCCCGGTGTTGCAAGCCTTTTAGACTTGTCGAGATACGAACGTGCCAGATCGGCCAGGGGCGGTGCCGTGCGGTAATGGGATGCGGTATCATAGGGTGGGGGGCTGTCGTTGTGCCCCAAAATCAATTTTCGCTTGTAAAAATGATGGAGTCCTTTGTCCCGTGCCGGTCCGTCCACACAGCCGCCGTCACAGAAACGGAGATCCACAAAGGAGGGGGAGATGCGTCCGGCAGCAAGATCACGGATGATGCCGATGGTATGGGCTTCTCCTTCAGCGCAGATGGTATCGTTGTCACGGAAGTCGGTCTCGATGTCGAAGACTTTTAGCGTCCCGCCGGTCAAAGAGAACAGTCGTCCTTCTCCCGGATCTATGCCGCTAAACGGCATTTCTCCCAGATTGGATGGTGTGATTCCTCTACTTTTAAGGAGATTATCCATTTCCTGATAGGTCAAAACCACATCAATTGCCCCCTCCATCTCCCCCTGTATTTCAAATTTGGCAGCGATGCAGGTACTAACGTAGACCACCCGTGTATCGTTGCCCCGAATTCCTTTAATGAAACGACCCATGGCGATCATGGGGGAAACCACCGGCATGATATTGGGAATGAGTGAAGGGTAATGCCGTTCAATCAGATCGACGACAGCGGGGCAGTGGGACGAGATGAGTGTCTGGTGGGACGAAGCGAGGGTCTGCCGATAGCTTTCGGCAATCATGCGTGCCCCGAAGGCCCCCTCATGGACCTCGCAAAATCCGAGACTTTTTAGTGCGGCAACCAGTTGGCCGGAGCGTAGGGAATGGAAGAAAGCGGGAAAGGAGCTCCCGAGTACGACGACCACCGGCGAGCCCGAGGCAAGCATCTCCTGGGTCCTGACCATGCAATCAACAACAACTTTGGCATTTTGTGGACAACTCAGGCAGTTGCCGCAGCCGATGCAGCGATCATACATGATCTGTGCAAAACCGCTATCCACCTTAATCGCCTTAACCGGACAACTTCTAACGCAGGAATAGCAACGACGGCAGCGTTCCTTGTAGGTGACAATCGGCTCCATGGTAGATCTCCTGGTTGGTGTTAAACATTGTACAGCCTCAAATTGCGCTTCTGGCTGCTACTCCGCTCAGCCAAAGCTTGGAGCAGCAGGGGAGTTTATGCATGCCTCCAGCCGTTTGGCAAGGGCATCAGCTATTTTAATGCCATCCACGGCGGAACTCATGATTCCCCCCGCATAGCCGGCACCCTCCCCCGCAGGGTAGAGCCCTGACACGCCAACGGACTCAAAACCGCTGCCGCGCACAATACGAACGGGGGACGACGTGCGGGATTCGATACCGATGAGGGTTGCTTCGGCGGTAATGAAACCTCTCATTTTACGGCCAAAATCCACAATCCCCTCACGAAGGGTCTGAATAACGTACGGAGGCAGTACGGTGGAGAGATCGGTTTCACAAATTCCGGGTCGATAGCTGGAGCGGACCTCTCCCTTTCCCGGCATACGGAGAAAGGTCATAAGATTCTGGGCCGGTGCCTGAAAACCACCTCCACCGGCATCAAAGGCCCGTTGTTCCCATAACCGTTGCAGTCTCATCCCTCCCAGGGGGCCCGCGCCGTCAAAATCCGTTTCACGAATAGTAACCACCAGGGCACTGTTTGCGTATGGTGAGTTGCGGTGCTGGCCGCTCATACCGTTGGTAACCACGCCCCCTGCTTCCGAAGCACCACCCACCACTACCCCCCCCGGACACATGCAAAACGAATAGGCGCTCCGTCCGGTTGTAGTATTGTTCCAGGTAAGGGCATAATCGGCCGCCGGCAGACAGGTTGCCGTCTGACGTCCGTACTGGATCAGGTTTACCAGTTCCTGGGGATGTTCAACCCTCAGTCCCATGGCAAACGGTTTTGCCTGCAATGGAACTCCCCGCCGTTCCAGAAGCTGGAAGGTGTCCCGGGCACTATGTCCGGTGGCAAGAATCAGGTGATCACAGGGGATTTCTTCGGTGTCATTGACCGTGATGGCGGTGACCTTGCCATCGGTGATGGTCAGGTCGGTGAACCTGGTGCCGAATCTCACCGTAAAGCCTTTATCAATAAGATGGTTACGCAGGGTGGCAATGACGCCTTTCAGCCGGTCGGTGCCGATGTGGGGTTTGGCCAGATAGCCGATTTCCGGCTGGGCACCGAAGGAGATCAGTCGATCAAGGACCCAGGACATGAGCGGATCCTTGGAGCGGCAGGTCAGCTTGCCATCTGAAAAAGTACCGGCACCCCCCTCACCAAACTGGACATTTGATTCCGGGTTCAAGGTACCGTCACGCCAGAATCGCTGAACGGAAAGGGCCCGCTGTTCCACCGGCTCACCACGCTCGACGAGGGTCGCCGTCACGCCGTATTCGGCAAGGCGCAGGGCGGCAAAAAGGCCCGCCGGGCCGCTCCCGACGATGACGACATGTGCCTGCGATGAAAGCCGGGGGGGGGTGAAGATCGGCTGTTCCTCCAGCCATTCAACGGTCGAATCTCCGTCAAGGCGGCTGCGCAGAGAATCATCGGCAGAAAAGGAGAGGGTATAGACCATCTTGATCTGGGGCTTTTTCCGGGCATCTATCCCTTTACGAAGGATGCAAATACGGCTCAGAGCAGCCAGGGGAACTGCAAGCCGGGAGGCCAGCAGTTGGGGAAGCTGCTCCTCCGAATCCTGGGGGGAGAGCATGAGATTACGATAGAGATAGGGCATTAATCAGACCTGAAGGTATTTTCTCCGCTCCAGCAGCTGTTCTACAATTATGACAATATCCACCGGAGGGGTTGACTTGGGAATATGGACAGTGGCCCCCATTTCTGCGGTACCATGTTCATGGGCCTTTTCGTGAAACATGGAGGTGAGCAGTACCAGCACCAACGGCTTGTCACCGGCCAATCGGCTGATTTCCATGCAGGTACTGACTCCACCCATCCGGGGCATCACCAGATCGGACACCACAATATCCGGCGTAACCCTGCCATAGGCTTCCACCCCCTCCAGACCATCGTTGGCAGTGGTAACCTGAAAACCGCCGGCACTGAAATTGTCGGACAACACTCTCAGGAAAAACGGGTCATCATCGATAATCAGGACTTTTCTGGGCAACTGGGTCATCGGGCACATCCCAAAAAGAGCAAATTTCCGGCGGCCAGCCGTTACGCCGGCATTCTGACCGACAACACCGGACAGGGAGCGGAACGGACAACCCGCTCAGCGGTACTGCCGAACAGGATTCGATCCAGACCGGTTCGGCCATGGGTTCCGAGTACAATCAGGGAAGCCTTGATCCGGGCTGCAACTGAAATTATTTCATCGTACGGCATTCCGGTGACAATGGATGTGTGATAGTTGGTAAAACTTCCCAGCCGGGAGCTGCAGAAGTTTTCCATCATCGTGGCGGCACTCTCCTCGATCTCTTTTTCCAGCTGCTCAAAAGAAATATGGGGCACGTAGAAACCGCGCAAATCCACCGGTTCATTAATAACATGCAGTACCGTCAACTCTGCATTGTATTGGGTCGCCAGCGACAATGCATAGTCAAAGGCATATTCTGAATTTTCTGAAAAATCAATTGCGACCAGGATGCTATTAAACACTTTCATACGAACCTCCGAATCGGATATGCAGCTCAAGCAACCTTGAATATTTTATCAATCACTTTTTTCAACTCATCATATTTCAGGGGTTTGTTGATGTACTCAAATGCCCCCAGAGTCATGGCTTCAAGAAACGACTCCACTTCACCGTATGCCGTAACTATGATGACGTTACTGCCCGGGTAGTCCCGATTAACTTCCCGTATAAAGGTCATTCCATCCATCTCCGGCATGTTCAGGTCCGTAATGATCAGATCAACGGTGCAGCCACGGATAAAATTAAGGGCCACCAGACCGTTAGGGGCAGTAGACACCTCATACCCCTCATGGGTAAGGAGCTTGGCAAGCACCACACGGACATTTTCCTCATCATCCACCACGAGTATCTTTTTTTTCTTCTGTTCCACTCTGCTTCTCCCGATTCCACCGGAATAGTGTCACCGCTACGGTACAGAGGCACCGCCATCGGCTTCAAGCTCGAAGTACACCGGCTTCCCGACGGTACCGGGCACTTTGTATGGTTTTCCGTTTAACTCAATATCAACAGAATCGGCACTCCCCAGTTCCATGGCAACCTTTCTTTCCGCCTTCCACTCCACCACATCTCCCACCGCCAGTTCATACTGCTGTGGTGCCGAGCCGTCAATTGTTACCGTCACACTACTTGACTGAACGGCCTTTACCTTAAGAATCACCCCTTTTGAGCCGGCTTCAGCGGGGCGGGATTTCGGTACACTCTTTTGAATCACCGCCGGAAGAGGGCGAGAGGTTTCTCCCCGTTCAGGTGCCGGTGGCAGGGGCTCTTTTCGGTGAGGTACGGAACTCACCACTGCCTGGACGGCAGCAGCCGGCACCGATATCGGCACTGCAGCCGGCGGTGACGAGCGGACCGGCGGAGGAGATGACCGCCGGTAAAATGAGGCAAAAACCAGTATCACCACCAGCAACAACGATGGAAATACCAGCTTTTTCAGTGAGACCAGGCGACGAGGTTCTTCATGAAGCGGGGAACTGTGGACCCCCTCCGGTTTCTCGGCCTCTACGCCAAAAAGTTTGTCGTACATCCGGGCGACATCATCGGAATTCAGCCCCAGATACGCGGCATAAATACGGAGAAATCCCTTAAGATACACATGGTTGGCAAATTCTCGAATTCGGTCGTCTTCCAGTGCCTTCAAATGGGAGACGCCAATTTTCGTTGCTTCCGAGGCTTCTTCGAGAGTGAAGCCATGGAACTCTCGGCAACGACGCAGAATGGTTCCGGGCGATCCTGCCGACGCATCGGGCCCACCGGCACCCTGATCTGATCCCATGGGCCCTCTCATTTCAGTAGATCCAGGTAACCAAGGGCAATGCGCCCCAGTTCACTCTCCGGAATAAGGCGCACCGCATCTTTGAATGAAGCACGGGCCGCCTCAATCCGGTTAAGCTTAAGCTGCACCTGCCCCAGATAATAGTGGGCTGCACCGTAATCATGATAAATATCCAGTGCCTTGGTATATTCCGTAATAGCCTGCTCGCTTCTGTCCATGGCGTACCAGACCCGCCCCAGCGAAAGGTGTGCCACCGGATTGCGCGGATCAAGTGCGATCATTGTCTGTAATTCCGTCAGTGCCTTGGGAAAATCACCCTTCCCCAGATAGGCCAACCCCAGGTTTATGGCCGCATTCTCGTTATTCTCATAGAACAGGTCATCCTTGACTATTTTAAACTGGGCAACGGCACTGTCCCACCGTTTCATGTCCAGATAGGCAACTCCCAGATCATTACGCGCCACTGAAAAGTTCGGCTTCAGCACCAGGGCCTTCAGCAGCTTTGCTTCGGCAAGGTCGGGCCGCTTCTTGCCGATATAGGCCATGCCCAGGTTATACAGGACGTCGGGATTGTCTGGGTCAAGTTTTTCAGCTTCAGTGAGGTCAAAGAGAGCGGCGGTAAAGTTGCGCTCACCAAGATAGGAAAGACCCATCTGATAATGATACGATGCCGAATTCGGCTTGTTCCCGTTCTGCCCCCGACCGGAAACGCACCCGGCGGTCAGAGTCACACAGAGAACCAGTACCATATAGCAGCTTTTTTTCATCTTTCACCCATCCCCGATACCGTATCCACTCTGCTCATAAACCGTCTCTCCCCGTCATTGGGAAGGGACGTCACTGAAATGTGTCAACGCCTTGAAACTTGAAAAACGGGATTGAATTTCCGCATACTCCAGGCGCTTCATCCGGTCGAGGCTAAAGTCTTCCACGTTGAACGATGCCATCACACTGCCGAAGATGATTGCCTGACGCACCCCCTCTTCCGACAGGTCACCGCTGTTTGCCAGATATCCCATGAAACCCCCGGCAAAGGTATCTCCCGCGCCGGTCGGGTCAAAGACCTCTTCCAACGGATAGGCCGGAGCGGCAAATACCGAATCGGCGGTAAACATCAGCACCCCGTATTCACCCCGCTTGACCACGAGACGCTTGCAGCCGAGGGCGATGATCTGGCGGGCCGCCTTGATCAGATTTGCCTCACCGGTAAACTGCCGGGCCTCCCCCTCGTTAATGATGACGATATCCACTTTTTGCAGGACCTTTTTCAGCGCGTCCGGTTTGGAGGAAATCCAGAAGTTCATGGTATCACATGCCACCAGTTTCGGGTGATGCATCTGTTCCAACACTTGCATCTGAAGGTCCGGATCGATATTTGCCAAAAAGAGGTATTCGGCATCACGGTATGATTCCGGCAGTACCGGCTGAAAATCCATCAATACGTTCAACTGGGTATCAAGTGTCTGGGCTTCGTTCAGGTCATAGCCATAGCGACCGCTCCAGTGAAAAGTTTTCCCCGGAATTCGTTGTAAGCCGGCGGTATCAATGCTGCGCCCCTGGAGAAAACTGACATGCTCCTCGGGAAAATCTTCTCCGACAACGGCAACCAGTGACACATCGGTGAAAAAACTGGCAGATGTGGAAAAATAGGTGGCAGAGCCCCCCAGCACATTTTCCCCCTTGCCAAAGGGTGTTTCCACCGTATCAAACGCCACCGTTCCGACCACAACAATGCTCATTGGTATCTCCTGTTCAGAAATTAAGTGTTTAAAATATCACGCAGGACACCGTGCGTCAAAACAATAGTAAAAAGAGGGCCAGCCCCATCGGCATCTCACTACTCTCCCGCCACACCCATGGCCCAGCGATAGTTGACCTGGGCAACCCGAAGATCCCGCACCGCCCTGACAAGGTTACTGCGTGCCTGAAGCAGGTTAAGCTGGGCATCATCCACCTCAAGCCTGATCTTGACCCCCAGTTCATACCCCTTTTCCGCCATCTCCACCAGCCGCTCCGCCTGTGTGACCGTACCGGAAAGGGCCTTGAATATTTCGGTGGCCTCATGGTGGGAAAAATCGGCCTGCCGCACTTCCAGGGTGATGTCGTCAAGCAGCCGGGCCTCTTCAATTTTTTTGGTCTGCAGCTCACTTCGGGCCTGCGCCACCTTGCCGTCGGTTCGATAGCCGTCAAAAAACGGGAACGACAGATAGACCCCCGCACTCCATGCCGCGCCATCGGCATCCATGGCCGGGGCAGGATCATTGAGGCTGAGCCAGTGCCAGCCGGCTGTGGCTTTCAGATCAAGTCGCGGTTTATTTTCTGCTGCTGCGATGGTCACCAGCTGATCGTACATACCGATGCGAAGCCGCACATCTCCCAGCTCGGGGCGGCGCGTCACGGCTATCCTGATCGCCTCATCCCAACTGGCCGGAAGCGTCTGTGACTCTGCCGACATCCCCAAAGTCCCAACCGTGTCGACTTCATCACTTCCCACTGCCAGGAGGAAACGGAGCTGTTCCCGGGTCATCCGCACGGCATTTTCAGCCCGGATCACCTCGGGGCGACTGTTTTCCACCGCTACTTCAGCCGCAAGGACGTCGTAATCCGTGGCCACACCGGCACTGAACTTGCGCTTTGCCTCTTCCAGATGGCGCTGTTTCTGATCGCGGTTCTCCTGGGCGAGGCGGTGGAGCTCCCGGGCCAGTTGCACGTTGAAATAGGCGGTGGACACATCCCGATAGGCGGCATGGCGGTAGAGTCGCAGCTGCTCATCGGCTGTTTTCAGGCCAACCTCGGCGGCACTGATGGCAGCACTCAGCTTCCCCCAGGTGTAGAGCGGCTGGGAAAGCGTCACATCCACACTCCTGCCAAATTGGCGCTGGGCCGGATAACCGGCAATCTGGCTGCTGCCGTCCTTGGCTGTAAAGCCCGCCACATTCAGCGAAAGCTGGGGCAGGGCGGCGGCCCGCTCTTCGATATATTTTCCCTGGACATAGTGGGCATATTCACGGGCCTTCGTAATGTCCCGGTTATTATCCATGGCGACAGCCAGTGCCTGGTCAAGGGTCAGCTGCCTTGTTTCAGCCAGACACATCGTCGGAATAATCAGTACCAGCAGTACCAGTAAAAGGTTCATTGCTACCAGACTCCTTTCAAATGAATATGCACGGAGGGATGTTCAGCCATGGGTCCCCCCCCACTTCCGTTTCAGCCAGCCGCCAAAATCATCCATAATGGTGTACATGACCGGAACCACAAGGAGGGTCAGCAGGGTCGAAGTCAACAATCCCCCCACCACGGCACGGGCCATGGGTGCCCTCCCTTCTGCACCGGCACCAATGGCCAGAAAGAGCGGCATCATACCGAAGATCATGGCCAGTGTCGTCATAATAATCGGTCGCAGACGGGTACGTCCCGCGAGGATAACCGCCTCCCTCCGCGGCAACCCATCCCGTCGCTGGAGTACTTTTGCGTAGTCAACCAGCAGAATGGCGTTCTTGGTCACCAACCCCATCAGCATGATCAGGCCGATGAGCGACATGATATTGATGGTGTCTCCGGTCAGCTTGAGCATGCCGGCCATGCCCACAATGGAGAGCGGGAGGGAAAGCATGATGGCAAAGGGTTCAAAGAATGATTCAAACTGGGCAGCCAGAATCAGGTAGACGAAGAGCACGGCCAGCAGCAGTGATTCCCCCATATACCCGAAGGATTCGGCCATATCCTCGGCCTCGCCGGAGAGGTTTATAGAGTATCCGGGGGGCATGTTAATCCGTTTCGATGCCTCTTCAACATGCTTGGCGGCGGTCCCGACCGGCAACCGGTCAAGATTGGCACTGACCGTCACTTGACGGGCAAGATCCCGCCGGTTGATCTCGGTCGGCGACGCGGCAACAACCGTGCTGGTCAGGCTGGAGAGCGGTATCAGCTTCACCCCGCCGCTACCATCCGGCACCGTGACATTCAGGTCAAGCACCTGGGAAGCATTCTGCCGCAGCGCAGCCGGCAGGCGGACGCGGAGATTCACCGCATCGCCATCTTCGTCTTCATAGGTGGAAATCGCCTCACCACCGATCAGGCGTC
Organism: uncultured Geobacteraceae bacterium; assembly: GCA_903901875.1. GTDB lineage: Bacteria > Desulfobacterota > Desulfuromonadia > Geobacterales > Pseudopelobacteraceae > JACRCG01. Next base: position 13,469 of record CAIUSO010000021.1, on the reverse strand, counting down.
CGATGGAGCCCACGATGTCACTGGTGGTTACTCCGGCCGAAAGTGCTTTGTCCCGATCCACCCGCATCCGGTACTCCGGAATGTCGTTTTCAAGGGTCATGGAGATATCGACGATCCCCCGCACCTTGTACAACTCCTCCTTCAAGCGGGCACCGAGCTGTTTCAGGACCACCAGATCATCCCCCTTGAGGTTGACGTTGAGCGGTTTCTGTGCGCCGCCGATCTGCCCGACCTCCTCAATGGAAAAGGTAATACCGGCAACGCTGCGCAGTCGTTCGCGCACCTCCCGCTGCAGGATAAACTGGTTTTTGTGCCTGAGTTCCCGTTCCTTCAGCTTCACGTACAGCAGACCATCACGCACGGTACCGCTGTCACCGGCACCGATGGTGGCATAGGTGTGGTCCACCTCCGGTGCAGAAGTCACGGCGGCAAGGACCGCTTTCATACGGTCTTCCGTCTCGTGTACCGAAGCATCCGGTGCGGTCTTGAACGAAATTTGGAACTCCCCCTTATCCTCGGGAGACATGAAGGAGGACTCCAGGGTTCCGAAGATCATGATGCCGGCAACGAAAGCGGCAGATGCCAGTGCCATGACACTTTTACGGTGATCAAGGGCCCAGGCGATGGCGGTACGATACCGGTTGGCGGTGCGATCGAACCAGAGATTGAACATTTCAAGATGGCGGGCGATCCCCCTGCGTTTTCCCTGCAGGTGGATGGAGGGATCGTTCCAGCGGGACGAAAGCATGGGGTCAAGGGTGAACGAAACGAAGAGGGAAACCAGCACCGCAAAGGCGACGCTGATGCCGAACTGGTAGAAAAAGCGCCCCACAATCCCCTTCATGAATGCCACCGGAATGAAGACGGCAATGATCGACATGGAGGTAGAAAATACCGCAAGACCAATTTCCGATGTGCCGAAACGGGCCGCCTCCATATGATCTTTGCCCATCTCCAGGTGGCGGACGATATTTTCCCGTACGACGATGGCGTCATCAATCAGCATGCCGATGGCAAGGGAGAGCGCCATGAGAGTCATAACGTTAAGGGTCATGCCAAGGGCATTCATGACGATGAATGATGAAATAACCGAAATGGGGAGGGTCACACCGGTAATCACCGTGGAGCGCCAGGAATTAATAAAGCAGAACACGATCAACACGGTCAGGATACCACCGATAAGCAGGGTTTCCTTCACATCAGCCAGGGACTCACGGGTCATGATTGATCCATCCCGTACCAGGGAGAGGGCCACCCCGGGGGGGAGTTCCTTCTGCACCTTGGCCATGACTTTTTTCACCGTATCAACCAGTTCGACCTGATTCCCCCCCGACTGTTTGTAAATATCAAGCCCGATGGCCGGCTTGCCGTTGACCAGGGCCAGCTTCCGTTTTTCCTCAATGCCGTCACTGACCCGGGCAACTTCCCCCAGGGTGATGGGGCGGCCATTGCGCTGGGCTATGGTCATCCGGCGGTACTGATCGGCCCGGTCCGGCTTTCCCTCGATCCGCAGGGGGTATTCGGCCGTCCCTCGGGTGATCCGTCCGATGGGTGTGTTGGTGTTCTCGGAGCGGATACCGGCCACGATATCATTGACGCCCAGTTTAAGTGCGTCCAGTTCGGACGGCTCCAGTTCAATGGTAACTTCCCGCTTCTGCCCCCCCACCATGTCAACTTTGCCCACACCGGCAACGCTTTCAAAGCGCTTCTTAACTTTTTTCTCCACCAGCGTCGTCAGTTCACGGGGGGACAACGTCGTGGATTCAACCGCCAGGGCCGCTATGGGGGCGGCATTAAAGTCAAGCTTCTGAATAATCGGCTCATCGACGGCGGTCGGCAGCGTGCCCCGAATGGAGGATATTTTGGCCCGCACCTCCTGGGCCGCATCGTTCACCTTTTCTTCCAGGCGGAACTCCACAACGACGGTCGAGACCCCTTCACGGGACGTGGAAAAGACATGCTTTACGCCGGCGATCTGGTTTACCGCCTCTTCTATCCGCTTGGAAAGCTCCCGTTCAACGGTCTCCGGCGAAGCACCGGCAAAGGTGGTCACCACCGACACAATGGGAAACTCCACGTTGGGAAACATTTCCACCGACAGACGTCGATAGGAAAAAATACCGAGCACCACCAGTGCCAAAACCATGACAGAGGCGAAAATGGGACGTTTTATGGAGGTATTGGAGAGAATCATAGAGCTGTTCCTTACGCTATTTTGTAACCGCCACGGCGACCTTGTCACCGCTTTTCAGGCTGAAGCCGCCACGGACCACGTACTGCTCACCCTTTTTCAGCCCCGATGAGACCTCAACCTGATCGCCGGTTACCGCACCGGTTGTTATCTCCCGCAGTTGTGCGGTACCATTTTCCACGACAAAGAGGTTGCCCTTTTTCGTCTGCATATCAAAAGCTCCAATGGCACTTCTCGGCACCTGAAGCACCTCTGGACGGCTCCCGGTGACAATGCGACCCTTGGCAAACATCCCACCTTTGAGGCTTTCCGAACCATTCTTTACTTCCGCATTTACTTTGAGGGAGCGATCTGCCGCAGAGAGTTCCGGATTAATGTACATTATTTTTCCGGAGAAAATCCGCCCCGGCTGTGAATCCACACTGAATTCCAGGGACTGCCCCACCTTTACCCTCCCCGCATCTCGGGAGGATACGGTGACCGTCAGAGTAAGCAGCCGGTTATCCACGATCCGAAAAATCGGCTTGGCCGCCGCCGCATCACTGGCAAGGTCCCCCACATTGACATCACGCAATGCCACGATGCCGTCCAGTGGTGCGAGCACCATCCCCTTTGCCCGCCGGGCCATCCCCTGACGCATCTCTTCTTCGGACACAGAAATCTGGGCAGCTGCCACGCCGACCCGTGCCTTTGCCGCCTCCGCCTCACTGCGGGCATCATCAAAGGCCTGGGGGGTAGCGAGCCCCCCCTCTTTCAGTTTGATGATGCGGGCCAGTTCCCGCTCGGCCCGGTTTGCTGCCACCTGGGTCTGGACCAGATTTGCCCGGGCGGAAATAATGGCCGCCTCGGCCCGTTTCACCTGGGCATCTGTTTCTGCGACGTCAATCTGGACCAGTGGCTGCCCCTTTTTCACATGGACCCATTCGGTCACCAGTACCTGTTTAATCAGTCCCGGAATCTGGGTTTTGACGTCAACAGAGTTTTTCGGTTCAAGACTGCCGGTCACCTCAATGCCTTCCGTGATCCCCGCAACCGACGCCGCCCGCGCCTCCACCGCCACCGGCGGCTTGACCACGGGGGCGTCACTCTTCTTTGCCTCTCCCTTGCCACAGGCTGTCATGCCCATGGCGGCCATCAGCAGAAATACACCGACCACCATCTGTTTCATCTGTTCACTCCTTGCATAGTTCGGTTTCCGTTGGTTTCCGGTCACACTTTACCTTTTAATTTATAGACATAGGCCAACACTTCGGCCACCGCCGCATACAGCGTTTCCGGAATAGGCTCATTTTCCTTGACCTGGGCATAGAGTTCCCGGGCCAGGAAGCGGTTTTCCACCAGGGTTATCTTATGTTCCCGGCCTATTTTCTTGATCGCCTCGGCCATGAGATCTATACCCTTGGCCAGCACAATCGGTGCCGCCATCTTCTGACGGTCATATTTGAGAGCAACCGCGTAGTGGGTCGGGTTGGTGATGATAACATCGGCCATTGGAATGATTTTCGTCATGCGTCGCCGGGCCATCTGGAACTGCACTCGCTTGATCTTACTCTTTGTTTCCGGATTGCCGTCCGACTCTTTCTGTTCGTCCTTGATCTCCTGCTTGGTCATCTTGAGATTCTCTGTGTAGCGCCATTTCACGTACAACATATCGAAAAGGCCGAGGACAATCATTAAACCGCAGGTGTGGGTAACTATTTTGAAGGCGATATGACCGATAAACGTAAATATGCTTATTATATCAGCGGTCGCGAGAAACGAAATATTCTGCATTTCATCCCGCATGACCCCGTAGGCTATCCATCCGACCACTGAAAGCTTGAGGAATGATTTCACCATCTCAACCAGAGCATCCTTGTTGAATAATCGTCCGAAACCATTCATGGGATTCAGCTTGTCAAATTTGAAGTTAATCCGCGACAGAGTAAATTCAAGCCTGCCGTTATCCTGAATAAGACTTGATAAAACAGCCGTCGCAGAGATGGTGACAATGATCGGAGCCAACAGGAGAACGATGGTCCCGAACAGTGAAACCATCAGGACGTGGAGATTTGACTCGGTCAGCTGAAATGTCCCTATGGTTGAGAGGACCTTGACCGTATTCTGCTTGAGCCCATCCATCATGAAGCTGCCGAAAATATAGAGGGTGACGATACCGGTCAACAGGGTGAGCGATGACGTCAACATCTGACTCATGGGAGGAGGACTGTCCTCCCGCGATTTTTCGAGCCGTCTGCTGGTCGGTTGTTCGGTTTTGGAATGTTTGTCTACATCTTCAGCCGTAGGTCATCCCCCCTTTGTCATAATCCGGTAGAGCGAATCGATCTGCCCCGAAAGATTACCGAATGTGCCCTGCAGTACATGGAAGAAGATGGTCAGCGTCGTGCCGAGTATGATCAGGCCCAGGCCGATGTTCAACGGCATGCTGATCATGAAGATATTCATCTGTGGAAATGCGCGGGCCATGACGCCGAGTGCTATGGTAGTCAGAAGCAGGGCCACCATGACCGGTGCCGCAAGCCGGATGCCGATGATGAAAATATCGGCGGTACGTACCACCAGAAAGTTAACCAGCTCCGTACTAAGACGCCATCCGCCGATCGGTATTACCCGGAAGCTGTCCATGATGGCCCGGATAAACATATGGTGAACATTGAGCGAAAGAAACAGCAGCGTCGCGAACAGGGTCTGGATTACCGACATGATCTGGACCTGGGTTCCCTGGGAGGGATCGAGAATGGAGGAGATGGTCAGCCCCATCTGCATACCGAGTATCTGGCCACTGAATTCAACGGCTGCAAAGACTATCTGGGTAATAAACGCCAGGGTCAGGCCGATCATGATCTCGCTGAAGGCCAACAGCGCAAGTGAAAAGGCGTCGGTGGGCACCTGGGGCATGGTAATCGTCAGGGTAGGGAAACAGACCAGCGTTATCATAAATACCAGCAGTGCCTTGACATTGGTCGGCACCCTGCGCCCCCCGAACACCGGCAGGGCGGCAAAAATACCGGCCACGCGGCTCAATACCAGCATAAAAAAGATGACTTCACGGGGTGACGGAAACGGGAGGAGCGGAAACATGGGAGGCTACCGCCTCATGGTGGCAATAAACGAATATATCTCACGGGTAAAGTCCCCCATGTAGCTCATCATCCAGGGGAAGAAGATGATCATTGCCACCATGACGGCGACAATTTTGGGGGCAAAGGCAAGCGTGGCCTCGTTTATTGAGGTAACCGCCTGAAATATACTGACCATGAGACCGATGATGAGACTGGCAATCAGAAGCGGGGCCGACAGCAGAAGTGTCACTTCGAAACTGCGCCGGGCCAACTGTACCACTAATTCAGGAGTCATTGAGAGTTACCTATCCAAAGCTTTTGACCAGTGAGCTGATAACAAGCCCCCACCCGTCAACCAGCACAAAAAGGAGAATTTTAAACGGCAGGGATATCATAACCGGCGGCAGCATCATCATACCCATGGACATCAGGACCGACGCCACCACCATATCTACCACGATAAAGGGGATATAGATCAGAAAACCGATCTGAAACGCGGTGCGGAGTTCGGAAATCATAAAGGCCGGAATTACCGTCAGTGTCGGAATATCTTCGGCATTATTAGGGCGCTGCAATTTTGACAGGCTGACAAATAGTGCCAGATCCTTCTCCCGTGTCTGGGAGAGCATGAAGACGCGCACCGGCCGTACCGCTCGCTCCATGGCCTGTTCCTGGGAGATTTTCTGTGCCTTCCAGGGCTGGTAGGCATCCTTATTTATCTGTTCCCATACCGGCGTCATGATAAAGAAGGTCAAAAACATTGACAGGGATAAAATCACCTGATTGGAAGGTGCTGCCTGGGTACCCATGGCGGTGCGGAGAAACGACAACACTACGGAAATCCGGGTGAATGAGGTGGTCATGATCAACAGGCCGGGGGCCAGCGACATGACCGTCATCAGAATGAAAATCTGAATCGTAACCGCTATGTCATTTGGTTTGGTGGCGGTACCGACTCCAATGTTCAGCGAGGGGAACGGCAGTGGTTCGGCAATGGCGAACCCCACCGTCAGCAGCAGTACCGACAGTGCCAGCAGTCCGACAATACTCCTGCGAGAAAGAATTCGGGAAATCATTGGGTCTGCCTCATTCGGTTTAATAACGACAAAAAACCGCTCTGGATCGGTTCTTCCTCTATAACTTCAATATCTTCAAGCATACTGATCTGTTTGATCAACGAGAGCCCCGAATCGCAATTGGAAAGGAGCAGATACTCACCCCCCACTTCAATCAGCAACAGGGATTTCTTCGGACCAAGATGGCGAGTTTCAATAAGACGGATATGTTTCGAGCGGAGGTGATGACCGACGGGCAATCCCCGCATCAGCTTGCCGGAAAAGTGCCAGGTAACGAGAATGAGGCCGATAACCAGGGCCAGAGCTGCAATCATTTGCAGGAGACTGCCAAGAAAGCTGAATTCCTGCCCCGCCTGTCCCGCCGCCGAGACGATGGTTGGAAACAACAGCAGTGCGGCAACCGCACGAATCACAGAATTTTCTCCACCCGCTCGTTCGGCGTCACGATATCGACCAGACGTACACCGAATTTTTCGTTAACCACAACCGCTTCCCCACGGGCCACAAGCTTTGAGTTGACAAAAATATCCAGCGGTTCACCAGCCAGCTTGGTCAATTCCACCACCGCTCCCTGGTTCAGTTGCAGAATATCTTTAACCAGCAGCTTGGTCCTGCCCAATTCGACCGTTACCTGCAACGGAATATCAAGTATGAAATCAAGATTTTTCTTATCCAGAGTACCTTCCGGCAAATCGTTCACATCTACCCCCTTGTGCTGCAGATCTTGCTGATCTGGATCGCTTTGTTACCGTGCCGTACCCCCGGAATCCCGTAGTATTTCGGTATCCCCTCCAGCTTGATCAACATGTCGCTGGAGCATGCCTGATCGAGCATGATGGTATCACCCGGAGCCAGATCCAGCAGTTCCCGCAACGTAATACTGGCATTACCCATTTCCACCGATGCTTCCATGGGTGCTTCCATCATCTCTGATGACAGGCGGAATGACCACTGGGGGTCAATGGCCATCAGGTCAAACTGCATGCCGGTCTTGAGCTTGTCCCTGATTGGGTCAATGGTCATGAACGGCACGGCAAACATCATGTTCCCGGAAATATCATCAATCTGAATTTTCATCGTCATGGTGACGATCTGATATTCAGGGGGGACGATATTAACCAACCGGGGATTCATCTCCATGCGCAGCAGACTCATGTGAGTCGCGTAGAGGGGAGCCCAGGCCTTTTCCAGATCCTGCAATGCATCGCCGACGATCTTTTCCATCAGCCGGAGTTCGATTGAGGTGAACATCCGGTTGGCGATGGGAACCTTGGCACTGCCGGTTCCCCCCAGCAGACTGTCTACCAGGGACAGCACCAGGGTACTGTCAAACGATATGAGAGCGGCGCCCTTTAAAGGGTCAATCTTGAAAATCCCCATGCAGACCGGTGACGGCAGCGTCTGGAGAAAATCATCAAACTTGTAGGAACGTGCGCCAACTTTTTTAATTTCTACCGATTTACGCAGACGGTTGGAGAGGTTAACGCGATTATACCGGATAAAACTGTCGTAGATAATATCAAGATTCGGCACGAACCCCTTATGGGAATCCGAGTTGATCAGGTCATAGTTAGTAACCAGTCCTTCAGCTTTCGAAAGCTCCTTTTCAGGCTCAATACGCCCTTCAAAAACGGCGTTAAGCAGTGCCTCAATCTCTGCTTTCGAAAGTATTTTTTCCATTGCAGCCACGTCAGTACCTACTGCACAACGAAATCGGTAAAATAAACCTTGCTGATTTTACCGGGCGGAATACTTTTATTAATCGCTCCGAGAATCTCGTCCTTGAGGGTATTCTTACCCTGTACATCCTGTACATCCTGGAGTGTTTTCGCACTGAGCAGTATCAGAACCGAATCACGAATTGGTGCCAGCTTGCCGTCGAGTTCGGCTTTTACCGCCGGGGTGACCATCTCCAGCTCTATCTTAACCTTCAGATAGCGCAGTTCCTGACCATCATAGATATTGACGATAAACGGATCCAGCGCAAAAATATTGGCCGAGGGACCTGCAGCAGCACCGGCAGCAGGCGCAGCTCCATGACCACCACTTGCGGGTGCAGGCGCCGGCGCGGCACCATGGCCACCGGCCTCGGGAGCAGCGGCAGCAGCACCTTCCGCATGGGCCGCATCACCCTCTTTTTTGGTTTTCTTATCACCCTTGCCCATCATCATAAATGCCACAACGCCCAGTATCAGTGCCAGCCCAACGGCAGCTCCGATAATGATAAACATTTTCTTCTTGCCACCACCTTCAGCTTCTGTTTCAGCGGTTTCCTGCTCTTCCTTGGCCATGTAATCCTCCGGGAATGGATAGTGAATTCAATGGATTAAATCTACCCCTTTATGTAGAACGATTCTCCCGTTTTTGCAACCATTTAAACGGGTACGGAGGCATATCCCGTCACAGAATACGCCTCCGCCCTTACCTGCTATGTATTACGCCCCATTACCGTACCAGATTCAGGACATCCTGTGTCATCTGGTCAGACGTGGTAATGGTTTTTGAGTTGGCCGAATAGGCCCGTTGGGTCACGATCATGTCGACCATCTGGGCTGCCATATCGACGTTACTCTGCTCAAGGGAGTTGGATGAAATCTTGTTGCTGGTGCCGTTTGCCGAGTTACTGACTGCACTGAATGCGGCCGTCGGAACCCCCGCTTTTTGAGTTGATTTAAACAAAGAGCCACCAATCTTTTCAAGGGCACTGGAATCCGAGGGGGTAATCAGTGCCAGTCGCTGTGCTGTCAGGGCGTTGGCAGCCGTATTTGGGATGCCGGTGCCGCCGGAGGAGTTGTAGAAGAAGGTGCTGAGACCATCCTGCCCCGTATAGGTGATAAGACCATTGTTGTCAATCTTGGAAATGCTGCCGAAGGCAAGGCCCATCTGCTTGTCAACCGATGCAAAACCGCTTGTCTGGGTGGTTGGGTCACCCTGCTCCAGAGTTATGGCTGCTGCTGAGGTGCCATCGGGAGTGAATGCCGCTGCTGCAGAGGCACTGAGGAATGCCGCATAGGCAGAAGCAAGAGCTGTGTGTGCATCTTTTGCACTTGCACCGGTGGGTGAATTTACCAATGCGGCATTTTTAACAATAGCACCCGTTGTAGTGGAGGCAGGAGTTACAACAGCACCGGCGAGGTCAGTGGAATCGATGCCAAGGGCGGTCTGTGCTGCCTGCAACAGATTGTTTGCCGTTGACTGGGCCACGGTGGGTGAACCGGCAGGTGCCATTGCCTGAATCTTGGTGGCAAGTGTTGCGAGCTCGGTTTGCAGGGCACTGACGGTATCGGTAATAAGTGTACCACCCGAGTACGCCGTGGCAGCTGTAATAATATTTGTGGTGTTATCGCTGAATTTAATCGGGTTACCTTCGGTATCAAGAACCTGATAGCCATCGGCATTGGTCAGAAAGAGGTTTGAATCGAGGCGGAATGCGCCGGCTTTGGTCAGATAGGCCGAACTCTGGTTCACCGGTGCTGAATCGGTCGGTGCTTTCAGGGCAAAGAAACTGTTGCCGGTGATCGCCAAATCGCTGACAACTTCAGTTGACTGGAAGGAACTCTGGGTGAACATATTGTCGATTTTCTGAATCTGGGTACCACGTCCGATCTGTGAAGCACTGTAAGAATTGGTAACTCCGGTTGACAGCATATCGGAGAATAAGATACGACCGCTTTTAAAGCCGATTGTGTTGACGTTTGCAAGGTTGTTGCCGATTACGTTCATGCCATTTGCGTTAGCCAGAAGACCAGTTACACCTGTGTACATTGCGGATGTTACGCTCATTGTGTTGCCTCCAGTAATAGTGTGGGGTTGGGGACGCGTCTGTCGGTCGGCATCCCTGGGCTTCCTCACGGAGGGCCAGCCCTTTATGTGTTGTCAGATAACTACGGCGGAATCAATATTGGTAAAAATATTTCCCTTCATTTGTGAGCGATCCATGGCGGTGACCACGGTACGATTCTTAACACTGACGACCAGGGCAGCATCCCCCATCATCACCAGCGATTCCTTCCCCCCCTTTTGTGCCACACTGGTCACTGCTCCTTCCAGGTTGGCAATATCAGTAGCGGAAAAAGAAATGTTACGAGCTTTAAGTCTGTCCTGCGCGTGTTGCGAAAACCTAACCTCCTGTGTTGGTAACTTTTGGTCGAGTACCCTGGCAAACGGAGAATCCGAAACCTGGCCATTTCCCTGCTTCTGCGGTGATGGTCGCTCGATCCTTTCCGGTCGTATGGGATTTGGAAATAAAATCTGATCTACCATAATACTGTTTACCCTCCCACACTGATAATATCAGTCAGATTCACCGCCGCCGAACCGATCGTCAATATCGGAGTGGAACCGGAATAGGACACGCCGGTTACTGTTCCGGCCGTATAGGTTGTTACCGGAACAATGCGCCCGGTTGAAGATGTTGCACTGACTGCATAACTGTAGGCACCAGCCGGTAGTTTATTTCCGCTGCTATCCGCCCCATCCCATGAGAGGGTCTGGTTGCCGGCCGCCAGTGCCCCGGTCGTCGTTGTTGCAACCGTTTTGCCATTGGCATCGAGAATATCGACCTTAGCAGAGCTTGCTGCCGTGCTCAGATTAATCTGCATATTTGTGGCATTGGTTCCATCAAACGACAGTGCGTTACCGTTTGCCTTGATATTTGTTCCAACAAGTCCCACCGCCGACATCGCCGTTGCATTCTGCTGGGCGGCCAGAACGTTGGTCAGGTTGGTGTTCTGGTTGTACGACTGTTCCACCAGGGTAATACTTGACATTTGGCTCAGGAGTTGATCCGAACTGGTGGGATTCAACGGGTCCTGATTCTGCAACTGGGCCACGAATAACTTGAGAAAGTCATCCTTGCTGAGTCCCATGGTTGATTTCATGTTTGCATCTGCGGCAGCCGTACCGGTTGTCGTAGTTACGTTGTTTATCATGCTCATTCGCTCTCACCTCACTTTCAATAGTGTATATCGAGCATTCCGTTGTCACGGAGACGTTGATACCCACTGCCTGCCGCCGGAACATCTGCTTCGGCAACCCGGTAATCACGGTTTGATTTCCAGAATTGCTGCTGCTGTTGCTGCTTGGCCATTTCCCGCCAGGCGTTCTGGTTCGTTCCCTGATTCCCTGATCCTTTGCCGCCGCCGGTACTGACATCAAATGACGTCATGGTAATATTTTGACGCGACAGTGATTCTTTAAGCGCATCGGTATGCTGTGCAATTGCATCACGCACTGTCTGGTTCCCGGTCACGATTTCAACCGAAAGCTTCTGACCCTGAAGGTTAAGATTCATCTTCAGCTCTCCCAGATTCTCTGGAGATAATATTAACGTGATGTGCTGTATCCCCTCCTTGAGCTCGTGTGGTGTCAATCGTTCACGAACCTGTTCAACGACCTGCTCTGCAACGGTACGGGCCGGTTGCTCCACAACAGTATCATCCGCTGAAACCGATGTGTGCGTCGGCAACTTTGCTGTTTCACCCATAAGAAGGGTGGAAAAGGTGCCGTTACTTCCCGTCTGTTTGTCCTCGGGCCGAGAACCCTTGTCATCGGATGAATCACCCGATTCCGCAGATTTTTCTGCCGCCACTGTCACTTTGTTTGACAGCTCCGTCATTTCTTTGACGCCACTGTGGTCTGCGCTGTCAGGAATCGACTCTATTTCCGTCCCAACAGGTACTTTTTTAGCCGTTCCTCGTACATTCTGTACTACGGCAGAAGCATAGAGTCGAGCCGCGTTTTTTTCCGCTTCACTTCTTACCGGCTCTGATAATACGCCGTTAATTGAGGTGTTTTCATCAATTACCTTCTCATCAACCGCTGTAGCGCGTGGCATTCTGCCCGATTCAGTGGACTGAATCTTCTCCGGTTCTGGCGCAAGACGCCCGTTATTGTTTGCATTTATCGTGCCATTGTTCAGCTGGTTTTGTACAACAGGCACACTTTCAAGTTGATCAGCCGCCTCAACCGATCCATCTATGGATGTGATATCGCTTTCTGCGTGAGATTGCGTCAACTTCTCCGGGCCAGCTAACACTTCACCGGACTCAGATGAAGCTGTCGTAATGCCAAGAGCGGCAATACTGTCCGACACCTGTACCGACAACTCAGTTTCCGGTGCGGATGATAGCTCTTCATGCCCAGCGACGACAGGAGTGACAGGTGCCGGAACTGCGGCGACCTGGGGAGCAACTGCCGGTGTAACCTGAGCCGAGACGGCCTGAACAGCATCAACCTGTGATTGAACCTCAGGAGAGACTACCGTGTCTGGGATGTCGGAAGCTACGGATACGGGTGCTGGTGAAGCTGCGGCGGTTTCCACAACAGCGGCAGGAGCAGCGGCCACCTGGGCCGGTTGCACTGCTTCAGGTATGGATGGTGCTGTCACCTGTTCAGCAACTGCCGTTGTTACCGGTGCCGAAACTACGACGGCCTGTGACGGAAGTGCTGGTGCTGGCGGTGCCGATACGGCCTGAACAACTTCTACCTGGTGATCTACCTCAGGAGAAACAACGTTGACAGGGGCATGAGCGACAACGGACAGCGGTGACGGTGTTGCTGCGACGGTTTCCACAACTGCGGCAGGAGCAGCGGCCACTTGGACCGGTTGCACTACTTCAGCTGCGGGTGGTGCTGCCACCTGTTCAGCAATTGCCGGTGCTACCGGTGCCGAAACTGCGGCGGCCGGTGACGGAAGTGCTGGCACTGATGGTGCCGATACGGCCTGAACAACATCCACCTGGGGATCTACCTCAGGAGAAACAACATTGACAGGGGCATGAGCGACAACGGACAGCGGTGACGGTGTTGCTGCGACGGTTTCCACAACTGCGGCAGGAGCAGCGGCCACCTGGACCGGTTGTACTGCTTCAGGTATGGATGGTGCTGCCACCTGTTCAGCAACTGCCGTTGTTACCGGTACCGAAACTGCGGCGACCGGGGACGGAAGTGCTGGCACTGATGGTGCCGATACGGCCTGGACAACATCCACCTGGGGATCTACCTCAGGAGAAACAACATTGACAGGGGCATGAGCGACACCGGACAGCGGTGACGGTGTTGCTGCGACGGTTTCCACAACTGCGGCAGGAGCAGCGGCCACTTGGACCGGTTGCACTACTTCAGCTGCGGGTGGTGCTG
>CAIUSO010000020.1 GCA_903901875.1 uncultured Geobacteraceae bacterium | reverse complement strand
TTGACGTATGAACATGGTAAATGCCTACCACATCATCGGCGGTAAGTCAATAATAATAAAAATCGTATGGCACTACATTTTGTAGAAATAAAATCAATAGCTGATATCATTGATGTTTTTATGTAAAAATACCCCAAAAATTGCGTTTTCGGCACTTTATAACAGTGTTTGTGTTAAATATGGGTTAAGATCGTGATGTTTCCGCTTCACTCTTAACCCCTCACGCTCTAAACCTCACTCCTAACCCTTCACCCCTCACTTTACTTTACTCAATGCTCCGTGCTGACCGCCACGCTGAAACCATGCGATTTCAGCAGGGCATGCCGCCGTGCCTCTTCCAGATCGCTGGCGACCATTTCAGCACACATTTCTTGAACGGTTATTTCCGGGACCCAACCAAGCTTCTCTTTTGCTTTATTCGGATCACCCAGCAGGGTTTCAACCTCGGATGGCCGGAAGTAACGGGGGTCGATGCGAACAATAACATCTCCTGCCTTCACTGCGGGGGCCTTGTTGCCTTCAATTGCAAGAACGGTAGCAATTTCGTCTACACCCTCCCCTTTAAATTGGAGTGTGATTCCCAATTCGGCAGCGGCCCAGGTAATAAACTGGCGCACCGTATATTGGACACCGGTGGCAATAACAAAGTCCTCGGGATGATCCTGCTGCAACATTAACCACTGCATCTTCACGTAATCCTTTGCATGGCCCCAGTCACGCAGAGAATCAATGTTACCCATGTACAGGCACTGTTCCAGACCTTGTGAAATGTTGGCGAGGCCCCGCGTTATCTTACGGGTAACAAAGGTTTCTCCGCGCCGGGGAGATTCATGGTTAAACAGGATGCCGTTGCAGGCATACATACCGTAGGCTTCACGATAGTTGACGGTTATCCAGTAGGCATAGAGCTTGGCAACCGCATACGGAGAACGGGGATAAAAGGGTGTGGTTTCTTTTTGAGGAGTTTCCTGAACCAAACCGTACAATTCGGAGGTTGAGGCCTGATAGAAACGGGTCTTTTTGTCCAACCCCAGCAGACGGATCGCCTCAAGCATGCGCAAGGTGCCAACCCCATCTGCCTCAACAGTATATTCCGGTGATTCAAAACTGACGGCGACATGAGACTGCGCACCCAGGTTATAGATTTCATCCGGCTGAACTTCCTGAATAATGCGGGTCAAATTCGATGAATCGGTCAAGTCACCATAATGAAGCTTGAAGTGAACGTCTTTAATATGGGGATCCTGGTATATATGATCGACCCGTTGAGTATTGAACAGAGAGGCACGACGTTTAATACCATGGACTTCATAGCCCTTTTCCAGAAGAAATTCCGCCAGGTAGGATCCATCCTGCCCGGTGATACCGGTTATAAGTGCTTTTTTCATATGGTTTAAAATCCCTTGATAATTTTTTCAATCTCGCCAAGATGCTGACAAAGCGCAACAGCGTCTCCTCTGGTCTCAACATTCAAGCGCAAGAGAGGCTCTGTGTTGGAGCTCCTCAGATTACAGCGCCACTCCGTAAATTCCATACTGAGGCCGTCTGTGTAGTCAATTGTTGGTTGACCATCTGAAAAGTTAACTATAACACAATCTAATACATTTTGTACATCGGATACTTTATAGTTGATTTCGCCGCTACAGGGATAGGCTGCCATACGCTGATCTACCAGTTGTGCCAACGTTTTACCTGTATGAGATATGAGATCCGTAATCAGCAGCCATGGTATCATGCCACTGTCACAATACGCAAAATCACGGAAGTAGTGATGCGCGCTCATCTCGCCGCCGTAAACCGCGTCCTCTGCCCGCATTCGCTCTTTAATAAACGCATGCCCGGTTTTTGATTGAACCGGTATACCACCGGCCATCAGTACCTGTTCGATGGTGTTCCAGGTAAGGCGGGGATCGTGAATGATCTTTGCTCCAGGATTTTTCGCAAGCATTACCTCTGCCAGCAGGCCAACCAGATAATAGCCTTCAATAAAACGCCCCTGGGCATCAAAGAGAAAACAACGATCAAAATCCCCATCCCAGGCGATGCCCAGGTCGGCCTTATGATCAATCACCGCCTGCGTGGTTGCCGCCCTGTTTTCAGGAAGGAGCGGATTGGGAATGCCATTCGGAAAGTTTCCGTCCGGCTCTTCCTGAATCAGGATGAACTCGAATGGCAGATATTTTTCTAACTGCCTTATAATGGTTCCTGCCCCGCCATTCCCCGGATTAGCAACAATTCGAAGCGGCTTCAGTGTGGATATGTCTACATACCCAAGCAAGTGGCTGATATAGTCAGCCTTGGTGGGGTCTGAGAGGGTTTTCCCCTTTACAGTTTTTTCTTCAAAGCGGTTCGCCTCTATCCTGTCGCGTAAGGCAAACAGGCCGCTGTCGCCACTTATCGGTCGCGATCCTTCACGCACCAGTTTCATGCCATTATAGCCTTTTGGGTTATGGCTGGCCGTGATCATGATGCCGCCATCGACCTGGCGGTGAAATGTCTGAAAATAGACCTCTTCCGTACCACACAGACCAATATCAATGACATCACATCCGCCATCATTCAAGCCACGGGATAGCGCAGCCGATAATGAAGCGCTTTCCAGTCGGACATCCCTGCCAACGATAACCCTGCTGGATGAAAATTCATCGACGTAGGCCCGACCAAGCTTATAGGCAATTTCATCATTCAGTTCATCCGGGACGCTGCCACGGATGTCATACGCCTTGAAACAGTTCAGGTTCATTTGGTTAACTCCTGCCATAAACATCCTCAAAACGGACAATGTCATCTTCACCAAGGTAACTACCGGATTGTACTTCAATCAGTTCCAGCGGAATGGCGCCCGGATTTTCCAGTCGATGGGTCAGGGGGTCCTGGGACACCATACTTAATTCCAATTGTATCCGTATAAATCACATTCGAAACAAAACTGTGTCAGGTCTAATCTTTCTTTAGCCACGTAGAGGAATAGGGGGTCAAACCTACACTCTTGACATTCTCCCGGGCAACTTCCAGAGTATTTCCACTTCAGGCGACTTTCTTTAATGGCTGGTGCTTTGTTTGACGCCGGTGCAACTCGGTATCATTCCTGTGAGATACCAATTATTCATAAACAGCATCAATTTTCTTGTCAACGGCATCTATCCGCTCGGACAGGTTCTTTTCGACTGTATAAGAATAGGGGGTCAAACCTACACTCTTGATATTCTCCCGGGCAACTTCCAGAAAAGCATAAACAGAAAGCAAAAACAGCGTCAGACCTACACT
>CAIUSO010000019.1 GCA_903901875.1 uncultured Geobacteraceae bacterium | reverse complement strand
CCATTGCGAATACCCGCAGGATTTTATTCCGTGCCTGGGCTGAAAGCTCACGCCATCGGGTGCGATCTTCAAGAATCCAGGCAATGCCGTGGGCCAGTTCCTTCGGATCATACGGGGTGACCAGATAACCGTTGTGACAATGGTCGATCAGATCTGGTACTCCCCCCTGATTGAATGAAACCGTTGGAGTACCGCATGCCATTGCTTCCATTACGGTAAAACCAAGGGTCTCGTGGAGCGACGGCAGGACGAAAACATCTGCGGCGGCATAAAGTAATGCAAGGTTTGTTTCATCGTGTTGCCATCCCATATGGTGGGTTTTAAAATGGGGGTTTTGTGATTCATTCTGACCTGTTGAACCAAAAACGAGTAATTCCGTGGTGTCACGGAGTGCTGTGCTGGATGCCAGATAGTGTAATGCTTCATTGAGCAGGTGGTACCCCTTGTTTCGATCACTGGTACCCCCTTTAGCACCGAAGAGAATCAGTTTTTTATCCTGTGGCAGTGATAATTTATTTCTGGCGATGAGCTGGTCACAGGGTGCGAATAGTCTTGTGTTGATGCCATTGGGTATTACTTCGATGGGAGAATTGCAAAAGAGTGAACTCGCTCGGGCACATGTGGCCATCCAGTTGCTTGGAGCAATTAAAGTCAGATTCAAGTCACGCCAGTTTTTTTGCTTGCGCTGCCATATCCGGTTCGAGAGGTCGCTTGCTTGATCGGTACCAAGAACCGGGCATTTACCGCACGCTTCTTGGTACCGTGTGCAATCGGAAGGTATATAACAGCCGCCGGTAAAGGCCCAGGAGTCGTGCATGGTCCAGACAAGTGGTTTGTTGAAGCGGGATAATGTTTCCAGCTTCATCATGCGTGCCACCCAGTGGAGATGGATGATGTCGGGGGCAGATGTGGTAGCCTGTGCAACCAGTCGGTCAGGGAGGTATGCCGCACAAAAGGGCCCGTTTAAATTACGTGGATTGATGCCGACTATCAATTGCTCGACTGTGGGTCGAATACGGCTGGACAGACGACCACAGATGGTCGCAGGGCCCTCAACGAGGGGATGATTGCCATATTTTCTCTGTACAGTGAGATGAGCATCAATTCCAAGGTTATGGACACCATCCAGCAGGCGCATTGCAGCTTTCGCTGCCCCCCCCTCCACATCGGCACCATTTAAGTAAAGCACTTTCATCGTGTCCAGAACCCCTGCAGCTTTCGTTCAAAGTGAGTGATTGACCAATTTCTAACAAGATGACGGGGAATTTGATAGGGATCTGTCCAACGATGAATTTGCCCGGGAAAATTTGCTGCCGCTTTGGTGAATCCGGCTTCACGGCATGCGGTTATGCTTTCATGTGTATAATGGCATCGTTTGCCAAAAGGGTAGGAGAAGGTGGTGATTTCCCGGCCAAGCCATGTCTCAAGCTGGTGCTTTGATGTGACGATCTCTTCCCGCTGGTTGTTCGGTGGGAGTACGGTTAACTGGCTGTGGGTTACCGTGTGCGCACCAATGGTAACTAATTCGTTTTCGGCAAGCGTATGCAATTCGGCTAATGACATGGCCCGATGGCAATGGGCGATAATTTCTCCGGTGTTGGCCCACCTCCGGAGTTGAGAAAGGCAATCATTGCGGGACTCGGCATCTTTCTCCATCATCAGGGGGACGAGTTGTCGGTATACTTCTCGGCGTTTCTCCCCGGTATCCGACGGCCAGACCGTTGTGCGACCGTCATGCTGCAATGTGAAACGAGAGGGTCGCTGCACCGTGTCGAAGAGAATCTGTTCAAGTTCGTGCCACCAGAAGTGCCCGGTAGTATCAATGGTTCCGGTGCTGATGAAAAAGGTTGCCGGTATTCTGTACTCTTCGAGGATGGGTAATGCTTCACGCACATTGTCAGCATATCCGTCATCAAAGGTTATGATTACCGCCGGTTTGGCCATCTTTGCCCAGTCATCGTCGAACCTGGCGAGAGGAACATTGTCCTTGAGAAATTTCATCTGTGACCGGAAGTTTTCAGGTGTAACGGCGAGCTGCTCAGGGTCCGATGTGAGGGTGGTGACACGATGGTAGAGCAGAACGATAACCGGTGTGTCCACCGCGTTGAGCAGTCTGTGCAAAGGGGTCACTATTGATGAACGGAGAAAACTTTTGAATGTAGTGATCCCTGTTGTCATGGCTGGTTTGAATAGATGTAAATGGGAAGGTTGAGCTGGTGGTGATGGAACATACCTGTTTTACAAAACGGTGAATTGTTTTCAATGATATCAGCAAATTCCGGGTTGCAATATATCAGCCGTACGATGCGGGGATTTGTCGAGAGGGAGTTCGTAATGTTAGTAATGACGGCAGACATGACGTTTCGCGGAAATGGGCTGTAGAAATAGAAATAGTTATATGATTCTAGATCGAGGAATTCTGTGGCATCAGCAATGACCATGGACACATTTGGAATTCCAAGAAGCTTGAAATTTTGTTCGGCGATGGCAGCCAGTTCGGGTAACAGCTCAACGCCGGTGACTCTGCTGAAAGGGAATTTACTGAAAGTGACCAATGCCCCCCCCTTTCCGGCACCAAAATCTACAATTGCATCTTCGTTTGTTATCTTCAAGTTGTTCAATACTCTTTCCAGGTGAACGCCTCCGGAGTGGCGATAGTCATGGCTTTTTTCTGCCGAAAGTCCGAGTGTCTGAATCGAAGCGTAGGAAAAATCAACACTGCTGAAATACACCCGTAGCCGAAAAATGACCTCTTTAAATTCACCCCGGCAGATAAATGACAGAGCATTTCTGATGTCAGTGATGATCTGCATGTTCAAGCTCCTGTACTATTCGTTGTACGGTATCTGTAATATAAACCATTTCCGACAGCGATAACTCTTGGTGAATAGGAAGGCATACCACTCGCCGCGAGAGTTCTGTTGCTCCGGGGAAGAGGTGAGTCGGTAAGGATTCATGCAGCTCTTTGCCGAAAATAAATATGTCGATCCCGGCAGCAGCGAGCATGTCCTGTAGTTCCTGCCGATTGATTCCCACGGTCATTATGGGGAAAAACAGGGGGCAAACCCCATCGGGCAACTCCTCTTTTATTATTTTGATACAGTGACTACTTTGAAGGCTTTTGGCAAGCCAGAGATAATTGTTTCTTCGTGTCTCAATGATCTGCTCCGCCCGGGTACCATTCATGAGCCATGTTGAGGTTCGGGACATGGCGAGGGTACACCTGTCCAGATTGACTTCGTGTCCGGCACTGTATCTAATCCCGGCTTTTTTGGCAATAATCCTGTCCAATATTGCTACGATATTGGACAGGGGTGGGGGAAGTCCCGTTCGTGTTTCGATATGAAGCGTGGTACGTGCTAACATGCCGAAGGCTTTCTTGATGGCCATAAATTCACCCGGTTTTCCGCTGGGGAATGGTGCCACCAGCAGTGGGTTATTGACCATTAATGCGCCCCCGTCTGGGAGCGGGAGGGTCTTGCGCTGGCTAAAGATGGCCACATCACCAAAGGTTCCGAGAGGTTTTTCCTGATAACAGGAAAAAAGAGCGTGGGAGCAGTCTTCAATGAGTACGATGTCTCTTGATATGCAGAGATCTCTTATTGCTTCGACAGGTTGGGGAAATCCAAAATAATGAATCAATAAGAGTGCTTTGGTTCCGGTGTCCATGAGTGAGGCAAGTCCATTCAGATCGATAGCCAAATCTTCTTGAATTGCGTAGTATCTCAATTGTATTCCGGTCATTACAATAGTTTCTATTTCAACCCCACAATGATAGGCGGGGACAATAATGTTATCAGCTGCTGATAGCTCCATTGTTTTCAGTGCATGCCACAGGGCGCCCCGACCGAAGTAAAAGAGAGAGGGGGTCTTACCGTAGAACAGTTTAAACGGGTCATCGGCATTGCTGGCGTTTACGACATCCGGGATGTGCAAACGGGCATGATTTGTAATGGTTCCGGAATGTTTATCCATATTAACTCATAGTGCCGGTTTGCGAAGGTTGAGAATATATTTTGTGGTCAGATAGTGTGCCTGGTTGACCAAATAACTGAAATAGTGTGCTAATCTCCGTGGAAATCGAAGTAATTTATAAAAATTACTTCGATAGACGGATGAAAAAAAGAGTTCCGTTTTTACCCCACGGAAACGGTATTTATACTCATTTTCTCCCCACAGCATATGGAAAGCAGCCCTTCCCGTTTCAATGGCGTGGTTGATGGTGTGATACAGACAAATTTGTCCCACATTAAATCTGTTGAAAGCGGGATCATGGGAAATTACTTCCAGGTACTGATGATCCCCAACCAGGTAGCTGATTGTTCCTGCGACAACTTTTCCCTGAATACTGAGAGTGCTCACCAACCCGTAGTGATGGCAAAATGCGCGTATGTTCCCCTCGAATTCAGCAGTGTAACCGGATCTGATGTATTTTGATTTCATCCGTTGTCTGTTCATTTCAATGATGGTTCCAATGGCCGAATGCTCAATGCTGTCGGTCGTTGAAATGGAGAAGACAACATTAGTGAACTCCTTATGAAGCCTGTTGATATAGTATTTTAGGTGTTTACGGGTGCGAATTCCCAACTGTCCGTTGTATGCCTCCGGTGATGAGGGCAGAGATATGGCGATGTCCTGTGAGTGCTTCCACTGGTATTGGGGGTAGGGTACGTGATCTAATCTGCCCTGTATGCAATTGAAATTAACCGTTGTTACGCATGGGTATCGGGAAAAGATGAATTCACCAAAATAGGTGAGATATTGCTGTTCAATGGTTACCAGTTCGTTGAGCAGAGTAACCTCTCTTCCGGTAACAGTATACATGAGTATATGGACCGGGTTTGCCGCTTCATTGGAAATAACCAAAGCTGTCGGGTGATGAGCATGGCGGAATAGCTCAAAATATGGCATAGTTGTGAAGGGACTCTGGTAGATCCTTTCAAGAGATGAAACGATTACGGGTGGTATATCACCGTCATACACTGAACACTGAAAACCATAGGGCAGTGGCACAAAGTCTCCGTTTCTTTACCAGTAGCAGCTTCGTTCAATTTTATCCTTATTACAGGGTGTTTCTGACGGTAGTGGGCGTACCCAGTGTTCATTAAAAAGTTGGGCCGTACTGTCGGCGTATTCCCGTTCCCATCTTCTTCCCCGTATGCCGAAGAGAATCTGGGTCACACCCCCGAGGTGAATGGCCTGTTTTCCCCATTGCTTGGCACAGGCTGCCAGGGGAAGGCCATAGGCACCGGCTCCAATAATGCAGATGTCAAAATCAACTTTCGCCATCTCATCGCGCATGTAATCGAATGCGTCGAACCATGTGGAAAAGTCAACTTTTGAACCGGCTATTGATTGGACTGTTTTAAGCGTCAGTAGGGTAAAGTCAGGGAGAACATCCGGGGTGGGAAAGAGTAGGTGACGTTTTTCTTCATACTGCTTCCTGATTGATTCGGCAAACGGGTGTACGACCAAAACCTTTTTACCCGCTAATTGACTGCTCCAGGGGGTGGTGAAGCGAAACGGTTCAAGACAGTCCAGATCAACGAGTTCTGCCTGTGGACAATAGGTGTTGCAGATCACGTCTTCATACTGGTTGTACCAGACCCCCATGGCGTCAACAGAGGGGAGATGCTCCAGATACAGTTCCGCAAATGCGTCAAGTGATGCATCATCGGTAGAGAAAAAGCCTGCTTGGTACGACATAGTTGTTTTAATCTTTCTGGAGAACCTCTTGTTCTTTAGCAATCTCTGCTCCAGATAGAAACGAAGGCATGAAAGCTCCACCGAACCGAGCCGGGATATCAACAATGGCTTACTCTGAGAGATGAGTGCGGCTACGCGATTATGTCCTTCTTGGCCGAAAAAAATATGACGACGATATCCTGCGCCACGAAATCGGATCAGGTCTTCTTTTGTGATGACAACAAGATTTAAATTATGCAACGTATCAAGTAGCCGGTTTATACGGAGTGCTTTACGTTTGATATAGTCAGATACGAATGCCATCACTTTTTCCCGTCTGGTCTGGTCAGGTGCAGTGAACCATTGTTGTTTGTTAGTGGGTAACGAACTCTCATTGCTGATGATTCACCTTAAGAGGGAAGAAAGCTCTCATATACAGTTCACGTAAATCCTGCCGCAGGAGGCAGGGTAATATAACTACCGCTGTGCCCTGAGTCAGCATGATTGAATATACCGCACCCATCACTCCACAGGTACGGATTAGTATGGTATTGGAAATGACACCAAGGATTGCTGCTGCGGTAGTACCGATCAGGGTGACGCTACGCACATTAGTATTTATCACCCACAGGGTCTGTGCGATACCCTGAAAGATGAAAATATTGACAAAAACATAGATACTCAAAATGGCTGCTGCCGAATGAAATTGTGGCCCAAACAACAGCCCAATTATCCAAGGTGACAGTGCACTGGTCAATAAAATTCCCAAGATGGCTAACACTGCAAAGAGACGAAATATTTTCACCAATAAGTCTTTGTACTGTTGCGTATCCTGATGCATTTTTCTGGCAACGAATGGTGCAAGGCTGGTCACCAATGTGGTTGGAATAACGGTCCATACATTGGAAATAGTGAGCGCGGCCGCGAAGAGGCCTAGTTCGCGTTCCCCCAGTATTTCCTTGAGCATGATTTGATCAATTCTTATATATGCGGTAATCATGACGCCACTCAGAGTAAATGGCCAGCATTGCGACAGAATTATCTTTGCCTGGCTTATGCGTGCCGTCCACCGCTCACTGGTTGGATGACGCCGGTAGGCAATGACAAGGCTCAGCGAAAATACAGCACATTCCAGACAAATAACAGCGGCAAATGCACTCAGCGGTGCTTTGGTAAGTAAGAGAACGATTTTGATACTATTCGAAAATAGGTACGCTGCAGATTTTGACAAGACTGTCATCTTACTCTTGCTCTGGCTTTGAAACCAGATATCGACGGTTTCAGCCGACTGAAATATCATGGATCCACCAACAATAAAGATCAACAGAACAAGTTGAGTGTCAAACGGGTGAAGCAGAAATGCCAGACCTGTTGCGCATAGCCATGCAATTGTCCCGAGAAAAATCCGAAGCCAAAGGGTTGTCCCCAGAATTACGGAAACATCTCCCTGCTCTTGTGCAATATCCCGCACAATGATGCCGTCAGCCTGTAAGTCTGCTATAACTTGGAAAAAGGCAATAAAGGAAATGACGTAGGATAACTCTCCAAATTGGGATGGTCCCAAGTATTTGGCAACCCACGTTCCGACAGTAATACCAATGACCATTCGAAGGATTCTGTCAAACATGAGCCAGCCGGTGTTGCCAATGGCTTGTTGTAGTACCGGTCTGTTATTGAGCCAACCCAGTAACATTGCCGGTGTAAATCGGGTCCAGGGGGCGTTCATATTGTTATGTGTCTTATGACTGCATCTGGTTGGGGCCAATCCGAAAGTATGTGATCCGACCAGTATTGTTTAATCGGGTGGTAGCCAAGGGGGGCGAATGGTGATGAAATTGATGTGCCACCAGGCGGCAACCATTCCGCTATATTTGAACAGCGTGAGAGTGCCAGGGTTTTGCTTCCGAGAAAAGCTGCCAGATGCATCGGGCCGGAATCGTTACAAATGACACATCGGGCCTGCCGAAAATAAGCTATCAGCCCATGCCAACCAGGCCGTTTGACGCTGATTTCGGTGATTCTCTCCGGGAGTGGGTCGTGTGGCCCTGCCAGAATTTCGGTTCGCATCCCAAACCCATGTATCACTTCAACAAGTTCTGCCACGTGTGGATATTGCTTGGAACGCCATTGGGCACCGATATGAATTACAATTGGGGCCGAGGAGTTATTCTCATTATGGACGTATCTGTTTTCAAGTTGATCGTAAGAAATACCCGCAGCGTCAGCCCACGCACGGTATCGGTTGCGGACCGGTTGCTCCCCCGAGGCAAAAGGACGGTCAAAGTTGGATAGTTTGCGGGCCAGAAACGGTCTCCATCCGGTAAATGAGAATGTTGCACCGGAGAAAATGCGCTGTGCGGCTATCCAGTCCCGCAGGTCACCACGAATGCTGATTATTTCCATTTGTTCACGCTGAACGGGGCTGAATTGATCTTTCAGAGAGGCCGCATCGCCGAGTGAAAAGAATTTCTTGTTATGGCGCCAGACATAGGGGAGGTCAAGCGGGAGCATCTTAAGGCTGCCTTCAGTTGCACGTTGGAGCACTTCATGCCAGCGACTGTTGCAGGCGAGTAGTATCCGGTCAGGGTCTTGTCTGGCTATGGACGCGGCGATGATGGCATCGCCGAGGTTCCATGGCTCAAATAATACTTTCAACTCCTACCTCTGTTACTTCAGCTTTTTATAGCGGGCCGGCGTGTAACCTGAAAGTTTCATAGTGAATTTATTGTCCTTCAGTTCAACGCCGTAGACGATATTGGGGCGCGACCAGTCGTTGGGAGAATTCCCCACCATGGCCAGCATGATTTCCATGTCTTTCAAGTCGGGAAACCGGGCAAGGGCGCGGTCGACCTCTGCTTTGCTCGGGTTTACCTTGTAACGAAACGGCATCGGCATATTTGCTGAAATCATTTTCCCGTCACTGGTAAATTGCAGTTTCTGGGTGACAAAAGGTGAGTTGTTTCCATCGGCATCCTTGGCGTTTTCGACCAGTTGCCACGTGCCGACCAGTTGGGAATTGTCAAGGGCTACTGCCGCTGAAGCCAGAGATAATGAGAGTGAAAGTGCCAGTGCCATAATGTTCTTATTCATGAAATTTCTCCCGTGAGTAACAATGTTCCCGCTTCTTCGTTTCTACCTATCGCACGCAATCCCGATTACTGTAAAGAGGTTTCTTGCCCGGAATTTTTTTTACCCCTGACCGGGGAGACGTCAAATCAGGGTACTCCAACTTTTTGGTACGGTACTGGACATCTTCCATAAGTCGTCGATTCACCGCCAGGAGGTCAGCCAGAAAGGCGGTCAGAATGGTTTGAAATCCGACACCCAACAGAATCGAGGATAATATGAGTGACTGTACATGGCCGGCACCGTTACCGGACAGGTAATAGCCAAGGTAACGGAGTCCTCCAAGTACGCCGAGTAATAGGGCCGACAGGCCGATTGCCATGAAGAAGCGGAAGGCCTTATACACGACAAACATTCTGACGATGGTGATCAGAGATTTCCTGATATAGGACGTGTTGCTTTTGACCAGGCGGGAGGGGCGCATGGTGCTGTTGACCCGTATCGGTACCGAAACGGTGGCAATTCCCTTTTGCCCCGCCTGGATGATGGTCTCCAGTGTGTAAGTGTAATCGTTAAACACGTTAAAGCGAAGTGCCGCCTCCCGTGTTATGGCCCTGAAACCGCTTGGTGCATCGGAAATGCCGGTGTTGCTGACAAAACGGACGACAGCACTGCCGGCTTTCTGCAATAGTTTTTTTAACAGGGAAAATGATGCAATTTCTCCGATGGGGCGGGCACCGATGACCACATCGGCGGTGCCCGCCAGAATAGGGGCAACGAGGAGAGGGATGTCAGCGGCCATGTATTGATTATCAGCATCTGTGTTAATGATGACGTCCGCACCCAGTTTGATGCAACTGTCCAGTCCCGCCAGGAATGCCCGTGCAAGCCCCTGATTTCCGGTGAAGTTGACGATGTGATCCACGCCATTTTGCAAGGCTACCTCGGCAGTCCCATCGCTGCTGCCATCATTGATGACCAGCCATTCCACGCAGTCAAAGCCCGCTACTTCACGTGGCAACTCTCTCAACGTAACAGGTAATGCCTCTGCTTCATTAAAACATGGTATTTGAATAATAAGTTTCATGGCCGGTTCCGGGAAATCATCATGGCTGGCTCCTGAAAATTGTGGTCGAGGTAATTCCCCACTTGTTAAGCCTGAATTGCAGTGCGGTGCCAAGCACGCCCAGGCCATAGATCACACTGCGGCGGAAGTTGATGGATGAGGCTTCTTTAAAATATTTGGTTGGACAGGAAAGTTCCCCCACCCGGAAACCGAACCAGACCATCTGGGCGATCATCTGATTGTCAAAGACGAAATCGTTTGAGTTGGCGTCGAGGGGTAATTTTTCAAGGACCTCACGGGAAAATGCCCGATATCCGGTGTGGTATTCGGAAAACTTTTGACCGAGGAGAAGGTTTTCCACCAACGTCAGGAAACGATTTGCCACGTATTTGTACCGGGGCATCCCCCCCTTGAGTGCGCCGGTGCCGAGGATGCGGGAAGCCAGGACGGCGTCAAACTCGCCGTAGGCGATCATGGCTGCCATGGCGGTGACCAGGCGTGGTGTGTACTGGTAGTCGGGATGAACCATCACCACGATATCCGCACCCATCTCAAGGGCGGTATGATAGCAGGTTTTCTGGTTCCCCCCATAACCGGTATTCGTCTTGTGGACGACGGTGGTAATCCCAAGCTTCTGAGCAAGTTGGGCCGTGTTGTCACGGCTGCAGTCGTCAACCAGAATCACCTTATCGACTTCAGGCGGAATCTCGCGCCAGGTTAGTTCAAGGGTTTTTTCCGCGTTGTACGCCGGAAGCACCACAATTATTTTTTTGTTGTTGATCACGCACGGGCTCCCGAGAACGGTAACAATTGGAAATGGCTGGATTTTAATGCTTTATCATGCTACTGTGGCGTGCTCGGTGGTCCCGGAGCTTCATTGCGCAACTTATTGAATTTCAAAGGAGAAGTCAAATAAAAACAGCCGACTGTTCCAAGAAAATCCTCTTTATCACGCCGCCGTACCATAGTGGTGTGGACGAAGTCGCCGGCCGCTGGATACCCCTCGGCCTGGTATATCTGGCCGGTTCTGCCCGTCAGGCCGGCGTAAGTGCTGAAATTTACGATGCAGTGTCAAAGGGGCACGGCTACCGGGAAATCGAGGCCCATCTCCGTGCTGCGTCGGCTGATTACGTGGCATGCTCTGCCATGACCTCGACAATCCATGATGCGCTCAAGACACTTGAGTTGGCGAAGAAGGTCAATGCGGAAACGGTGACCATTCTGGGGGGCGTCCATCCGACCGGTATGTATGAAGAACTGCTGAGTGGAGCGGCCTTCGTTGACTATATCGTCATCGGTGAGGGTGAAGTCACGCTGGGGCAGCTGCTAGAGGTGCTGGGGGAGGGGGGGGGGCCGGAGACGGTTCCCGGCTTGGCTTTTCGTCGGGATGGGCAGATCGTAACAACGGGGCGACGTCCCCTCCTGGAAAGTCTGGATGAGCTCCCCATGGGGTGGGACCTGCTCGACTGGAATGATTATTACTGCCTGGCCATTCCGGGTTCCCGTCTCGGCTCCATCAGTACCTCCCGGGGGTGCGACCAGGAATGTACCTTCTGTTCCCAACGGAAATTCTGGAATAACTGCTGGCGTGCCCGGGATCCACAGGGCGTGGCCGATGAACTGGAATACCTGTACGTCACCCATGGGGTAAACGTACTCATGATCACCGATGAATATCCGACCCGTGATGGTCACCGGTGGGAAACATTTCTTGATGTCCTCATCGGGAAAAATCTTCCGGTGTACCTGCTGATGGAGACCAGGGCCGCTGATATTCTGCGGGACCGCGATATCATGGATAAATACCGGAAAGCCGGTGTTATTTATGTATCCCTTGGTATGGAGAGTGCCGACCAGGCGAATCTGGATGCCATGAAGAAAAATATGGACATGGACCAGGTGGCTTCGGTGTTCGAGATCCTTCGGGACCATGACATCGTTTCAGAAGCCTCCTTTATTCTCGGTGTTCCGGGGGAGACCCCCGAAAGCATCAAAAAAACCATGCAGCTGGTTCAGCGCCTCAATCCCGATATTGCTAATTTTTTCACCTATACCCCCTGGCCGTCGGCTGAGGGGTACGGGGAGGTGGGATCCCTCATTCGGGAGGATGATTACCGAAAATTCAATCTGGTGGATCCGGTTGTCGAACCCCGGAGGATGAGTCTGCTCCAGGTCGATGTTGCCCTTGCTGACTGCTATCGTCGTTTCTATATGGGCAAAATAATGGACTTTATGACCATGGAGGCCGGTTTTAAGCGGGATTACCTCATGGGGATCACCAAGCTGTTCATGAGTAGCAATTTTGTGATGAAAAAGCTGGGTATCGGTATCTTGGGGAAGATCCCATCAAAAATAGATGAAGTGAAAATGAGGTTCAGGAAGTAATGTTTTGGGAAATGCTGGCAGCAGTCAGCGATAGATAGTGCGGGGAGTGGTATGTTTCAGCCCAGTGGTACCCAGGGTACCGTATTAATTATAGAAGATGACCGCAATACCGCTGCTCTGGTTGCGACCTATCTGGAGAGGGAGGGGTTTGGCACCGTGGTGGTCCATGACGGGGGGGAGGCGATCCGGGCAGCCGATGCCTGCAATCCGGTCTTCGTTATTCTGGATGTCATGCTGCCGAATATGGACGGGTGGGAAATCTGTCGCTCCCTGCGGAAGATTTCCGATGTCCCGGTGCTGATGCTGACGGCCCGTGAGGAAGAGGTTGACCGGGTTGCCGGCCTGGCCATGGGGGCAGACGATTACGTGATAAAGCCGTTCAGTCCCCGTGAACTGGTGGAACGGGTGAAGGCCATACTGCGCCGCAGCAGGGCCCGTGCCGTGCCGCCGTCGTCCGTCATCTCTTTCAATGGTCTTGAGCTTGATAAGGTAAAGCATACGGTTAGTCGTGATGGTGCTCCGCTGTCACTGACACTGTCGGAATACAAAATTTTACAGGCACTCATGGGGGCTCCGGGTAAAGCCTTCTCCCGGGAAGAACTGCTGGATCATTGTTACCGAAACGGAGAGGTTGTCATCGATCGGGTGATCGATGTGCATATTGGCAAACTCCGCCAGAAAATTGAAGACGACACCACTCGCCCCCGTTTTATTCTGACCGTGCGGGGGTATGGATACCGTTTCAGTGACGAACCGGGTGATCAGGGGGAGTAATGAGGCAGCGACTGCTCTGGAAGCTGTTGGTTGGTCACATTGTCCCGGTTTTTACGGTGATATCCCTGGTGGTGTGGCACAATATCGATCAACGTGCCGGAGAGTATCTGCGGCTGTTGGAAGAACGGTATCACACGTCCCCGGTGGAGCCGCACCGGTTGTTTCTGGCCGACATCCATCACAATATGGTGTGGGGTGCGATTTCCACGCTGGGGCTGACGCTGGTGCTCACCTACCTGCTGACCCGCTGGGTTCTCCGGCCACTGTTTCAGATAACCGCCATCACCCGGCAGGTTGCCGATGGCAATTATTCGGAACGGGTAAATGTGGTGTCCCGGTATGAGGTGGGGCAGTTGGCCGACGCCTTTAACCACATGGCGGAAAACCTGGAGAAAATAGAAAAGCTCCGTAAAAACATGGTGGCCGATATCGCCCACGAACTGCGGACGCCGTTGACCAATCTTCGGGGGTACCTGGAAGGTTTGAGCGATGAGGTGATCCCCCCCTCACCGGAAACCTTTCGCATGCTTGAACAGGAGGTGCTCCGGCTGGTTAACCTGGTGGAGGATTTGCAACAACTGGCCAAGGCCGATGCCGCCAAGGTGTTTCTGGATCGTCAGGAGCTTTCCCTCCATGAACTGCTTGGTCAGATTATGGATCTGTATCGTCCCAATTTTCAGGAGAAGGGAATTGAGGTGCTCTGGTCACTGGGGCCCGATACCGACCGGTTGACCGCCGATCGGGATAAGTTGCTGCAGGCCATACGCAATCTGGCCGATAATGCCTGGAAATATACCCCTTCACAGGGGGGGGTGCGTATTGTGACGGAGCGGAAGGACAACGGCATTACCACCGCCTTTATCAACAGTGGCGCGATTGTCTCGGAGCAGGATATTCCGTTCATCTTTGAACGTTTTTTTCGGGCAGACCGTTCCCGTTCCCGTGATGGGGGGGGGGCAGGGATCGGCCTGGCCATTGTCAAAGAGTTGATTGAGGCCCACGGGGGGGCGGTCGGTTTTGAAAGCGGCGTGGACGGTACCCGTGTCTGGTTTCGTCTCCCGTAGTATTCTTTACCAAATCTTTACATTTCCATTATCCTTCCCTTACCATTGCTTGGTATTATTGCTAACTGATACAATCGCTAATCTTCGCAAAACAGAAGGAGTACCAGATGAGCAAAATTTTATTTGTAACTGCACCTTATCACTGCTGGGGCGTTCAGGTTGTCGGCAACTGGCCGCCGCTGCACCTGGCCTATCTTGCCGGAGCAGCTCTTGAAGTGGGGCACGAGGCCAAAATATTCGATGCCATGAATAAGGGGCTTACCTTTGACGATATCAAACAGGAAATTATCCGCTTTCAGCCCGATTATGTGATGACTCTGGATTACCTGCCGGTGACCGGTGCCATCAGTACGGCAACTGTTCCCGATGCGCTGAAAATTCTCGACGTGACCAAAGAGGTGAATCCCGAGATAGTCACTCTGCTGGGTGGTCCCCATCCGACCTTCATGTTCGACGAAATTCTTGGCGATACCGCCAATCATGTCGATTATATCCTGAAAGGGGAGCCGGAACAGACCCTGAAACAGTTGCTGGCCGCCATTCCGGAAGGGAAGGGGAAAAGTGTCAAGGGGGTAGCATTCCTGGAGGATGGCAAGGTGGTTTCCAATGTCAACCAGCCCCACATCGCCGAGTTGGATTCCCTGAAGCCGGCCTGGGATCTGCTTGACTGGGACGACTATCAGTACCGTGTTGCACCGGGGGGGAGAATGGCCTCAATCCTGACCTCCCGTGGCTGTGATATGGCCTGTGCCTTCTGCAGTCAGCGTATGTTCTGGCGTGAAGACTGGCGTTGCCGCAAGCCGGAAAATGTCATCGAAGAGATGGCCCATCTGATTGATACCTACCAAATTGGCTTTTTTACCCTGATTGATGCCTATCCTACCAAGCACCGTGACCGGTGGGAGTTGCTTCTTGACCTGCTGATCGAACGGAACTTCGGTGTCCACCTCCTCATCGAAACCAGAGTTGAGGATATCATCAGGGATGCGGATATTCTCCATAAGTATCGTGAGGCCGGCATTATCCATATCTATATTGGTGCAGAAAGTGCCGACAAGGATACCCTCAACAGCCTGAACAAAGGGACCGATTTCGAGCAGAACAAGCAGGCTCTGGACCTCTGCCGTGAAAATGGCATCATTACGGAGGCATCTTTCATGATTGGCTTTCCCAATGAAACCTGGGAGTCCATAGAAAACAACATCGCTTCGGCTATTTACCTGAATCCTGATATTGCCGTATTCCCGGTTGTTACGCCGATGCCGTTCACCCCCATCCATGCCGAAATGAAAGATCGCATCAGGGTGTGGGATTACTCAAAGTACAATCTGGTGACGCCGATTATCGAGCCGGTTAATATGAGTATGGATGAAATAACCCAGGCCCTCGGTACCTGTTACATGAAGTTTTACGGAAACAAGGTGCAGGAGATCGTTGCCCTTGAGGATGGCTTCAAGCGGCGGTACATGCTGAGTGCATTCAAGTTGATGATGAAGGATCACGGAGAACATTTCGATTTTTCCGCATCCGGAATGCCGATGCATTTCACCACGGATACCCATAAAAGCTATTGATATATTGAAATAGCGAAGATCGAATGAAAAACAGCCGGGGGTAACCCTCCGGCTGTTTTTATGTAGGAGGTAGGGAAAAGGTCACTGCTTGAGCCGCATCATGCCGGAGATGGCACCGCTGAAAAAAGCGATCAGCCAGCAGGTGTAAATGGTGAGACTGACCCGGTGAAAGACCCGGTTGACGGCCTCGGTTTTGTGTGCCAGGGAGGCGATGAGTGCCAACAGAAAATGAAACGCCATTCCCCCCAGTGAGGCGATACCGGTGATATTGTGCCATTCGGGGGCTTTCCCGTAAGTGGCGGCAAAAATACTCATCTGGTGGGTACCCAGGTAATCGCAGAAAAGCCCGATACCGAAGACAATCAGATGTTTTCGGTGAAGCCCCTGCTTTCGACCACTGAATACGGCCCATGAGTAGAAAACCAGAGCAAGATTCATCCAGATTACCGCTTGCATTAACATGGTGAGGTCCTTTTTTTGGGATAGCTACCGGTGCTATTTTTTTACCACCGGAACAACCGGTGGCTCCGGCAGTTTCACTTCCGAAGAGATAAGATCGGCGGTGACGGTGCCGAGTGCTATTGAGGTGACAATTTTTACCGGAACCTTGTTGGCATCATCGGTCAGCCAGATGAGAATGTCGCCGGTTCGTCTGAAGATACCCGCCGTTTTCTGAAGTGGCCGGATCACCAGTGTGTCAACTTCGGTGTAATTGGGGAGACGTATTTTTTCGCGGCGCAGAATCTCCACCGGAACCTCGGCAAAGACCTCGCTGTCAAATATCTGGAGTGTTTCCGTCTTGCCGACCTGTAACTGCCGGTTACGAAGATAGTAGATACCGGAGAGGGTGTCGATTACCTCATCGGTCGGAACAGTGGTCATCTTCGATCTTCCCCTGAGGTTGTCAAACCAGATGACCCGTTTACGCTTGAGATTTACGGTGAACCCTTCATCACTTACGTAGGCACCTTCGTGCTGTCTAATGGTTGCCAGAATGAACCTGTTGTCGATGTGGCGGGCCACAATGGTGTTGTCTACCGGGAACACATTGGAAATGGTTGCGTTTGATTTAACCCGCAGGGTAAGGGTTGTTTCACCCGCCTCCCGCTTCGCTTCCATCTCGGCATCACCTATGGGCAGGCCGTAGATACTGAGCTGATAGGTGAGCTTTTCATAATTGGTGGGGAGTAAGCCATTGAGTATGGTTGTCGTCGGGGTTCCCGGGATCTCTTTATTGGTCTTTACTGCACCGACCGGTGGAACGGTGGCTGTTGTCGGTGCTTTTGGTGGTTCACTGACACTTTTGACCGCTTTGGTCTCGGTAGCTTTGGGCGGTGGCTGTATGGTCTCGGGTTCCGGTGTCTCGTCGTCCTCCTTCTCAACCGGTGCCGGTGCGGGGGACTCTTCGCTTTGCTCCTCCTGCTCTTCTTTTTCTTCTTCGGTGGCTGGTTCGGTTGATTGTGACAGGTCCACCGATACGATACGGGGTGTGGTCACCGGACCTGCAAAATTATAGGTTGCAAAGAGCCTCAGGGCATAGAAGGGGAGAAGGTGGGCCAGTACGGATACCACAAGGCAGATGACCAGCAGGCTGGTTTTGTTGAGATGTTTTTTCATGGCGCGGCACAATCAGGTGTCACTACGGTCTGCCTTCGGAAAGAATCACTATTCGGTTGGAGTCGCCATGGGAACAGTATACACATGGCGATGTGTACACGGGGTAAATTTGCCTTTGATCGCACTATTCTCTTGCAACATATCGTCGTTGCAGAGATTATGTAGCATAAATGCTGGCCGTTGACAAGTAAATCAGCGGATCCGGTGGCGGTAGCGGAGGAGTTATGGTAAAAATAGCGGTGATTCTGGCCCTCATACAGTGGGCACTCCCGGTGCAGGCCATGGTCTACCTCTGGAAGGATACTGCCGGGGTGGTACATTACACCAACAGGGAACATGAAGTTCCGCAGCGCTATAAGGCGAAGGCGCGGAAAATCTATCCTGAGGCGGCGGATGTGGCGCAGCCACCCGTACAGACGGGAGGCCAGCCGTCACCGATGGTTTTGCAGCAACCGGTACCTGCCTCACCGCAACAGATGCCGGTTGTACCGCCGCAGGTTCCCGGTGCAAAGGGGCCCCCACCGGCTGTGGCTGTTCCGCAGAATCCCCCGAATGAACCGCCAAAGCCACGAAAAAAAGTGAGGGCACCCCGGGAAAGAGACCCGGAAGACAACGAAGAGCATAACTGAGGGGATATAAAGAGGGCGTAGCGACGGATATGAAAAAAATACTTTTAGTGCTCATTTTGATAGCAATCGGCTATCTGGCATATGTTGCCGTTTCCCTGTCACTGCTGCCGCCGGTAGCCGAACTGGCGGACCGAAAATTCAGTACGACCATTCAGGTAAAGGATTGGCAGGGGGAATACCACCCCTTTGTTGTGGGGGCGAAGAACCGGTACTGGACCCCTTCGGGCCGTATTCCGGCCGAGATGAAGTGGGCGGTGATACTGGCCGAAGATGCCAATTTCTATACCCACGAAGGCTTTGACGTCAAGGCCATCAAAAATGCCATCAAATATGATCTTGAGAAGAAAAGTCTCAAGCGGGGTGCCTCGACCATAACCCAGCAGACCGCCAAGAACCTGTTCCTCTCCCGTGAAAAAACCCTCACCCGGAAGGTAAAGGAAATCTATCTGGCGTACCGTATGGAGCAGGAGTTGACCAAGGGGCGTATAATCGAGTTCTACCTGAATGTGGTTGAATTGGGCCCCCTGGTGTACGGTATTGGCCACGGTGCCCAGTATTATTTCGGTAAACCGGCCGCAGCCCTGACACCCCGTGAATGCGCCTTCCTGGCGGCCATGCTCCCCGGTCCACGGCTTGCCTATAACCCGTACAAAAACCTCGGAAAAGTGCTGAAACGCTCCGATATGATTCTGCGCCTGCTCCGGCAAAAAAGGGTGCTGGGTGAGGTAGAATATCAGTTGGCACTGGCAGAAACACCTAATGTGGGGCGGTTACAGAAGAAGGTTGATGACGTTATCAGTACCCCGCCGCTCTTTACCTCTCCGTCTTCAGCCAGAAAAGAAGCGGGAGAAAAAACTCCGGAAGTGGAAGGGGCTGCAAAGAAGGATCCGACCGGAGACACCCCCCAAACCTCGCCCGGCGAGGCAGCACCCCAAATTCCACATGAAAGTGGCAGTGAGAAAAAATGACCCAGAAAATCGATCTCAAAAATATGACTCTTCCGGCCCTTGAACAGTTTTTACACGGGCAGGGGAAGGAACGATTCCGTGCCCTCCAGGTGTTCAAATGGATCTACCAGCAGGATGCCCGGGGTTTTACGGAGATGACCAATATTTCAAAGGCACTTCGGGCCGAGTTGGATGACACAGCCTTTATCAGCAACCTCACCGCCGAGGCCATTGAAGAGGGGAATGACGGTACCCGTAAGTATCTGTTTGCCCTTGAGGATGGTGCTGCCGTTGAATCGGTGCTGATTCCGATTGAAGGGCGTAATACCCTCTGTATATCGTCCCAGGTTGGTTGTGCCATGGCGTGTGAATTCTGCCTGACCGGTACCTTTCGGTTGACGAGGAATCTGACCACCGCTGAAATAGTCAACCAGATTATGGCGGTTCGCCGCGATATCGAAAATAATCCCCCCGCCCGGTTTGTCGATGCCGGAAGTGACGAAGATGCTGACGGTGAAGGTGAAACCACGGACTCCCCCGCGGCAATCCGTAACATCGTTCTTATGGGGATGGGGGAGCCGCTTCACAATCTGGACAACGTCATTCCGGCCATTCAGATCATGATCGATGGCAACGGTCTACAACTTTCCAATCGCCGGGTCACCGTATCAACCTGTGGATTGGTTCCGGAGATGGGCCGGCTTGGACGGGAGATTCCCAACGTCAACCTGGCGGTGTCGCTCAATGCGACCACCGACGAACTGCGGAACCGGATCATGCCGGTCAATCGCCGTTATCCCCTCAGGGAGCTGATGAAAGCCTGTAAGGAATTTCCCCTTCCGGGGCGGCGCAAGGTTACCTTTGAGTACGTCATGTTGGGAGGGATTAACGATACTCTTGAAGATGCCAAACGGCTCTTGAAGCTGATCAGTGATATTCCGAACAAGGTGAATCTGATACCGTTCAATGAACATGAAGGGTGTGATTTCAAAGCCCCCACCAGAGGAGCCATCGATGCCTTTCACAAATATCTCATCGATCGCTACGTAACGGTCATTACCCGGGACAGCAGGGGAGGGGATATTTCGGCCGCCTGTGGGCAATTGAAGGGGAAGCTGGAGAAGAATAAAAATACCCCCCTTTAAAAAAGGGGGGCAGGGGTGGGATTTCCTATGCTTGGGGGCGCCGTGACCGGTATTCTATAACCGGTTCCCGCCGGGCGGCAGGCGGGGTGCTACGCGGTCCCGAACTGGCCGGTTTTGCCGATTTGCTCCATGGCTTTGCCTGGGCATCCCGTCCACCGGCAGGTTTGCCGAAACGGCTTCCAGGGGCACCACCGGGGCCGCTCTTCCGGGGGGCACCGCTCCGTCCGGCCGGTTTGCGGAGGGTTGTGGTCGGTTCAAATCCGGCAATTTGCAGCTCCGGCAGTTTTTTGCCGATGAAACGTTCAATGCGCTCCAGATAGTTACGCTCTCCGGCCGAAGCGAAGGAGATGGCGATACCGGTGGAACCTGCACGGCCGGTACGGCCGATACGATGTACATAATCTTCTGCGAATCGGGGGAGATCGAAGTTAATGACGTGGCTGATACCGGTTACGTCAAGTCCCCGTGCTGCCACGTCGGTTGCAACCAGCAGCCTGATTCCGCCGCGACGCATCCGTTCTATGGTCTTGTTGCGGGCCATCTGGGTCATGTCGCCATGGAGAGCTGCAGCCGGAAAGCCGTTCCGGGAAAGTTCACGGGACAACTCATCGGCGTCACGCTTGGTTGCCGAGAAGATGATTGCCCGTGTCAGTTCGGCGGTGCTCACCAGATGGTTGAGCAGTTCTTTCTTGTGGTTGAGGTTGTCGGTAACATGGAGCCGCTGCTCGATCAGTGCGTGGGATGTGGTGCTGACGGCAAGCTGGATTCTCTTTGGCTCACGCATCATGTTTTCCGCAAGGCGGGCCACATCACCTTCCATGGTTGCCGTAAACATCAGCGTTTGACGCTCTGACGGGGTGCGGGAGACAATCTTGTTGATGTCTTCGCTGAATCCCATGTCAAGCATCCGGTCTGCCTCGTCAAGTACCAGCATTTCCAGGCGGTCAAGGCGGATACTGCCCCGTTCGATATGGTCAACCAGGCGTCCCGGCGTGGCAACGATAATGTCCACCGGCGCAGAGAGGAGTCGCAGCTGCTCCCGATACGGCATACCACCCAGCAGGGTGCCACAGCGGGGACGAATGCCGCGGCCGTAATTACGGGCCGATTCCATGACCTGACCGGCCAGTTCCCGGGTCGGTGCCAGTACCAGAATACGAGGTCCCTTGCCGGGGAGAGTTGATTTTTTTGTGAGCAGTTCCAATGCCGGCAGTACGAAGGCGGCGGTTTTGCCGGTTCCGGTCTGGGCGGTGGCGATGACGTCATGTCCGGCCAATACCAGCGGGATGGACTGTTCCTGGATGGGGGTCGGGATTGTGTAGCCGCAGGCGGTGATAGCCGAGAGGATGGCCGGGTTTAGGCCGAGTTCTTCAAAAGTCATGATGATTCCTTTTCTGGGAGCGGTGTAAAGACAAAAGCGCACACGAACCGGGGAATCAAACAAAATGACTCCAGGAAGGATGGATGCAGTAACGTGCGGGCAGACAATAAATCTTCGCCTGCCGTACGGTCTGCTATGTTCAATCGGAATTAATGCTGGATTGAAGGCACAGGGGGGGCAGAATGCGATGATCAAAAGAGAAACGACGGACACCATACCGAAGTTTCATAGGCACAACAATTTCACAACATAACTTATTTATTTTCTAAATGCAAGTAATTAATTTACCGGTTCCGCTGTACCCCCCTCACGTTGATTCATCTCTTGTCTAATGTTTGTCCGTCGTGATAACGTCATATCCGTATTTAAAATATCAGGTTGAAGGAGAGGCGCGTGTCAAAACAGTTTGTCAATGAAATCAAAGATCGGGACCCGGTCGCTGCCGTCTTTCTGGTGAAAGATAAAATCCTGGCAATGGCCAAGAACGGTAAACCGTACATGAATCTGCGCCTGATGGATAAAAGCGGCGATATAGAGGCCAAGGTGTGGGATAATTGTGAACTGCTTGACAAACAGTTCGATAAGGATGATTTCGTCAAGGTGCGGGGTAAGGCTTCGGTCTACATGAACAAGATGCAGGTGGTCATTGCCGAGATCGCCAAAGTACCGGAGGAGCAGGTTGAACTGGCAAATTTCCTCCCCGAATCCCCACGGGATATCGCTCTAATGCGTACGGAGTTGACCGCAACGGTGGTCGGTCTGGGTGACCCCCACCTGAAGGCGCTCATGGAAGCGTTTCTGGCCGATGAACCCTTCCTCAAGCTGTACTGTCAGGCACCCGCTGCCAAGGGGATGCACCACGTCTATCTGGGGGGGCTCCTGGAACATTCGTTGTCACTGGTGGCTCTGATGAAGAGTATCGCTCCCCTCTATGGGGGGCTCAATGAAGACCTGCTGGTGGTCGGAGCACTGCTCCATGATGTGGGGAAAATCTACGAGATGAGTTTTGAACGGGCCTTTGATTATACCGATGCCGGAAAACTGCTGGGGCATATAACCATCGGTGTGGAGCTGGTTGAAGAGAAAATCCGCCTGGTGGAGGGCTTTCCCCGTGAACTGTCCCTGCTGCTCAAGCATATGCTGCTCTCCCACCACGGTCAGTACGAATATGGCTCGCCCAAGCGGCCAAAAACAGTTGAAGCGACTATTCTCAACTATCTTGACGATCTGGACTCAAAGATCAACGGTATCCGTTCCCATATTGCCAAGGAAACGGCCTCCACGTCACGCTGGACCTCCCATCACCGTCTCTACGACCGGTATTTTTTCAAGGGGAACGGCAGGGGAGCGGAACCGGTGCCGGGGGATGGGGTGGAGCCGCAGGTAATCTGTGTCGCCGATGAGCCGATCACGCCTCCGGTTGTGTCACCGGCACCGGAAGCTGCCCGACGCGAGCGGCCCGGCTTCAGCAACCAGGCACTCAAAGGGCTTGAAAATATGAGGTTGTTCTAAAAAATCACCGGGAGGCGGGGCTGCATTCAGCCCCGTTTCATTTCAATGTTAAGTTCGGAAATTTTTTTCCTCAAGGTATTGCGATTGATCCCCAGCACATCTGCCGCCTTGACCTGGTTCCACCGGCATTTTTCCAGCACCAGACGGATCAATGGCCGTTCGACCTGTTCAAGGACCATGGCGTGGATATCTCCCTTGTCAAGTGCCTCAATTCCGTGCATGCAGGAACGGAGCTTTAAATCCACCAGCTGTTCCAGGGAGGTCTCCGAGGAACCGGTCTGAGTTACTTCTTCGTGGGTCAACAGTCCGCCGAAGTCCATGGCTGTCAGCAGCGGGTCGTTGGACAGAATCACGGCCCGTTTGATGGCATTTTCAAGCTCACGGACGTTACCTGGCCAGGAGTAGCTTTTGAGAAGTGCCAGCGCATCATCGGTCAGCCGTTTCGGAGTAACGGACATTTCGGTGCAGGAGCGGGAGAGAAAATAGATGGCGAGGGCCGGGATGTCATCGCGTCGTTCCCGCAGTGGTGCAAGGGTGATCGGCACGACGTTAAGACGGTAATAGAGATCTTCGCGAAACTCCTTCTGGCGGACTTTTTCCACCAGGGCCTGATTGGTCGCTGCCACTATCCGGACATCCACCGGGATGTTCTGGCTGCCACCGATGCGGGTGACCTCCTGTTCCTGAAGAACCCGCAGTATTTTTGCCTGTAAATCCAGCGGCATATCACCGATTTCGTCAAGGAAGAGGGTGCCATGGTTAGCCTGTTCGAATTTTCCCTGTTTCCGTTCACCGGCACCGGTAAAGGCACCCTTTTCCGAGCCGAACAGCTCGCTTTCCAGCAGGTCACGGGGGATGGCGGCGCAGTTGATGGCAACAAACGGCTTACCGAGCCGTTCCGAGTTGAAATGGACGGCACGGGCCACCAGTTCCTTACCGGTTCCCGACTCACCCTGAATGAGAATAGTGACGTCGCTCACCGCTACCTTGCCGATGGTCTTGTAGACCTCTTGCATGGCCGATGAGTTGCCGACAATATTCTTCTCAACCTGATAGCGATCCTTAAGTTCCTGCTTGAGGCTGCTTACCTGGCCGGCAATGTCCCGCGCCTTGGCTACTTTTTCAATAATGGCATCGATGACATCAAGATCGAACGGCTTGGTGATGTAATCATAGGCTCCCCGTTTCATGGCTTCGACGGCATTTTTCATGCTGGCTTCAGCCGTCATAATCACCATCAGCAGGTCATTATTCAGTTCACGAACCTTGTCAAGCAGGTCAAGGCCGGTAATTCCGGGCATTTTGATGTCCAGAATGGCCAGGTCATAGCAGTTGTCCTTGATCAGTTCCAGGGCCTGGCGTCCGTCGTGGGCAAGATCAACGCTGAAACCCTTCTGTTTGAGGGCTTTTGAAAGTACCCAGCGAATGCTCTCTTCATCGTCGGCAACCAGTATTCTGTTCAATGGCATAGGGGACCTCTTTTTGTGTGCAAATTACCGCTCAATTAACGTACCAGTGGCAGCAGCACGGTAAATTTTGTGCCGTACCCCGGATCGGATTCAACTTTAATCATGCCGCGATGCTCGGCGACAATTTTGTGGCAGATGGTCAAGCCAAGGCCGGTACCGGCCGTTTTGGTGGTGAAAAAGGGGGTCCAGATATTTTCCAGATCCCGTTGGGGAATGCCGGGGCCGTCGTCACTGACCTCAATGGCAACCATCCGCGAATTCCGTTCATTCTGGGTCATGCGGTAGTCGGAAAGCACCCGGCTGGTAACCGTCAGGCGGCCGTCCACATCCAGCACATCAATGGCGTTACAGATGAGATTGAGAAACAGCCGGGTAAGCAACTCTTCATCGGCCATAATTTCAGGAATACTGGGGTCCAACTGCTTGATGAACGAGATGTCTTTGTCCACAACGGCCTGTTTCTGCAACAGCAGAATGTCTCCCAGTATCTTGTGCAGATTCACCGGAGAAAGCTTGAGGGCCCGGGGAGATGCCAGTTCCAGCAGTTCCCGGATAATATGGTCAATACGCTCGGTCTCCCGAATGATAACCCGCGTATATTCCAGCATATCACTTTCGGGAGTAAATTCCCGCTCCAGCAGTTGGGCCGAACCTTTGATTCCCCCCAGGGGATTCTTGACTTCGTGGGCAAGTCCGGCGGCCAGGGTACCAAGGGTGGAGAGGCGGTCCGCCTGCCTGACGGCTGCCTCAAGTTCACGGATATAGGTGATGTCTTTCAGGGTGAGGATGGCCCCGATATTTTCACCGTTCCCTTCCACCAGGGGATAGCAGGTGACCCCCACCGGCGTGATTTTTCCCGTGGAACGGACCACGACATTTTCATGGTCCGAAATGGTGATACCGGTGCGCATGGTTTTCGTCAGCATTTCAATCAGGGTGGTCTCAAGGGTAAACAGTTTGTTGAACTCGGCACCCTGGGCCTGCCGCTGGGAAAAACCGGTAATTTGCTCGGCCGCCGGGTTGCAGAGGGTAATCACGCCGTTGCTGCCGACGACAATCACTCCGTCACCCACACTGTCGATAACCGTTGCGTAATAGTCATCCCGGTATTTCTGGTGCTGTTTAATCGGCATAATCTGTAGCAGCGGGACGGTCAGAGACGGCCACGGTGCGAATCCTTTCGGTTAAATGGAAAATATCTGCTGCCAGATGGGCCGAGTTGGCGGCCCGGCGGATCTCCGACGCTCCGGCAAAGCCCTTGGCGTACCAGCCAATATGTTTTTTAATCTCCCGGACGGCAACCGCTTCACCCAGTTCTTCAATGAACAGGGCCAAATGGGACTCAATCATGTCGGCCCGTTCCGGGGGGGTGACCGGGGTGGCGATGCCGGTCCGGGCCAGTTCCTGTACCTGCCTGAAAATCCAGGGATTTCCCAGGGCACCCCGTGCGATCATGATGCCATCGCAGCCGGTAACGGTGAGCATGCGGAGACAATCTTCGGCGGTAAACAGGTCGCCACTGCCGAGTACCGGAATGGACAGGGCACTTTTCAGCTCCGCCAATTGGTTCCAGTCCGCCTGACCGGAAAACATCATGGTTCGGCTCCGGGGGTGGAGCGTGATGGCATCACACCCTTCAGCCTCTGCGATATGCCCCACCTCACGAAATACGTTATCACCGCAGTGCCATCCGGAACGGATTTTTATGGTGAGCGGCAGTGTGGTAGCCTTTCGAACGGCGCGGACCATGGCGGCAATTTTCAGCGGTTCCTGCAATAGCGCGCTTCCGGCACCGGTACCGACGACTTTGCGGACCGGGCACCCCATGTTAATGTCCAGCAGGTCGCCATATCCCTCCACCATGCGGGCCGCTTCGGCCAGGTCGTGGGGTTTGTCACCGAACAGCTGGATGCCGAGGGGACGGTCTTCGGGGGTACTCTTCAGCAGGGCCAGGGTCTTTGTCCCTTCACGGACCAGTCCATTGACGCTGACCATCTCGGTATACGCCAGCGCGGCACCGTAGCGGTGGCAGATCAGGCGAAAGGGAAGATTGGTAATTCCGGCAAGGGGGGCAAGCACGACGTTGTGCGCCAGGGTCATTGAGCCTATAGTTAACGATTTTAACATGATACACACGAACGATACAAACCGGGCGGGAAAACATCGGTTATGATCTGCCTAAATTTTGTGCATAGTAGCACAGCAGATTAAAATGGCAAGGGTAAAAACAGATTTTTATTGCCAAGCGGTGAATTTCCGTTTTTAATACGGGTAATTCATGTGTGTGAGAAGGAGACCCGAGATGTTTGGAATCGGTATGCCGGAAATGATTATTATCCTTGTTATTGCCTTGATTGTCATCGGTCCCCAGAAACTGCCCGAATTGGCAAAATCGCTGGGTAAGGGGCTCGCAGAGTTTAAGAAGGCGACGGAGGATTTTCAGAAAAATGTTCAGGAGGAGTCCCGTAAGAGCTATGAAAAGGAGAAGGATGCCCTTCCTCCCCAGGTTGCTTCCGGTGAAATGCACCACGTAGATACGTCAACCTCGGCACCGCAGGCCGAGCATGTTGAGAAGAAGGGAACGCCGGTGGGGTGAGTTAATCTGGTTGGGCACGCGTTGCGTGCCCAACCAGATTCAAAACCAACATTTCACAAAATATGGTTTTTGGCTACCCCGTGTACCCTTCCTACAATACCACTGTTTCCGTATGCTTACCGAACACGACCCTGAACACATCGGCAATTTCTCCCAACGTTGCATAGGTTTTGACCGCCGTCAGAATGTGCGGCATCAGGTTGTCGCTGCTGCGGGCCGCACTCTCAAGTTGCGCCAGTGCGGCGGCAACGGCACCGTTGTCCCGCTTCTGCTTGACTTCAGCCAGTGACTGTTTCTGGGAAATCTCCACCTCTTCCTTGACCCTGAGCAGGCCGGTGGGGGGTGGCTCCTGGACCGGGAACTTGTTG
>CAIUSO010000018.1 GCA_903901875.1 uncultured Geobacteraceae bacterium | reverse complement strand
CCCTTCTTTGGAAGAGTAATCATCCCCCCTTCATTGGCCACAACCAGGATCGGTTTTGGATCCCAGTATTCAACGGTCGGGAAACTGCTCTGATAGGTGGCACCGGCAAGAACACATAATGCAAAGAGCGGCATAAGCAATTGAAGCCGCTGCTCACGGAGTGCTCTGGCACGCAGTTTGCGCCGCTGGGCCCCCTGACGTATATGGCCAACCGCCGGCAATCTACGGGAGCCGACCGCCAAAGCAATCAGCACCGGAGGGGTAAACCAGATGACCATCCCTCCCCAGAAACCGACCTCCTTGCCAAAAAGGAAGCCAATGTATTTCCAGACCACCGGCCGGACAAAAACATGGTCGGGAATAAGAATTGACTCCATGGACTGATGGACCAGATCGTGAACCCCCTTCATAACTTTCATGCTCAGGGGGGAAAACAGGTCGAGACGTAAAATTGAAGAGGCACTGAAAAGCAGGAGAGCGACGACGGCAACCATCATTCCGAGCGGAGTAACGGTAAACCGGTCGGACAGACGATTTTCCAGCAAGCGGGCTCCAGCAGCCAGGACACCCGCCAGTATCACTGCAGC
The DNA here is from genome assembly GCA_903901875.1 of uncultured Geobacteraceae bacterium. GTDB lineage: Bacteria > Desulfobacterota > Desulfuromonadia > Geobacterales > Pseudopelobacteraceae > JACRCG01. The sequence continues at coordinate 1,453 of CAIUSO010000018.1, read as the reverse complement.
CAGAGCCGGAAAAACCGGAGAAAAAGTGGTCAGTGCCGTATCGGGAAGCTTACATACCACGATACCGCCCGCGACACATGTTGCCACAATGGTAGTGACCAAAGCGGCGACAGAGGAATTGGCACATCGCTCCCCACTGCCCACGGTGCCGTTTTTCTGATAATTAACCGCCACCGACACTCCCCACAGGGTAAGGAACCCTACCCCCAGCAGAGACTTAATTAGCAGATACGGAGACGCAACCGGCACACTTCGGAGAAAAAGAACCGCAAGAGCACCCCCCGTCAAACCGCAGATTGATGCCACCATCACCGCCGGCCGTCGCGACACAAAGCATCGTAGCAGCACGAGCAGTATGCCGAAGGAAGCAAGCAGATGGGGGAGAAGTTTCGCGGCTAACATCAGGAATTCATCCGTTCTTCACGCACGAGAATCCCGTCATCGAGATGAATGGTCCTGTCACCCCAAGCTGCCACATCCTGATTGTGGGTCACCATGATGACGGTAAAGCGTTCTTCAGCCCGCAACTCTTTGAGCAGTTCCATGACCATGATGGTACTCTTGTGATCAAGGTTGCCGGTGGGCTCATCCCCGAGTAGCAGCTTGGGACTGTTAATAATCGCCCGGGCGATGCAGACCCGCTGCTGTTCCCCCCCGGAAAGTTCACCGGGACGGTTTTTCAGACGATGACCAAGACCGACCCGCTCAAGAGCGTGGCGCGCCTCGGCCTCATCGGGCATACTATGAAAATACTGGGCCATCATGACATTTTCAATGGCAGTCAGGTAGGGGACCAGATGGTGCTGCTGAAAAATGATCCCGACAAAATTCCTCCGAAAGCGGGCAAGACCATCTTCACTCAACGCCAGCAGGTTCTCCCCCCCCACCTGCAAAGTACCACCGGTGGGGCGGTCAAGCCCCCCCACCAGATTCATGAGCGTACTCTTACCCGAACCGGAATGCCCCATCACCGAAAGCCATTCCCCCTCCGGCACCTGCAGGTCCAGCGGTTTCAGGGCACAGATATCTCCGTAGCTCCTCGTCAATCCGGCAGTTTCAATTGTATATGCAGACATGAGTAAAACCTTTCGTAATTTTTGAAGAGTTATTCGCCCCGCAGGCTTCTCACCGGATCAAGCCTGAATACCGATACCATGGGGCCAAAACTCCCCAGCAGTGCGAGAAAGAGACTTACTCCCAATGAGACAAGCAGATACCATGGCATAAATTCCGCCGACGCTGAAAAAACCGTTCGGGTGATAAATTGGGCAATGGCACTCCCCAGCAGATATCCGGCTATTCCGCCACCAACACCAAGGAGGGCCGCTTCTCCACAGAAAATAAGCATTACCTCCCGGCGGGTGCCGCCTATGGCCTTCATGAGGCCGATTTCCTTGCCCCTTTCAAGAACGGTGGTACTCATGGTGCCGGTAACACTGCTGCCGGCCGAGAT
>CAIUSO010000017.1 GCA_903901875.1 uncultured Geobacteraceae bacterium | reverse complement strand
TATGGCACTACATTTTGTAGAAATAAAATCAATAGCTGATATCATTGATGTTTTTATGTAAAAATACCCCAAAAATGGCGTTTTCGGCACTTTATAACAGTGTTTGTGTTAAATATGGGATAAGATATTTGAAGACAACATCGTACAGAGGGTTGGCTATCTGCATGGGCAAACTCCTGACGTAAGTCCGATGATACATTGGATATACGCAATATGCAGTATGTCAATTAAAATAGTAACCATAAAAACAACTTTGCTGCCCGTTTTTTTGAAATAGTAAAATAACACGTAACAATTCACCATTAAGCATTCTGGATCTGCACGGATATTCAATCAAAAAAGCCGCCCATCCTTTTGTGAGGATAGGCGGCTGGGTGCCTTCGATTACCGGTTAATTTTTATTACATGTTATAGCCGGATTCCGAATGCTGTGTCTGGTCAAGACCCATGATTTCGTCTTCCTTCTCAACACGGAGACCAATGGTCTTGTCGAGGATGAAAGCAAGAATAAATGTAACGGTGAAGGCATAGGCACCGGCAGCAACTACGGCAATCAGCTGAATCATCATCTGCTTGCCATTGCCTGCGATAAGTCCGGTGGCACCGACCGTTGCAAACACACCGGTGATGAGGGCACCAAAAGTTCCGCCGATACCATGCACGCCGAAGGCATCCAGGGAGTCGTCATATTTGAATTTGGCTTTCAGCATGATGCCACCGTAGCAGACGACGCCGGCAGCCAGTCCCATCAACAGGGCAGCACCCGGCTGTACGAAACCGGCGGCGGGGGTGATGACAACCAGACCGGCAACAACACCGGAACCGAAACCAAGGGCACTCGGCTTACCGGCATGGAGCCATTCTGCAAACATCCAGGAAAGTCCGCCAGCGGCAGGAGCGATGGTAGTGGTGGCAAAGGCCAGACCGGCAAGACCACCGGCAGCGTCAGAAATGTTCGGGCCAACGATGGCGGAACCGGCATTAAAGCCAAACCAGCCGAACCAGAGGAGGCCAACGCCCAACAGGGTCAGGGGGAGGTTGTGGGGAGCCATACGCTCATGGGGAAAGCCATGACGTTTGCCAAGGAACTTCAGGAATGCGAGGGCCGAAATACCGGAGGAAAGATGAACAACCGTACCACCGGCAAAGTCCAGAGCACCTTTCTTGAACAGCCAGCCATCGGACATCCAGACCCAGTGTGCCAGAGGATCATAGACCAGTGTCGTCCAGAGCAGAACGAAGATGCAGTAAGCGGAGAATTTAACACGTTCAGCCATGGCACCGGAGATAAGGGCAACGGTGATAATGGCAAACATGGCCTGATACATGGCAAACACCAATTCAGGAATTGCACCCGGCTCTTTGGTGTAGTTCTGGAACAGTGCCCACTCAACGGTACCGCTGGCGGCATCCTTCATGATGATCAGACCGTTCAGCATCACTTTACTGAAGTCACCAATCAAGCCCATGTGCCCCACATCGGGTCCGAAGGAGAGTGAGTAACCGACCACTGCCCACTGGACGCCAACAATACCCATGGCCACGAACGAGTGCATGAAGGTTGAGAGCACGTTTTTCTGACGGACCATACCGCCATAAAACAGGGCAAGGCCGGGAATCATTACCAGAACCAGAGCCGAAGAAACCAGCATCCAGGCGGTATCACCCGTGTTGAGAACCGGCTTCACATCGGGAAGGGCCGCCGGAGCAGCGGGGGCGGCATCGGCAGGTTTTGCTGCCTCAGCCGGTTTGGCCGCCTCAGCAGGCTTGGCCGCATCGGCTGCCGGTGCGGCAACGGTCGCTGCTGCGGGGGCAGCATCTTTCTTTTCTTCCGCCATTGCGGCAATGGGTACCAAGCCGGTCAGGACTACGAGCATTATTGAAGCAAGATAGAGTTTAAGTTTCATGGTATTCCTCCTGAGTTAATGTGGGTGCCTGATGATCTCAGATTGCGTCGGTGCCGTTTTCACCGGTCCTGATCCTGACCGCTTCTTCAAGGGAAATGATAAAAATCTTTCCATCGCCGATTCTGCCGGTCTTTGCGGTAGTCTGTATTGTCTCGACGACTTTGCTGACCAGGTCGTCACTTACGGCTATTTCCATCTTGATTTTCGGAATAAAATCGACCACATATTCTGCACCACGGTACAGTTCAGTGTGCCCCTTCTGGCGGCCAAAACCTTTAACTTCACTCACGGTGATTCCTTCGATACCGATGGCATTCAGGGCATCCTTCACTTCGTCAAGCTTGAACGGTTTGATGATTGCTTCGATAAGTTTCATGTCATTCCTCCTTGTACTCGTCTATGGGTAAACCCCCTAAAAAGTCGGGAACGGAAGGCACCCCGTCCGTCCCCGCATTGCAGGGAGGAACAGCTAGGGAAGGCTGATATCTATCTGAGTTGTCAAAGTTGGCTTACCGGACTTATCTTCCTGGAAGGGGTTGAAGAATACGGCACCGACAATCAGAGAGATCTGCTTTGAAAAGGCCCACGATCCGCCAACGCCAAGGGCACCATTGGTATTTTTACCGCCACCGCTGGTACCGCCCATGTAATCGACTGCCAGCCAGAGTTTGTCGGAAATTTCAGGTATGTTACGGTCAAGTGACGCAAGTACACCGGCGTTCGAACCACTCCCCAGCAGGTCTTTATCGCCGGTGTAACCGCCAATGGAGACACGCCCGATAACAGGAAGTGTTTTCGCGGTCAAGCCATAAACGATATTGTATTTGGTTTCAGGCACCGACCCGATCGACTGGGTCCCTACGGCAAAGGCAGGAAGCCCTTTGAGACCAAAAGCATCTTCCGGTGTTGCGAGCTTGGCGTTAAAATAAAAGGGGTTATTGTCTGCATTTGGTGCACTGCTTGAACTTTGTTTCAGAAAATCAACGCCAACTTCCAGTTTAAGACTTTCCAGCGGAAGCACGCCGGCACTCAGACCCAGATTGTACATATTTGCGCCGGTATCTGCCTCACCACTCCCGGAAAACCGAGCGTAGTTATCTATATCAATATGAATATTTTTAAAGTCTTTTGCGTCAGTTGACGGAATCCAGATCTGTGTCGAGGGAGTAGCCATTGCCGTTCCACATGCCATTGCCACTATCGCCGCTGCCGCTGCCATCAATTTAATTCGTTTCATCATCTTCTCCTTTTCATCATTGATTTTGAACGGTGATAAGATGAAAACTTCGTTGGTTCCATCGATGCACGTTCTGTTGAAGTTTGTATTTCCTTCAGCAGGGAGCGTGCCAATTATTAGAGTTGTGTATTTTAAGGTAGTTACATGCCATGTCCCGTTTTTTACGCATCGTTCTCATTCCACGGCCCATAGCAATTGATTACTTTTTAGGCAGCATTGCCCTAAATTTGTCTACAGAGTGAATTCCAATTAAAACCGATTGACGTGATTCATTACTATCAGGTAGGTTCGTACATCATCAAAACATCCAGACGTGTGAGGAGAAACCATGTTTAATGCAGGTTCGATAAGTGATGTCCCCAATTTTGGGAAAAAAGTTGTTTCGACGGACAGCGGGGAGATTCTGCTGGTAAATATCAAGGGGGTAATCCATGCCGTAGAAAACGAATGCCCCCATCAGGGATGCCCCATGACCGCAGCCGTCGTCAAGGACGGGACCATCTCCTGCCCTCGCCACGGCTACCGTTTCAGCCTGGTGGACGGCAGCTGCAGTGAGCACCCGGATTCAGTCCTGACCCTGTTCCCGGTGGTTCTTGAGGGTGAAACCATTCTGGTGGATGTATCACGGTAATACAGGGGGGGCTGGTAATTTATCTGGTAAGCAACTGCCGTACCTTACCAATCAACAGAGTGATGACGATATAAATAAGGATATAGTTGACGGTGCTCCATTCATAGAGGTGGGAGCCGACTTTGATCTTGTCGTAGTAGTCGGCCGTGACTTTGGCTCCAACCAACTCAACAACGCAGAGCATGCCAAAAGCGGTGCTGGTGTACCAGGTGACGGCACAGAGACAGAGGATGTACAGGATATCAAGGGAAATTTCACCGGTGATGTAGTCGATATATCCCAGAACTGACACCACCAGCGTGGTGACTATCAGGGCTTTTACGTGATCAAACATCGGTTTTTTCTCCTGCCTGATGGACATGTAACACCCTTCCTGAACACTGTTATGCGTAAAATCGTCCGGAGCTGAGCTGAACAGTAATTTCAGACAAGGCTCCGGACGACTATTAAACTTGTTTCATCATAACCCGACGACGCTCAAAACTCAACCGATTAAAAATCCTCATGTTCGGGCATGGGTGGGCGACCATGCTCTTCCCCCCCCTTATGACGTTCCTTTTCCATGGCTGACAATTTTTCCCGCTGGGACGGCGTCAGCAGGGCACGAAACTGCACTCCCGTCTTGGCTCGGTTGACGTTAAGGTCTGCTTCAAGAGCAGCCACCTTGGCGGTTGCAGCGCGAATGGCCGCTTCATCAACGGTGTCGGCGTGCAGTAGGGTCTGAAGATTTTTTCGTTCCCCATGCAGGCTGGTAAAGAGCGGCTTTACGATCTCCCGGTTTCCGGAAAATAGTGCCTTTGCCTGGGTTTTCTGCTCGTCGGTCAGTCCAAGTTTCTTGCCGATTTTCTTAAAATCGTGGGGCCCCGGGCGTCCTCCCGGCCCTTCACCACAAGCTTTTTCTTGAGCAACGGCAATACTTGCACCAATGCCCATCAGTGCGACACAACATACCACAACAGCCTTTTTCATCAATCCGGTTTTATTTTTCATCACTTTCATACCTCCCTCAGTTTTTTACGTTCCATGGGATTTACCTTATCTCGAAAATAAGGAACAAATAAGGAGTAAATAAGGAATTTGTCCTCCAAAGATGAAACGCACTTTCTATTTTTTTGAAACATAATTACTATGCAACCCATATTGTAACAGACATTTTTCTTTTTGTAGGGACTATTGGCCACGAAGATGAATCAATCAATGACCGGACCGTCGTCAGTCATATCAGAAATATCCGTAAAAAGATCTCCGGAGTTGCAGCGGATTTGGAACTTATTCATTCGGTCTACGGCGCAGGCTATAAATTTGAAGCAGAGACAAAACCTTGATATCATTGATCTCCGATGATATTCTCCCGATTTAATAATTAACAAACAGAGGACGCGCGAAATATGAAAGAGCCCGTAACAGAGATTCCCACTTCAAACAGTAAAATACCCACTCCCCACCGTCCCACGCGATGGTGGGTATGGTTGACGGTATGCGTGACGGTAGCAGGGTGCAGTTTTGCCGCCTGGCGATATTACTCTCCGTCACCGGCTTCGACGCCTGCCAAAGGGGGCGTCAAGGGGGTAACCATGCCGACACCGGTCTACGTGGCCCCGGCCCGTAAGGGAGATATGAACATTTACCTGACCGGACTCGGTTCCGTTTCCCCCCTGAACAATGTCACCGTACGGAGCCGTGTTGATGGCCAGCTGATGGAGGTACATTACCGAGAGGGACAGAATGTCACCAAAGGAAGTCTGCTGGCCACCATCGATCCCCGGCCGTTCCAGGTACTGTTGGGCCAGGCCGAAGGGCAAATGGCCCGGGACCGTGAGCAGCTTGAAAATGCCAGAGCCGACCGGGAACGGTATCGGACCCTCTTGAAGCAGGACTTTATCCCCCGTCAGCAGCTTGATACCCAGGAAGCACTGGTCCGCCAGTTCGAAGGAGCTGTCAAGATCGATCAGGGGCAGATAGACGGAGCAAAACTCCAGTTGGCCTACAGCCGGATCACGGCCCCCATCAGCGGACGAATCGGCCTGCGGATGGTTGATCCGGGCAATATGGTCCATGCCACCGATGCCGGCGGGCTGCTGACCATCATCCAGACCGAGCCCATCGCCGTGCTCTTTCCACTCCCAGAGGACAACATTCCCGCAGTGTTACGGAAGATGAGGGGGGGGCATCTGCCGGTAGAAGCCTTTGACCGGGAGATGAAGCTGAATCTGGCGACGGGAGAACTGGTGACACTGGACAACCAGATTGATCCGGCAACCGGAACGGTAAAATTGAAAGCGGTATTTACCAACCGGGGGATGGAACTGTTTCCGAACCAGTTTGTCAATGCGCGACTGCTGCTGGATGTTAAAAAAAATGCGCTTCTGGTCCCGTCCGCTGCCATACAGAAATCACCCCAGGGGGCCTATGCCTTCGTGGTAAAACCGGATAAAACCGTCACCATGCGCCAAGTCAAGACCGGCCCGGGCCAGGGGGGAGACATCTCCATAACCGAAGGGCTTGAGGTTGGTGAACTGGTCGTTATTGATGGTGCGGAACGATTGAGGGACGGCAGCAAGATTGAAGTAAAAGAACGGGAGCAGGGAAGAAAGGGGGGACCGGAACAGCGGGGCACCCCACCTCCTGGCGGCGGAACCGGCAAAAAACCACGAACCTGACACGCTTCACCACACGATCCAGGAAATAGAACCCATGAATTTTTCCCGTCTTTTCATACTTCGTCCGGTCGCCACCACACTCTTGATGGTGGCAATCATCATGGCCGGAGCGGTCGCCTATAAACAGTTGCCGGTATCGGCATTACCTCAGGTTGATTACCCCACTATCCAGGTGCGCACGTTTTACCCCGGTGCCAGCTCCGATGTCATGGCGTCATCCATCACCGCGCCCTTAGAGCGGCAATTCGGACAGATGCCGGGACTCACCCAGATGACCTCCACCAGTTCCCACGGCAGTTCGGTCATCACCCTGCAGTTCAGCCTTGAACTGGCACTGGACGTCGCCGAGCAGCAGGTGCAGGCGGCCATTAACGCCGGCTTCAACTTTCTCCCGAAGGATCTCCCCAACCCGCCGGTCTACAGCAAGGTCAATCCGGCCGATGCACCGATCCTGACCCTGGCCCTCTCCTCTGATTCACTGTCGCTGCCAAAGGTGGAGGATCTGGCCGACACCCGCTTCGCCCAGAAGATCTCACAACTGCCGGGAGTCGGCATGGTCAGCATCAGCGGTGGCCAGCGTCCGGCGGTACGGATTCACGCCAATCCGACCGCCCTGGCAGCCTATGGCCTGACGTTGGAAGACCTCCGGAGCGCACTGGTTACTGCCAATGTCAATCAGGCCAAGGGGAGTTTCGACGGCCCCCGCCAGTCATACATCATCGGTGCCAATGACCAGCTGTTTTCCAGCAAGGAATATCGTTCACTGGTCATCGCCTATAAAAATGGGGCCCCCGTACTGCTGAAAGATATCGCCGATGCCATCGACGATACGGAGAACGTCAATCAGGCCGCCTGGATGAACGGCACTCCGGCGGTCATTGTCAACATCCAGCGCCAACCGGGGGCCAACGTCATTGAAGTGGTCAACCGGGTCAACCAGCTGCTCCCCCAGTTACAGGCATCCCTGCCGGCGGCGGTAAAGGTAACCCCCCTGACCGACCGAACCATTACCATTCGGGAGTCGGTCAAGGATGTGCAGTTTGAGTTGTTACTGGCCGTGGCCCTGGTGGTACTGGTCATCTTCCTCTTTTTGAGAAATCTCCCGGCCACCACTATTCCCAGTGTTGCCGTACCACTGTCACTGGTCGGCACTTTTGGCGTCATGTATCTGCTGGATTACAGCCTGAACAACCTCACCCTCATGGCCCTGACCATCTCCACCGGCTTCGTGGTCGATGATGCCATCGTCATGATCGAGAACATCTCCCGCTACGTGGAAGAGGGGGAAACACCGAGGGAAGCGGCACTCAAGGGGGCGAAGCAAATCGGCTTTACCATCCTCTCCCTGACCGTGTCCCTGATTGCGGTGCTGATTCCGCTCCTGTTCATGGGGGATGTGGTCGGACGGCTGTTCCGGGAATTTGCGGTCACCCTGGGGGTGACGATCCTCATCTCGGCAGTGGTGTCCCTCACCCTGACCCCCATGATGTGCGCCCGTATCCTGAAGCATGTACCGGAGGAGCGTCAGGGGCGATTTTACCATGTGTCGGGGCAATTCTTCGAGCGTATGATTGCCCGGTATGGCCGGTCCCTTCGCTGGGTTTTGAGACACCAATCGGCAACCCTGGCCGTGGCCGTCGGCACCCTTCTCCTGACCGTACTGCTCTATGCCCTGATACCCAAGGGGTTCTTCCCGGTACAGGACACCGGTGCCATCCAGGGAATTTCCGAGGCGTCTCAGACTGTCTCCTTCCCGGCCATGGCCGAGCGTCAGCAGGCCCTTGGCCGGGTCATCCTGGAAGACCCGGCCGTGGAAAGTATCTCCTCTTTCATCGGCGTTGACGGCACCAACACGACCCTCAACAGCGGCAGAATTCTCATTAACCTGAAACCGCTCCACCAGCGCACTGCCAACGCCACCGACATTATCCGCCGCCTGCAGCCGAAACTGGCCCAGGTGGCGGGGATCACCCTCTTTATGCAGCCGGTCCAGGATTTGACCGTTGATGCTCGGGTGAGCCGGACCCAGTACCAGTTTACCCTGGAAACCCCCAATTCCGACGAACTGGCAACCTGGGCCCCCCGGGTGGTGGAAGGATTACAGCAGCGGAGTGAATTGCGGGACGTCAGCAGCGATCAGCAGAACCGTGGTCTTCAGGTCATGCTGAATTTTGACCGGGCCACCGCCGCCCGCTTCGGCATCACCCCCCAAAATATCGATGACGCCCTCTATGACGCCTACGGCCAGCGACAGGTATCCACCATCTTCACCGAGTTGAACCAGTACCGGGTCATTCTGGCGGTCAAACCGCAGTTTCGCCAAGATCCGGGGGGGCTCCAGGCCCTCTTTATCCGCTCCGCCACCGGTGGCCAGGTACCGCTCTCGGCCATTGCATCGGCCACGGAAACCACGGGGCCACTGGTCATCAATCGCCAGGGGCAGTTTCCCGCCGTGACCACTTCATTCAATCTGGCACCCGGTGTCTCCCTGGGGGGAGCGGTGGAGGCCATCGAATCGGCCATGGGGCAGATGGGACTGCCTGCCAGTATCAAAGGGAGTTTCCAGGGTACGGCCCAGGCCTTCAAGGCATCCCTCTCCAACGAGCCGATCCTGATCCTGGCAGCCCTGATTACGGTCTATATCGTACTGGGGGTTCTCTATGAAAGCTTTATTCATCCCATTACCATCCTGTCAACCCTCCCTTCGGCCGGCGTCGGGGCCGTACTCTCCCTGATGCTGTTTCGTCAGGAGCTGACAGTTATTGCCATCATCGGCATTATCCTGCTCATCGGCATCGTCAAGAAAAACGGCATCATGATGGTGGATTTTGCCCTCGATGCGGAACGCAATGAAGGCAAGTCTCCCGATGAAGCAATTTATCAGGCGTGCCTGCTCCGTTTTCGCCCGATCATGATGACCACCATGGCTGCACTGCTCGGTGCCCTCCCCTTGGCAATGGGGAGTGGCGTCGGTTCCGAACTGCGCCGCCCCCTCGGCATTTCCATCATCGGCGGCCTGGTGTTCAGCCAGATCCTCACCCTCTACACCACGCCGGTCATCTATCTGGCCTTTGATCGCCTGGCCCGGCGGAGAAAACAGGCGCGATGAATATTTCATCCACCTTCATACGGCGACCGGTTGCCACCACCCTGCTGACCATCGGCCTCATACTGGCCGGTATCATCGCCTTCCGGCTTTTGCCCGTATCCCCGCTCCCCCAGGTAGACTTTCCGACTATCTCGGTTTCGGCCTCTCTCCCCGGTGCCGACCCGGAAACCATGTCAACCTCCGTGGCCGCACCACTGGAACGGCAATTCGGGCGGATTGCCGGTGTGTCCGAAATGACCTCGGTGAGTAACCGGGGCAGTACCAACATCACGTTACAATTTGATCTGAACCGGGATATCAACGGTGCCGCGCGGGATGTGCAGGGGGCCATCAACGCGGCACGCAGTTATCTGCCGGCAAACCTCCCCAGCAACCCCTCCTACCGCAAGGTGAACCCCTCCGATGCGCCGATCATGATTCTGGCCCTGACCTCCGAGAGCGTCAGCAAGCCGAGAATGTATGATGCCGCCTCTTCAATTCTGGCCCAGAAACTGTCCCAGATTAAGGGGGTCGGTCAGGTTTTTGTGGGGGGGGGTGCCCTTCCGGCGGTACGGGCCGAGCTGAATCCCCTGGCCCTCAACAAGTACGGCATCAGCCTGGGGGCGGTCCGGGGGATACTCTCCACCACCAATGTGAACCGCCCCAAGGGGCTACTGGCAAACGGTACCACCACCTGGGAAGTGCAGGCTAATGACCAGTTGAAAAAAGCGGCCGACTACCGCAATCTGGTGATCAGATACCAGAATGGTAACGCGGTGAAACTGTCCGATGTTGCCAGCGTCGAAGACTCGGTGGAGGATCTGCGGGTCACCGGACTGGTTAACGGTACTCCGGCGGTCATGGTGATCATCTCCCGCCAGCCGGGTGCCAATATTATCGAGACCGTAGACAGCATCCGGGGGGTCATCCCCCAGCTGGAAGCATCGCTCCCCGGCGGTATTAAACTGGCCGTGGTGCTGGACCGGACCCCTCCCATCCGGGGTTCCCTCCAGGATGTGGAACTTTCATTGCTGGTGTCCGGTATTCTGGTGGTACTGGTGGTGTTCTGGTTCCTCCGCAACGTCCGGGCCACCCTCATCCCGGCCGTGGCCGTGGCCTCTTCAATCATCGGCACCTTTGCCGTCATGTATCTGTTCGGTTATTCCCTCGACAACCTGTCCCTCATGGCCCTGACCATTGCCACCGGCTTTGTGGTTGACGACGCCATTGTGGTGCTTGAAAACATCACCCGCTATCGGGAGATGGGACAGTCACCGCTCCAGGCCGCACTTTCCGGCAGCAAGGAAATCGCCTTCACGGTTCTCTCCATGAGTGTATCCCTGGTGGCGGTCTTTATTCCGATCCTGCTGATGGGGGGGATGGTGGGGCGGTTGTTCCGGGAATTTGCCGTGACACTTTCGGCATCCATACTGGTTTCTCTGGTGATTTCACTCACCGTAACCCCCATGATGTGCGCCACCATTCTCCGCAACGAACAGGCGAAACCCCATGGCTGGCTGTACCGGGCCAGTGAGGGGATGTTCCTCTGGCTGCACCACCACTATGAAAGTTCACTGCGCCGGGCCCTGCGCCATCGCCGTATTACCTTGTGTCTCATGATAGTCACCGTTATTGCCAGCGTGACCCTGTTCATTGCCATACCGAAGGGTTTTTTTCCCGAGCAGGATACGGGACGGATTTCCGGCAGCATCCAGGCGGCCCAGGATATCTCGTACCAGTCGATGCGTGACAAACTGTCCCGCATCGTCGGCATTATCAAAGATGATCCCGATGTGGAGTATGTGATCGGTTTTACCGGTGGCGGAGGAGGAAACTCCACGGTCAATACGGGACGGATGTTCATCTCCCTCCAGCCATTCAGCAAACGTACCGCCACCTCGAATCAGGTCATTGCCCGGTTGCGAAAAAAACTGGCCCATATCCCCGGAGCCCCCACCTTTTTGCAGCCGGTACAGGATTTACGGGTCGGCGGGAGGATGAGTAATGCACTCTATCAGTACACCTTGCAGGGGGAAAATGTCGGGGAGCTGAACAGTTGGGGACAAAAGATCCTTCAGAAGATGCGTTCCATGCCGGAGCTGGCCGACGTGAGCAGTGACCAGCAGAACCGGGGGTTGGAGGAGGATCTGCTGATTGATCGACCGGCAGCGGCCCGCCTGGGGATCAATCCCCAGCAGATCGATGAGGCACTCTACGATGCCTTTGGCCAACGGCAGGTGTCGGTAATCTACACACCGCTCAACCAGTACCATGTGGTCATGGAGGCGGCACCCCAATTCTGGCAGCAGCCGGAGACACTGCGGGATATCTTCGTGCTTTCGTCGGGGGGGAAGATGGTGCCGCTCTCGGCGTTCAGTTCGTTCAAAACCGGTGCCAGTTCCCTGGCCGTGAACCACCAGAGCCAGTTCCCGGCGGTCACCACCTCGTTCAATCTGGCTCCGGGGGTCTCCCTTGGCAAGGCTGTTGAACTGGTGGAGGAAACGACGAGGCAGCTGGGTATGCCATCAACGGTCCAGGGAAAGTTTGCCGGGACCGCCCAGGCGTTCCAAAGTTCCCTCAAGACCCAGCCACTGCTGATTCTGGCCGCCCTTATAGCGGTCTACATCGTGCTCGGCATACTCTATGAGAGCTACGTCCACCCGCTGACGATCCTTTCGACCCTCCCCTCGGCAGGGGTGGGAGCGGTGGCTGCGCTGATGATCTGTGGCTCCGACCTGAACCTGATCGCCATCATCGGCGTCATTCTGCTCATCGGCATCGTCAAAAAGAACGGCATCATGATGGTAGACTTCGCGCTGGCCCTCCAGCGTCAGGAACAAAAGACGCCGGAAGAAGCCATTTACAAAGCCTGTCTGCTCCGCTTCCGTCCCATCATGATGACCACCATGGCGGCCCTGCTGGGCGCACTCCCCCTGGCACTGGGCACCGGTGTCGGTTCAGAGCTGCGACGTCCTCTGGGAATATCAATCGTAGGGGGGCTTTTGTTCAGTCAGATGTTGACGCTCTACACCACACCGGTGGTCTATCTCTATCTGGATCGTTTCCGCGCCTGGGTTGAACGGAAGCGACACTCTGCTCATTGAGCACTCTTTGTTTACGACTCCTGATGCTCTCGCAATAAGCAATTTCCTCCCCCAAGCGGGGGGAGGTCAGGAGGGGGGAGGTTTTGCATCTTGATGAGATAACATCAGAAAACGCCCCCTCCCTAATCATCCCCCTCCTGGGGAGGGAACTTGTCTGCTTTTTTTGCGAGGTTACGACTCCTGCTTTTTCCTGGGCACCACCAACCCGACACCGATAAAGCTGCCGATATCCCTCCGCTGTTTCATATTTTCCTTTGAAACAGAGAGTTTATCTTTGGTACTTGCGGCAAAAGCGTTTTTTAACTCTTTTTCCCTATTGCGGTCAGCTGACGGCGTCTTTTTTTTCTGCTGAGTCTGCTTTTCTGCCATGGAACATAACCTCACGATAATTTATTTTGAATACATGCTGTCGCTTCAGCGGCCGGCAGTTTTATTATCATCCCGATGTATTCACCAAAATCCCTCATATTATAGGGTTTGGCAACCGCACCGGTAAAGCCGTATGCCCCATAATCCGACATAATCGGGTCGTTGGAATAGCCGCTTGACACAATCAGGCGCGCCTCAGGATCAATCCTGAGAATCTGTTGAGCGGCCTCTTTGCCTCCCATACCACCGGGAATGGTTAGATCCATGATGACGGCTGAAAAACATGTTCCCGCTGCATATGCCTGACGGTATAGCTCAACCGCCTCCCTGCCATTGCCACACGTTTCAACCCGATATCCGAAAAACATGAGTATTTCGCTTGTCATACTGCGAATGGCCTCTTCGTCGTCCATAACAAGAATTGTGCCGCCTGAATGGATTTCGGCGGTAGGCGCACTGTCCATTATGCGGGGGAGGGTGGCTTCGCCACGGGAAGGAAGATGTATGGTAAAGGCTGTCCCTACCCCAATGATTGATGAAACACCGATGTGCCCCCCATGCTTATGAACAATAGAGCGTGCCGAGGCAAGGCCCAGACCGTTCCCTGCCGGCTTGGTGGTAAAAAAGGGATCAAATATTTTTTTGACCACCGTATCCGATATCCCTTCCCCTTGGTCGGAGAAGACCAGACATATATAACTACCGGGCAAAAGCAC
Organism: uncultured Geobacteraceae bacterium; assembly: GCA_903901875.1. Lineage (GTDB taxonomy): Bacteria > Desulfobacterota > Desulfuromonadia > Geobacterales > Pseudopelobacteraceae > JACRCG01. The sequence goes on along the minus strand of CAIUSO010000017.1, from coordinate 7,747 downwards.
CAGCGCATTATCGGCCTCGACCTGCACGTTTTGTGCTTCTATGGTCAAAACTCCGCCACCAGGCATGGCTTGAACTGCGTTAATAATGATATTGTTAATCACTTGACTCATCTGTCCTTCATCCGCCTCAATGGAGTGCAGGGTATCGGGGCATTTGAAAAACACCTTCACATTGGAACCGCGAAGCAGCAGTGATGTTGCATCTCGCAACAGCTGCTGTACGGAAATCACTTTTTTGACAGGCTCACCCCCCCGCGCAAATGTCAATAACTGATGGGATAGCTCGCTTGCCCGAACAGTTGCTTTCTCAGCTTCATTCAGTGGTTTGTACGATTTGTGGTCCTCCGGCAGGAACATCTGTGCATAGGAGATGTTCCCCATAATGCCGGTTAAAATATTATTGAAGTCGTGGGCAATGCCGCCGGCCAGAACCCCTAACGATTCCAGCTTTTCCATTTTCAGCAGCTCTGCTTCCGTCCGCTTATGCTCCGTAATATCCGTTGAAATGCCGCACATCCCCCAAATAACGCCACTTCCGTCATTTGCGTAGAGCGGGGTCTTCACTTCCCAGTATACCCTCTGGCTGCCATCAGCATGTGGTATGACAATCTCTTCCATGGAACAGTGACCGGCCACTACCCGTGCATCGACCTCCCGCAGCTGACGCGCGGTCTCTTCAGGAAAATAGTGGCTGTCACTGGTTCCCACCAGCTCCTGGGCGGTACACCCAAACAGCTCAAGGGTGGGACGGTTGCCATAGACATACCGGCACTGGGGATCTTTCATGTACACATAGGCGGGGAAGCAATCAATTGCGTCTCGAAAATGTTGTGCCTCGGCAAGTGCCAGACTTACGTTGTGCTCCGCCTGTTTTAGCTTCGTAATGTCTGCGATCATGCCGAAAGATCCATCCAGTCTTCCCTCACGATTAAATATAACCCGTGCAGAAACAAGCGTCCAGAGTCTCCCCCCGCACTTCTTTCTGAAACAACGCTCATAGATGGCATCTTTCCCTTGGTAACGCAGGGCCATCTGCTCCCGGTGGTCAGCAAGCTGATCTTCGGCCAGAAAACGTTCCATCTTCTGTCCAAGCATCTCCCCGATTGAGTACCCAAGTAAGGAGGCCATTTGTTGATTGACAAATGTCAGCTCTGTCTCCGAGTTCAGGATAACAATTCCTTCGTTGGCGGTCTCCACCACTCTGCGATATTTTTCCTCAATCTCTTTCTGGCAGGCCTCAACTTTTTTCTGTTCCGAAACATCCTGAAACTCGATAACCCGTACCTCGCGCCCCCTGTACGTCGTGTTTTTCCCCCGTATGGAAAGCGGGTATTTTGAGCCATCCTTCCGAACGCCGACGACCTCATACCGCTTGTCGTATCCCTGCTCAATGTTTGTCACCACGGTGCCAAGGGTTTCCGGCGCGATCAATGTAAGTCCATCCATGCCGATAAGTTCTTCGAACGTAAAACCGGTCATATCGGACAATCCCTTGTTGCAGTCAAGGATGAGTCCCTTATCGTGAATGATAATACCGCCAAAAGTCGCGTTGTGAAGCTCATGGAAACGCTCTTCACTCTCTTTCAACAGTTTCATCGCGGTGCTGTATTCCTCAATTTGTATACCGAGCTTCTCTTCGGTTGCAAGCAGCTGGTTGTTCTGTTTTTTCAGAGAATCCTCTTTTTCCTCAAGAGCTCGTTGAATTCGTTCAAAGTAAATGAGGATCATGCCGATAGCCGCCGCTGTTGCCAGAATACTTCCAAGCAGGAAACCCCAGGGGGCAAACCATTCAATGGGGCGTAAAAAAGGATAGTCCGCCTGATGGATCCCCCAGACAATAAACACGATTCCGGTGATACGACCGGCTGTTTCACCCTGTTTTGTCTGCTGCAGCAACTGGTAGCCGATATGGATATAGGTGTACGACAGAAAAGCGAATACCGGAATAATCGCCGAGATACTTGGCAAGTGGAGGGAGAGTGAAACGATGGACCAGAGAGCTATCAGGCCGCCGGCAATTTTGGACCATTTTGCCGGTGGCTTGCCGATAAATATTCGTGTGCCATTTAACAGCACGACCGCACTGATGATCACACATACATAGTAAAACGCCGAGGTAAGTGAAGATGGCTGCCACAGTGCCGAGATAATCATGCTCAGATACCTGAGAACATGGATTCCCCAGGCGACGGCCCACAGTTTTATGAATCGCTCCCGGTATCGCCGATAGAGGTACACATTCACCAACATCAGTATGGATACCGAACTGGCGGTTGCAACAGCAGCGATAACTATCCAGGACATGCAGTACCCCCGAAACACACAGTACGTTCGATTGCCACCTCAAGACAACTACTCTTAATGGTTTTTAAATACTCTGGCAACCTCAATCATCACGTAACTAAGAGATTTATCTCATTGAAGTAAGTTTCGTGAACGGACGAAACCGGATTGCCGTAGATGACAAAACGTGTTGGCACACCCAGTGACATCAAGCGTACAGCATATTTTGCTTTAAAGTCTCTTAAATGTCATCAGCTTGCTTTTTGCAGTTGCCTTAAAAGTCCCGTTAGCGGGAGGGGATGATTTGCCATGAATTTACACATATTTTACCCTTTCACAACGTTTAAAATAAATCACCAAAGGACTAAAAGACTATTTTTATCCTATTGACAAAATTTCAATTGACTGTTATTAAACACCCATAGTTTTAACTTATAATTTTAAAGGAGAATTCACCATGTGTCTTACCACTCTCGTCACACAGCAAGCACCTGATTTTACTGCCGAGGCCGTACTTCCCGATAACAGCTTCGGTTCTATTACCCTGTCTGCTCTTAAGGGTAAATATGTTCTGCTTTTCTTCTATCCTCTGGACTTCACGTTCGTCTGCCCTTCTGAAATCCTTGCATTCAACAAAAAAGTCGCCGAGTTCAAAACTAAAAACACCGAAGTTATCGGCGTTTCCGTCGATTCAAAATTCACCCACCTTGCCTGGAAAAACACAGCCATCGAAAACGGCGGCATTGGTGACATCCAGTATCCACTGGTTCAGGATCTTAACAAAGAAATCGCAAAATCATACGGCATTCTTTTCAACGGTGCGGTTGCCCTGCGCGGCCTGTTCCTGATCGACACCACCGGCAAGGTACGTCACTCCGTCATCAACGACCTGCCACTGGGCAGAAGCGTCGACGAAGCACTCCGCATGGTTGATGCTCTGCAGTTCGTTGACACCCATGGCGAAGTGTGCCCCGCAAACTGGAAACAGGGTGATGACGCAATGAAACCGACGGCAGAGGGTGTTGCCACCTATCTTGCCAAGCACGCAAAATAATTTTCTGACATCCGCACAAAAAAGGGTAGCCGAATTGGCTGCCCTTTTTTGTTTTCATCCACCGAAATTTCCACAGGTTTTTGGCAATAAAAAAGGCCACCTCTTGTGAAGGTGGCCTTTTTACTTCTTTGGAAAGAAGAATTACTTTGCAGCAGGAGCAGCAGGTGCTGTTTCTACTTTAACGGCTTCTTCTTTTTTCTCTGCTTTAGCAGCTTTTTTAGCTTTCTTTGCTTTTTTAGCTTTTTTAGCAGGCTTAGCTTCTTTTTTCTCTACAGCAGGAGCAGCAGCGTCAGCGGCAGCAGGAGCAGCATCAGCAGCGAAAACAACAGCTGAGAAAGACAGGGCTACGAGAGCGGCAACGATTGAAGAGAGAACTTTTTTCATGGGTAAAACCTCCGATTAAATTATGGGACATGCCCGTATGATTGTGATGTATTACATTGCAGATGCCGTGCCAAGTTTTAATTTCCCGTAAAACGTGGCTCTCCGGGTTGTAAGAGAACAAATCGGCACCCGATCTGAGGTACTACGGGTATTCAATGCCTTATATGGGGTATTGTGGGCACATTTCCTTAACCCCGTGGGCGAGAACCATCTCTCACCATACTGAAGAAATCACTTTCGCCACCTACTTAATAGACACAGACATGCTAACATGCCGTATTTAAACGATATACCAGAATCACCGCGGCTTGTTTTGTCCCAGCGGTTTTGGTCTATGGAATAAAAAAACACCAATCACAAAACCACTTGACTTTAGGAGCTGATTTTTTCTACTATACATAAATTGTAAAGGCAATGAAGAGGAGTAGTAACCATTTATGCTTTTCAGAGAGCCGGTGGGTGGTGCGAACCGGTAAGCAGCGTGGTGAACTCGCCTTGGAGCCGCTCTGGTGACAGGTAGTCAGAGTCGTGAACCTGCGTTAAAGGTTTAATAAGGCCTGCCCATATGGCAGGTGAATTGGGTGGTACCGCGGAAGGTTTTGAACCTCTGCCCCAAATTGGGGGTTGAGGTTTTTTTAATTTAAATCGGGAGTTTTTTCACCATCAGGTGCGCAACGTCGCATCCCACTGAAAGGAGTACACACATGGCACCAACATCGAACAGTACCGACCGGAAGATCATCAGAATTTTTGACACCACGCTGCGGGATGGGGAGCAAGCTCCCGGCAACAGCATGAACATTGAGGAGAAGCTTCGAATTGCCCGCCATCTGGAGAAGATGAATGTGGATGTCATTGAAGCCGGCTTCCCCATCGCCTCCGATGGCGACTTCGAGGCGGTGAAAAAAGTTGCCCAGATCATCAAGGGGCCAGAAATAGCCGGCCTCTGCCGTTCCAATGAAAAGGATATCGACCGTGCCTGGGATGCATTGAAATATGCCGGCAACAGGGGGCGCATCCATACCTTTATCGCAACGTCCGATATCCACATGAAATACAAGTTGCAGATGGAGCCGGCCAAGGTTCTGGCTGCAGCGGTGAAAGCGGTGAAACGGGCCGCCTCCTATACCCCCAATGTTGAATTTTCCTGTGAAGATGCGGTCCGTACCCGGTTGCCGTTCCTTGCGGAAGTCGTGGAGGCGGTCATCGCCGCCGGTGCCACCACCGTCAATATTCCGGATACCGTCGGCTATACGATCCCCTTTGAATATTTTAACATTATCAAATATCTGAAGGACAACGTGCCAAACATTGATCAGGCGATCATTTCCGTACACTGCCACAATGACCTTGGCTTGTCGGTTGCCAACTCCATCGCCGCAATCCAGGCAGGTGCGGGGCAGGTTGAATGCACCATAAACGGCATCGGCGAGCGGGCCGGCAACTGTTCATTGGAAGAATTCGTCATGATCCTGAAAACCAGAGGGGACATTCTCCCCTTTGCCACCAACGTAATCACCGAACATCTGACTCCCGCAAGCCGGCTGCTCTCTACCGTAACCGGTATCGGCGTTCAGCCGAACAAGGCTATTGTCGGTGCCAATGCCTTTGCCCATGAGGCCGGCATTCATCAACATGGCATGCTGATGGAAAAAACCACCTACGAAATTATGACACCGGAGTCGGTCGGCCTTGCGGCAAGTGCCATCGTGCTGGGTAAACATTCCGGCCACCACGCCCTGCGCAAGCGGCTGGCAGAATTGGGACATGAACTTGATGAGGCAAAGTTCCGCCGAACCTTCGATCGATTCAAAGAGCTTGCCGACCTGAAGAAGGAAATTTTTGACGAAGATCTGGACGCCATCGTCACCGACGAAATCAGGGAAGAGGCTCTGTACAAACTGGACCACGTAACCGTCACCTGCGGCTCCTTCGCCGTTGCTACCGCCACCGTACAGATGGAGATTAACGGCGTAACGGCACGGACAGCCGAACTGGGCGATGGCCCGGTGGACTCGACGTTCAAGGCGATTAAAAAGCTCACCAAGTCAAAGGCCAAACTGACCCAGTACAATGTGGGTTCCATTACCGGCGGCACGGATGCCCAGGGTGAGGTAACCGTTCGGGTGACGGAGGGTGACCACACCGTAGTCGGCAAGGGTTCCTCAACCGACATCATCGTCGCCTCGGCAAAAGCGTACATCCACGCCCTCAACCGCTTGAGCAACAAGCAGAAACGGCTGTCTGACGCGGTATAATTCAGCTATTCGTCTGTTACATCACGGGGCTACCGAGGAGGATTTCCGCTTCCCCCCGGTAGCCCCGCTTGTATCTATTATGATCATTCTAACCCAACAATAATGAACGTTTTTTGTAATCGGCACTAAGCAGCAAATTCATCTCACGGGAAGAGCGGTAGAGATCGCACAGAAAACCTCGATAACAGAGCACAATAGGTGCCTTACTGAGTCAGTTCATGCCGCCCACGGATTATAAACTCTCGCTCTGCATCTCTCAATATCCCTGACATTCCGCGTAACCACAACCAACCCGTGTGCCATTGCGGTGGCTGCGATAAGCGAATCCATTAACGGTAACTTCTCGCCCGCCTGTTCCGCCTCTCCTTGAATTTTTCCCCAACTGAGTGCCGTTTTCATATCTAACGCAAGAATCCGTCCGGAAAACCGCTCAACCAGATCAAGCAGCACCCACGCCTGTAGTGCTTCCTTTTTTGTGCCATCTGGAAGCTTGCTGACCGCTTTCTGCAACTCACCCAGATTTAGTACACTCAGAAACAGGTTCTGCTCATCCTGTTCGTCCAGCCAGCTCACCACTGCCGGATTCGGCTCTTTTTTTACCAGTTCGGAAACCAGGCACGTATCAAGCAGGTATCTCACAACTCCACACCACGGGAGAGATCAGCACTACGGTTGAGATCTAGCTCGACATCGCACAGGGGAGATTGTCGGAAAAACTTCGACAAGCCGATACACGGCTGTGTCAACCGCCTGTATTCATCGAAAGAAACAACCACCGCCGAGGGCTTGCCACGCAGGGTGATAGTCTGTGGGCCATCATTCAGGGCCAGATTAACCACCTGGCTCAAACGGTTTTTGGCTTCTTGAAGCTGCCATTCCCGATCATGAGCTGACCGAACAATTTTATTGGTCTTCATAATACCCTCTTTTAGAAGGCTAGACAGTCTAGCTATTTAAAGGTAGCACTGTACCGATAAAAAATAAAATGAAAATTGACGTGGGCACAACTCAATTCAGGGTTTATGCCAACGGACGCTTCCGATAGCATGTAAATTCGTAACCGTCGAAATCGGCACCCATAAAAAAATGATGTTCCAATCTCAAGTTGCGTTATCGAATATGACAACGGTTCAATCAAACAGGAAACAGAACGACAAGAATTCAGTGTTGTCCGGTTAGAAAATTGCATGGCGAAAAACGCTGCCTTATCCCCTCATCCGGCCTTCGGCCACCTTCTCCCGGGGGGAGAAGGGTTGCGTTTTTTTCCTTCTCCCTCTGGGAGAAGGTGCCCGTCAGGGCGGATGAGGGTGAACAGTTGCCTCATGCAAAAAACTAACCGGACAACGCTGGGACGGCTTCTGCTTCTGTGCAGCGGTGCGAAACACCCGAATCAACGGTATTAGAGGCGGTAAAATGGGCACGTGCTCAATAAGTAGTCCTTGATACCAATGTTTTTATTTCTGCCTTCGGTTGGCGTGGTATTCCATGGAGTATAGTCGATCTCGTTCGTAATGGGTCCATCATCAACCATACCTCAGCAGAGCTGCTGGAAGAACTGCGCCGGGTGGTTGCATATCCGAAACTCAAGTTTTCACCACAGTTGCAGGCCATTATTATCGAATTTGTTCTAGGAGTCTGTCGGACTTATCAGTTTAGCAAAAAGTGGCTTCCAAATTTTCGTTTTAAGGATATGAAAGATACTTTGAATAGCCTGATGCCTTTTAGCTGCATCTGCCGTTATAACAGCCTGATATTGTAGAATTAAACG
>CAIUSO010000016.1 GCA_903901875.1 uncultured Geobacteraceae bacterium | reverse complement strand
CCGCCTCCAGATCGCGGCAAAACAGGTGCGTGTTAAAGAGCGGAAACACCCCGCGATTCCTCTGGAGTTTTTCCCGGACAGCGGTCAAAAATGGCTGGTCCTGGACCAATTTTATGGCCAACTCCTCATAACTCTGCAACGAACTGGTAATCAATTCCGGCAGACCAATGGCGTGCAGCAGACTCCCCGCCACCCTTCCCGGAAAAGCACTTCCCGTACAGGTCAGGACCGGAAGACCGGCGTACAGGGCGTCACTGGCGGTGGTGTGGGCGTTATAGGGGGTAGTGTCGAGAAAGAGGTCAGCCAAGCGGTAGCGGGCCAAGTGATCTTCCATTTTGGGGACACGGGTCGCAAAGATAATGCGCCCCGGATCAACACCACGGGCAGCCGCCTCTTTCAGCAGGTTGGCTTCGGCAAAGCGGTTAAGTCTCATCAGCCAGAGCACACTTCCGGGGGTGGCTTTCAGGATGTTCATCCAGATGTCAAACATCTGCGGCAATATTTTGTAGCTATGATTAAATGAGCAGAAGATAAAGCCGCTTTCCGGTAAGCCATACTGCTGCCGAGTGGGGAGCCGGTCGGCAATCTTTACCGTGTTATCGGACGGCAGATAGGTGTGGGGGAGGTAGGCCACCTTTTCCGTATAGAACTGTTGGTCTGCTTCCGGGATCACCCAGCGGTCGGCGATGATGTAATCCATATAGTCAAGCCCCATGGTGCCGGGGTAGCCAAGGTAATTTACCTGAACCGGAGCGGGGCGCTGTGCAAACACATCGGGGCGTGAGCCGGCGGTATAACCGGCCAGATCGATGGCGATATCGATTTCAAGGGAGCGGATGAGCTGGGCAATGTCCCGCGAACTTCTGGGACGTATGTCGATAAAATGGTCAAAGCTGGCGACCAGTCGCTGCCGGAACGAGCTGTTGTCGGGACTGCCCAGAGAGAGGGCGAAGGTCTCAAACTTGGACTTGTCGTGATTCTCAAACACACCGGCCATCAGGTGGGCCACCGGATGCTCCTGAAGATCGGGGGAAACATAGGCGATGCGGATTTTGTCATGGTGGTACCGCTCGCCCTGCCAGATTGGTGCCTGGGGTGGGAACTGATGCAGACCGAAGATACGGGCACCCTGGAGGTGATCGGAGAGAGAGCTGGAAATGGTCAAGAGCTCCCGGGCTCCGCAGATCCGCATGCCGGCAGCAATTCCTGCCGAAATTTCCGCCGTCAGGGTATCAAGGTTATCCCACAGGCAGATGGTCTGCTGGACGTCACAGAGAAAACCGGGCACATAGTTAAAGTTGGGGTCGATTTGGAGCAGCCGCTGATAGGTGAACATCGCCTCATCAAACCGCTTCAGTTCATTGAGAATGATCCCCCGGTTACTGAGGGCGGTGGTGTTGTCGGGGGCAAAGGCCAGCAGCCGATCGTAGTTGTCGAGAGCATCAAGTCGACGCCCCATTTCCCGGAGGATGACCCCCCGATTGACATACGGTGCACTCTCCCGTGGATCAAGGGCAATGGACCGGTCATAACTTTCCAGAGCCTCATCGTGACGCTTCAGGGCCTGCAGGATGAAACCCCGATTATACCAGGAGAGGGCGAAGTCCGGTTTTAGCTTGATGACTTTGTTGATGTATTCCAGTGCCTGTTCGGGGTTGCCGATCTTCAGGGTGATGACACCGAGGGAAAAGAGGGCAACAAAATTTCTCGGGTCCTTTTTGAGTACCTGTTTGAAGATCGGTTCTGCTCCGGAGAAGTTGCCTTCTTCCTGTAGTTTGAGTGCGTTTTGGAGTTTTTTGTCCGACACGGGGGATGGACCTCACGGGGGATAGATGGTGTAGTGATTCAGAATCCCTAGATTACATGGAATTACGCAGATTAATCAAAGGAATAATGATTATGGACCGTTAGCCAGAACGGAAAACGCCGCATCAATTTTTTCTCATCGGTAAAACCTTACGAGATGGCGAAGGGGGAAACAGATCGGGCCTCACTCTCTGAAACGTGGGGGGGGCTTGGCCGATAAAGCTGTATGAAGGTTTGAATTCAGGCACCAGCCGTTTCAGCGATTCTATCAACTGATCAACAGAATTCGACCGGGCCGCAGCGTACAAGATTTCAAGCTCTTGCCTGATCGGCTCAATATCCAGAGTAACCGGTGCCAGCACCTTGATCTTTTCATGGGTGGTTGGCAATATTCCTTCACCATCAATCAGCAACTCTTCAAAAAGCTTTTCACCCGGCCTGAGGCCGGTGACAACGATGTCGATATCTTCATAGGGAGTCAAACCGGAAAGACGAATCAACTCTTCCGCCAGATCGATAATTCGGACCGGGTCTCCCATATCAAGCACCAGCACCTCGCTGCCGCTTCCCATGCTGCCGGCTTGCAACACCAGCTGGGTTGCCTCCGGTATGGTCATAAAATAGCGGATAATACGCTTGTCCGTAACGGTGACCGGCCCCCCTTTGGCAATCTGCTCCTTGAACAACGGAATAACGCTGCCATTACTCCCCAACACATTGCCAAAGCGCACCGTGGTAAATTTGGTACTGCTCGTCCGTGATAAGGCCTGAATATAAATTTCCGCAGCCCGTTTAGTGGCCCCCATGACATTGGTCGGGTTAACCGCCTTGTCGGTGGAAATCATGACCATGTTGCGCACCTTGAATCGATGGGCCGCATCGGCGATATTCCGTGAGCCGAAGACATTGTTCAGTATGGCCTGACCCGGATTATACTCCATCATCGGCACATGTTTATACGCCGCAGCATGAAAAACTACCTCCGGCTCAAATTCCTCAAAGGCGGCCATTACTTTGTCACGATCACGGACATCGGCGATCAGTGGCATGATGCGCAGCTCAGGAAAACGGGCGATCAGCTCCTTTTCTATGGCATAGAGCGGTGTTTCCGCCTGATCGAGTAAAATGAGCTTTTCCGGGCCGAACAGGGCCACCTGACGGCAAATTTCACTGCCGATACTCCCCCCGGCGCCACTTACCAGCACCCTCTTTTTATTCAGGTAACTGCCGATCAATTCCCGGTCAAGCACTACCGGTTCCCTTCCGAGCAGGTCATCGATTTCCACATTCTTGATCTGTGATATGGTCAAGGTCCCATCAATCAGTTCGCCAATGCTGGGGAGTGTTTTAAAGGTGACGTTGGCATTTTTACACGAATCCATGATACTGCGCAGTGCCTTCCCATCGGCCGAAGGCATGGCAATTATCACGTCTTCAACTTCATGGGCACTGATCAGGGATTTCAGCTGTCGGGTTGCTCCCAATACCGGTACCCCGTGCAATCTCATGCCTTTTTTCTCCGGATCATCATCCACGAAACCGCACACCTGGTATGAGGCATGGGGCTGACGGCGTATTTCTTTCAGCAGCAAACTCCCCGCTTCTCCGGCGCCAACGATGAGCGTCCGAGGCCCTTCGGTACTTTTATTAACAACATACGTCTCACGAATAATGCGCCATATCAGGCGACTCGTGGTCAAAAATGCCAGCAGCAAAATCCAGTCGAGAACAAAGATCGAACGGGGAACCGGGGTAAATTCTCTGAGAAAAAACACCGCAAAAACGGCAATAAACGAGGCAATGGTCACACCCTTACCAATCTCAACCGCGTCCTGAACCGAGGCATAGCGCCACAGGCTATTATAGAACCCGGTGGCGATAAACACCAGTGGCTTGACGATCATAACTACCAGCAGGCACTCTTTAAAGAGCTCCAGTTGTTGCGGCGGTATGCTGAAATCAAAGCGCAGGAGAAATGCCAGGCAGAGTGACAGACAGATGAAAGTTGTGTCGAAAATTAAAGCGAAAATGCGACGTTTAGTAAACATATGGGTACCTCAACATGAATGTTTTTTGGTCTTTTCACACCCAATAATAATTTTGAATCAGTATTTTCAAGAGCGATTTAAGCCCATTGCAAGCGTATCCCGATGCATCCGTGCCTGTTCAAAGGTCGGATCCAACTCCACCGCTTTCTGGTAGCTGGCTTGTGCCTCTTCATACCGTTGCAGCCGTTGCAGTACCACACCCCGGTTGAACCAGGTCAGCGGGAAATGTGGGTTCAGCTGGGCGGCCCGGTCAAAATAATGCAGTGAAGCTACCGGGTCACCGCCGTTGAGGGTGAGGACCCCCAGGGAATAGAGTGCAACCACATGGGTCGGGTCTGCTTCAAGTAATTGGCTGAAAAGCCGGGCGGCTTGCCGTACTTCTCCTTGCTCTTGAAGTAACAGGGCCTGCTGAAGAACCTGCTCCGGGGAAAACGTCTGCTGTTTTACCGTGGCTGCCGACGGAGCCACGGTAAAAGACTCAGGCCGTTTACCCTGTTGCTGGTGCTGCCACATGGTGGTGAAGGCTGATTCCAGGTTTCGGCAAAAGCGTGTGGTGTCAAACAGAGGAGTATCCTGGCGGAGTTGATGGAGCCGGTCCCTGAGCCCTTCCAGCCGGGAACGGTCCTGTGCCAGGGCGATGGCCATGTCCTGGTATTCCTGCAAGGTTTCGGTAATAAGTTCCGGCAAACCGATGGTCTGCAGCAGGCTTCCAGCTACTCTGCCCGGAAAAGCCGTGCCTTGGCAGGTAAGCACCGGCAACCCCACATACAGGGCGTCACTGGCGGTGGTATGGGCGTTGTAGGGGGTAGTGTCGAGGAAGAGGTCGGCCAATTGATAGCGGGCCAGATGGTCCGAGATGTGGGGGACCCGGGTAGCAAAGATCAGGCGTTGGGGATCAACCCTCCGTGCCACAGCCTCCTTCTGCAGATTCTCTTCCGCGTGGCTGTTGAGCTTCATTAACCAGAGGACGCTGCCCGGTATGGCCGAGAGAATGGCCATCCAGATATCGAATATTTCAGGTGTAATCTTGTAACTATGGTTGAACGAACAGAAGACAAATCCTTCGGTCGGCAGACCGTATTCCTCTCTTGTTGGTGTTCGCTCGGCAATGGCAACGGTGTCGTCGGAAGGAAGATAGCTGTCCGGCAGGTAGGCTACCTTTTCGGTGAAATAGTGCTGATCTGCCTCCGGAATCACCCACCGGTCGGCGATGATGTAATCGTAATATTCCATTCCCATGGTCCCGGGATAGCCCAGGTAGTTGACCTGGACCGGGGCGGGGCGTCGGGAAAAGATGTCGGGGCGTGCTCCGGCGGTGTAGCCAGCCAGATCGATGGCGATATCCACTTCCATTGCCCTGATCAGTTCGGCGATTTCGGCGGTACTTCTGTGGCGCACTTCGATGAACTGGTCAAAGGTCGCCGCAATCCGGGTACGGAGGGGGCCGTTGTCCACACTCCCCAGAGAGAGGGCGATGGTTTCAAAACGGGATTTGTCGTGCTGTTCAAAGATACCGGCCATCAGGTGGGTGACCGGATGTTCCTGAAGGTCAGGTGAAATATAGGCGATGCGTACTTTGTCGTGGTTATACCGTTCACCCCGCCAGAGCGGGGGGAGGGGAGGGAACAGCCGCTCACCGAACATGGTGGCACCGATCTGGTGATCGTGGGGTGTTTCAGACAGGGTCAGCAGCTCCAGGGCCACACTGACGCTTTTTCCCAGTGCCAGTCCCGTCGAGATGGCGGCGACACAAGCGGGCAGCGGCCCCCAGTGACAGGCCAGCTGCAGTACGTTGCAATAGGCACCGAGGGCGCAATCGTAGTCCGGGTCAAGCCGGAGCAGTTTCTCAAAGGCGGCAATGGCTTCATCATACTGTTTGAGATCGGTATGGAGAAGACCGATATTGTTCAGGGCGGCCGTGTTACCCGGTTCGAGCGCGATAATACGCTCATAATTTTCCACCGCATCACGAAACAGCCCCATTTCCCGAAGGACAACCCCCCGATTTACCAGGGCATCGGTGTTGGTGGGGGCGAGGAACAGAGCCCGGTCATAACTCTCCACCGATTCACTGTTTCTTCGCAACTCCTGGAGGGCAAAGCCTCTATTATACCAGGAGAGGGCAAAATCCGGTTTCACCCTGATGGCCCGGTCCATATATTCGAGAGCCTTGGGGGAGTTGCCGCTTTTCTGCATGACAACGCCGAGGGAAAACAGGGAGACAAAATCGTTGGGTTTGCTTTTGATGATCTGGCTGAACAGCTCTTCAGCTTCACGGAGTTTGCCATTTTCGAGGCACTTAAGTGCTTTGTGCTGTTTTTTGTCTACCTGCATGCTGTAATCTCCAACGGCAAAAAAGATTTTCGTAGGGAGGGCTGATTATACGCCCATCCTCCCATATGTGTCGTTAATTTTATATCACAGTGCCAGTTGCAAATAATGAAATGGACGGTAACGCCACCACTTTTGGGCGTATAGTTATACACCCCCCTACCGTGTGGTCCGTTAGCAAATTGCATGGGGTAAAATTCGCTGCTTTATCCCCTCATCCGGCCTTTGGCCACCTTCTCCCGGGGGGAGAAGGGTTGTGTTTTTTTCCTTCTCCCTCTGGGAGAAGGTGCCCGTCAGGGCGGATTAGGGCGAAAGGGTGCCACCAGCAAAAACCAAACCGGACATCACTGACGCCCCTACGAATACCCACAAATGAATTCGTCGCTGAATGGGTGAACGACCGTTAGCTTGCCTCCTATCGCTCGTGGAGGCTTTCCCGTTTATGCTGGACGAACGGGCTAAGGAAATATTCGATGACCCTGCGGGAGCCGGTCTTGATATCCACCGATACGGTCATGCCGGCGGTCAAGGGAACCTCATTTTCTTTGACCTGGATGGTCGATTTGTCCAGGGCGATGGTCAGTGAGTAGAGGAGCCCTCTCTTTTCATCCTTGACCGCATCCTGTGAGATGTTGACCACCTTTCCCTGAATGAAGCCGAATTTAGCGTAATCGAAGGCGTCTACTTTGACGGCGGCCAGTTGGCCCACCTCAACAAAGCCCACATCCCGGTTTTCGATCTTGGCCACCACTTCAACATGATCCTCTTTGGGAACGATCTTCATGAGCGGCTGGGCGGCCGGTACGATCCCCCCCACCGTGTAGACCTCAAGCTGTTGTACCGTGCCGGTTATGGGTGCCACCAGTCTGAGCAGTTTGCTGTGGGCCGCATTACGGGTCACGTCCTGGCGGGCCTCACCAATGGTCTTTGCCGCCTCTTCCTGCTCATCATAGGCGATGCGCTTTGCGTCTGCGATCAGGCCGGTCAGCTGATTTTTAGTGTCTTTCAGCTGCCCTTCGATGTCGGCACGTTCCTGCTCCTTCTCCAGATAGGTGTGCATTGACACATCATGGTTGTTTGCCAGTTCCTTGTAGTCGGCAACCCGCCGGGTGATCAACGCCAGAGACTCCGTATAGCGGGCGATGCTCCCCTCCAGGCGTTGTACCCGTGCCATGAAGTCACGGTACTGGCCGTTCAGGTGCTCCTGCACTTCAATGATCCGGTGTGGCGGAATGTCGGCCAGTGCAGACAGACGGGGTGCCCGGCGGCTGTCAATGGCCGCAATCAGTGCCTGGGAGCGGGCGATCTTGAGGCGGGCTTCAGTCACGTTGCTCTTTGCCTTGTCATGTTCCGCATCGACGGCGGTGGTATCCAGTTCGATGAGCAGATCACCTTTTTTTACCAGTTGTCCCTCACTGACATGGAGGGCCTTGACACTTGCCATGTCGATGGAGGCAACGGTTTTCGTCCGTTCGTGGGGGATGATTTCACCTGAGGCGGAGACGAAAATATCCAGGGTGGCAAAAAAAGTCCACCCCAGGCCGATGAGCAGGACAGTAATAATAACCTTTGCGGTCATGCGGAGTGTGGGGGAGACCGGCTTTTCCTGAATTTCCAGGGCCGCCGGCAGAAATTCCGCCTCTTCCCGCCGGAACAGGTCGCTTCCCACCTGGTTACGCAGGGCCCAGTAGGTGCGGAAGGTCTTTCGATAATGCTTCCACAACATACCCTGAGCTTCGAGTTTGTGCTTCAGGCTCATAGCGCATCTCCTCCGGGCATGGCCTGTCCGCCGAACTGTAAGCTGTAGAGATGGGCATAGATCCCTCCCGGTTTGGTGAGCAGAACCTCATGGGGCCCATCCTCAACCACCTGGCCCCGCTCCATGACCAGGATGCGGTCCGCATGGCGCACCGCAGAGAGCCGGTGGGCGATGATCAACACGGTCCGGTTGGCACAGATGCTTCGCATATTCTCCTGAATAATCTGCTCCGATTCATAGTCAAGGGCACTGGTTGCTTCATCAAAAATGAGAATGCGGGGATTGCTGATGAGGGTCCGGGCGATGGCTATCCGCTGCCGTTGTCCCCCCGAGAGCCCGTTGCCATGCTCCCCTACGCCGGTGTCGTACCCTTCCGGCAGCTCGCAGATGAATTCATGGGCACCGGCCAGTTTGGCCGCTTCCATGATCGGCTCGATGGGGAGGGCGGGGTTGGAGAGGGCGATGTTGTCCCGGATGGTGCCGGTAAACAGGAGGTTTTCCTGGAGCACTACTCCTAACTGATGACGCAGGGAGGTGGTGTCGATGATGGCTATATCCTGGCCGTCGATCAGTACCCGTCCCCGGTCCGGAGAGTAGAGCCGCTGCACCAGCTTGGTCAGGGTGCTTTTCCCCGAGCCGGAGCGGCCGACGATGCCGATCACCTGTCCCGGCTCGATCTTGACGCTGACGGAACGGATGATATCGGGGGTATCGGGGCGGTAGCGGAACGAAACCTGATCGAACTCGATGGAGCCGTCGAGGCGGGGGATACGGGTTTTGTTGCCGGACATCTCCGTGGGGGCGTTGAGGATGTCTCCCATTCGTTCCATGGAGACGCCGACCTGTTGGAAGCTGTTCCAGAGCTGGGCGATGCGGAGAATCGGGTCGGTCAAACGCCCCGACATCATGGTAAAGGCGATCAACTGCCCCACCGACAGGCTGCCGTCAACCACCTGGGCAGCTCCGATCCAGAGGATAGCTATGGAGGCTACCCTGCTGACAGTGCTGACACCGGTCATGGCGACCGTGCCTATGGCAACGGTATTGAGGGCGGCGGTGACGTAACCGGCCAGCTGTTTTTCCCAGGTGTCGACCCAGCGGGGTTCGACGGCCATTGATTTGACCGTGTCAATGCCGCTTAATGATTCTACCAGAAACGACTGGTTTCTAGCACCACATTCACAAGCAACTTTGATACGGTCGCGGAGGAGAGGGGTAAAGCCGACGGAGAGAAGAAAGTAGAACGGCAGCGATGCGAAGACAATCATGGAAAGCTGAAAACTGTACCACACCATGACTCCGGCATAGACGAAAGAGAAACAGAAGTCCAGCACCAGGGAGAGGGCGTTGCTGGTGAGGAAGCTACGAATGTTTTCAAGCTCCCGGACCCGTGCCACTGATTCCCCCACCCGGCGGCTCTGAAAATAGGCGGTGGGGAGGGAGATAAGGTGACGATAGAGCCGGGCACCCAGCTCCACATCGATTTTACTGCAGGTGATGGCAAACACCCAGGTGCGGATGCCGGTGAGGATATTTTCAAAGAAAGCGGCACAGAGCAGGCCGAAGGCCACCACGTTGAGGGTCTTCATGGCGTGGTTGACCAGCACCTTGTCCATGACTACCTGCATTCCCAGGGGGGTAATCAGGCCGAGAAGCTGAATGGCAAAGGAGATCACCATCACTTCGGCAAGCAGTTTACGGTATTTGACAATTGCCGGGATGAACCAGCTGAAGTCAAATTTACCCAACTCCTTCATGTAGGTGGCTTTAGAGATGCAGAAGATGAAACGGCCGGACCATATATCGAGAAATTCATGCAATTCCAGAATCTGCCCAGAAGGAGAGTCGGGACGCTGGATGACAACCTTAAGGTTGGTGGTATCTCCCTGTGTGTAGCCATACCTGATAACGATGAAAAAATTGCCTTCCTTATCGCTGGCGATGGCCGGAAGGGGTGTGCGATCCAGTCGCTCCGGTTCCTGTGTGACCGCCCGTGCGGTCATGCCGAGGCGTTTGGCGGCACGGAGAATGACCTGCTCCGTAAACGGTTTTTGGCCAAACTCATGGAGTAGCCTGGCCTCATCAATTGCTATGCCGTGGTGCCTCGCCATTATTACCAGAGAGAGCATGCCTGAATTAATCATAGGATAGAACCTGTGGGAACTGTTTTTTTATGGAGCACTGCCATACGCGGTCAAGTATATACAGGATTATTATTAAATTGTCTAAGGAAAGTGGTGTGGTGGCAGGTGATCGCGGGAATAGTCGGGCACGCGCTGCTTTGCCCAACCTACAATATATGCAGCGGGAACCGCCATTGTTGCCGGTTGCCCCATCGTAGATAAAAGCGTTTTATATTTTTTTGAAGAATATTGAAAGAAAATTCTAAAGTTCAGATTACAGTTTACCGATGAACCCACTATGAGTTTCTTTCTAACATGCTTGACAATGTTTGATTAGAATAGTAAAAGAATGTAGAGTTACGTTAGATTACCCTCCATGTGAGATACTCTATTTTGTGCGGTGGCGGTGCAATCCGCCCCCGACAGCGTGGTGGCAGTAACTTGATGGCACGATAACGTGAGTTTAATTTAAATTAATTTATTGATATGAGAATAGAACGACAGATACTACCGGAGGTTCGAGATGACACAATATAATACGCAAAACACTGCTACAATTGCGGGGCTCAGTCCAGATCAGATTAGTGCTATGACAACGGACGACTTGCAAGCGTTTACTGCAGGACAGATTCAGGCAATAAAGGTCAGTGGCCTGAATGTGCTCACCTCGGATCAGTTGCAGGTGCTTCAGTACTTTCAGGTTCAGGCACTGACGACGGCACAGGTGGCCGGTCTTAATACGTCTGCCCTGAATCTGCTGAGCACAGTGCAAATTTCGGAACTGACCACGACCCAGATTAAAGCAATCATCATTGACGATCTGAATGCTCTCGGTTCAACCAATCTCCAAGCAATATCGACGGAAGATATCGCGGCTCTGAAGACCTCCCAGATTGGGGCATTTAATACGTCAGTACTGGTCGATATGACAACCGCCCAGATTCTGGCGTTGACCAGCGACCAGGTTAAGGTTATCGGTAGTGATAATCTGAATGCTCTGAGTTCCACCAACCTGCAGGCCATCGGTACCGATGACATCCGGGCTTTGAAAACCTCGCCGCAGCTGAATAACTTTGATACGACTACCCTGGGCAAAATGAGCACGGGACAGATCGCCGCCCTCACGACCGCCCAGTTTCGGGCCCTCAGTATCGACAACCTCAATGTCCTGGGGAGCACCACTATACAGGCTTTTACCACAGCGAGTATCGCTACAATTTCAGTTACTGATATCGGATCGCTGGCAACTACTTTTACCGGAAACCTGAGTACTGACCAGATCAAGGCCCTTCAGGGTGACGTGATTGCCCAGTTGAGTAATGACCAAGTGGGTTCTCTGCGCACCGACGAAATTGCCGCCCTGACCACGTCCCAGGTGCATTATTTGTCAAGTGATGCCTTGAACTCGCTTGATTCAACGCATATGCGGGCCTTTGGAACCGATGACATCCGTGCTCTGACGGCTACCCAGATATCATCCCTGTTCGGCACTGCCCTGACTAATATGAGCACCGTTCAGATGACCGTGCTGACAAACGATCAGATTCAGGCCATCGGCAGCGATGCCTTGAATACTCTCTCCGTGACCAATTTACGGGCCCTCAGCGAAACGGAAATTCCAATCCTGACGGTTGCTCAGATTGGTTCATTTGATACGATGGTGCTGACGAACCTTACCACCCGCCAGATTACCTGGTTGACCAGCGATCAGGTCAAAGCTATCAGCAGTGGCGATCTGAACGCTCTCTCCGTGGATAATCTGAAGGCACTAAACATTGCAGAGGTCATGGCACTGTCAGAATCCCAGTTGGGGTCGCTGAATACGTCGGTTCTTAACAGTATGTCCAAGAGTCAGATCACCTCCCTCACCCCCGATACCCAGATAAAAGCAATTGGCAGTGCTGCTCTGAACGGACTTACCTCAACGTCAATTCAGTATCTTGCTAGTGCCCAGATTACGGCTCTGACAGCGGACCAGAGCCAGATCGGTGCCATGGGGAGTACGGTGCTCAATAATATGAGTACCAAACAGATGCGGTGGCTGACCACCGATCAGATACTGGCACTGGGAAGTGACGCATTGAACGGGCTCTCCTCAACCAACCTGCAGGCGTTGAATTCTGCTCAGGTCAGTGTCCTTTCCACCGGTCAGGTAAGTGCTCTGACGACCACCGCACTTGGTAAGCTGTCGACCGCCCAAGTTGGCTATCTCTCCACTGACGATGTGGCAGCCCTTTCGTTGCCACAGCTGAATGGATTGAGCACCACACAGGTCGCTGCCCTGACCACGGGGCAGATTCAGGTTGTTGGCACTGATTATATCAACGCTCTCTCTATAGATAACCTGCGAGCCATCAGCAATACAGATATTGGTGCCCTGACCGCTGTACAGCTGGGAGGATTTAACACGTCCATTCTCACTCAGCTGAGCACCTCACAGCTTGCTGCTTTCAAGACGGAACAGATTCAACTGCTGACCAATGACAATCTGAACGCCCTCACCAGCACGACGTTACAGGCGTTCACCACAGGTGAAGTACAAGCCCTGTCCAGTACCCAGCTGGCTGCCCTCACCGGAACAGTGCTGAACGGCATGTCCACCCTGCAGATTGCCAGCCTGACCGCCAGCCAAGTGACCGCCCTCGCCAGTGATGCCATTAATGCTCTGTTGACGACCAATCTCTGGTCACTGACCAGCGTCGAAGTGCAGGCCCTGACGGCGTCGCAGGTGGGAACACTCAGCACGGGGACAATTAACCTCTTGAGCTCGCAGCAGTTCGCCATGCTGACCACTGATCAGATGCAGGCCATCAACAGTGCTGACCTGAATAATTTGACTCAGACCAACCTGCAGTATTTTAATGCGGCTCAGATCGCGGCCCTGACCACCGGCCAACTGGCTGCCCTCGCCGTGCCGGCTCTTGATGCCATGGGTACACAACAGTTACCCAAGCTGACCAGCGGCCAGATTCAGGGAATTACCAGCACCGGTCTGAACGGTATGCTGTCTGTTAACCTGCAGGCACTGAGCACGGCGGCAATCCACGCGCTCACCCCGGCCCAGTTGGGTGCCCTGAACACGGGGACGGTCACTCATCTGAGCGTGAATCAGATCATCGCCCTGACAACCGATGCGGTTCACAACCTGACCACGGATCAGATCAGCAGTTTAACCACCACCCAGATGGGGGTTCTCACCACGGCCCAGGCACAGGTGCTGAGCGGTGCCAGTCTGAATACACTCTCCTCAACCCAGCTTCGGGTGCTGCCCACATCGGATATCGTAGCCCTGGTCGGAACACAGTTTGCCGCCATGGGGACCGGCGTACTCAATAACCTGAGCACCGCTCAGCTGGCACTGCTCACGTCGAATCAGTTGCAGTCACTGAACAGTGCCGATCTCAATGCCCTGACGCCGGGAAACATAAAGGCCCTGAGCACTGCAGTGATCCGGGGACTCACGGCGGCGCAGGTCCAGACCCTTACCACCGGGACACTCAACGGCTTGAGTACCCTGCAGGTTGTTGCCTTGAGCAGCGATCAGATTAAAAAACTCACCAGCACCGATCTCAACGTACTGTCGAGTGACAACCTGCAGGCCCTCACCTCTGTTCAGGTTCAGGCCCTGACCGTGAGCCAGGTGAGTGCCTTCGCCACCGGCGTCCTCAATCAGATGACCTCTGCGCAGGTCCCTAATTTAACGGCAGCACAGATACAGAACATCAGCAGTGGTGATCTGAATGCGCTCACCTCTACCACGATGGGGTTCCTCACTTCAGCCCAGATCCAATCTCTGACAGTAACCCAGGTTGGTACATTCAATACCCAGGTCCTCAATAATATGAATGGGGGGCAGTTGCAAAACCTGACGGTAGCTCAGATTCAGGCAATTACCACTTCGGACCTTAACGCCATGAATCAAGGGACTCTTCAGTCCCTGACCTCGGCGGAAATTCGTGCCCTCAGGGCCGGTCAGATGAGTTCACTGACCAGTACCGCACTCGGTAAATTGAGTAGCAGTCAGATCCAGGCGTTGACGGTGTCCACTGTCGGTGCATTTAACAGCAGTCAGATTAATGGCTTGACCACCGATCAGTTTAACGCCATGTCCACGACCCAGATTCAGGCCCTAAACAGTACCGCCCTGAACGCTCTCACTGGGCCCAAACTACAGGCAATTGGCATCGGAGTCATTGATTCACTGTCTGCCGGGCAGGTAGCTGCTTTCTCCACGGACGTGCTGAACAACTTGACCACAGCCCAGCTGGCTTCGCTCGGGACGGCCCAGATCCAGGCCATTGGCAGCGATGACCTCAACGCACTGGGCACCACCGGATTTCAGGCACTGAACCAGACCGAAATACAGGCCCTGACCTCAGTCCAGCTGGCTGCCTTGGCCACCGACGCACTCAATAAACTGACTGTGCAACAGCTGGCGTATCTAACCACCAGCCAGATACAGGCATTACCGTATGCAGACATTGATGCCCTGCTTTCTACCAGCCTGCAGCTGCTGTCCGACCAGGCGATCGCAGCCCTGTCCGGTGACCAGATCAGCCAACTCAACACCACGACCTTGAGCACTCTTACCACCAGCCAGATGAGCCAACTGTCGTCTGCGGCCGTGGGCAGTCTCTCCAGTCCACAGCTCACTGCAGTGGGCATTACCCTGCTGAATAATCTTACCACGCTGCAGTTTCAGTCACTGGGTGCCGACGTTCTGAACTCGCTGACCACCTCGGTACTGACGCAGATCAGTGACGCCAATATCGGGGGGATCAGCCTGTCGGCTATTCCGGCCCTGACCATACTGGATCAGCTGTTCACCAACCAGTTGCAGCAGCTGAGCACCGCCCAGGTACAGGCTCTTCTGCCCGCTGAAATAAATGGTTTGTCATCGACGAATCTTCAGTCGCTGACCGACATCGAGATCGCCGCACTGACGTCCGATCAGGTGTCTCAGCTGAATACTACGACGTTAAGCTACCTGACAACAAGCCAGATAAGTTCCCTGTCCACTGCGGCGATCCACAGCCTGACCAATCAACAGATCCTGAGTAATACCGCCCTGTTGGTGCCGCTGTCTTCCATGCAGATAGCCGGGCTTTCCGCAGGTACGTTGAACGCCCTTGACTCCACGACCCTTCAGACCTTAGGCGATGCGGATATGCTTGCCATCGCTCCCTCTGCCCTGAACGGGTTGACTACCGACACGCTGAACGCTTTTTCCACCCATCAGCTGACGCTTTTGACCAGTGCCCAGATTCAGGCATTGAACGTAACAAACATAAATGCCCTGACATCGGATGGTTTACAGTCACTGCTTGCGACGGAGCTGAAGAGTCTGACCACCGATCAGGTGTCCCACTTAACCACCACAACGTTGAACTACCTGTTGCCGAACCAGCTGGCAGGTCTGTCAACCGCTGCAATCAATAGTTTGACCAGTGACCAGTTAAACGGCCTGACGACCAGCCAGATGGTTACACTGTTGCCGGCCCAGGTCAGGGCACTCAGTCCAGAAAATATCAACAGCATGAGTAGCGACAATCTGGTGGTACTGACGCAACAAGAGGTAGCAGCACTTTCCACTGCCGCTATCCATGGTCTCACCACCAGCCAGCTGGCTCAGGTGACGACCACCCAGCTTGCCTGGCTGAGTACGGCCCAGATGCAGGCCCTTGACGGTGCCACGCTGGGAACCCTCAACTCTTCCAGCCTGCAATTATTGACCAACGCGGAGGTGGGGGCTTTAACGCCGACCCAGCTTACACCCACCGTGTTGAGTAAGCTGTCCACCGCTCAGATACAGAAATTGTCGTCTTCAGCAATAAATACCATGACCTCGACGCAGCTGGCGGGTCTGAGCACGTCGCAAATGGCGATCCTGACGACCGCCCAGGTTCAGGCATTAACTCTCAATTCGGTGTCCACGGACAACCTTAGGGCTCTGACCACCACCGAAGTTGCCGCATTAACCACGGGACAAATCAATGCCGTCAACTCAACGCTGTTGAACAGCATGACAACTGTGCAACTGAACGTGTTGACACCGGGCCAGGTTCAGGCACTCACCACTGATGATCTGGCAGGTATTTCGCAACTGAATCTTCGGGCATTGGCCACTAATACCATCGTAGCCTTGACCACGGCGCAGCTGTACTCCTTGGGGGCCGCCACGCTTGACAAGATGAACGGTACCCAGTTGGCCGCCCTTACCACGGATGAATTCCAGTCACTGAATTTTAGTAATGTGACCGGGATAGGCAGCACGAATCTCGCCTTTCTGACCACGGCGGACATCGCCACCATAAACAGTGACCAAGCGGCAAATCTGACAACGTCCTTCATCAGCAACCTGAATACTGCCCAGCTTGTTGCATTGACTCCTGCGGTAATCGGCAGCTTATCGACCGCACAGCTCACCAGCATGGGGAGCGCGCTCATGGCCGTTCTGACATCGGATCAGGCCGTGGCCCTCAGCAGTTCCGAAATAAACGCCATTACCTCCACAAAACTACAGGTGATGAGCAGTGATGCTATCATGGCACTGACCGAAGCACAGCTGCGGTCCATCAGTACTGACGTGCTCAACAGAATGACCACTTCACAGCTGTCGGTGCTGACAACAGTTCAGGCCGCTGCATTGGGGAGTGGAGTGCTGAATGCACTGCAGGCATCCTCTCTTGATGCTCTTAGTACGGATGCTATACAGTCCCTGACCACCGCCCAGGTCACTGCTCTCACTACGGGTACTCTCAACCACCTGACCACCGGCCAAATGTCGGTACTGACGGCTGTTCAGGTACAGTCGTTGTCAAGCGCGACTCTGAATGGCATTGGCACAACTAACCTGCAGGCGTTGAATACGGATGATATCGCTGCACTCACCGTGGCCCAACTGCGGAGTGTTTCGACCGATCTTTTGAACCACATGACTTCCGGACAGGTCGCCGCACTGACATCAACGGAATTCAAGGTGCTCTCACTTGATGTGCTGAACGCCCTTCAAAGCAGTACAGTACAGGCATTAGGCCTGGCAGCTGTGGCGACCTTGTCCACTGACCAGATCGGTTCATTGTCCACCGCATTCACCTCCGCACTGAGCAGCGATCAGATCAGGGTCCTGTCGACAGCGGATATCTTAAGCTTGAGCACGGCACAGGCTACCTCCCTCACCACGACCCAGATGGGGGCCCTTACCACCGCTCAGGTCCGCGCGCTCAACAGTGCTAACCTGAATGCCTTGGGGGCCAACGCGCTCCAGGCTCTCACTACCGATGCGGTGAATGCGCTGAGTACGGCACAGGTGAGTGCCTTCGGTACGTCTGTTCTCAGTAGCCTGTTGACTGCACAGGTGGCGGTGCTGGGTACGAATCAGATCAGGGCCATCAGTAGTGATAATTTAAACAACCTGGGAACAAGCAATCTTGCCGCACTGGTCTCGTCGGAAATAGGTGCCCTGAGCAGTTTGCAGCTGGCCTCATTGACAACCTCGGTGCTCAACGGTATGTCGACAAGCCAACTTGGCTGGCTCCGAAGCGACCAGATTCAGGCGTTGGGAAGTGATGCCTTGAATGCACTTACCACAACCAGCATTCATGCGCTCAGCACTGCACAGATACTCGCATTGACGACGACACAGGTCAGCACCCTCACGGCGGACACCTTTGACCACCTGACAACGGCTCAGGCTGCCGCCATAGGGAGTGCACAGGCCCGTGCACTGAATAGTGAGGCACTGAACGGGATTGGTTCAGCCAATCTGCAGGCTTTTGGTACGCTGGATATCGCAGCACTTGGCACCGTACAGGTTGCTGCCCTGAACACCAACTTTCTGAACAGTCTCTCGACGGGACAGGTGGCGGCTCTCACTATTGGCGAATTCCGGGCACTGGGTACGGACAATCTGAATGCACTCATCAGTACCAATTTGCGTGCTCTTAATACGGGGGCTGTGGCAACCATCACCTCCGGCCAACTGAGTGATCTGAATAGCTCCTTCATTTCATCGCTCAGTACGGCCCAGACCAGGGCACTTTCTACCGGTGTCATCAATGCGCTCAATGATCAACAGATGAGCGTGCTCAGCAGTGCTCAGATAGCTGCACTCTCCACAGCTCAGGTACGGGTTCTGGGAACGGATAATCTCAACTCACTTAACTCAACGCGGATGCAGGCGCTGACAACGGATGATATTCGGGCCCTTACCACGCTCCAGATCAATTCCCTCACCGCCGGAGCATTAAACGGAATAAGCAGCAGTCAGGTATCACAGCTTGACTCTAATCAGATCAAAGCCCTGAGCACCGATAATTTGAATGCACTGAACTCAGACAGCCTGAAGGCACTGATTTCGCAAGAGATCATGGCCTTGACACCCCAACAGCTGAACAGTGTCAATACGACGGTACTTAATACCCTGACGAGTCGCCAGTTTGGATGGCTTAGTTCCATACAGATTCAGTCAATCGCCAGCGACACACTGAACGGTCTGACGTCCGATAACCTGAAGACACTTAATCAGGCTGAAATCGCATCCCTTTCAACAACCCAGATACAGAATCTGACCACCGCTATACTGGATAATATGACCACGCGACAGGTAGGGTGGCTGACATCGACCCAGATTCAGGCTCTGGGGAGCGGTCAGTTGAATAGTATTGCATCTGACAACCTTCAAGCCCTCACAGCGGCCGGGATTGGTGCCATGACAACGGACCAGCTTTCGAGTCTTGACACCACTGCTCTCAATCATCTGTCAACCCGTCAGCTGGGATGGCTCCGTTCAGACCAGATTCAGGCCCTGAACAGTACCGAACTTAATGCCCTGACGCCGGAAAATATGCTGGCGTTCAGTTCCGCGGAAATAGTCGCGTTAACTACGGATCAGATTTCCACCCTGACCGCCGGTGCCTTCAACAGCATGACCACTCGCCAGTTCGGCTGGTTGACTACCGACCAGATACAGGCTTTGGGTAGTAACGCCCTGAATGGTCTGTTGTCGGCGAACATGCACGCCCTGGGCAGTGCCGATATTGCCGCCCTGACCTCAAGCCAGATACAGAGCTTCACGACCTCGGTACTCAATGCCCTGAGCAGCCGGCAGATTACCCAGCTGGGAAGCGACCAGCTGCGTGCCATCACCTCCACCGACCTGAACGCCATTGTTGCTGGTAACCTCCAGGCGATCAGCAGTGACAACATCCGGTTACTGACAACAAGTCAGATAAACGGATTCAGCACAGATGTGCTGAACACTCTGAAAACGGCACAGGTTGCCGCGCTCACGACGCAACAGATTCAGGCCATCTCCAGTGTGGATCTGAATAGCCTCGGTTCCTCAAGTTATCGCGCCATGGGCAGTGCCCAGATTGCCGCACTGACCACCCTGCAGGTACATGGATTTGACACCAATGTACTGGACAAGCTGGGGAGTCTTCAGCTGGCTGCACTGACCACAGGGGAGTTCCGGGCACTGGCGACGGAAAATCTGAGTGCCATGAACAGTGCCAATGTCCAGTATTTCAGTACCGCTGCTATTGCATCACTGACAACAGGGCAGTTGAGTACACTGGGCGCATCGTTCAGTTCCGGTTTGAGCAGTGACCAGATAAATGCTCTGAGTGTGGCAGATACGGCCAGCCTCACGGCTGCTCAGGTCTCAGCCATGTCTACAACCCAGCTGGCCCTCTTTTCAACCGCCCAGATACGCTCACTGAACAGCGGTGCCCTCAACGCACTGAACTCAACCCAGCTTCAGGCATTGAGCACGGCAGATGTTGTGGCACTGTCGACCGGTCAGATACGGGCTTTCTCGACGGATGTGCTGAACCGGATGTCGTCCGCCCAGTTGTCTGCATTGTCTGATGTGCAGATTCAGGCCATCGCCAGTGAAGAGCTGAATTCTCTCACCTCTTCCACTCAGGGGTTGCTGAACACCAGGGAAATTCAGGCCCTTTCATCGGCCCAGATTAATCAGCTGACCGACGTAACCTTGAATGCCATGACCAGCACACAGCTCAGGAGCCTGACAACTGCGCAGGTGAAGGCCATCAGCACTCAGGATCTCAATGCGCTGAATGCTGGCAACATGCCGGTATTAACGACACTACAGGTGGCAGCACTCACCACAAATCAGGTGGGGGCCTTGACGTCTACTGCCCTTATCCGCATGAGTACAACCCAGTTGGTCGCTTTGACTACGGCACAGATTCAGATGATTTCGAGTGATAAACTCAATAATATGGGTACCGGAAACCTGCAGGCACTGTCCACCAGTGATATTGCCGCACTCAAATCAGACCAGGTCAATGGTCTTAATACCACCATGATGGGTGCATTGGGTACCGCCCAGGTTGCCGCGCTCTCTACGGCTAACATCAATCTGCTGACTGGTAGCCAGATTAATAGCTGGAATACGGCACAGATTAGTGCCCTGACCAGTGTGCAGGTCCAAGCATTGAACAGTGCTGATCTTATCGGCCTGGGAATTAACAATATGCGGGCCCTCGGTACGGAAGATATCCGGAACATCTCTACGGGTATTGTGGCCGTACTGACGACAACCGCCCTGACCAATATGAATACTACTCAGCTGGCTTCCCTTACCACGTCACAGATCCAGGCACTCACGGCAGTCCACCTTGATGCACTTGGTTCAACCAATATGCAGGCATTGACAACGGTGGAAGTGGCAGCCCTGACCTCGGTTCAGGTCAGTGGCATGAACAGTAGTACCCTGGGCGGCCTGGCAACTAACCAGGTGCGTGCCCTGTCGGCCGGGCTTATCAACAGTATGACCACGACACAGTTGAACGGCCTGGGGATTGGCCTACTGGCCCAGTTGTCGACAGCTCAGGTGCTTGCGCTCAGCACAGATGAGTTGAACGGTTTTACCCAGCAAAATCTGCAGGCACTTACTACGTCGGCAATTTTTTCGCTGACTAATGACCAGGTGAGTTCATTAAATACGGTAACACTTAACAATTTGTCTACCAGCCAGCTCGGGTCATTGTCGATTACGCAGATAGCTGCTCTGACACCTGACGTGGTTAATTCACTGAACTCAACCAATATGCCGGCTCTTACTACGGCAGAGATACGTGCCCTCACCACCAACCAGCTGCCAGAGCTCAGCTCCACCGCCCTGTACAATATGCTTTCCAGCCAGATAGCCTCACTGAGCGGAGCCCAGCTTGCCATGCTTAACGCCGATGCACTGAAGGGACTTGGCTCAACCAGCCTGCAGGCCATCGGCTCTGCTGCCATCCGCTCCCTGACCGTCGAGCAGTTAAACTCGCTGGGCTCTACCACACTGAACGTAATGAGCACCCTTCAGATAGCGTCACTGGGGACCAACCAGATCCAGTCAATGACAAGTGAGGCTCTCAACGGATTAGACGTCAGCCATCTCCAGGCACTGACCTCTGGGGAAATCATTGCGCTGGCCCCATATCAGATAACGGATATGAATACGACCACAATCAGTCATCTTGGGACCAATCAGGTCAAGTCGCTTACCACTCTTGATGTCGCTGCTCTCAGCACCAGCCAGTTGAATAGTCTGAATGGATCGCAGATGGCCATACTCACTACCGGCCAGGTGCGGGCACTGAGCAGTGACGGTATCAATGCGTTGACGACCACCAATATGAAGGCACTGTCAGTGGCTCAGCTGAAGGGGCTGACCACCTACCAGGCCGGTAACTTTACCACTTCGGTACTAAACGGCATGACCACCAGTCAGGTCGCCTCGTTGAGTACCAACCTGATTCCATCCTTGAGCGGGGACGCCCTTAACGCACTGACTTTGACTGCCGTGCAGGCACTTGCCACCTCGGCGGTGAAGGTTCTCACGACGGATCAGATCAGTGCCCTTACCACTGCCATTGTCACCAATCTGACCAGCGGTCAGGTCAAGGCACTGACCCCATCCGCCATCGGCGTCTTGAGTGCTGACAAGTTTAACAGTATGAGCCCGGCTGTACTGAGTGTCCTCAATACGGCGCAGGTTCGCGCCTTGACAATTGAAGCACTGAACGGGCTCGTTTCTACAAACATTCAAATATTAAATTCAAGTGATATCAGGAGTCTGACCACGTCACAGGTAAATGGCCTTAATACCACCGGCATTACAAACCTGAGTGTCTCTCAGTTGAAACTGCTTACCACCGTTCAGTTACAGGCGCTAAACGTTGATAGTATTAACGCCTTGTCGGCCGGCCAGATTTTCAGTACCATAACCCTTCAACCTCTCACTACGGTGCCATTTCAGGCACTGTCGCCCACCCAGATTGCGCTCTTGACAACGGGGCAGATTCCTGGACTGAATACGACGACAATCAGTGTTCTGACGAGTGCCCAGGAGAAGGCACTAACCACAGCTGAAATAAAAAGCCTGACCACGGCGCAGCTTGCCAGCTTTACTACAACACAAATCAGCTTGCTGAGCACGGCCCAGCTTGCCGCCATCAACACCACCGTTCTGAACAGTCTGAGTTCAGGGAATCTAAATGTGCTCTCAAGCAATTCAGTTCGTGCCCTGACAGCCTCACAGATCAATTCCCTTGGCAGTTCGGCACTGAATCTTCTCACTACCACCCAGATGACTCAGCTCACCACGGTTCAGCTTCGGTCACTGAACAGTGATGCCTTGAACGGGCTTTCTACAACAAACTTGACAGCACTTTCATCGGTTGCGGTTCGCAGTCTGTCCACCGCACAGATCAAAGCCCTGTCGACCGATCAGCTCAGTCATTTTTCCACTGGGCAGCTGGTTACATTGAGTTCAATGCAGATCTCGGCCTTAAACACGACGGTACTCAATACGATGAGCACGAGCACTCTGCTACAACTGACCTCGGCGCAGGTGGCGTCACTTTCGACGGGTCAGATGGGTGCACTGACCAGCACTACCTTAAATTTATTGACAACGACACAAATGGCCGCCCTGACAACCGCTCAAGTCCGTATCTTGAGTACTGATACGATTAACGCGCTGTTGGACAATAGCTTGAAAGCTTTGTCAAGTGCAGATATACGTGCATTAACCACCGCCCAGATTAACGGGCTGGGAACTTCGGTACTCAACAACCTGACAAGCGTACAGTTAGGTGTCCTGACCACCGCCCAGGTTCGCGCCATCAGCATCGCTGACCTTGACGCCATGACGACTACTAGTTTTCAGGCATTAAACTCTGCCGCTGTGCGTTCATTGACAACGGCTCAGCTGAATTCTCTCGGGACGACAATGTTTGCCAACATGAGCACTTCACAGGTGAGTGCGTTGACCACCGCACAAGTTCGTAACATGAGCGCGTCGTTACTTAATGCGCTGGGTACGACGAACCTTGCCAAATTGAATACGGCTGATATCGGGGCCCTGACCACGTTACAGGTTATCGGACTCTCTACAACGTCGATTGCTGCTCTGTCAACGGCACAGATAAAAGCACTTACTACCGCTGATATCGCTGCTATTCACAGTGCAAGATTGGATACTGCGTTTACACCTGCTCAGGTTGCTGCGATGTCAACGTCACAATATAATTCGTTCCTGAGTTCTCCGCTTGTTCTCAATCTTGATGGCATGGGGGTCAAAACGGTCGGAGTGAACGCAGGTATTAACTTCGATCTCAATGCTGATGGAACCACCGAAAACGTCGGCTGGATAACCTCTGGTAACGGCTTTCTGGTGCGGGATGTTAACGGCAACGGTGTTATTGACAGTGGCAGTGAGTTGTTTGGTACTTCGACCGTATTGCCGGACGGCAGCATTGCTCCGGATGGTTTTGCCGCTCTGAAGAGTCTGGATTCCAATGGCGATGGGGTACTTAATAGTGCCGATAGCGCATGGAGCGGTCTCAAAGTGTGGGAAGATGGTAATATGGATGGTGTGACACAGGTATCTGAGCTGTTTACACTTCCGTCACTGGGTGTGGCCGAGCTGAATCTGGATGCTGTCAAGACGGCCATCGGCAGTAACGGTAACTGGACGCTACTCGATTCAACATATACGGCGACTGATGGTTCGATTAGAGAGCTTGCCGACGTTTATTTCGACAATAATGGCAGTACGGGTGCTATTTCATCTTTGACGACGGAGCAGTTAGGCACTCTGTCGCAGCAGAAATTCACGGCCCTTTCTGCCGAAGGTCCTGTATCTGCTATGCTCACTGCCGGGGGCAGGAACCTCTCTACGGAGATGCTGAACGGCTTGACTGCCGCTGATATGACTTCACTTGCAGACATTGGTAAAGCCGGCAGTTCGCTCGCTACTGCGGTAGATGCGGTATCGTTCATTGCATCAAATGATAGCAAATCTTTACTGGATGAGCAGTTGCCTGGTGGTGCATTGAGCGGGGCTGCCGTACTGACCGGACAGCAACTTAGCTGGAAACCAGCCGGAACTATGATTGCTTATGGCGATGATCACAAGCACAGTACTGTGGGGCCACTGCCGGTCCAGGTTCCCAGCACTGTACACAAAGACTTTTTGGGTTGATTTGACCTATAGTGTGTTGTAACCTGACGCAGAGCCACAGAACATTGTGGCTCTGCGTTTTAAGTTTAAACTGCAGAGGGGATAGCTCATGGTGGTTGGTAGTGGTGTGATAGTGGTCAGTGATGAAGAAATTAAGGGGGCGTATGAGCAGGCGCGCCTTGGTGTGCTTGAGCTGAGCGACGTAATGGTGCTTTCCGACAGGCTGTCAGCAGCAGGGCAGCGGAGGGTCGCTATTGAATTGTACTGTATCTGGATTGATATGACGCCAAATGCTCTGGTATACATTGGCTGTTTCAATTGTGGGGTGCTCATGTCCTCTGATGGGCAGAGTGCACAGGCTGAGGCGATGTACCGAAAGGCTCTGGGGTTGAATTCAAATTTTCTGCAGGCACGGATGAATCTTGCCAACTGCCTGGAAGCTCGGGGGCTTGCCGATGAGGCTCTGGCCCAGTGGCGGGCTGCTCTTGCTTTTGAGGAAATAGCACAGCCTGAGAACCGATCTTTGCAGCTGCACGCATTGAATAATCTGGGGCGGTTACTTGAAATAGAAAGAAACTATCAGGATTCTCTTGCAGCCCTCGAGGAGAGTTTTGCAATCGATTCGACCCAGAAGGATGTGTTGCTCCACCTCGTGCATCTCAGGCAAAAAATGTGCCGGTGGCCCATCTATAACCCGCCGGAGGGGATTACCCGAGAGGAGATGATCAGCGGAACATCTCCTCTGGCATCGGTTGCCGCCTTTGATGATCCTCCGCTTTTGCTTTCTATCGCCAAACGCTTTGTGGCACATAAATATTCGTTTGAAACAGAAAATATGGCACCTCCTGGCGGGTATGGCCACGAGCGGATCAGGGTGGGATACCTGTCGTCGGATTTCTGTCTCCATGCGGTATCTCTACTGACCGTCCAGCTTTTTGAACTTCACAACCATGTCAATTTTGAAATTTACGGTTTCAGCTGGAGCCGTGAAGATGGTACGTCGTTGCGTAGTCGAGTGATTTCGGCCATGGACCAATATATACCCATCGGCCAGATGGGTGACCGGGAAGCGGCTGAATGTATTCGATCCCATGAGATTGATATTCTCATTGACCTTCAAGGTCTTACCTCGGGGGCCCGGCCACAAATTCTTTCCTATCGGCCTGCTTCGGTGCAAATTACCTATTTAGGTTATACCGGAACAACCGCACTTCCTTGGATTGATTATGTTATATCGGACAACTATCTGATCCCTGACGAACTGGCTCCTTATTTTACCGAAAAGCCACTCTACTTACCGAACTGTTTTCAGGTCAGCGACACCAGACGGGAAGTCGCTGAAAAATCGCACAGAGTTGAAAATAATCTTCCCGTAGATGCCTTGGTATTTTGTGCTTTTAATAATAATTATAAATTTACGCCGGAAATGTTTACCGTTTGGATGAATATACTTAAGCGAGTACCACACAGCGTACTTTGGCTTCTGGCTGATAACGAATGGGCTCAGGAAAACATGGTTAAAGAAGCATATATACGGGGTATAGATGCTCAGAGGCTTGTTTTTGCGTCGCGGGTTGCACCACCGAACTACCTCGCCAGATATCAGCTTGCAGATCTTTTCCTGGATACGTTCCCATTCAACGGTGGCACTACAGCAAATGATGCATTGTGGATGGAACTGCCGTTACTTACCTGTTCTGGTAAAACATTTTCATCCCGTATGGCGGGAAGCTTGCTAAAGAACCTCGGCCTCACTGAGTTGATAACGAACAGTCTGGCCGAGTACGAAGAACGGGCGGTACATTTAGCCTTATCTGCCGGTGAGCTTGCGAAAATAAAGAATAAGTTGCACCACGCCAAAATATCCAGCCCTGTTTTTGATATGCCACGCATCACACTGGATCTTGAAAATGCCGTTGCTCG
Organism: uncultured Geobacteraceae bacterium; assembly: GCA_903901875.1. Lineage (GTDB taxonomy): Bacteria > Desulfobacterota > Desulfuromonadia > Geobacterales > Pseudopelobacteraceae > JACRCG01. The sequence goes on along the minus strand of CAIUSO010000016.1, from coordinate 58,043 downwards.
TGCATTGAAAGAGCAGATTGCTTCTTTCGATGAGAAAAAACATATAATAGAAACAGGAGAGACAAAAGTTCATGAAGTGCTTGGCCTTGTGTCTGAAAGTAAGGATGCCCAGAGATCGCTTCTTGTTCAAGGGTGGACAGGTATTAATCATTCCTATGCCATGGTAAATCAGTATCAATTGCTTGCGTTGTCAAAAGATAGTTCTCTTGAATTATTCCAGCAGGAGATGCCTTACTTTAACCAACAATGGAATAAAGATAAAAATGGTGCGGGATTTACCTTAACTGAACAACAAATCATTACACAGATAAAGACCTATTCTGGTGAAGCTGTGTCAAATATTTTACGAGTACATTTTCCGACCAATCTTGAATGCAGTAATGCTCAAATTCTGACATTCATGATTACGGAACTTGGCTTGTCCAGTAGCAACTTCTTATCAACCCCTGATATTCAAAGCTACCAGAATAATGGCAATTATATCATTACCTCTTCTCGATGGAGTCGTGATCGAATCATTGATTATGGTTTCAGTCCGGCGCACGTTGTTGTGGTTCCGTTGGGTGTTGACAGCACAAAATATTTCCCCCTGAGTACGTCTGATCGGCTTCAAATTAGGACTAATCTAGGTTACAAAGAGGATGATGTTATCTTTCTGAATGTGGGATCACCGTTGTGGAATAAAGGGATGGATCTGATTCTTAAGTCTTTTTTTAAAGTCCGGGAAAGACATGCCAATGCGCGGCTCATAATTAAAGATCAGCAGGAACTGTATGGTGTTTCTGCCCACAGCATGATTAGTAATCTGGCCTCATCAGGTGAAATCACGCTCGATGCCGCAGGTATGGATTCTGTGAAGATAATACCTTCAACCCTTACCATTGAGCAATTGCGTTCATTGTACAGTCAGTCGGATTATTATCTGTCTCCCTATCGTGCCGAGGGGTTCAATTTGCCGGTCATTGAGGCGATTGCAAGCGGACTTAAAGCTATAGTAACTGACGGTGGCTCGACTGATGATTTTTGTAATGAAATGACGTCAATAAAAATACCGAGTAGGAAACATGAGCATGTTGTTGTACAGAACACACCAATTAGTGCGTATCTTGACCCGGACTTGGATGCGCTGATTGACATAATGGGGAAATGCGCAACAGAAGCTAAATCAAATTTAAAGACGTTTTCTTTTGGTCGGTGTGACCTTATAGATACTTTTACATGGACCAGAACCGCACGTATGATTACATCGCTTTTTTCATGAGTAACGATCGCTATTGAGTAGTGTTGAGGTAGGATTCTGATGGCACGATTTATTGTTTACTGTGACGGTGGCTTCGGAAACAGGTATAATGCTCTGATCTCTGGCATTGCCGCAGCGGAGTTGCTTGGCTATGAACTGGAAGTGATTTGGCCGGTAAATAACTGGTGTGAAGCGGAATATACTCAGCTGTTTGGTACATTTCGTGTGGTCAAAACCAGTAATCTAATTGATCTGAAAGAACATGCCCACGATTGGCTTGTTTTGTCCCATGATACTATTAATTCTGAATATTTAAACGTACCGTATGTGTCTGTCTATGGTTTCTTTACTGAAAAGGAGTTCATTGATTATTGCTTAATTGATGGGCGCGATGTGTTTTTTTACCCTGCTATTTTCCCCCAATGGATTTCTTCCGAAAAATTGCAGCGAATAGCAGTCAGCACTGTCTTTCACCCTGACCTTGTTACTTCCGCAGATTCATTTATTGCAGAAAACTTTCCCGATGCTTTTTATGGTATTCACCTGCGGAGAACCGACCTTATACTTGGTTATACCGATTCTGAGGTTGGAGAGATTGTTGCGTCTAATGCTGATCGGTATTTCTTTGTCTGTTCAGATTCAGTAGAGTCAGAATCAGCAGCGAAGCTGTACCCAAATGTGAGAGTTCGTTGCAAAAGCGCATATGTAGAACGCCAAGAGGAGGGGAAGGGGTGGTCAGATGTTACCTTGGATAGCAGTAACAGGGCATATAACAGTAATATTAGGCGTAATGCCCAGAGTGTTAGAGATGCTCTGATAGACCTTATGATTCTATCACGATCATCTATTGTGGGGAGTTCAGGGTCAACATTTCTTAATGTTGCTAGATATATTAGCGGACTCTCGGTTCAGAGTGCAGCTTCTCTGCCGCCCATCAATATAATTCCTATTGAGGAAAATTTTAGAAAATGTGCCATGGGCGTTTTAGACATTTCCACTGCAATTATGACCTCGCAGCAGCTTTGGGGGGCGCAGCAGTATGAACGCGCTGTTACACTGCTTCGCCTTTGGTTGAAAAAGCCAAATTCACCACAAGAGTACGCGGTTTTCTTTAATCTTGCAATCTATGTGGAGCAGCTTGGTTTTATGCATGAGGCGGAATGCTATATGAGGCACGTAATTCATCTGAAACCTGATTTCCTGCAGGCATATCTTCAACTGGGCCTGCTCTTGGAAAAAATGGGGAGACTTGAGCAGACAACGGCCATTTGGCTCCACGCGCTTTCGCTTCCACAGGAGATTATTGCCCATAACCCGGATTGTAGAAACGAGTTAAAGAATAATTGCAGAAGATTAATGGTGCAGGAATGCGTAAACAGCCAAGAAATGGTATGATAAAGCACCCCCCACCCATGAATCAAAAACTAAAAATATTGATGGTTGTATTTTCTTCAGTTTACGGTTATTAATAAACAGTACATATGGATTGACAAACTTAGCAAGAACGCCAAAATAACGGAGGGTGGAGATTATGTTTTCTCTATTAAAGGATAAACAGTTTGCATCGTGTCTGGTATCAATGGTGGTGTGTACTACGTTGCTGTTTGGCTGTGGTGGTGGTGGCGGTGGCAGTAGCAGTGGCAGTAGCAGTGGCAGTACCACACAGATGGGTGGTGCGCGTCAAGGTACGGCACTTCCTATTGCCACGGGAGTTGTTTCAAGGTTTGCCGGCGGTGATGTTTCTGGTTCATCTGATGGGAGCGGATCTGCGTCTATTGCGACTTTTAACACACCTCTGGGCTCAGCAATAGATGCCAGTGGTACGAATCTCTATGTTGCTGATGGAGCAAGTAACACCGTTCGAAAAATCGAAATAGCAACCGGTGTCGTCACAACCCTGGCAGGGAAGGCAGACGCAGATCCCGGCTATATGGATAAAGTAGGGGCGGATGCCCGGTTCTCTTCACCATCCGGGGTTGCCATTGACGCCAATGGTAAATATTTATACGTCGTGGAGTCGGGCAATAATACAATCAGAAAGGTAAATATTGAAAGCCGTGAAGTGACAACTCTTGCAGGCAGAGGGGGGCAGGATCCTGGTACCGCTGATGGGTATGGTACGGATGCTCAGTTTAACTCACCCAGCAGAATTGTCATCTACGGTGCAAATCTTTATGTAACAGATTCCAATAGCAATACAATTCGTAAGGTTGTAATTGGAACGGGTGAAGTGACAACAATAGCAGGAGTTGCGGCGAGTGATCCGGGATTTGTGGGGACAAGCCCCACTGTAGGGGTGAGCGGAACGGTCGCGCTATTTAATACACCATCGAAGCTTGCAGTTAATACGGTCAATAAAATTCTGTATGTTAGTGATTCAGGGAATCGTACGATACGTAATGTTGTTATCAATACGGGTGTTGTGACGACCTTAGCGGGGAATGCCAACGTTGGTCCCGCCAGTGTAGATGGTACTTGGGAGCAAGCACTGTTTAGCAATCCCACCAGTATTGTTGTTGACGAGACCGGTTCATATCTCTATGTTATAGACTCAAATCTGATTCGTAAAGTAGATGTGACAACACGAAAAGTGACCACCCTCGCAAATAAATTCAATAATCCGTCAGGAATTGCACTTAAAGGCGGTCTTCTCTATGTCGCTGATACAGACAATAATCGTATCTGTTCCGTGGCGGTGGGATCTGGCAGTGTGAGCACCATAGCTTCAATTGATGCCCCAACAAGAATTACGATTGATAGTACGGGGTCATCTCTCTATGTTGCAGACTCAAGCAATACCATCCGTAGCGTTACAATTGCAACCAGTACGGTTAACGCGGTATTAGCCGATTTGGGTGCCGATGTTTCCATCGATGATATTACGGTGATCGATCAAACGCTCTATGTTACAGATTCTGCAAGTAACGTGGTTCGGAAGATCACATTTTCCGGGTCAGGCCCGATAGTTACAACAGTGACCTCAAGCGGTTTAAGCTCTCCAACAGGTATTGCTATTGATGGAACTTCGCTCTATGTCGCTGATTCCACGAGTAACTGCATTCGTAAGGTGGTGACAACGACTGGTGTCGTGTCAACTGTGGTCGGCAGCACTTCAGCTTCAGGATCAACGGATGGTGATGGCACTCCTGAGAAAATTGCGGCACTTTTTAGTAATCCTTCCGGGATTACTATCAGCTCCGATGGCACGACTCTCTATGTAACTGATGCAGGTAACAATGCAATTCGTAAACTGGTTATGGGCAGTGATGGCAAGGTAACCGTATATACGCTATCCACTAACTTCAGTAGACCGCTGGATGTGACTATCGATGGGGCACTGCTTTACATTGTGGACTCGGACAGTCACAAAATAAGCAAGTTGTCTTTAGCTGGCAACGCAGTTGCGAAGCTTGCAGGGGGTGACACCACGTTTGATACACCTTCGGGAATATCAATGAGCAAAGATTACCTCTATGTGTCTGATACAAATCATCATATGATTAGTTATGTGTCCAAGGCAACGGGTGCCGTTACGATCCTCGCCGGAAATTATTGGTCTGGCGGCTCTGTTGATGGAACAGGTACCGTTGGCCTGTTCAATTACCCTGCAGGCATTACTACGGATGGAACTAACCTTTATGTCGTGGACACTATTAATAACAGTATACGTAAAATAGTAATAGCGACCGGTGTCGTGACAACATTGGGGCGTTTTACAACTGCTCCCAGCGTGCTGACTGGTATTACGACCGATGGCGCAAGCATCTTTATTACAGACACTCAAAATAATGCTATTCGTAAGATGGGAATTAACGGAGGCCCGATCACCCTGATTGCCGGTAGTGGTCTTACTGAAGACGGCGGGGGCGTTGGCACTGACGATAATGATAGTGGTATACTGGCCCGCTTCAATGGTCCAACCGGTATTACCACAGACGGAACCAATCTCTATGTTGCTGATTCTAATAATAATACCATCCGTAAAATAGTCATCGCCTCCACTAAGGTGACAACTATAGCCGGTGATTGGAATCATAGTGGTGTCAACGATGGAGCTGGCACTGTAGCTTTATTTTCCAATCCGGTAGGAATTACCACTGACGGCACAAACCTTTATATTGCTGACAAGGCAAACAAGAGGATCCGGAAGATGGTAATTGGAACCGGTGATGTGACCACGCTCCGTGTCACTGGTTGGACATCGTCAGCCAGTGACACCTCTGCTCCTGTTCAGTTCATCTTCCCCACTGGAATCACGACTGATGGGACCAGTCTGTACGTTGTTGAGACTGGCGATAATAGTAAGGTTAGCAAGGTTATGATTGCACCCGGAACCGTTTCACCCGTTACCGTTGCAACGGGTCTTGGTAACCCCTACGATATTACCACCGATGGAAAGTATCTTTTTGTGACGGATCCAGATAATAACGTTATCCGTGTCATAAAATAGTCGTTTCCCATATAGTAATGACAGCCAGGCCCGCCCTTCCGCAAGGGGCGGGCCTTGGTTGTTCGTGGTGGACGGGGAAAATTAACTTAAGCTCACAGGTGGGATTATGGATTCGAAAGAGTACGTAGTTGGGATTGATATTGGCGGCACCACGACGTCAGTGGGGTTTGTTGATCGACAGGGTAGTTTACTCGCTGAAATGGTCCTGGATACGTGGGGAGCACAGCCTGCCGCTCTTCTGGTCAACCGGGTTTGTGATGCAATTACCCGGCTGGAAACATCTCTGTCAAGAGGCTGCCGGCTACGGGCCATCGGTATCGGAGCCCCCAACGCCAATTACCACCGGGGAACCGTCGAAAACCCGGTCAATCTGAATTGGGGCCCCTCAACAAATCTGGTCCAGCTGTTCCAGGAACACTTTACGGTGCCGCTGGCGATCACCAACGATGCCAATGCGGCGGCCCTGGGGGAACTGCTGTTTGGCGGTGCACGGGGGATGAAGGATGTTATCGTGATAACTCTGGGGACCGGCCTGGGGAGTGGTATTATTGTTAATGGGGGATTGGTGTACGGTGCCGATGGCTTTGCCGGCGAGCTGGGGCATACGGTGGTGGACCCGGCGGGGCGCTTTTGTGCCTGCGGAAACCGTGGCTGCCTGGAAACCTATGTGTCTGCCACCGGACTCTGCCGGACGGTCAGTGAACTGCTGGCCGAACGATGTGAACCGAGTCCGCTGCGGGATATCTGCTTCAGCCAGCTTACCTCCCGCCAGGTGTCTGAGGCGGCGTCACGGGGGGATGGTATCGCCCTGGCCGCCTTCGACAAAACCGCCCGTATCCTTGGTATGAAACTGGCCGATGCCGTGGCACATACCCGCCCCGAAGCGATTTTTCTGGCGGGGGGGCTGGCGGCGGCCGGAGAGCTGCTGCGGGAACCGGCCACCCGATACATGAACGAATTCCTCTTCGGACCGTACAAAGGGAAGGTCAAGTTGCTCCTCTCCGCCGTGACGGAAGGTAATGGTGCGGTGCGGGGTGCAGCGGCACTGGCATGGCAGGAGCTGGCCGTCACTACCCGCTCCTGACCTCCACCGTCACGTCATAAAGGGTACTTCCCCTTCCCCCATCGGTCAGGCGCTGTGAGGTCAGGGCGTTGACTCCCCGGTCACCCGGCATGAATTCACGCCACCAGACCCCTTCCGTTACCACGGTTCCCGGTGCCGCCCGCTCTGATATTTCAAGGGTAAAGCGCACCTTGCCCCGCTCATTTTCCACAGTGACGGCTTCCCCGTTGTGCAGCCCCCGTGTATCGGCATCGTTGTGATGCATCAGTAACGTCATACATTTCTGCTTGTCCCGCAAGTCGTCCTGCTCATAGAAACTGGAGTTGAGGGCAAACGGGGTGGTCGCCGGCTGGAGTCGCAGCGGGTAGCCGTCCTGTTCGGCGTGGGTCGGCAGCAGGCGGGGTAACGGCTCACGCTCCCGGTCGTTGAAGATTTCGATGGTCCCCGAAGGGGTCAGCCACCCTTTTTTTGGCGGAGACGGGGGCGTCAAGAGCGCCGGCTTCCCCTGCCGCAGTTCCTCCGTTATTGCGGGAGAACGCCAGGGATTGCCGTCAGTCAGGAGCTGTTCGATCAGCTCGTCGGCCGATTGGCGGAAAAAGGGTTCGTGCCATCCCATGCGGTCAGCAAGCAGAGTAAATAGTTCCCAGTTACTTTTAGCCTCACCGACGGCAGGGATTGCCGCTTGGCAGCGCTGGGCGTGATAGCTGCCGTAGCAGCGGTACAGGTCAGAGTGCTCCAGGGAAGAGGTGGCCGGAAGCACGATGTCAGCATAGCGGGCCGTGTCAGTGAGAAAGCGCTCGTGGACAACGGTGAACAGGTCGTCCCGCTCCAGTCCCCTGATGACCGCATTCTGGTCCGGTGCGATGGAGGCGGGGTTTGAGTGGTAGACGAACAGGGACTGGACCGGTGGATCTGTGAGCTCGGTCAGGGCGGCCCCCAGTTGGTTCATGCTGATCAGGCGGGTTTCCCGCTCCATGAAATCTTCCCGAGTCACCACCGTGAGGGGAAAGGCTCCACCGGTGGAGGTGCCGAGGAAAATTCCCCCACCGGGCTTACTCCAGGCACCGGTGACCGCAGGCAGGCAGCTGATGGTGCGTACGGTCATGGCACCGTTGCCATAGCGGGTCAGGCCGCTCCCCAGCCGGATAAACGGAGCGCGGGCAGTGGCATATTCCCGTGCCAGGCGTATGATGGTTTCGGCAGGAATTCCGCAGAGCGTCGCCACCTGTTCGGGGGGGTAGTTCGGCAGTACCTCTGCCACAAGCTTTTCGTAGCCCTGGACGTTGGCGGTGATGAAGGGGATGTGGGCGAGCCCTTCCTTGTCAATGACATGCATCATGGCCAGGGCCAGGGCCCCGTCACTGCCGGGGCGGATCAGCAGGGCTTCGTCGGCGGCATCGCAGGTGGGGGTCCGGTAGGTGTCGATGCAGTAGAGTCGCGCCCCTTTTTTACGGGCCTTTTGAGCATCGGCCATGGCATGGATACTGGTGGCGGCGGCGTTTGTTCCCCAGAGTATAATCAGGTCACTTTCCGTAATTTCGGCCGGATCCATGGCGGGTGAATCCCCCATTAACGCCTTCCAGCCGGCATCCTTAGCCGGTGAGCAGATGGTGCGTTCCAGTCGGGAGGCACCAAGCTTGTGGAAAAAAGCATGGCCCGCATTGCGCTGTATCAGCCCCATGGTTCCGGCGTAGGAATAGGGAAGGATGGCCTCCGCCCCCCACGTGGCGATAATGTCCCGCCAGCGGGCAGAGATTATATCCAGGGCCGCATCCCAGGAGATCGGCTCAAACTGGCCGCTCCCCTTGGCACCGGTCCGTCGCAGTGGAGTGGTGAGCCGACGGGGAGAATGGACGGTTCGTTCGTAATGTGCCATCTTCGGACAGAGGAAACCCCGGGTAATCGGGTGCTCGGGATCGCCGCAAACCGCAACGGCCTCCCCCTGGTCAACGGTAACCAGCAACCCGCAGGCATCGGGACAATCATAGGGACAGACGGAACGGGTAGTTACCGGCATCGAGATCTTTCCTTTGATCCAAAATTAGTTGAGCCACGAAATACACGAAATACCTGTGAGAAGTTCGTGGTGGCGAATCTCTATCACATCCCATGACAGATGGTCAATAACGGTGAATCTATTCTCCCGGATTCATGGCGCGACTCCCTTGATTCACCGCCTTGACATTATGCTTGCCGTGGCATAAAGTAGTGTTTAACACTACAAAGGAGGCGGCTGGCAATGATACGTCTCGCCTCCTCAGGGGGGAATATGCAAACTGTACGCGCCGCTGACGCAAATCGCCATTTTTCTCATATGTTAAAGCAAGTGTCTCAGGGTGAAGAATTCCTCGTTATTTCAAGAGGTAAGCCTGTGGCAACCATTCTCCCCGTTAAAAAGAGTGATAGTTCTCATCAGGCTTCTCGTGAACTGCTCTTAAGGCGTCTGGCTCGTCAAGAAGCTACTGGTACTCGTTCATGGACTCGTGATGAGTTGTATGCATCATGAGAATTGCAATTGATACCAATGTACTTGCCTACGCGGAAGGCATAGGAGACGTCGCACAACGTAATGCCAGTATTTCAATACTGGAAAGGTTACTTGCGGAAGATGTGATACTCCCTGCTCAGGTAATGGGTGAACTCTTTCGCGTTTTAACCGGCAAAGGCGGCTGTTCGCCAGAGGTTGCTCGTGGTCGGGTGCTTGAATGGACCGATAGTTTTGAAGTGGCCAACTCTACCTGGTCTGCTTTTCAGTCCGGTTTTGATCTGACGGTTGATCATAATCTCCAAATATGGGATGCGCTCATTCTTTCAATCGCGGCTGAAAGTCGCTGCCGAATCCTGTTGTCTGAAGATATGCAAGATGGCTTTACCTGCCGGGGTGTAACGGTCGTGAATCCATTTCGCACTCCAATAAACCCACTGATTTTGCCGCTGTTGCATCTCAATCAGTTGTGATAAAATGTGGCATCGTTGCTTTTATCACCGAATAAAATGAACGAAAACGAAGAATTATATCTCTTTGAGGTGAACCAATGACTTCAGAACAGGAAACAACCCATTATGCCGTTTCAGTGGTCGGTAAGGATCGCCCCGGTATTGTTGCTGCCATAACCGAAGGGCTCTTCAGGCTGGGAGGCAATATTGCTGATTCCAGTTGCACCATGCTGGCCGGTGAGTTTGCCATGATCCTGATTGTTTCGTTGAAGAGCCGGTCCGGTGAAAAGGGGCTTCTTGAAGAGTTGACGCCGGTTTGTGACCGGATCGGTATGAGCCTGGGGGTGCGAACCCTCCATGGTGACGAGATTGTACGTCAGGAACCGGATGGAGAAATCTGCATGATTTCGGTCTATGGTGCCGATCAACCGGGGATTGTCTATCGGGTGACCCGTGAGCTGGCGACCCGCTCCATAAATATAACCGACCTGAATACCAAGCTGATCGGCAGTGAGACCGAGCCGGTATACGTGCTGATGCTGGAAGTAGCCCTGCCGGAAGGCGAGACGGCCGAAGGGGTTGAGGCCCTGCTGGCAGAGCTTAAAGCGGAACTCCACGTCGAGATCGCTGTGCGGATTATTACCCCGGTGGTGTTCTGAAATGCCGATCCAGCCAATTCTCCGGTATCCCCATCCGGTATTGAAAAAACTCTGCAACCGTGTTGAACAGATTGATCCTCCGATCCATACCCTTATCGGGGATCTGGTGGATACCATGGTGGCCGGTCCCGGTTCGGTCGGTGTGGCCGCCCCCCAGATCGGGGTGACCCTGCGGGTCTGTGTCGTTGATGTGTCAAAAAACCGCTTCGGAAAAGAGAATAACCATGGCCGGCTCTGCATGGTCAACCCGGAGATCATCGCCCGTTCCGGCATTGCCACCATGCGTGAGGGGTGCATGAGCATTCCCGATTATACCGGTGATGTGGAGCGGAATACGCAAATCACGCTCCGCTTCACCGAGCCGGACGGCACGGAACGGGAGATTTTGGCCAGTGGTTTTGAGGCCGTCGCCATCCAGCATGAGATGGATCACCTGGATGGGGTGCTGTTCCTTGACCGGGTGGTGAGTATCAAAACCGGTCTGTTTCGACGTAAAAGTTATTAATGCCAGGTAAAAAACATGGGTAAGGGGGTATAGTATGAGCGAATTATTGAATGCCGCTGAACAACTTGATCTGTTGAGGATCGCCCGTGGCACCATTGTCAGTTATGTAACCAGCCAGAAAGTGCCCGCTATCACCGGTGAACCCTCGCCGGGGCTGCTGCTCCGCTCCGGCTGTTTTGTCACCATCAAAAAACAGGGGGCCCTGCGGGGGTGTATCGGTAATTTTATTTCCAACCAGCCGCTCTATCAGCTGGTGCAGGAGATGGCGGTTTCCGCTGCGGCCCGTGACCCCCGCTTTCACCCCATGAAGAGTGATGATCTGACGGATTTCGAGATCGATATTTCGGTGCTCTCACCCCTCGTGAAGGCCGCATCGGTCGATGAAATCCAGGTTGGTGTCCATGGCATCTACATTATCAAGGGGAATAACCGGGGGGTGCTGCTCCCCCAGGTGGCGACCGAATATGGCTGGAACCGTGATCAGTTCCTTCAGCACACCTGCGCCAAGGCCGGCTTGCCCCCCGATGCCTGGCAGGGGGAATGCGATATCTATCTGTTCAGTGCCCAGGTGTTTGGAGAAAAATAGGAATTCTGCCGTCAGGCAGCTGGCGGAGTGAGCTCTGAAACGATCCGGGCAAATTCACCGTTGAGTGGGGCGGTTACCGTGACCGGGGTGTTGTGAGGGGTTAAAAAGGTCATCGCAGAGCAGTGCAGCATCATCCGGGTGGCTTGCTCCCCCCCGTAGGTGGTGTCACCCATGATCGGCAGACCCACCGAGGCCAGATGGACCCTGATTTGGTGGGTTCGTCCGGTGAGCGGTCGCGCTTCGATCAGGGAATGGCTGGCGGATTGGGCCACCATGGTGAATTCGGTTGCCGATGGTTTTCCCCCCTCGACTATGCCGTACCGAGCCGGTCCCACCTTGCCGATGGGGCCGTCTACCTTCCAAGTTTGTTGTGGCGGGCAGCCGGCCACCAGAGCCAGGTAGCGTTTTTCCACCAGCCCCTCCTGAAATAGCCGGGAGAGCCAGGCGGCACCACTTCTGCTTTTCGGAAAAAGCATGGCCCCCGAGGTGCCCCGGTCAAGGCGATGGACAACCCGGGCCGCTTCGCCGCTCCCCTGCCCCTTGAAGTATTCGGTCACCCAGTATTCCAGAGTTCCCTTCAGTTGGTAGGGGGTGCGCTGGCTGTTGATGCCGGCCGGCTTGTTGACGGCGATCAGCTCGCCATCCTCGTACAGGAGTGCTTCAGGGGGCAGCTGCAACTCTTCAAAGCGCCCGCTTTCCATGATGCCGACTTCAATGACGTCACCGGTCTTGACACTGCGTGATGCCACCCGCACCAGGGCCACATTGACGGTGCATCCCCCCCGGTCGATAATGCGCCGTGCCTCTGATTTGCTGACGCCATTACAGAGAACCGCGACGGCATCGTCGAGCCGACAGCCATTCTGCTCTTTTCCCACCGCTTTTCGTATGATCATGGTGCTGTACTACCCTGTTTGCCCGTAAATTACAAATAAATTCCCCATAGCGAAAGCGGTGGTATTCTGGTAACCTCTTTTCCATGAATGATTCCTTCGATTGTTATCCCCCTTTTCTGCGGGGACCGGTACCACTGTCACATCTGCTGCTGCAGAGTCTGGTCCATGACGGTGACCAGGTGGTAGATGCCACCTGTGGCAACGGCCATGATACCCTGCTGCTGGCCCGGTTGGTAGGGACCACCGGCACGGTTGTGGGGTTCGATATCCAGCCAGAGGCCATTGGCGAGACCGGTCGCCGGGTGGCTGAAGCGGGAGTCGCCGAGCGGGTAACACTGCTCAATGTCAGCCACGGGGAGATGGCGGAGCGGGTTTCGGTTCCGCTCAATCTGGTGCTGTTCAATCTGGGCTACCTGCCGGGAGGGGATCGCACTGTTATTACCCATGCAGACAGCACCGTTTCCGCCCTGTCACAGGCTTTGTCGCTTCTGGCGAGAGGGGGGAGTGTCATGGTGACGATCTATCCGGGGCACCCGGGGGGAGACGATGAACGCACGGCGGTGGAACGGTGGGTGGTCGGGCTTGATCCCCGTCGCTACCACTGCTGGCGCATGGGGCAGGTCAATGTGCCGGTCACCGCTCCCTATCTGATGCTCGTTCAGAGGGGGTGCTGAGATGGTGCGTACGCTGCTTCCCTTCATGGTGGTGCTTCCCGCGCTGGTCTATTCACTGATTTCCCTCTGGTGCGCCCTGCGCTTTTTCAGGCCCCGCCAGCCGGTCAGCGGTTTCGCTCCGGCGGTGACCATCTTGAAACCGGTCAAGGGGATGGACGGGGACAGTTACGATAATTTTGCCTCCTTCTGCTGTCAGGAGTATGCCGGTGAGCAGGAGATTATTTTCTCCGTGGCATCGGCCGATGACCCGGTCATACCGGTCATCCATCAGCTGATTGATGATTTTGTCAACCACACCATTACCCTGGTCATTAACCCGGCCGAACAGGGGCCGAACCGCAAAATTTCCAATCTGATCAACGCCTGGAGCCATGCCCGTCATGGGATAATTGTCATCTGCGACAGTGATGTGTTCGTTCCCGCCGACTATCTCAGCTCCATCACCGGACATTTTTCCGATCCCCGGGTCGGTATGGCCACCTCGCTCTATCGCACCTCCGATGTCCATGGCATCGCCACCGCAGTGGAAGCGACCGGCTTCACCGCTGAAATGATACCCAATGTGCTGGTGGCACGGCATCTGGAAGGGCTCTCCTTTGGTCTGGGAGCTTCGATGGCGGTTCGGCGGGAGGCCTTGCTGGCCGTTGGTGGCTTCGAGGCACTGGCGCGATTTTTGGCCGATGATTATCAACTTGGCAACAGGATCCATCGTGCCGGCTGGCAGGTGGTCCTTGACCGGTGCCTGGTTGAAAGTGTCATTCAGCCGGAAAACCTCATGACCGTACTGTCACGGCAGCTCCGGTGGGCCCGGACCATGCGGGTCAGTCGCCCCTTCGGTTATCTGGCTTCCGGCCTCATTCTCCCCTTTCCGGCACTCCTCCTGGCATCGCTGGTGGCACCATCCCCCGTGGAGGCGATTCTGGCGGTGGCGTTGCTTTACGGGGTGCGATTCGGGGTGTGTACCCTGTTCAGCCGCCGGTTTGTTCAGGATAACCTCTTCCCCCGCTGGCTCTGGCTTCTTCCGCTGCGGGATATGCTGGCCTTTTGTACCTGGGCACTTTCATTCCTTGGTAATCGGGTGATGTGGCGTGGTAGCCGCTATCTGCTGAAGCCGGGTGGTACCATTGAGGAGCTGGTGTAGAAACCATGGGTAGCTTTTCCCTAATAACGCTCATGTGCCTGGTGTGCCTCCTCCTGCCGATCTTCGGGGAAGGGGCGGAAATGGATGTGTCTTCTCCGCAGATCGTTATTGTGGGGGGGGATCGGGATTATCCCCCCTATGAATTTCTTGATAAGGACGGGCAGCCGACCGGGTACAATGTTGATTTAACCCGGGCCATTGCCGACGTCATGGGGATGAAGGTCCAGTTTCGTTTTGGAGGCTGGTCGGAGATGCGGAACGCCCTGCTGAACGGCTCCGTCGGGGTATTGCAGGGTATCTCCTATTCGGAGGAACGGACCCGAACCCTCTCGTTTTCTCCCCCCCATACCATCATCAACCATGCGATCTTTGCCCGCAAAGATACCGCGCCGGTGAGCAGTATCGAGCAGCTGCGCGGTAAGGAGATCATCGTCTTCCGGGATGGGATCATGCATGACTATCTGACCTCCCTCGGTTTTGCCCCGAATCTCAACATGACCGCTACCCCCGCCGATGCCCTCAGGCAACTCGCCTCCGGTGAACATGATTATGCGGTGCTGGCCATGCTCCCCGGCATGTACCTTATTCGGGAACATAAGCTGTCCAATCTGGTGCCGGTGGCCCGGAGCATCTCGACGCAAAAATACTGCTACGGGGTAAAAAAGGGCAATGAGGAGCTGCTGGCCCGCTTCAACGAGGGGCTGGCCATCTTGAAGAAAACCGGCCAGTATCAGGAGATTTATGACCGGTGGCTCGGGGTTCTCGGCCCTCCCAAGGTTTCCTGGGAACGGGTGGTCTGGTACGGTACCCTGGTGTTGGGGCCGTTGCTGCTGATACTTGCCGGAACGGTGGCCTGGTCACGGTCATTGCAACTGCGGGTTGCCCAGCGCACCAGGGAACTGGCCCTTGAAGTGGCCGAACGGAAACGGGCCCTGGACGAGTTGAAACTCCATCAGGATCAGTTGATCCAGACCGATAAAATGGCTTCCCTCGGTATTCTGGTGGCCGGGGTGGCCCATGAAATCAACAACCCCAATGGCCTTATCCTGCTCAATATGCCGATTCTCCGGGAGGTGTATCAGGATGCGGAAGAGGTACTTGAGGCCCACTACCGAAGCCAGGGGGATTTTACCCTGGGGGGGCTTCCCTACTCCCGCATGCGTGATGAAGTTCCCTATCTGCTGGAGGGGATGCAGGAAGGTGCCAACCGGATCAAACGGATTGTGGAGGAGCTGAAGGACTTTGCCCGCCAGGACACCACGGCGTCCACCGAACCGATCAATTTCAACGGGGTGGTCCAGGCGGCGGTCAGGCTGGTCGATGCGACCATCCGCTCATCAACCGGTCATTTCGAGGCACATTACGGCACTGACCTGCCTCCCGTCCTGGGGAGCGGACAGCGGATAGAACAGGTGGTGCTCAACCTTATCCTGAACGCCTGTCAGGCACTGCCCGACGACACCTCCGGCATATTTCTGACGACACGCCATGACCCTGATTCCGGCACGGTAGTTCTGACTGTGGTGGATGAGGGGTGCGGTATCGCCCCCGAGCATGTGCCCCGCCTGACGGACCCGTTTTTTACCACCCGGCGGGAGAACGGCGGTACCGGTCTGGGTCTGTCGGTTTCCGCCACCATTGTCAAGGAACATCACGGCCTGTTGGAATTTGCCTCCCGCCCCGGCCAGGGGACCACCGTGACGCTGACCATCCCGTGCCAGAGTACCGGCAGAACAGGTCACGCTCCCCATGTCCCGGCCTGTGATCTTTCCGTACCCCAAGGAGTTGCCCCATGAATCCATCCCACTATCCCCACTTCGGTGTTCTGCTGGTTGATGATGAGCCGGCCTGGCTCCGCTCCCTCAGTCTCACCCTGGAACGTTCGGCCGGGATTACCAATATCCTCACCTGTCAGGACAGCCGCCTGGTCATGGAGCTGCTGGAACAACACGAAATTGGTCTGGTGCTGCTGGATTTAACCATGCCCCATCTGGGGGGGGAACAGCTGATCGGCATGATTTCCGAGCGGCATCCGGAAATTGCCATTATCGTCATCAGCGGTATGAATCAGATCGAGAGTGCCGTGAGCTGTATCAAGCAGGGGGCCTTTGACTATTTTGTCAAAACCGTGGAAGAGGATCGGCTGGTGAGTGGTGTGCTCCGTGCTATCCGGGTGCTGGAGCTGGAGCGGCAGAACCGGGAAATGTCCAGCAGGATGCTTTCGGGAACGGTGAAGTGTCCGGCCGCCTTTCGCGGCATTGTCACCACTGACCGTACCATGCAGGCCATTTTTTCCTATATCGAAGCGGTGGCACTGAGCGGGGAGCCGTTGCTGATACTGGGGGAGAGTGGTGTGGGGAAAGAGTTGATTGCCCGTGCCGCCCACACGCTGAGCGGGTGCCGGGGGCAATTGGTGTCGGTTAATGTGGCGGGGCTTGATGACGTAGTATTTGCCGACACCCTGTTCGGCCATGTGCGGGGTGCCTTTACCGGTGCCGATCAGCCTCGGCGGGGCATGATCGAGGAGGCGGCCGATGGCACCCTGTTTCTCGATGAAATCGGTGATTTGAGTATCCCTTCGCAAGTCAAGCTGCTCCGCCTTCTCCAGGAGGGGGAGTATTTTCCCCTCGGCAGTGACCGTCCCAAGCGTCTCAAAGCCCGTATCGTGGTTGCTACCCATCAGAATCTCTCCCATAAGCAGGAAGCCGGCTCGTTCCGCCGGGATCTCTACTACCGGCTCTGCACCCATATGGTTGCTATTCCACCGCTCCGGGAACGGAAGGGGGACCTGCCACCGCTGCTGGATCATTTCCTGGAGGAATCGGCCCGAGCCCTCGGCAAGAAAAAACCGACACCTCCCCGTGAACTGTTACAGCTGCTGGCAACCTACAATTTTCCCGGCAATGTCCGGGAGCTGAAGGCACTGGTCTACAACGCCGTCAGCGTACACCGGGATCGGGTTCTCTCCATGGAGACCTTTCTCACAACGATCATTCGACCGGAATCAAAGCAGCAGATGGTTGTCCCCCGGGCTGAGCGCAAT
The DNA here is from genome assembly GCA_903901875.1 of uncultured Geobacteraceae bacterium. GTDB lineage: Bacteria > Desulfobacterota > Desulfuromonadia > Geobacterales > Pseudopelobacteraceae > JACRCG01. Next base: position 40,849 of record CAIUSO010000016.1, on the reverse strand, counting down.
CTTTTTGCCGGAGTAGAGCGTCTGCCTACCTTTGGTGAAGCCGCCGAGTTGCTGGTGGAGGAGGCAATGGCACGTGCGAACGGAAATCAGACCATGGCGGCCCGTCTTCTGGGGATCTCCCAGCCGGCCCTCAGCAAACGCTTGAAATTGCGTGGGGCTATTGGGGAAGGGGTATAATCAAAGTTATCGGCCATAACGGAAGTTATACTCATATAACTGCCATTAATTACAAATAAAAAACAACAGACATCTCCTGTGGTACCTCTCTCTGGTTATACCACTTCCCGCACATGTTCCAGCGAAAAATAACTAAAATATAAATAAAAACAGCCACTTTAAAAATGTATACACTATTGGCACTCTGCTTGCTCTTGTATTCGTATGACTGTATTGATTGGGGATCGGCAAAGAGCTGCCGACGGATATGACAATAAAGGGAGACACGCCATGAACGGGAAGAAAATTTACCAGCATCTCTATTTCCAGGTATTAACGGCCATCAGTATCGGGGTCTGTGTGGGGCACTTCTATCCGGAAACCGGTGCGGCGATGAAGCCGCTGGGGGATGGCTTCATCAAGCTGATCAAGATGATCATCGCTCCGGTTATTTTCTGCACGGTGGTGACCGGGATTGCCGGGATGGACGACATGAAGAAGGTGGGCCGGGTTGGCGGAAAGGCACTCCTCTATTTTGAGGTGGTTTCAACATTGGCACTGGGCATCGGCCTTCTGGTGATCAACCTGATCCAGCCGGGGGTCGGGATGAACGCCGATGTCACCAAGCTTGACACCAAAGGACTGGCCGGCTATACGGAAACCGCCTCTAAATCCCATAGCCTGGCCGATTTTTTGATGGGTATTATTCCGAGCAGCGTGGTTGATGCCTTTGCCAAAGGGGATATCCTCCAGGTGCTGTTTTTTGCTATTCTCTTTGGTTTTGCCCTGGCAGCCCTTGGTGAACGGGGCAAGCCGGTCTACCGTTTTATCGATCAGCTTTCCCACGCATTTTTCGGCATAGTTGCTATTATCATGAAAGCCGCTCCGATCGGTGCCTTTGGTGCCATGGCCTTTACCATCGGAAAATTCGGCCTTGGTACCCTGACCAAACTTGGTATGTTGATGGGGAGCTTCTATCTGACCTGTCTGCTGTTTGTCTTTGTGGTGCTCGGGACTATCTGCAAGCTGTGCGGCTTCAGTATTTTCAAGTTCATCAGTTACATCAAGGAGGAGCTGCTGATCGTTCTCGGTACCTCATCTTCCGAGTCCGTGCTGCCACGCATGATGGCAAAACTGGAAAATCTCGGCTGTGCCAAATCGGTGGTTGGTCTGGTTATCCCCACCGGCTATTCCTTCAACCTGGACGGAACCTCCATCTATCTGACCATGGCGGCCATCTTTGTGGCACAGGCCACCAACACCCCCCTGACGATGACCCAGACCCTGACCATACTCGGTGTGTTGATGCTGACCTCCAAGGGGGCCGCCGGTGTCACCGGCAGTGGTTTCGTTACCTTGGCAGCCACCTTTGCCGCTATCCCGACCATTCCGGTGGCCGGCCTGGCACTTATTCTGGGTATCGACCGTTTTATGTCCGAAGCCCGGGCCCTGACCAATCTGGTGGGAAATGGTGTGGCAACCATGGTGGTGTCCCGTTGGGAAAACGAACTCGATATGGAACGGATGACGCGGGTGCTGAACAGGGAGACGGATCTTGAAGCCGATGAGCCGGAGCTGATCCTTGACGCCGAACCGTCTGCCGCAGAATAGGGGGGGATGTTGAGTTATGCCGAACGTACACAAAGATAATCCCCGCTATAACGTGGTGTCCCTCCGGGTTACCGATCAGGAAAAGGCTGCGCTGGAGGAGGTGACCCGGCGAACCCGGAAAAGCCTCTCAAAGGTGATGCGGGAGGCCATCCTCCTCTATTCCCGGGAGGTGTCACCGGTGACAACTATCTGAGCAGCCTCCGTTTTTACCGGGGCCGGCAGGAATTCCTGCCGGCCCTTTTTACGTCGAGGAAGATCTGGAGTTCAGAACCTCAAGTTCCGCTTTGCTTTACCGGGCCGTTGATGTATAAATGGACGTTACTATTTTGCAAACGAAGGATTACCGTGGTCCGGGCACTGGGAAGCACAACCATAACGATTGTACAGGATTTGGGCAGAACCGGCTGGTTTCTTCTCTACTCTTTCTATATGATATTCCGTCATCCGGGGAGCCTGGTAAATGTGCTCAAGCAGATGCGCTTTATCGGTACCAAGTCCCTGTTCGTGATCATTCTTACCGCTGCTTTTACCGGCATGGTACTGGGATTGCAGGGGTATTACACCCTTGCCAAATTCGGATCGGAGGGGATGCTTGGCACTGCGGTGGCCCTTTCCCTGATCCGTGAACTGGGACCGGTACTAGCTGCCCTGATGGTGACCGGTCGGGCCGGCAGTGCTATTACGGCGGAGATCGGCATCATGCGGATTACCGAACAGATTGACGCACTGGAAACCATGGCCCTTGACCCTTTCAAGTATCTGGTGACGCCGAAATTTATCGCCGCAATGATCTCTCTTCCCCTGCTCTGTGCTATTTTTGATGTGATCGGTATCTACGGCGGTTGGCTGGTGGGGGTTAAGCTGCTGGGGGTTAATCCGGGGGCCTATTTCTATGAAATGGAAAAAGCGGTGGTCTGGCGCGACGTCTACTCCGGTTTTGCCAAGTCATTTTCTTTTGGACTCATCATTGCCTGGATCGGCTGCTACAAGGGATACTATGCCGGCCATGGTGCCGAGGGGGTCTCCAAAGCCACGACCGAGTCGGTGGTGCTGACTTCGGTCATCATTTTAGTGTGGGACTATTTCCTCACGTCGGTGCTGCTCTGATATGATTACTCTGCGCAATGTTCATAAGTCCTTTGGAGCGCAAAAGGTTCTGGATGGCCTTGATCTTGATATCCCTGCGGGTAAGATAACGGCGATTATCGGACCGAGCGGCGAAGGGAAGAGCGTGCTCCTGAAACACCTGATCGGATTGCTGCAGCCCGATAGTGGTGCCGTGGCAGTGGATGGTGAGAGTATCGTTAACGTGGGGCGCGGGGAGCTGAACCGGATACGGGAAAAGTTTGGCATGCTGTTCCAGAACGTGGCACTGTTTGACTCCATGACGGTTTTTGAAAATGTCGCCTTTCCCCTGCAGGAAAAAACCACCCTTGGCAGGGATCAAATCCGCTCACGGGTGCTCTCCGCCCTCGAAGATGTGGGGCTGAAAAATATTGAGCACAAATATCCGGATGAGCTGTCCGGTGGTATGAAAAAACGGGTCGGGCTGGCCCGTGCCGTGGTACTGGAACCGAAAATTATTCTCTTTGACGAGCCGACCACCGGCCTGGACCCGATCATAAAACGGGCCATACATCAGCTCATTATTGATACCCATGGGAAATTTGGTTTTACGGCGGTGATCGTCTCCCACGAAATTCCGGATATTTTCGATGTGGCCCAGAATGTAGCCATGCTGTTCCAGGGTAAAATTTTACAACATGGAACGCCGGACGAAATCCGGAACTCCGTTGACCCGGCCATTCGCCAGTTTATCAGCGGAAGTCTGGATGGCCCGATTCAGATGATTTAGTACCTGTGAGGTGTGCCAGTATGAACATGGTTAAATTGGAACTGATGGTCGGATCCTTTATGCTGATCGGTATTCTGTGCCTTGGGTACGTGTCCATCAAGCTGGGTAAGATGGAGCTGGTCGGCGGTGATTACTATTCGGTGGTTGCCATCTTTGACTCGGTGTCGGGGCTTAAGCCGGGGGCGCGGGTTGAGGTGGCCGGTGTCGATGTGGGGAAGGTTGACCGGATAGCACTGGATGAAAAAAGCGGTGATCGGGCTCTGGCCTACCTGAAAATAAAGACGGGGGTGAAGATCACCGATGATGTCATTGCGTCGGTTCGGACCAGTGGCATCATCGGCGACAAATTCATTAAACTGCGGTCGGGTGGCTCCGATGTCATGTTGAAAAACAACGGGAAAATCCGTGAAACCGAGTCGGCAATTGACATTGAAGAGCTGGTCAGTAAATTTATACATGGCAAGGTAGAATAATAGCCATTGGCATTGGGAAGTAGGTATGAAATTGAGTAAAAACTTTTGTATAGTTTTTCTGCTGTTTCTTTCCGTGAACAGCAATGTCCTGGCCGGTGAGAGTCCGGCCCCCCCGGCGGTACTGGGAGTTGATGACTGTATCCGCATGGCCCTGAAAACAGCGCCTGAGCTGGGAGAGGCGGATCAGGACATCGCCCTTGCCAAGAGTAAGCTTGATGAGGCCAGTTCCTACCGTTTTCCTCAGCTGTCGGTGACGACACTGGTGGGGCCGGCACCGACCGCTTCCCGTCAGGATATTATGCCGGGTATTGCCGCCGATATCCCTTTCAGCATCAACTCACTTACCTGGTTTACCAGTGCCGATGCCACGATCATTCAGCCCCTGTACACCTTTGGTAAAATATCGGAAAACATGAAGGCGGCCACCCATGGTATGGCGGTTGACCGTTCCCGCAAGCAGCAGCGGGCCAATGAGATCGTCCAGAAGGTCCATGAGTATTACAACGGTCTGTTGCTTGCTCGGGAGATGAAAGAGCTGGTGCTGGAGGTGGAGGAGATCCTTATCAGGGCCCGGGAGAAGGCGAAGAAGCTCCTTGACCAGGGGTCTGATACGGTTGATGAGATGGACCTCTATAAGCTGGATGCCTTTTCCGGCGTTGCCTCAAAGTATCTTGAGGAAGCTAAAAAAGGTGAATCCCTGGCCCTGTCGGCCCTGCGGGCCCGCATGGGGCTGGGGGTTGACGCTCCGCTGGAGGTGGGGGCTGAACGGCTTACCATTGCTGATACTGATATTCCTTCCCTTGATACCTTTATCGACCATGCCCGTCGCCGTCGCCCGGAACTCTTGCAAATAGCTGAAGGTCTCAAGGCCCGTTCCGCCCTGGTGGAAGCGGCCAAGGCCAATTATTATCCCGATATTTTTCTGGGGGGGCTGGTCTCATGGGCCTATGCTGACGGGCGCGATAGCGTTCAGAATCCCTACCTGAGCGACCCCTTCAATCATATGGTGGCGGGTGTGGCCATCGGTGCCCGCTGGAAGCTGGACTTTGGCATTACCGGCTCAAAGGTGGCCGGCGAACGGGCCCAGTACAACCGGCTCCTGAGTACCCGCGACTATGCCGAAGCCAATATTCCGCTTCAGGTAAAAATGTATTATCTGGATATGGTAGAGGCCAAAAACAGTGTCACTGCCACCCGTGGTGCCTATTTGAATGCAAAAAAATGGGCGGTGACCGCCATTGCCAACTTCGACTTCGGCATGGGGCCTGCCAAGGAAATATTTGAGGCGTTGCAGGCCTACTCCAGCATGCGGGCTGACTATTTCAAGTCGCTCTATAACTACAAAATAGCCGCTGCCAACCTTGATTATGCCACCAATGAACCATTGAGAGCGTTAGAAAAATAACCGGAGGTACCATGTTTAAGCGAATTCTACTGGGATGGGTGCTGTCTGTATTTGCCGTTTCGGCGGCCCTGGCGGGGCCCACCGATGATGTCAAAAAAACCGTTGATGAGGTCGTGCGTATCGTTGGCGACAATAACATGAGAACCCATGAGGTCAAGCGTCGGCAGGCGTTAAAAAAGACCATCAGTGCTATGTTTGATTACTCGGAGATGGCTAAACTGTCACTGGGAAAGCATTGGACCGTGCGGACGCCGGCTGAGAAAAAGCAGTTTGCGGAGCTGTTTGCCACGCTGCTTGAAAATTCCTATGCCGGGAAAATTGAGTCGTACAATAATGAAAAAATTGTCTACCTGAAAGAATTACTCGATGATGACAGTCATTCGGTTGTTAAGTCAAAGGTCGTGACCGCCAATCGGGACGAGTTTACCCTCGATTATCACCTCTTTAAACAAAACGGCAAGTGGATGGTGTATGACGTGGTGATTGAAGGGGTAAGTCTGGTCTCCAATTACCGGAGTCAATTCAATAAAATAATCACTTCCAGCGGCTATGAACGGCTGGTAAAGAAACTCCAGAGCAAGAATGAGGAGTTGAAGGCACCCTGATTGTTTGCAAATTGTCTTGACACCTGCATTATTGCTGTGATACACGACTCGGGCACGCACGCAGTTTCGGAAGTTTTTGCAGAACGTTGCAAGTAGGACGTGTTTGACCAGGCTTTGCGCTTTTCCTGCATCAGACTCCAGAAACTTTAGCGGTAACCACAGGTTCCGGCATGGCCCGGACAACACAAGGAGGCAGGAAATGGCACAGGGTAAAGTTAAATGGTTCAACGACACAAAGGGTTTTGGTTTCATCGAGCAGGAAGGTGGCGAGGATGTTTTCGTACACTTCTCCGCAATCACCGGTGAAGGCTTCAAATCACTTGCCGAAGGCGATGCGGTTTCTTTTGAAATCACCCAGGGTCCGAAAGGGCTTCAGGCCGCTAACGTAGTAAAGAAATAATCATCGGTATATTTGATGGTGTTACGAAGGGTCCGCTGGTTAGCGGGCCCTTTTTTTTGTATTTTTTCCCGGTGCTGCTGTTCGTCGATCAGGAACCCTGGTGCCGAAGAGGAGTGCCGCTGCGTCTTCTCGCCCCAGTATTTTCAGGGCCTCGCGGACTTTTGCCTGTTCGGAAGGTATATGCCAGAGCAGGAGGGACTTCTGTAATCCCTTGTCCCGATCGGTGGTAGCGCAGAAAACCGCTTTCCCGGTCATGGGGTCGGTTCCGCAGTGGAACATGCAGGTGGCGATGGTGCCGGGGGTGGGGGTGAAATCCTGCACCTGCTCCACGGTGATGCCCATTCTCTTGAGGGTGAGGGCCAGTTCCAGCATGTCGGCCAGCGTACACCCCGGGTGCCCCGAGATCAGGTAGGGGACCAGATACTGCTTTTTGCCAAGTCGGTCGCTTTCGTCGCGGAATTGGCGGCAAAAAGTTTCAAAAGACTTTTTACCCGGTTTGCGCATCACGTCGGTAACATGGTCCAGCAGGTGCTCGGGGGCGATCTTGAGCAGGCCGCTTACCTGGTGGCCGGTCAGTTCCCGAAAATATGCCGGCTGCTTTTCCAGCAGATCGTACCGGACGCCGGAAGAGACGGCGGTATGGCGTACACCCGGCAGGGAGCGGGCCCCCTGCAACAGTGCCACCGCCGCCGTGTCGTCACAGTTGAGATGGCGGCAGATTGCCGGAAAAATACAACTCTCCCGCTGACATATCTTCATGGCGGTATGGTTACCGCAGTTCAGGCCGTACATGTTGGCCGTCGGTCCCCCCACATCGCTGACGGTGCCACGGAACCATGCAGTACGGGTTAACGCTTCAATTTCCCGGAGGACGGAACTTTTACTGCGTGACTGGATGGTTTTTCCCTGGTGCATGGTGATGGCACAGAAGGCACAGCCGCCGAAACAGCCCCGGTGGCTGGTGATGGAGGCTTTGATCTGTTCCCACGCCGGAATGGCTTCCTGGTAAGACGGGTGGGGAGCCTTTTCAAAGGGGAGGGCGTAGACCCGGTCCATTTCCTCTTCGGTCAGCGGCAGGGGCGGGGGGGGGCAGAAGAGGGCCCGGGTGCCATGGATCTGGATAATGCTCCGGGCCGACCAGGGGTTCTGGTTCCGGTAGGCGGTGCGGAAGGCTTCGGCAAAAAGCTCCTTTGACGCGGTGACCTCTTCGAAGGAGGGAATAAGCACCTGGTCCGCCTGCTCCTGCTCCGGGAGGCCGGTTCTGAACGCTGTTCCGCGTACATCCCGTATTTCATCCAGAGATTCACCTTTTTTCATCCGTGTGGCCACTTCCAAGAGGGCCCGTTCCGCCATGCCGTAGATCAGCAGGTCGGCCTTTGCATCAAACAGGATGGAGCGGCGTACCTTGTTCTCCCAGTAATCGTAGTGGGCAAAACGGCGCAGGGAGGCTTCAATGCCGCCGATGACCACCGGCACGTCCTTGAAAGCCTCTTTGATGCGGGAGGTGTACACCATGGTTGCCCGATTAGGACGGGCACCATGGCGGTTGCCCGGTGTGTAGGCGTCGTCATGGCGTAGTTTGCGGGCCGGGGTGTAATGGGCCACGAGGGAATCCATGGCACCTGCCGATACGGCAAAGAAAAGCTCAGGCCGCCCCAGCACCATGAACGGCTCCTTGGAACGCCAGTCCGGTTGGGCTATGATGCCGACCCGAAAGCCGTGGCTTTCCAGCCAGCGGGCCAGCAGCGGCACGCCGAAGGCGGGGTGGTCGATATACGCATCACCACTGACAAAGATGACGTCACAGCACTGCCATCCCCGTTGCTTCATCTCCTCCGGTGAGGTCGGAATAAATGCCATCGGTCAGGGAAACAGTGCCAGGCCATCAAGACCGGTGGTTTCGGAGAAACCGCAGAGCAGGTTCATGTTCTGAACCGCCTGTCCGGAAGCACCCTTCATCAGGTTGTCAATGGCTGAAACCACGATGACCCGCCCGGTGCGTCGGTCAATCAGGGGGGCGATGTCGCAGAAATTTGAGCCCCGCACAAAGGCGGTTGAGGGGAGATTACCGGCGCCGAGAACCCTGACAAAGGGCTCGCCGTCGTAAAATTCCCGGTAGAGAGTAACAAGCCCTTCCGTGGTGAGCGGTGTGAGGGGCGACGCGTAGACCGTCGAAAGAATGCCCCGGTCCATCGGTACCAGATGGGGGGTGAAGGTCATGGTCACCTGTCCACCTGCCAACAGGGAAAGCTCCTGCTCGATCTCCGGTGTGTGGCGATGGAGGCCGCCGACGCCGTAGGCCTTGTACCCCTCATTGACTTCACAGTAGAGGCTGTCAACCTTGGCCGCCCGCCCGGCACCGGTAACGCCGGAGGCTGAGTCGGCGATGATGGTGGTCAGGTCAAGGAGCCGCTCTTTCAGCAGCGGTGCCAGGGCAAGGATGATGCTGGTCGGATAACACCCCGGGTTGGCAATCAGCTGTGCCCCCCTGATACTCTCCCGCCTGAGCTCGGGTGAGCCGTAGATAGCGTGTTTCAGGTTTTCGGTGTCCTGATGGGGTTCGTACCATTCCCCATAGATGGCCGGATCGGTGAGACGGTAATCGGCGGAGAGGTCGATGACTTTTTTGCCCAGCGCGAGGAAGGTCGGGACAACCGCCATGGCCGCCTTGTGGGGGAGGGCGGTGAAGATGATGTCGGCCTTTTCAGCAACCGCACGGGGATCGAGAGGTTCCAGAATTATCTCGCAGCGTCCCCGCAGGGTCGGGAACACCTCTGCAATACTTTTTCCGGCACTCTGTTCCGAGGTGAGGCAGGTGACCGTCACCCCGGGGTGGCAGTGAAGGATTCTGATAAGCTCCAGTCCGGTATAACCGCTGGCACCGACAATGGCGACCTTTATCATGGGGAAACTCCTTTCGGTGATCGGTGGAGGAAGCAGAGTAAAATCCCACAACCTCCCATGAAGGGAGAATAGCACCAAGGGAGAAGATAGTTCAATCGGAAACAGGTATATTGTGGTCAGAGATCACTCTTTCCTTTCTTCCGGCGCAACAACTTGGTATCATCGGTCCTCTTTTAAACAGTGACGACATGGAGATCAACGCCTATGAACAAACAGGTCGGATTAAGGAAAGAATAACCATGGGCCATTCATCCTTTGATTTTGACACCATTATCGATCGAACCGGTACCGGCAGTGAAAAATGGGACCGGTACGGGGGGCGGGATGTTCTGCCGCTCTGGGTTGCCGATATGGACTTTGCCTCACCCCCGGCGGTAATCAATGCGCTCCAGGAGCGTATCAGCCATGGCGTATTCGGCTATAGTCATCCCCAGCAGGGGGTGATTGATGCTGTCCGGGACCATCTGGAAAGGGATTTTGGCTGGCTGGTCAGGCCGGAGTGGCTGGCCTGGTTGCCGGGGTTGGTATGTGGACTCAACGTCCTCTGCCGGGCCGTGGGAGAGACGGGAGACGACGTTGTTACCTTTACGCCGATCTATCCGCCGTTCCTGTCGGCTCCCCCCCTGTCCGGGCGTGGCGTGATCACGGTGCCGCTCCGCTTTGAAGAGGGCAGATGGAGTGTGGACCCGGATGCTCTGGAGCGGGCCATCACCCCCCGTACCAGAATGCTGCTGCTCTGCAGCCCCCATAATCCGGTGGGGCGTGTCTGGTCCCGGCAGGAGTTGCGGCAATTGGCCGACTGTGCGGAACGGCATGATCTGGTGATCGGTTCCGACGATATCCATGCCGGCCTGGTTCTTGATGAGGGAACACCACACATACCGATTGCCACCCTGTCGCCGGAAATCTGCCGTCGCACCATTACTCTGCTGGCTCCGAGCAAAACCTATAATATTCCGGGACTCGGCTGTTCCTTTGCCGTGATCAGCGATCCCACGTTACGAAAGTGCTTTACGAAGGGGATGGGGAGAATCGTTCCCCATGTCAATCTGCTTGGTTTTACCGCCGCAGAGGCGGCCTATCGACACGGGGAAGAGTGGCGGCAGTCACTGCTGGCCTATCTGAGGGGAAACCGTGACCTGGTGGAAGAGAAAATTGGGGAGATGGCCGGATTGACCATGGCTCCTGTGGAGGCAACCTATCTGGCCTGGATAGACGTCCGGGGAACCGGCATCAGTGATCCGGCAGGTTTTTTTGAGAGGGGGGGCGTCGGGTTATCCGATGGGGCTGATTTTGGCGCGCCCGGATTTGTCCGGCTCAATTTTGGCTGCAGTCGGGTGCTGTTGGCTGAAGCTCTTGAAAGGATGGCGGCGGCGTTGAAAGGAGGGTGATCGATGTATGACCCACTTGTCGATTGATAGTACAATCGTGCATCACTATTCTCAAATTTAAAACAAAACAAGGGGAAATCCTTGCGGATTTCCCCTTGTACGATACCGTTGGACCAGGCTGATCTTAACGCTTGGAGAACTGGAAACGGGCGCGGGCTGCTTTGCGGCCGTATTTCTTACGTTCTTTCACCCGTGAATCACGGGTGATGAAGCCGGCTTTCTTGAGAACGCCGCGCAGTTCCGGCTCGTGGAGCAGGAGAGCTTTGGTGATGCCGTGCTTGATGGCACCGGCCTGACCCGTATCTCCGCCACCGGAGACGGTGACGTAGACATCAAAGATGCCGACCTTCTCAACCAGCTCAAAGGGCTGACGAACAACCATCTTGGAGGTTTCCCGGCCAAAATACTCATCAAGGGTTTTGTGGTTGACGGTAAAGGTACCGACGCCCGGTTTAAGCCATACACGGGCAATCGAACTTTTCCGCTTGCCTGTTCCATAATAACTGACTGCTGCCATATCTTTTCTCCTTGGAGGTATTAAAGTGCCAGGTTCTTGGGCTGCTGAGCAGCATGCGGATGGTTGGGACCCGCATATATCTTGAGCTTGCTGAGCATGGCCCGGGCAAGTTTGTTTTTGGGGAGCATCCCCTTGACCGCTTTTTTAATGAGATCTTCCGGCTTTTTCTCAAGGAGTTTACCGGCAGTAATCTCTTTCAGTCCACCGACATACCCGGAATGGCTGTAATACACTTTGTCAGCCAGTTTACGGCCGGTGAGGGCAATTTTTTCGGCATTTACGACGATGACGAAATCGCCGGTATCAACACTGGGAGTGTAGAGGGCCTTGTTCTTGCCGCGCAGCACATTGGCGATCTGGGACGATATACGACCGAGTACCACATCCTGTGCATCAACAATGTACCAGTCACGTTTGACGTTTTCAGCTTTTGCAACTTCTGTTTTCATAATTTCCCCACCCACGGTACAACCTGTAGATACTACAGGCCATGATTTTTTTGAAGAGGCATAACTTACTGAAAGTGCGCTACGCTGTCAAGGGAAAAATTTTTATCATGATATATTTGCTTTGAACGATGTTGTAACCGGGGCGGTTTCATGCTACAAAAGGGCGGTAACACACCAGATTATACGGAGTTTGTCCAATGAAGATAACTGTTGCAGATGTGGAGCATGTGGCGCGGCTGGCCCGCCTTGAACTTACTCCTGCGGAAAAGGAGCTGTTTGCCGGGCAGATGGCCTCTATCCTTGGCTACGTGGATACGCTGAAATCGGTGAATACCGATGGTGTTGTGCCGACTTCCCATGCGGTGCCGATGGAAAATGCCTTTCGCGACGACGTAGTTCGACCATCCATTGGTGTCGAAAAAGCGCTTGCCAATGCGCCGGACCGCTCCGGCTCATTTTATGCCGTACCAAAAGTTATTGAATAGAAGGATAAGGGAACAGACCATATGAATATTTTTGATATGACTATCCACCAGCTCCACGGGGCATTGAAAGAGCGTAAGCTCTCTTCCGTGGAAGCGACGACCGCCATGCTTGATCGCATTGCGGCGGTCGAACCGCAGATCGGCTCCTTTATTACGGTGACAGCCGAAGGGGCCCTTGCCGCAGCCAGTGCCGCAGACCGGCGTATCGCCGCCGGTGAGTGTGATCTGCTGACCGGCATACCACTGGCAATCAAGGATATCTTTCTGACGGAGGGGATCCGCACCACCTGTGGTTCCCGTATTCTTGATTCGTTCATTCCCCCCTACAGTGCCACCTCGTGGGAGAAACTCCGCGATCGGGGAGCGGTGCTGCTTGGCAAGCTGAACCAGGATGAGTTTGCCATGGGCTCTTCCAATGAGTCCAGTGCCTTTGGCATTACCCGTAACCCGTGGGATACCACCCGCATTCCGGGAGGTTCTTCGGGCGGTTCGGCGGCGGCGGTGGCTGCCCGGCAGGCGGTGGCTACCCTGGGTACGGACACCGGCGGCTCCATCAGGCAGCCCGCATCCCACTGCGGATGCGTCGGCCTGAAGCCCACCTATGGACGGGTATCCCGCTATGGCGTTATAGCCTACGCTTCATCGCTTGACCAGGTCGGTCCCCTGACCCGGGATGTGGCCGACTGTGCCGCCATGATGGGGGCGGTGGCAGGTTATGATGCCAAGGACTCCACCAGTGTGGATACCCCGGTGCCCGATTATGGTGCCACCCTGAACGAAGGGGTACGGGGGATGAAGATCGGTCTTCCCAAGGAATATTTCATCGCCGGCCTTGATGCAGACGTGCAAAAAGCCATGTCCGAGGCCATTGAAACCTACCGCCGCCTTGGTGCCGAATTTGTCGATGTCTCACTCCCCCATACCGAGTACGCCGTGGCCACCTACTATCTGATCGCGGCGGCCGAAGCGAGCTCCAACCTGGCCCGCTACGACGGCGTCCGCTTCGGTCACCGGGCCGCGGCTGACGGTCTTCTTGATATGTACACTAAAAGCCGCAGTGAAGGCTTCGGCAGCGAAGTTAAGCGCCGCATCATGCTTGGCACCTACGCCCTCTCGTCCGGCTACTACGATGCCTATTATGTCAAGGCCCAGAAAGTACGGACTCTGATCATGAATGATTTTATCTCGGCCTTTGCCGATGTGGATCTGATGCTGACGCCGGTCGCCCCCACACCGGCCTTCAGAATTGGTGAAAAGGCCGATGATCCGCTACTGATGTATCTCTCCGATATTTTTACTATTCCGGTCAATCTGGCCGGTACCTGCGCCCTGTCGATTCCGGCCGGTTTTTCGGCGGATGGCCTTCCCATAGGCATGCAGTTGATTGGCAAGCCGTTCGGTGAGTCCACCATCCTCCGTGCCGGATACGCCTTTGAGCAGGCAACCGAGTGGCATCGACGGAAGGCGGAGATAACAGCTATTACCTGAAATAAGCTTTTTTGTGTTTGCGCACCATCATTTTTAACGGAGTACACACTATGAAATACCAGCCAGTCATTGGACTTGAAGTCCACGTCCAGCTCCTGACCGATACCAAAATATTCTGCGGCTGCTCGACCACCTTTGGTGCCGAACCGAACTCACAGACCTGTCCGGTCTGCCTGGGGTTGCCGGGGGCACTGCCGGTGCTGAACAAAAAAGTGGTTGAGTTTGCCATCAAGGCCGGCCTTGCCACCAACTGTTCCATTACCCCCCGCAGCATCTTTGCCCGGAAAAATTATTTTTATCCCGATCTTCCCAAAGGGTATCAGATCAGTCAGTTTGAAGAGCCGATCTGCCAGCATGGCTGGCTCGATATTCAGCTGGAGGGGGAGGAACCAAAGCGGATCGGCATTACCCGGATCCATATGGAAGAGGATGCGGGAAAGCTGGTCCATGGAGAACTTTCCGGGCCGGGGGACGGCTCCGGGGTGGACCTGAACCGGGCCTGCACCCCCCTGCTGGAGGTCGTCTCCGAGCCGGACCTCCGCTCGTCCGATGAAGCGGTGTCGTACCTGAAACAACTGCACCAGATTGTTACCTGGCTCGGTCTCTGTGACGGCAATATGGAGGAGGGGAGCTTTCGCTGTGACGCCAACGTGTCGGTAATGCCGGTTGGGGCGGAGAAGTATGGTACCCGGGCAGAGATCAAGAACGTCAATTCCTTCAAGTTCGTCAAACAGGCCATTGAATATGAAATCCAGCGACAGATCGACCTTATCGAGGATGGGGGGACGGTGGTTCAGGAAACCCGCCTCTATGATCCGAACAGCGGGAAAACCCGCTCCATGCGGAGCAAGGAAGAGGCCCACGACTATCGCTATTTCCCCGATCCCGATCTGGTGCCGCTGGTTATCGGGCCGGAGTGGGTGGAACGCTCCCGCAGTGAGTTGCCCGAACTTCCCGAACAGCGTCAGCAGCGGTTCATGGCCGATCTGGGATTGCCCGAATATGATGCCCAGGTTTTGACCGCCAGTCGGGGGGTGGCCGATTATTTCGAAGCCGGTGTGGCTGCCCATGGCAATGCCAAGGCGGTCGGTAATTGGATAATGGGCGAGATAACCAGAGGATTGAATGACAATGGACTTGGCATTGATGCCTGCCCGGTGACCCCTGGACAGCTGGCCGAACTGCTGAAGCTGATTGACAAGGGGACTATCTCCGGCAAGATTGCCAAAACCGTCTTTGATGAGATGTGGCGCAGTGGCAAAAGCCCCGAGTCAATCGTCGCCGAACAGGGGTTGGTCCAGGTGTCAGATACCGGTGCCATCGAGGGGATCATCGACGAAATCATGGCAGCCAATGCCGGACAGGTTGAGGAGTATCGGGGGGGGAAAGAGAAAGTCTTCGGTTTTTTTGTCGGCCAGGTTATGAAGGCCAGCAAGGGGAAGGCGAACCCGGCGGTGGTCAACGATCTGCTGCTGAACAAACTGCGGGGATAGGTCAACAGCGATGGATATGTCCGCCTATCGTGAACTGTTTGTCTCCGAATGCCGTATTCATATTGGTGCCTTTGGCGAGCTGATTGTACGTCTTGAAGAGTCTCCCGATGACCGTATGGTGGTTGACGAACTGTTTCGGCACGTTCATTCACTGAAGGGGATGGCCTCCAGTATGGGGTACGGGCAGGTGGTTTCCGTTGCCCATGCCATGGAAGATTGGCTGGAGAAGGTCAGAAACGGCGAAAGCAGACTGGAAGCTGCCCATGCTGATCTGCTGCTTGAGGGGAGCGATATGCTGGGGCGTCTGGTCACCGGCATTGAATCCGGTGATAGTGCCGAGGTCGTCATCAATGGCTTCATCGCCCGTATGGCATCCTCTGCTTTCGTTGCCGATGGGGAACTGACCGTCCCGCCACCGGAAGCGGATGGCGGAGAAGTCCCCCCCCCGGAGCCGGTGGTGGAACTGCAGCAGTTCCGGCGCAGTGATTCCTTCAGCAGTATCAGGATAAAAACCGAGACACTTGATAATCTGGTCAACATTACCGGCGAGCTGATTACCAACCGGTACCGTCTTGAACGTGCCGTGGGGCAACCGGACGCTGCCGACTGCCGGGAATCACTGGCCCAGCTGTCCTCTCTTCTGCGGAGTTTGCGGGACCAGGTATTCAAGGCCCGTATGCTGCCGTTTGCCATTATTGCCGAGCGTTTTCCCCGTCTGGTACGGGATCTGGCCCGGCAGCAGGATAAGGATGTTCATTTTCGCATGGTCGGAAAAGAGATCGAGCTTGACCGTGCCATACTGGAAGAGATTGCCGAACCGATTGTCCACATTCTTCGCAACGCCATTGACCATGGCCTGGAAACCGCCGAAGAACGGCTGAGGGCAGGCAAACCACCGAGTGGCATCCTGATACTGTCGGTGAATCGTGACAAGGATGCGGTGGAGATCAGTATTATCGACGATGGTCGCGGCCTCGACCCGGAACTGCTGAAGCGGGTGGGGGTCGAAAAGGGGTTTATCACGGCCGGTGAAGCGGCAGAGATGGCCGCTTCCGACGCATTTCAGCTGATCTGCCGCCCCGGTTTTTCTACCGCCCGGAGTGTGACCACCGTGTCCGGGAGAGGGGTCGGCATGGATGTGGTGCGGGAGGCGGTCCATAGCCTTGCCGGGGTTCTTGCCATTGATTCTCCCCCCCGTGGAGGGAGCAGGTTTACCCTGCGGCTGCCGATCACCATCTCAATTATTACCGTGATGGTTGTCCGGTGCGGCGGCTTTGATATTGCCATCCCCCTGACCTCGGTGGTGCGGATTTATGAGGTGAAACGGTCTGATATTGTTTCGGCACCGGAGTCGAATCCCCCGGTGCCGAGCGATGGTTCCACGCCTCTGCGCAGTTTCCGGCAGCTGTTGGGACTGCCGGAATTGTCCGGTCCACCTGAGGAGCTTGTGCCGGTGGTCGCCTGCGATTGTGGCGGGGTGCAGGTTCCGTATTACGTTGACACAATTGTCGGCCAACAGGAAATTTTTGTCCGCCCCCTCGGCTCACCCCTGTCCCTGGTGCGGGGGATCAGCGGGGCAACCATTACCGGAGATGGCCGGGTGATGTTTGTCGTCGATATGGGGGCAATAGGGTAATGTGAACGGCCATGGAGTCCGACAGGCTCCCACGGAAACGGTTGCAGGGAACAGCTGCCTGTGGCACAATCAAAAAAATAATTAATGTCTCGTTGTGAAAGGTAAAAATTATGCTGAAACTCAGTTCCTTTGTTCTCCTCCTGATACTTTCCCTGTCTCCCCTGTCAGCCTCGGCAGCTCCGGCTCCCCTCAAGGATGTGGTCGCCGCCTTGGAAAAGGGGTATTCCGCGTTGCAGGATGTACAGGCCGATTTCTCACAGAAAACGACCATTGCGGCGGTCGGCCGTGAGCAAAAAGGGGGGGGGGACGTTATGCTGAAACGCCCCGCCTCTGCAACCGCCATGTTCCGCTTCAACTATACCAAGCCAAAGCAGCAGATCATCTCCAACGGTAAACAGGTCTGGTTCTATGCCGTTGACAACAAACAGGTCATGGTCAACAGCGTGTCGACGATGTTTGCCGGGGGGAATTCCATCGCCCTCACCTATCTGACCGGCATTGGCCACGTATCCCGTGATTTCAACGTGACCTTTGCTGCCGAACCCCAGGATAAAAGCGGCAACTATCAACTTGAACTGACACCGAAAAAACCGAGCGCGGCACTGTCCCGGCTCCAGCTGACGGTTCTGGCGGACGCGGTAGAGCAGCTGCGGTCATCGGGTGAGGTGAAAAATGTGTTCCCGGTGGTCTCCTCAGTGGTCCATGATGCAGCCGGAAACCAGACCCGCATTGACTACAGCCGGACACGGGTCAACAAGGGGCTCTCCGATGGAAAATTCAATTTTAAAATCCCGGAAGGGGTTCAGGTTATAAAACAATAATATATATGGAGGTCCCGTCATGCCGTCATTTGACATTGTTTCAAAAGTGGATATGCAGGAGGTTGATAACGCCGTGAATCAGGCGGTGAAGGAGATCGGCCAGCGTTATGATTTCAAAGGTTCCAAAAGTCAGATTACGCCGGAAAAGGATGCGGTCAAGGTACTTGCCGACGATGACTACAAGCTGAAGGCGGTTATTGACGTGCTGCAATCAAAATTCCTGAAACGGAATATTTCCATCAAGGCGTTGCAGTACGGCAAGGTGGAGCCGTCGTCAGGGGGGATGGTGCGGCAGATAATCACCGTCCAGCAGGGTATCTCCAAGGAGAAGGCCAAGGATATCATCGCCGTCATCAAGGAGAGCAAGCTGAAGGTCCAGGCCCAGATTCAGGATGATCAGGTGCGGGTTATCGGTAAAAACCGGGATGACTTGCAGGACGCCATCCAACTCCTCAAGGGGAAGGAACTGGATGTGGAGATGCAGTTTACCAATTTTCGGGAGTAGCGGTGGTTGGTGCCGATGTCGTCTGAACGTACTATTTAAATATTCCATTACCCATACGAGGCACACGTGAGCGAAATCAGAAAACAGAAAGTCAGCATGGTCAGCCTGGGCTGCCCGAAGAACCTGGTAGACGCCGAGGTTATGCTCGGTGTGCTCTCGAAACAGGAGTACGAGATCACCATGGATGAAAAGGATGCCGATGTCATCATCGTCAACACCTGCTCATTTATCAAAGAAGCCAAGCAGGAGAGCATCGACGCGATTCTTGATCTGGCTGAGCGAAAGCATGACGGACGCTGCCATACCCTGATCGTTTCCGGTTGCCTTCCCCAGCGATATCAGGAAGAACTTTCCCTCGAACTGCCCGAGGTGGATATCTTCATCGGCACCGGCGATTACCCCCGCATTGCCGAAATACTGGCGGAAAAAAGCGGCACAGAGGGGCAGCTCCGCTATGTGGGTGACCCCGATTTTATCTATGATGAGAATTTACCCCGCCTTAACTCGTCGCCCGCCTGGTTTTCCTACCTGAAAATCGGCGAAGGGTGTTCCAATAACTGCTCCTATTGCATCATTCCGACCCTGCGGGGTGCCTACCGCTCCCGTCCCCTTGAGGCACTGGTTGCCGAGGCGGAACGGCTGGTCGCCCGTGGTGTCAAGGAGATTAATGTCATTTCCCAGGATATCACCCGCTACGGCAGTGACAGTGATGATGGTACCACGCTGGAACTATTGATCACACGGCTGGCCGCCATTGACGGTCTCCGCTGGATCCGTCTCCTCTATGCCTATCCGGACGGTATCAGCGACAGCCTGATTGCCCTGATTCGTGATGAACCGAAGGTCTGCAAATACCTTGATATTCCGATTCAGCATATTTCCGATCCGGTGCTGAAGGCCATGAAACGGCGGAGCTCGGAGCAGCAGATACGGGAGTTGATCGGCAAGCTGCGCCGTGAAATACCGGGCATTGCCCTCCGGACATCGCTGATTGTCGGCTTTCCCGGTGAAACCTTGGAGGATTTTGCCACCCTGACCCATTTTGTCGAGGAAACCGGCTTCGACCGTCTGGGAGTGTTCTGTTACTCGCGGGAAGAGGGAACCCCGGCGGCAACCCTGCCGGATCAGGTGTCGGAGCGGGTCAAGCGTGAACGGTACCGCAAGTTGATGCGGGCCCAGGCTCGGCTTTCATTCCGCCATAACCGCACATTGATCGGTACTCTTGAACAGGTGATTGTGGAGGGGTATAGCGAAGAAACCGAGTTGCTGCTGAAGGGACGTTCCTCGCGACAGGCCCCGGACATTGACGGGCAGGTGTATATCACCTCCGGAAATGCAGAAATCGGTGACATCGTCACCTTGAAAATCACCGATTCTTCGGACTACGATCTGATCGGCGAGATGGTGGAATAGTCAGCCGCCATGAGACTGAATGCCAAGCTGATTATAATCATGCTGTCGCTGTTGGTGCTGGCGATGCTGACACTCTTCATTCTTAATCAGTTTGCCCAGACCGATCTGGTGAACGAAATTCAGGACAGTTCCCAGGAAATTTCCAAGGCGATTCAGATGAGTATCGAGGATCTCACCTCCGATGCCGAGACCTCCCGCCTGACCGATTTTCTGACCAAGGCCCGTGAAAAAGGGATCAATGAGATCAACGTCATCAACTCAGAGGGGGAGATAGTTGACTCGTCAGATCCTGAAAAAATCGGTAAAAAACGGGAGCTGAAAAAGCTTGAGAAGGGGGTCCACGCCGTTCGCCGCCCGGTGGGGGGGGCGGTACTCTCCCAGAAACCGTACGAAGTGGTGGTGCCGGTTATTGTCGGGGATGAGCAGCTGGGATACGTTCAGATCAACATGATGCTGGACAATATTCGGGATATTCAGCGGGCCAATTTCATCAGACGTCTCTTTGCCACCGGTATGGTCTTTACGGTCGGCATCGCCCTGACGATCTTTCTCGCCCGCCGCTATACGACACCGATAAAAAATCTGGTAGAGGATTTTAAACGAATTTCGGCCGGTGACCTGTCGGTGACCATCCCGGTGGAGAGCAGTGACGAAATCGGAGAAATGGCGGAAGGTTTCAACAATATGGTTGAAAAGCTCCGGGAGCGGGAAGCCCTGGAGAAACGGCTGTACGAGGCCGAACATCTGTCACGGGTCGGCCAGTTGGCCTCAGGCATTGCCCACGAAATTCGAAATCCGCTTAATTATATCAGCCTGGCCATTGATCACCTGAAGGGTGAGATGCTGCCCCTGTGCGGCGATAAACGTCCCGAGCTTGAGGAATTAACTGACAAGATCAAGGAAGAGGTTCGCCGCGCCAACTATATGGTGGTCAACTTCATGAACTATGGTCGCCCCCTCAAGCTGCGCCGCTCCGATGTCATCTATGGCGAACTGCTTGACAAGGTGTTGCCGGTGTTGCAGAGCCGTCTGGCCGAGCAGCACGTCGTTGTGGAACAGCAACTTCCCCCGGATCTCCCTCCGCTCTGGATTGACGGAGAGCTGTTTCGTAACTGTATTCTCAATTTTGTCTCCAATGCCGCCCAGGCCATGCCCGCCGGTGGAACCATTACCCTGGGAGCCCGCTGTGAGGGGGAGAAGGTACATCTGAGCTTCCACGATCAGGGGAACGGCATCTCACCCGAAGATATTTCCAAAATATTCCAGCCCTATTTTACCACCAAGGATGTGGGTATCGGCCTTGGCCTGGCGATTACGGAACGGATCATCAAGGAACATGGCGGGGAAATCGGGGTGGAAAGCACGGTTGGTATCGGCACCACCTTTACGGTATCACTGCCGCTACCGTCGGTAGAAATCTGAAGCAGCGGAACGGGGAACCATGAAAAGCAAGGGCAGTATTCTGATTGTAGATGATGAAAAGGGGCAACGGGATATTCTTCACCTGATTCTGAAGGGGGAAAAATATGACGTCGTCGATGTGCCGGGGGTACGTGAAGCTTTGGACCAGCTGGACCAGCGGGAGTTCGATCTGATCATGACCGACCTCAAGATGCAGGGGCAGAGCGGTCTTGACCTGCTTGAGAAGGTGCTGGCCGACAATCCCCAGCAATGTATCATTATGATGACCGCCCACGGTTCCGTTGATTCGGCGGTGGAAGCGATGCGTAAGGGGGCATTCGATTATCTGGAGAAGCCCCTCGAACGGGATAATCTGGTGTTGACCCTGCTGCGTGCCTTTGAACGGATCAACCTGATGCGGGAAAACCGGGTGTTGCAGAAGCGGATTGATTCCATCGCCACGGTGCCGAATATGCAGGGGGAGCACCCCAAAATGAAGGAGGTCTTTCGGGTAATTGCCAAAATTGCCCCTTCAAATTCAACGGTGCTGATCGTGGGGGAGTCGGGAACCGGCAAGGAGCTGATTGCCCGGGCCATCCACGAGGGGAGCCCCCGCAGCGACAAGCCGTTCATCGCCATCAACTGTGCCGCCATACCGGATACCCTGATCGAGAGTGAGCTGTTCGGTCATGAAAAGGGGAGTTTTACCGGGGCCAATGCCCGCGAAATCGGTATTTTTGAGGCGGCCAACGGGGGGACGGTTTTTCTCGATGAAATTGGTGAAATGAACGTGGCCATGCAGGCAAAGTTGCTGCGCGCCATTCAGGAGAAGGAGGTCCGCCGGGTGGGGGGGAAGGTTAATGTTTCCCTGGATGTGCGGCTGGTCTCAGCCACTAACAAGGAGTTGGAGCAGGAGATCAAAAAAGGGGCCTTTCGGGAGGATCTTTTCTATCGGCTCAATGTCATCAGGGTCAATCTGCCGCCGCTTCGGGAGCGGGGGAGTGACATCAAAACCCTGGCGGAATTCTTCCTGGAAAAGTACGGCACGGCGGCCGGTGTAGCCATTGACGGCATCTCCCGGCAGGCCCTCAAATTGCTGATGAATTACAGCTGGCCCGGCAACGTCCGCCAGTTGGAGTCGGTCATCGAACGGTCTGTGTTGATGGCAGAGAGCAATTACATCGAGCCCGATGACCTGCCGGCCGAGATTTCTGCCTGCGGTATCAAGCCGGGGGGGATTGATTTTGATCTGCCCGCAGAGGGGATCGATTTTGAAAGATTTGAAAAAGAGATGATAGAACAGGCCATGGAACGGGCAGGAGGCGTAATCGGCAAGGCGGCTCCGCTCCTTGGCATGAGCTACAAAACGCTCCAGTACCGCTTGGGAAAATTTGAAATTGAACGGACGGAGAAGCGACCCCGCTGAACGTCAGAACGGATAACCAAGGCCGACAAATACTGCCGGTCCTTCCTTGCCAACCCCCACATCCAGCCTGCCGACAATGTTGGGGCGTACGACGGCGCGGAAGCCGAGACCCGGATTCAATTCAAAGTTTGAGCTGTTACCTTTGGCCAGTGACTCCATGACAGCCCCCATGTCAAGAAATGGTGCCAGTTCCCAGTCGGCGGTGACTCCAAAAACCTCCCACCGAAAGAGACGGATCCGCTCTTCGATATTGCAGAGAAGGAAGCTGTTGTCGATAAACCGGTTGCGCCCGTATCCCCGCAAGCTGTTTTCCCCCCCCAGGATACTCTGCTCAAGAAACGGCACATTTTCACCCCTGGTCTGGTTGTACATCAGGCGGAAGACGCTGATGTAACGGGCGTGATCCAGGGGGATGTACCCTTTTGTTTCGATCTCATAATGGCGATAGTCTCCGGCCCCCCCCACTGCTCGCAGAGTCGGCTCGAAGGTGATTCTGGTGTAGCCGCCATAGGTGGGGGTGTCCCGGTTGTCCAGGGTGCTGTACGACAGTGAAGCGCGTACCGCCTGGGTGGTGAAGCCGTCGATGCCCGGCACGCTGCTTTCGTCGAACCGGGACCGGATGGACGGTACGCCGGAGATGGCTCCCGCTCCGATGGAGACGGTGCGAAACCGCTCCCCCACGGTTAGCTGGAGATGGTGTCCGATGTCGTAGCCGAGGGAAATGTTGGAGCCACGTTCCCGGTCCCCATAGTTGGTCTCCTGTTGCCGGATGGTGCGGGCTTCAAAACCGAAGAAACGGGCTGAGCCATCGGTGAAGCCGAACAGATGGAGATTCAGTTCCAGTTTGTTGTTGAGGAACGAGGACTCTCGCAGTTTAAGCTCATAATCCTCGTTGATCTTTTCAGAACGGGAGAGGTTTATCTCCAGACTATGTTCAGCGGTGGGGTAATAGGCCCCGTAGAATGACGCCGTGGTGCCAAAGGCATCGGTATGGTTGAGCTGGGGTGCCAGCAGTGTGGTGACTTCATCCTTGCTGTTGTGGAGGAGGAACGCGGTCAAGGCACCGGTGGTCATCCCCTCGTTGGGGCTTGCGGCGATTATGGGGAGGGGGATTGTCACCAGTTTCGTTGCCCCATCGGTGGAAGGCGGAGTCTCTGCTATTCCGTGGGGGGTGATATAGGAAGTGCAGCCGCCAAGCAGCAGAAGGATGCAGGGGAGCAACATCGCGTGTATAGGGGAAAATAAACTTTTCATTGGCAATTCTTGTAGCATCGAGCCAGGAGCGTGTCAATCCTGGGAGTCTGTCGCACTTAGGAAATCGTCGCGAAAAATCGGCTGGACGAGAGCAACTTTTGACGATTTTGAAGGTCAATAGTAGTTCTATTGACCGAGAAAACGGTGAAAATATGATCCGTTCAGACGGATTTACAGCAGATTTTTCCTAAGTCCGGCAGGCTCCAGGACAATCGTGACAAAATCGAGCAGGGGGAAATATCTTGCCGGAACGGCGGCATGTGCGTACTATTGTATTATTGCCAGCCTCCTTGGGGGTTACCTTTTTTTCTGGAGACCGTATGACGACCATTTCAGAACACGTTGTATCCATGGCACAGGAGGCGCGTCGGGCTTCCCTTGTCATGGCACGCCTTTCCACATCGGTTAAAAACAGTATGTTGCAGGCCATGGCCGCCGCCCTTGAGCGCTCCTCGGCAGAGATCATCGCTGAAAACGACCGGGATCTGGAGGCGGGGCGACAGAAGGGGCTTTCCGCTGCCATGCTGGATCGTCTGATGCTGGATGAAAAGCGCATCGGGGGGATTGCCGATGCCCTGCGGGAGGTGGCCGCCCTTGCCGACCCGGTTGGTGAGGTGACCCGCATGTGGAAGCGCCCCAATGAACTGATGGTCGGCAAGATGCGCATACCGCTCGGTACCATCGGTATTATTTACGAGTCGCGCCCCAACGTCACTGCCGATGCCGCCGCCCTCTGTCTGAAGGCCGGCAATGCCGTAGTGCTTCGGGGGGGATCGGAGGCCATCAACTCCAACATGGTCATAGCCCGGGTTTTGCAAGGGGTACTGAAGGAAATGGCAATCCCTGAAGCGGCACTGTCGCTGATACCCTTTACCGAGCGGGAAGGGGTGCTGGCCTTGCTCAAGCAGGAGCAATCCATCGATCTGATTATTCCCCGGGGTGGTGAGAGTCTGATCCGCTTTGTGGTGGAAAACTCCCGCATCCCGGTGATTAAGCATTACAAGGGGGTGTGCCATATTTTTGTCGATGCGTCGGCGGATTTTGACAAGGCGGAGCGGATCATCGTTAACAGCAAAACCCAGCGCCCCGGTGTCTGCAATGCCCTTGAAACCCTCTTGATACATCGGGATGTGGCCGCCGAATTTATTCCGAGGATCGCGGCAACCCTTGCCGGATTGGGCGTTGAGCTACGGGGGGACGGGGAATTCTGTCGCCTTGTCCCGACGGCAACCGAAGCCACGGAGGCCGACTGGCATGCCGAATATCTGGAGCTGATTCTTGCCTGCCGGGTGGTGGACGATATGGACGGAGCCATCGACCATATTAACCGGTACTGTTCCCTCCATACGGAGTCCATTATCACCAGCGATTATGGCCGGGCCCAGCGCTTTATCCGCGAAGTCAACTCATCCTGTGTCATGGTCAATGCGTCAACCCGCTTTGCCGATGGGGGCCAGCTGGGACTTGGAGCGGAAATCGGTATTTCCACCACCAAGTTGCATTCCTTCGGTCCCATGGGGCTGGAAGATTTAACGACAACCAAATTCATCGTTTATGGCGATGGCCAGGTGCGGGAATAGTCCGTGCCACAAGGAGTAGTTATGACTATCCAGGAACAGATTGGGCAATTTCTCGCCGCCCCCGCCTTCGGCGTTGCCGGTGCTTCCGTCAATCGGAGCAAGTATGGCAACAAGGTACTTCGCTGTTATCAGCAAAATGGTAATAAAGTAGTGCCGATCCATGGCAGTGAGCCGGAAATTGAGGGGGTTGCAACGGTGGCTTCAATTGCAGAGCTGCCGTCAGATGTGGAGAGTCTGTCTGTCATCACGCCACCGGCGATTACCCTTCAGCTGATGCCCCAGGCGGTGGCGCGGGGGATAAAAAATATCTGGATGCAGCCGGGGGCAGAGCACCCCGACGCGGTAGCATTCTGTGAGCGTCACGGCATTAATCTGATTGCCGATGGCAGCTGCCAGCTGGTGGTGCTCGGTTACCACGATCACTAAGCTCCTAAGCCATAGAGTGCTGGAAAATAAAATTATTTTCGGTGTTATAAAGTAAATGCTTGTCAGATAACTAATAATCTGACATAGTGAATAGCTTCGACGGGCAGTGATGCCCGTCGTTTTATTTTGTTGAATTGAGGAGTTTTACCGATGCAGGAACGAATTAGAAATATTGCCATCATTGCCCACGTTGACCATGGCAAAACCACCCTGGTTGATGCCATGTTGAAACACGCCGGAGTGTACCGTGCCAATGAAGCCATTACCGAGCGGGTCATGGACTCCAACGATCTTGAGAAGGAACGGGGAATCACCATTCTTGCCAAGAATCTCTCGATCCACCATGGTCAGTATAAGATAAATATTGTCGACACCCCGGGCCACGCCGACTTTGGCGGTGAAGTTGAGCGGGTGCTCAAGATGGTTGACTCGGTGCTCCTGCTGGTGGACGCCCTTGACGGCCCCATGCCCCAGACCCGTTTCGTACTGAAAAAATCCCTTGACCTGAACCTGAAGCCGATCGTTGTCATTAACAAAATTGACCGTCCCGGCAGCCGTCCCGACGAAGTTCTCAATATGGTGTTCGATCTGTTCTGCGAACTGAACGCATCCGATGACCAGCTTGATTTTCCGGTGGTCTATACCAGTGCCAAGATGGGCTATGCCAAGCTGGATATCAATGTCGAGTCCAACAGCATGGAGCCGCTCTTTGCGGTGGTAGAGGCCAATGTGCGCCCACCCAAGGGGGATGTCAACGCACCCTTCCAGATGCTGATTGCCAACATCGACTACAACGATTATATCGGACGTATGGCCACCGGGCGTATCTTCCATGGCAAGGTCCGGGCCGGTGAAACCGTTGCCATGATCAAACAGGATGGTACCATCACCAAGGGGCGCATTACCAAACTGCTCGGATACGAGGGGTTGAAGCAGGTGGACATCGAAGAGGCCGGAACCGGAGATATTGTTACGGTGGCGGGTTTTGAAAATGTCAGCATTGGTGAAACACTGGCTTCGGCTGAGAATCCTATTGCGGTTCCCTACGTATCAATTGACGAGCCGACCCTCTCCATGAACTTCATCGTCAATACCTCACCCTTTGCCGGTCGTGAAGGGAAGTGGGTTACCTCCCGCAATATCCGCGAACGTCTGACCAAGGAGCTGCGTACCAACGTTTCCCTCCGTGTTGATGATACGGATAGTGCCGATACCTTCATGGTGTCCGGTCGTGGTGAACTGCACCTGTCAATTCTGATCGAGAACATGCGCCGTGAGGGCTTTGAGCTTGCCGTGTCAAAGCCGGAAGTTATCGTCCGTATCAAGGATGGGGAAAAAATGGAGCCGATGGAGTATCTGGTGGTGGATGTTGCCACAGAATTCCAGGGTGCTATTATTGAGAAAATGGGACCCCGTAAGGGTGAAATGGTCGCCATGGCACCCATGGGTGAAATGGTCCGCCTTGAGTTCATCATTCCGGCCCGTGGTCTGATCGGTCTGCGCGGGGAGGTTCTTACCGATACCCGTGGTACCGCAGTCATGACCCATACGTTCCATGAATACGCTCCCTACAAGGGTGAAATTCCCGGCCGCAAAAACGGCGCACTCATGGCCATGGACCATGGTGAAACCACCGCCTATTCCCTGGACGCCCTGCAACCACGTGGCACCCTGTTCATTGGTGCCGGCGTTGAAGTGTACGGTGGCATGATCATCGGCCAGAACAACAAGGATAACGATCTGGATGTCAACCCCTGCAAGGGGAAAAAGCTGACCAACGTCCGTGCCTCCGGGACCGATGACGCCATCAAGCTGACGCCGCCAAAGGTGTTGACCCTTGAGCAGGCCCTTGAGTTCATCGAAGATGACGAGCTGGTTGAAGTAACCCCCCTCTCCATTCGTCTTCGGAAGAAGGAGCTGGATCCGACCCGTCGCAAACGGGCACATAAAGGGTAACATTTTTCACGAGAAACGAGAAAAACAGGTACGCAGACGCCGGAGAGGGAAGCCCCTTTCCGGCGTTTTTACGTTTTTACACCGTTAGCAATCAACATGACACCCGTAGGGGCGTATGGCCATACGCCCGCCTTTTCCTGTTCGCCCAAGCGGGGCGTATGCCCTATGACAACAATTATTGCCTCTGTATGTTCCTCTCTCCTATAAGAGTGTTTCCAGTGCCGGTTCCCGCAACGCGGCCAGCTGTTCCCGCAGTTCAAGAATATGCTCCCCCCAGTAGCGGGTGGTATTGAACCAGAAGAAGGTATGGGGGAAGAGGGGGTCCTGCCAGCGCCGGGCCAACCACGCGCTGTAATGCAGCATGCGCAGGGTCCGGAGCGGTTCGATGAGCCGCAGTTCCCGGGGGTCAAAGTCGTTGAACTCCCGGTAGCCTTCCAATAGTGAATCAAGCTGGGCCAGCTGCCGGGGGCGTTCGCCGGAAAACATCATCCAGAAGTCCTGTACGGCCGGAGCCGTGCGGGCATCATCAAAATCAACGAAATGGGGGGCATTGTCCCGCCAGAGGATGTTGCCGGCATGGCAGTCGCCATGGGTTCTGATGGGCCGAACTGGTCCGACTTCGGTCATGATGGCATCAATCTCTTCAAGGAGCTGCCCGGTAACCGCACTGTAGCTGGCCCGATACTCATCGGGTATGAACTTTTCTTCGATCAGGCGGACGCTGGCGGTGCCGAAGCTCTGACGATCCAGTACCGGTCGCTCAAGAAAGGGGTGGACCGCGCCGATGGCATGGATACGTGCCAGCAGCCTCCCCAGGATTTTCAGATTCCCCAGGTTATCGAACTCGGGGGCATGCCCCCCCTGACGGGGATAGAGGGCGAACATGAACTGGTCATAGTCACAGAGGGTCGCGCCATCGGGGTTTTTCAGCGGTGCCACGATGGGAAGTTCCTGCTCGACAAGTTCGGCACAGAACACATGTTCCTCGCGTATCTGCTCCCTGCTCCACCGCCCGGGGCGATAGAATTTGGCTATCAGCGGGGGAGCCTCATCGATGCCAACCTGATACACGCGGTTTTCATAACTGTTAAGGGCGAAAATGCGGCCATCGCACCGGTATCCCAGGGATTCGACGGCGTCCATGACAAAAGTGGGTGTGAGGCGCAGAAACGGGTGGTTGTTCTCTGTCATCGGGAAGTCCTGTTAATCATGTGAACGGAGAGTATAGCTATAGCTTGATTCTTTCAGCTGTGCTAGGGTATGACGAATTTATGCGGGATTTGTTGCCCGCTGTCAAGACAGTCTACGAAGAACATTACCATGGGAAGCTATCACATGAACAGTTTCACACCGAACGGTCTGATTGTTGCCCATCACGGGATCTCAGTGGAAGTACTGTTCGATAACAGCGCACGTCGAATGGTACGGGTCAAGCGTAACTCGGGCCATGTGGTCGGGGATTCCGTTGTTGTTACCGGGGACCTGCTGAAACGGCTCCCCCGGCGTACCGAATTACAGAGGAGGGATGCCCGGGGGGGGGTACATCTGGTGGCTGCAAACCTCGATGTCCTCGGTATCGTGGTGGCCCCCCTGTCGCCGGGTGGTTTTATTGACCGGGCCATTGTTGCCGCCCGTTCGGCACGGTTGGAGCCGTTTCTGGTGGTGAACAAATGCGATCTGGAAGGTACCGACGAACTTCTCGCCACTATCGAACGGTTATACGGCAATTCGGTGACCATCTTTCCGATCAGTGCCGTTTTGAACCGTGGTCTTGCCCCCCTGGAGAAATTTCTCAGTGACGGGCACCGGGGGGCCTTTGTCGGTACCACCGGCGTCGGCAAGAGCTCACTGCTCAATGCACTCTGTCCCGACATCGACCTTAAAGTGGGGAGTGTCAGTGAGTACCGGAGCATGGGACGCCACACCACCACCGTCTCCACGCTGCACGCCCTTGCCGGAGGAGGAGAGCTGGTTGATACCCCCGGCTTCCGTGATTTCGGGCTGGTGGATATTACCGTTGAAGAGCTGGCAGAACATTTTCCCGGTTTTGAAGAACATCGGGACCACGCCTGTAAATTCCGCAACTGCCGGCACCGTACCGAGCCGGGGTGTGCCGTGCTTTCTCTGGTGGAGCGGGAGCTGATCCCGGCTGAACGGTATACTACCTATATGGAAATACTTGGCGAAGTTGAAACCCTGCAATTTGACGCACGGAGCAGGGATTGGAAAAATAAATAACGAAATACCTTTCATAGTGAGGCGTTCATGAACAAAACTACCTATGTTATCGGCCATCGTAACCCGGATACTGACTCGATCGCTTCGGCAATCAGTTATGCTGCGCTGAGACAGGCGCGGGGGGAAAGTAACGTCATTGCCGCCATGGCCGGTGCCCCCAACCCGCAGACCCGCTACATTCTCGACCGACTCGGTATCGCCGAGCCGTTCTTTCTCGCCGATGTCCACCCCAAAGTACGTGATACCTTGAAACGGCAGCCGATTACGGTTGACCGGAGTGCTTCCGCCTATGAGGCCCTGGAACTGTTCAACAAAAGCGGGGTACGGGTGCTGCCGGTGATCGATGAGGAACGGCGCCCCTGCGGAATTCTGTCACTGTTGCGGCTCTCGGAAAGCTACCTTCTGCCGAGTCACGACAAAATGCGTCAGGTCACCATTACCCCCCGGAGTATTGCCCGGACCCTTGCCGGCCATTATCTGACCGAAGGGGACGTGGATACCCTCCTTACGCTCAACCTGTTTATCGGAGCAATGGGGGAGGGGTCATTTACCAGCAGGATTGACGGTTTTGAGCCGAATGAGCTGATGGTCCTGACCGGAAACCGGCGCACCATCCAGCAGTCGGCCATTGAACGGGGAGTCCGCATGCTGGTTATCACGGGGGGGCATTCCCTTGAGGAGGGGCTGCTGGAGCTGGCTCAGAAGCAGGGGGTGGCGGTGCTTCTCACTTCCCATGACACGGCAACGGCGGCCTGGTTGGCACGACTCTCCACGCCGGTTGGCTGTCTGGCTGACGGAGAATTTGCTGACATCGGTGTGGATAAATCACTGGTGGCACTGCGCCAGAAACTGCTCGGCACCAATGTGTCGGCGGTACTTGCCCTGGAAGGTGACGGTACTCTGGCGGGGGTGGCGACCAAATCATCACTCCTTGCCCCTCTCCCCTATAACCTGATTCTCATGGACCATAACGAGCTGGGGCAGGCGGTGCCGGGGGCTGAGGCGGTGGAGATCGTTGAAGTGATTGATCACCACAAGCTGGGGAATAATCACTCAAACAGCCCGATCTCCTTTACCACTTCCCCGGTGGGAAGCACCTGTACGCTGGTGGCCCGCCGCTACCGTGAATGGGGGGTGGAACCGGAGCAGAATATTGCCGCACTGCTGCTGGCCGGTATTCTTTCCGATACGGTGATTCTCAAATCGCCGACCACCACCGTTGCCGACCAGCAGATGGTGGTCTGGTTGGAGGAGCGGTCAGGGCTTGTGGCCGCCGATTTCGGCAGGGATATCTTTGCTGCCAGCAGTTCCCTGAAAAACTACGGTTCCTTTGAAAAAATTGTTACCGCCGACTTCAAGCTGTTTACCCATGAAAAATACAGTATCGGCCTGGGGCAGGTGGAGGTTATCGGCTTTGATGAGTTCCATGCCATGAAGGAGGGATTGCTGGACGCACTGGCTGAGGAAAAACGTCGTGATAATCTGTTTATCGCCGGGTTGATGGTGACCGATATTACGACTGAAACGACGCTCTTTCTGGTGGAGGGACATACCCGCATTGCCCATGTGATGGAATATCCCCAGCTTGAACCACATCTCTATGAGCTTAAAAATGTCATGTCACGGAAGAAGCAGATGGTACCGCACCTTCTCAAAATTTTGGCAAAAGTGTAGTGGAATGACGGAGTAATTTTTTCAAGCTATAATTTTATTCTTTGCAATTTGGTGAATATTGATTACTATCAAAGACGGTGTCGAATTCGATTCTTAAGGATGGCATATGATATCTTTATTCGGTAGAGTGATGTTTGTTTTCATGGTAGCCCTTGCTGTCGCGGTGAATTGTCAGGCCGGGTCGGGCGGTACCCTGGATAAGGTTACCGGAAAACCCTGTTCTTCCTGTCATAAGAGTAAAGTGAACGGTGCTTTTATTCATGATGCCCTTGCCGAGAAGGAATGTACCCCCTGTCATAAGGCGGACGGAGGGGATCATCAGAATGATCTGACCATATATGCCGTCAAGGATAAGAGTGCAAAACTCTGTAATGAGTGCCACGAGAGTCAGGCAGGAAAGACGAGCGTTCATCCCGCCATTGACGCAGTAGAATGTATTGGCTGCCATCTGCCCCATACGGCAACCAATAAAAACCTCTTGAAGGTCATGGCACCGGAACTCTGCTTCACCTGCCATAACCGGAGTATGGTGGATCTGAAGGAAACGTCAAAGGTTACCGGTTTCCGCGAAGGAACGCAGAACCTGCATAATGTGCATGCGGGAAAAAATGCCATTCCGTGCCTTACCTGCCATGATGAACATGCCAGCAGTCAGCCCCATTTACTCCGCCCCAAAGGGATGAATGGCAAAGATGCGGTTACCCTGACCTATGCCCCTGCTCCCCGGGGCGGCAATTGCACGGTAAGCTGCCATGACGCTCTGGGATACGAAAGAAAATAATCTCTGCCGATATACCTTTTCTTTCCGTAAAAGAGCCCCCTCTGCATAGGTCAGAGGGGGCTCTTTTATTGTCCTTAACGGGTCACATCAAAATAGCGTCCTTCGGGATGGTGGAACACCAGGGCCGAGATGCTTGCCTCCGGATCCATCATGTCACCATCGGTTAATTGCACCCCGATGGTTTCCGGCTGCAGCAGCGAGAACAGCTTTTGCTGGTCGGAAAGTTCCGGGCAGGCCGGATAGCCGAAAGATACGCGGATGCCGTGGTAGTCGGCGTTAAAAATCTGTTTCATGGTGAGAGCAGGATCATCGATGATGCCCCATGACGTGCGGATGCGCTGGTGGATAAATTCAGCTGTGGCTTCGGCAAGTTCCAGGGCCAGTGCTTGCAGCAGGTGAGAGTTGAGGTAATCTCCCGCCTGTTTCATCTCCTCGGCCTGGCAGCGGACCCCCTGGCCGCAGGTGACCACAAAGAGTGCCAGATTGTCCCTCACGCCGCCGGAGAGGGGGCGGACGAAGTCGGCGACACAGAGCCGTTCTGCCGTCGTCTGTCGGGGGAAGTCGATGCGGAGCAGTTCCTGATCCGGGCTGGACGGATGGTAGAAAATTACCTGGTTGCCATCACTATTGGCCGGGTAGAACCGGTAGATAGCCTGTGGCTGGAGCAGGCTGTCCCGGCTAATGCGTTCCAGCATCTCATTGACGGTGCTCTGGAGCTTGAGTGCCTTTTCATCGCCACCTGCCAGCAGTTTTTTCACCGATCCGATCAGCCCCAGATGCTTGCTGTAGAGCATCTGGCGGTTAAGAAAGGGGGTAACCTGACGGAGCGGAATGTCACGAATAATGTGACACTCCATATCGGGGGGGGTGGGTATTGTTGCGTCCGTCCGGAGGGAGGACCTGCAGCGGTTGTTATCTCCTGAAGAGGCTACTTCTGTGCGGGTAGTCCCTGAAACTACCCCCGCCTGCCGGGTCGCCAGTTCGGAGAAGAGCATTTCCCGTGAAGCCGGATCGAACAGCTGGTTGGCCAGTTGCAGTCCCGCCATGGCGTCTTTGGCGTACAGCACCGGTCCGTCATAGTGGGGGGCAATGCGGCTGTCGGCAAAATTACGGGAGAGTGCGGCACCACCGACCATCAGCGGCACCGAAATGCCGGCCGCCTTAAGGTCTGCCGCGGTGGTCGCCATCTGGAGAGCACTTTTCACGAGCAGCCCCGAGAGGCCGATAAAATCCGGTTTTTCCCGCCGGGCCGCTTCAATGAGCGTTTCGGGGCCCACCTTGATGCCCAGGTTTACCACCTGAAAACCGTTGTTGGAGAGGATGATTTCCACCAGGTTTTTGCCGATGTCATGCACATCTCCCTTGACCGTGGCCAGGAGCATTTTTCCCTTGCTGGAGGTTTCCCCTTTTTCAAGGTGCGGTTCCAGATGGGCCACCGCCGCCTTCATGGCTTCTGCCGATTGCAGCACCTCGGCTACGATCAGTTGATTGTCGTTGAAAAGCCGCCCCACTTCAGCCATGCCGGCCATGAGTGCTCCGTTAATGATTTCAAGGGGTTTGTCACCCCGTGCCAGCACGGCATCCAGATCGGCGGTCAGACCGTTCTTGGTCCCCTCAATGATATAGCGGGGGAGCCGTTCATCCAGGGGGAGTTCGGCCACCGGGTTGCGAACGGTCTGCTTCTTGTCACGAAATGCTGCGGCAAACGCTGCCACCGGGTCAGTACCTCGCCAAAAAAGCAGATCCTCTGCCAGTTGCAGCTCCTCGGCGGGGAGCGATGCGTACCGCTCCAGTTTTTCCGTATTGACGATGGCATAGGTAAGGCCCGCCTTGACACAGTGGTGGATGAACACGCTGTTCAGCACTTCACGCCCCGCCAGGGGAAGGCCGAACGAAACGTTGGAGATGCCGAGAATGGTGCTGCAGCGGGGAAATTCCTCCGTAATCAGTCGAACCCCTTCAATGGTTTCCACCGCCGACCCGATATAGGTGGCGTCGCCGCTGCCGACCGGAAATACCAGCGGATCAAAGATGATGTCTTCGGGATTGATGCCATGGCCGTTGACCAGCAGATCGTATGACCGGCGAGCTACCGCCCGTTTTCGTTCGCGGGTGACCGCCATGCCATGCTGGGGGTCTTCATCGATGCATCCCACCACCACGGAGGCGCCATAGCGATGGATGAGGGATGCCACCTGGGCAAAACGCTCCTCACCATCCTCCAGGTTGATGGAGTTGATAAGGCATTTTCCCTGCAGCCGCTGCAGTGACTGTTCCATGACCAGCAGGTCCGTGGAGTCGATCATGATCGGTGCCCGCACCTTGCGGGGGAGAAAGTCCAGCATCCGCATCATGTCGCTCTGCTCGTCGCGATCCGGGTTGGCCACGCAGATGTCAATGACCTGGGCTCCCCCCTTGATCTGGTCACGGGCTATCTCTGCACCCTCTTCAAACAGTTCGGCTATTACCATATTTTTAAATTTACGGGAGCCGATCACATTGGTTCGTTCTCCCACCAGGATGGGGCGGGCATCGTTCTCAATGACCAGGGTTTCGATGCCGGAAACCGATCGCCGCAGTGGCGCGGCGGGATGGCGGGGAGCCCGTCCTGCCACCATGCGGGCGATGGCTGCAATGTGCGCCGGGGTGGTTCCGCAACAACCGCCGACGATGTTGAGCCACCCTTCATCCACAAAGCGGGACAGTTTGGCGGCCAGGGAGTCGGGAGATTCTGCGTAATGACCGTTTTCATCGGGCAGGCCGGCGTTGGGATAGACGGAAACATGGCAGCGGGCCAGCTCGGAAAGGGTCCGAAGATGATCGGTCATGAATTCCGGGCCGGTGGCGCAATTGAGGCCGATGCTGAGCAGCCCCAGGCTATCTTCAAGGTGGGCCAGGCTGGTGTAGAGGGCTTCAACCCCCTGGCCGGCCAGCATGGTGCCGGTTGGCTCGATGGTGCCGGATATCATCAGCGGGACCCGTTGCCCCGCCTCGTCAAAAGCAAGCCGGATTCCTTCGGCGGCCGCCTTCAGGTTCAGGGTGTCCTGGGCAGTTTCCAACAGCAGCAGGTCAACCCCTCCCGCCAGAAGTCCCAGGGTTTGCCCCCGGAAGGACTCCACCAGTTGGGGAAAGGTGACGCCGCCGGTTACCGAGATGGTGCGGGTGGTCGGTCCCATGGAGCCGGCAACCCAGCGGGGTTTGTCCGGGGTGGAAAAGACATCGCAGGCCCGACGGGCGATCAGGGCCGCCTGACGGTTCAGCTCGAACACCTGGTCCTGAAGTCCATATTCGGCCAGCACGATATCGGTCGAGCCGAAGGAGTTTGATTCGACAATATCCGCTCCGGCGGCCAGGTAATCCCGGTGGACGTCCTCAATGACATCGGGGCGGCTGATCACCAGATATTCATTGCACCCTTCATATTCGGCACCGCCAAAATCATCGGCGGTCAGGTTCCGGGCCTGGAGCTGGGTTCCCATGGCACCATCGATAACCAGTATCCGTTCGGAGAGGGCGGTCATAATACTTTGTGTCATGCAGTGGCTCCTTACGTTGATTCGCTAGCAGTAGTATCCGTCGGATATTACATGCTTGGCGCGTTGCTGTCATTAGCAAAACGTCTGTTTTACGCAAGAGATGAAGAGTATTACCCGTACAGCGAAACGGCTGACGGATTTCAGAA
Organism: uncultured Geobacteraceae bacterium; assembly: GCA_903901875.1. GTDB lineage: Bacteria > Desulfobacterota > Desulfuromonadia > Geobacterales > Pseudopelobacteraceae > JACRCG01. Next base: position 4,824 of record CAIUSO010000016.1, on the reverse strand, counting down.
AACACGAACGGTTCGATCGTCTTGGTGCTGAGAGTTTCACCGATCGGTTGGAGTCGGTCGTGAACTAAATTGAACTACCCAGCGGATGTTTTTCGTGGTACAATCCCGGTATGATAAAATTACATGATATGAGAACACAACCAATCAGATTTATTGATCTATTCGCTGGTATTGGCGGGTTTCGCCATGCCATCCAAAACGCTGCAGCTCAAGGTGATCTCACAGCAACATGCGTTTTTACCAGTGAAATTGACAACGATTGTCAACATGTCTATCAGGAAAACTTTGGCGATTTGCCCCATGGTGATATTACACAGATTGCACCGGAAAGCATTCCTGATCACGACGTTCTTCTTGCGGGGTTTCCGTGTCAGCCATTCAGTATTATTGGTCAAATGAGAGGCTTTGAAGACACGCGAGGCACGTTGTTTTTTAATATAGCCAGAATACTGGAAGTCAAAAAACCTGCTGTTTTTGTCCTTGAAAACGTAAAGCTGCTGGTTGGTCATGACGGCGGAAAAACCATAAAGAGAATCATGGAAACCCTTAAAGGACTTGGTTACCATGCTGAGTACAGAGTTCTTAATGCACTTGATTTTGGTTTACCACAGAAGAGAGAACGAATTTTTATTGTCGGATTTCGAAACGCTGTTTGCTTCGATTGGCCAAAGAGCAAAATACCAATGAAGCCGTTGATTGAAATTTTGGAAGACGATGTAGATGCTTCTTATTATGCATCGGAACATATACGGACTAAAAGATTGAGCAAACAACAGCCGACAGACGAACCGACCATCTGGCACGAAAACAAGGCTGGAAACATCAGCGCATATCCTTATTCCTGTGCCCTTCGCGCCGGAGCGTCTTATAACTACTTGCTGGTAAACGGTGAACGCCGACTTACCTGCAGAGAAATGCTTCGTTTGCAAGGTTTTCCAGAGTCGTTCAAAATCGTTTGCAATTACAGCCAAACCAGAAAGCAGGCAGGGAATAGCTTGCCGGTACCCGTAGCGCAGGCTGTTCTTGAACGTGTGTTCGACGCCTGCAACTTCAACAAGAAAACAGAAACATACAATGTTGATACATTGACTGTAGACGGACAACTGAGATTGTTTGAAAAGGCACAAAACTATGATCATGTCCCCAAGGCTAAGAACCGTAGAAAAATACAAACCACCGTATCCGCTTAATGAATTTCCAAAGCGATTTGCACTCGATTTAGGCCGGGAGACTGTTTATCTGCTTGCGTCCAGAGGTGACACCGCACGAATAGAAGGTTCTGACTGGGAAGAAATATTTGCACGGTTAATCGGTGCTCAGTGGAAGCCGTCAAATGTCGGACTTGATGACGTTGTGCTTGAGCAAACGGCATGGGGCGCAAAATCCGTGAAAAATCGTCGTCCGTCAACTGTTTCAAAAGTGCGTCTTATATCAGGCAGAAACTCCCCTGTTTATTCATTTGGAGACAAAGAAATCAGCGAGTGTGATCCGACTGAGCTTGGCGGAAAGATTCTTTCCATTTGGAATGAGCGTGTCGCTGGAATTCGTAAACTGTATCAGCATGTGAGAACCATTGTGCTTGTGAAATCAGACGATCTGCTTGAACTGGCAGCGTTTGAGTTTGAAACGGTCTTATATCCGACTGACCAGTATTGGTGGCAGTGGAACGAACGTAACAACCTTGAAGGATTCAGCACGTCGAACAATAACCATCTCTTTACCTGGCAGCCCCACGGCTCACAATTCACAATCATTGAAGATGTCCCTCCAAACCGCCTTGCAATAAAAATACAGAAACCACCGCAACTTGAGCGTAATGATGTTCTCAAAACAATTAACTACGATGACTCTTGGGTGAAAATTCTGTAACGGACTGGCTCTTGCTTCACAGGTTCAGATTGACCCACGAGATGCCATAAAATATGACCTGTTACCGATTCTTTAATCAAGCTCCTCCGGAGGAACCCCATGTACCCGCATCCACTACATACGACCATTCTGAACGAAGGAGACCCGGAACAGAAACGGTCAGAAATACTCTCCTATTTTCATGCAACCTTCGAAATTGACGAGCGTCTCTACGATACGCTGGCCGATGACGGCAGTTTTTACCTGCGTGCCGATCGATTGCGGCATCCGCTGATCTTCTACTTCGGCCATACGGCAACCTTCTATATCAATAAGCTGACCATCGCCCATCTCATTGAAAAGCGTATCAACCCCCGCTTCGAATCGATGTTTGCCGTCGGGGTCGATGAGATGTCCTGGGATGATCTTAATGAAGCCCATTACGACTGGCCTACCCGCGACGAGGTCAAGGAGTACCGGGACAAGGTTCGTGTCCAGATCGACCGTCTGATCCGGGAACTGCCGCTCACGCTGCCCATCGGCTGGGAGAGCCCGTTCTGGGGGATCATGATGGGGATCGAACATCAGCGTATTCATTTGGAAACGTCATCGGTTCTGATCCGGCAGCTTCCCCTTGAACGGGTTCGTCAACTGCCACAATGGGCCATCTGTACCGAACAGGGAGAGCCACCGGCCAACCGGTTGCTCAAGGTGCCGGGGGGGAAGGTAACACTTGGCAAGGGGACGGATCATCCGCTCTACGGCTGGGATAACGAGTACGGCCACCATGGTGCTGAGGTCGCGGATTTCAGCGCGGCACAGTGCCTTACCTCCAACCGTGAATTTCTCGAATTCGTTGAGGACGGAGGGTATGGGGAACAGAGATGGTGGAGTGAGGAGGGGTGGCAGTGGTGCTGCTTTAAGGAGGCCGGGCACCCGCTCTTCTGGATCAAGGGGGAAGATGGCTGGAAGCTGCGTACCATGGCCAGCGAAATTTCGATGCCATGGAACTGGCCCGTTGAGGTCAATTGTCTGGAGGCAAAGGCTTTCTGTAACTGGAAAGCTGCCCGGTGCGGAACTCCAATCAGGTTGCCGAGCGAAGATGAATGGAACCGGCTGAGGGATGTCTGTGGCGTGCCGGATCAGCCCGATTGGGATACTGCCCCTGGCAATATCAATCTTGAGTACTGGAGCTCCTCCTGCCCGGTGGACCGTTTCAGTGCCGGAGAGTTCTGCGATGTTATCGGTAATGTCTGGCAATGGACCGAAACGCCGATCTATCCGTTCCATGGTTTTGCCGTTCACCCCTGGTACGACGATTTTTCAACCCCGACCTTTGACACCCGCCATAACCTGATCATGGGAGGATCCTGGATTTCCACCGGCAATGAGGCAACGCGGCATGCCCGGTACGCTTTCCGGCGGCATTTCTATCAGCACGCCGGTTTTCGCTATATCGAGAGTCCGGCACCGGTCCCTGTCCATGACGATCAGTACGAAAGTGATGCCCTGACCGCCCAGTATTGTGACGCCCATTACGGACCGGAGCGGTTCGGTGTGGCAAACTTTCCGGCGACCTGTGCCGCCATCGCCCGTGAATATCTGGAGGAGGGGCTCGCCGGCCATGCCCTTGATCTTGGCTGTGCCCTCGGCAGGGCGTCGTTTGAACTGGCTCGGGGCGGTTGTGAAAAGGTGACCGGCGTTGACTTTTCGACCCGCTTTTTCCGACTGGCGGCCCGCATGCAGGAGGAGGGATACCTGCGCTATACCCTGCCCGAAGAGGGGGATCTTGTCTCATTCCACGAGGTCGGTCTTGACGAGCTGGAATTGGCAGACATACGCAGTCGGGTAGAGTTCTATCAGGGGGATGCCTGCAATCTGCCGGAAAAATTCCGGGGGTACGACCTGGTGCTGGCGGCCAATCTCATCGACCGGCTCTACTCACCCCGTACCTTTCTTGCCAATATTCACAGCCGAATGAACCGGGGCGGGGTCCTGATCCTCACGTCACCCTATACCTGGCTGGAGGAGTTCACAAAAAAAGAACAATGGCTGGGGGGATACCGGGAAGGTGGTGAACCGGTCTGGTCACTGGATGGTCTGAAGGAAACGTTGAAACCCCATTTTCAGATGATCGGCGAACCACAAGATGTGCCGTTCGTCATTCGGGAAACGGGGCGTAAATTTCAACATTCAATTGCCCAGCTGACCGCCTGGCGCCTGATCGTATAAGCTTATTGCCAGGTCAGGGCCAGGGCCTGAAGTCTGCCGGTGGTTTCATCCCGGTAGTAGGTAGCCTTGATACCGCTGGCGATGTGCCCCCGCTGGATCTCATACCCCTCCTTCTTCTCCGAGGATTCCAAGACGAAGGAGGGTTTGGGGGTTACCTGCTGCAGGGCATAGCGCAAGAAAGAGTCCGAGATTCCCTGCCCCCGGCGGTCGATGATCTGGATTGCCTTGATGGTGTCTTTTTCATAGAGCACCTTGAATTCCCTGATTTTCCCGTTATACCGCTCCCAGCCCGGATTGGCGGCACTGTACTTTTTGTCCCGACTGTAGCGGGGGATGAAAGGGGGGAGGACCGTGGGGCGCACTTTGGCAGCAGCAGGAGGGGAGTGTTTCTTTACTCCCTGCTTTTCCACCACTGCTGACAGTACCTCTTTCTCCGTGTCCCGCACCTTTACCTGACGGGGTGCCGGAGTGGCTGGGCGGGGTGCAGGAGTGGCCGGGCGGGGTGCAGGCGGAGGAGGTGTCGGCGTTGGAGGGAGGGGGATAACCACCGGTGGTGCCGGTTTTCGGGCCGATGACAGTGAGGAAAACGAACGAAGAATCGGCTTTGCGGTAACAATCGGGAATGGCTTTGTCGCCGGTGCTTTTACCTCCGGTACCGGTTGGTGCTGCATATAGGTGACGACTGCGACTGCGATGACCATGACGACCACCGAAAGCCAGATAAGCACGGTTCCGGTGCGGGAT
>CAIUSO010000015.1 GCA_903901875.1 uncultured Geobacteraceae bacterium | reverse complement strand
TTGGACTACACTAACTACTCGCTGCAATTTGCCATAAAGCCGACCGAAACTATCATCTTTTCACCTGAACATATGGGGCAGGTATCAGTGGGGTACACCCGCCGCGAGATGGCCCGGAGCCCCGTGGCGAGTGAACTTGGCAGGGATGGAAATCTCTATAGCGGCCAGCTGGCCTCTATTTTTCTTTTTGCAGAGGGGCAGGGGATGCTCAACCTGCGGGGTGAACTGCTGTATGAAAATACTGATGGCTCCGAGTATCGTAACAGGGGTAGTCGTATCGGCTTAGATGCCCTGGTGCCTCTCTTCAATGAAACCAAACTGATCCTGTCCACGGAAGAAACGTGGCAGAATTACTACGACAGTGCCGCCGGACGCAGTGACGGGATCTTTGTGGGGTCGGCCATGATCAACCAGAAAGTTGCCAAGGCACTGTATCTCAACCTTCAGTATTCCTTTACCCGTGCCAGGTCCACTGTCGAATTGTATGACTACCAACGAAATGTGATTACGACCGGTGTCGAATACCGGTATTAAGGAGCTGCCTGTGAAAATTTCAAAAATATTCAGTAGTGTTAGATCGGTACTCTGTGTTGCCGTGGTAATTGTCATGGTACTCTCTGTTACGGTTCTCCATGCAGCGGCTATTGCTACGCTACGGAACGTGGTTGGACCGGTTGATCTGCTGATTGGTGGGGCACTGCCTGCGTCACCGGCCAAAAATGATGGAAAGCTTGCCAGTGGTGACATGATCAGGACCAAGACCGGCGGGTTTGCAGAGGTGGTCTATAATGACGGAACAGTGCTGCATATATCCCCGCGCAGCCGGGTGGATATTGGTGAACACTTTTCAGGTAAGAATGCAAACGGTAGTGAAGTGCACCTGGTCAGGGGCAAAGTGCAGGCTATTGTTGATCTGAAAAACGTTAAAGCATCGGGTCCCGGTCCAAAGAAATTTGAGGTACATACTCCTAACGCCATTGCCGGTGTGCGCGGCACCGACTTTGTTGTTTCCCATGAACAGAGCACAACCGGTGTTTTTGTCAGATCCGGGTCAGTGTACAGTTTTAACCGCCAGTTCCCGAACCGATTGGTTACTCTGACCCCTGGGACAATAACCACGGTTACCGGACGGGGGATTCCTACTCCGCCACGCCCGGCACTTATGCAGGAAATCCAGAAAATGGAGCAGGGGACAACAGCCCCGCCATTGTCAGGAGTTTCTTCCGGTGGCTTGGGCAGTGCCGGAGAAAAATACGGTGAAACAATCGGAACAACAGGGGGGGGAACACTTGCAAAAACGGTCGTCAGTGAAACGGGTGGAACAACCGGTGAATCGGGCGTTGCAGGCAATGTCACCGGAGGTGTCGCAAAACCTGTAGCAACACCTGTCAGTTGGTCAGCAGCACTTTTGCCAGTGACTATGTCATCTGGTATACCAACCGCTTCGAACGCTATCAGTGTGAATACGCTGGCACAGGGAGCTGGCCAGGTTTTCAGCCAGGCGACCATTATTCCCCCAACCACACATTCGACATCGACGACGCCGGTTTCTACTACGATAACACCACCAGCGATACCAACAGCGACCAAGTTCAATGTGAATGTGGGCATACATTTTAATTAGTTTATATTTACCATTGTTTTGTCTGGAAAGAGAGGGTGCTATGAAGAAAAAGACATGTGTCATCGCAATGCTGGCCTGTTTACTTGTGATCATACATGGTTGTGGAAGCGTGGAAAACAGGACGCCGGGCATTTTTGTATCAAAAAGTGTTTTGTCAGGAACAATAAGTCCTGCGGTCAAGGGTGTACAAATTACTCTTATTCTGCCGGACGGAGTTACTGTACAGACTGACCCGGTCGCAGGGAGTCCACTCGTAACGGCTCTTGCGCCAAATGATGTTACTTCGTCTGCCGGTTCCTTGATTGCTGTATATGTTCCCGCACTCGGGACTGCTCCCGGACAGCTGCAGATTACAATAATCAGGGGTGTCGGCTCGTTTACTGCCGGGGACTTTTTTAGTGTGGCCTGCGAGGTAGCTGGGGGGCAGGAGATTCCGACATCCGGTGCTTTTGGTTACACCAATGTGAGAATATGGGATGCCAACGGCAATGACATCACCTCCAGTAGTGGAGTAACGGCAACGCTATCGCAGTAGGGTGACCGGGCTCTGGGTTCGGTTGCTCCCTCAACGCCAGAGAGAAGAATATTTTAATTTATGACTGTATTAAATGCTTAAGCAGCTTGAGCCTACCCCACAAAAGGAGTTCTTCCATGTCATTCGATTCATGCAACTCAGCAGAGACCCTTGTTGTCAACAACCGCTCCTATGAAATATTTCGTCTTGAAGCGGTGGAACGGGCCGGTATGGGTTCTATCACCCGCCTCCCTTACTCATTGAAGATTCTCCTGGAAAACCTGCTTCGCCATGAAGATGGTCGAACCGTTACCCGGGATGACATCGCCGCCTTTGGGGAGTGGCTGGAAACCCGTTCGTCAACCCGTGAAATAGCTTTTATGCCGGGGCGGGTACTGATGCAGGATTTTACAGGGGTTCCGGCCGTTGCCGATCTGGCCGCCCTCCGGGACGCCGTGGTTCAGGAAGGAGGAGACCCTGGCACAATTAATCCGCTCATACCGGTGGATCTGGTGATCGATCACTCGGTACAGGTAGACAGCTATGGCACTCCCGGTGCTTTTGCCGAGAATGTGGTCCGGGAAATGGAGCGGAACCGGGAACGTTACGCATTTCTTCGTTGGGGACAGAATGCGTTGCGCAATTTTCGCGTTGTTCCTCCCGGCACCGGCATCTGCCACCAGGTAAATCTTGAATATCTGGCTAAAGTCGTCTGGGATGAGGAAAGCCAAGGCACGGGGGTGGCGGCCTATCCCGACACCCTGCTTGGTACGGATAGTCACACAACCATGATCAACGGCCTGGGAGTTCTGGGGTGGGGAGTGGGGGGGATCGAAGCGGAAGCGGCCATGCTGGGGCAGGCGGTCTCCATGCTCATACCGGAAGTAGTCGGTGTCCGACTTGACGGAGAGCTTCAGCCAGGGGTCACCGCCACCGATCTGGTGCTGACAATTACGGAACTGCTTCGTAAAACGGGCGTGGTGGGTAAATTTGTAGAGTTTTACGGACGGGGCCTGGACAATCTCCCCTTGGCTGACCGGGCTACCATTGCCAACATGGCTCCCGAATACGGGGCAACGTGCGGATTCTTCCCGGTGGATGCCGAAACCATCGCCTACCTCCGTTTCACTGGACGTGATCCACAGACAGTAGCTCTGGTTGAAAGCTACTGTCGCACCCAGGGTCTGTGGCGTGACGCCAATTCGGTCGAACCTCTGTTCAGTCAGACCGTAGCTCTTGATCTGGGCACGGTGGTCCCTTGTCTGGCAGGCCCCCGACGTCCCCAGGACCGGGTACCTCTCACGGAACTGCGCTCGGTTGCTTCGGCAACGGTGCCAACCGGTGAGGAACCGCTACAACTATCGGCCGGAAATTATGGCGAACTTCAGCATGGTGCGGTGGTCATAGCGGCCATCACCTCCTGTACCAATACCTCGAATCCGGGGGTCATGCTGGCAGCCGGTCTGCTTGCTCAGAAAGCGGTTGCCGCCGGATTGACAACCAGGCCGTGGGTAAAAACCTCTCTGGCACCCGGCTCCAAGGTGGTAACTGAGTATCTTAAGCAGGCGGGACTCTCCGATTCCCTGGAACGGCTTGGCTTCAATTTGGTCGGATACGGCTGCACCACCTGCATCGGCAATTCCGGTCCCTTGGCGGAACCGGTGGAAGCGGCGATTCAGAAGGGTAATCTGGTTACATCGGCGTTGCTGTCCGGTAATCGTAACTTTGAAGGGCGCATTCACCCGCTGGTAAAGAGCAGTTGGTTGGCATCCCCCCCTCTGGTGGTGGCCTTTGCCCTGGCAGGAACGGTACGCATCGACCTGACCTGTGAACCACTGGGAATGGGCAGTGGGGGGCAGCCGGTATATCTGCGGGATATCTGGCCTTCCACTGCAGAAATTACCGCTCTGCTGGAGCGCATCTCACCGGAAATATTCAGACAAGGATATGCAGACGTGTACCGTGGCACCGAAGAGTGGCGGCAACTCCCCATTGGTGAAAGCACCACGTACCCCTGGCAGGGCGATTCCACCTACGTAAAGCAACCACCCTTCTTTCGGCGGGATGGGGAGAGCGAAGGGGCAGGACTGCCGGGAAGAATGGCTATTCTGGCACTATTCGGTGATTCAATTACCACTGACCATATCTCTCCCGCCGGCTCGATACGCGCCACCAGTCCGGCCGGACTCTATCTTCAGACTCAAGGGGTGGCTGTGGTGGATTTCAACTCCTACGGTTCCCGTCGTGGCAACCATGAGGTAATGATGCGCGGCACCTTTGCCAATATCCGGCTGCGCAATGAAATGGTGACACAAGAGGGGGGCTTTACGCGGCATTTTCCGGGGGGAGAAGTGCTGTCAATGTATGATGCCGCCATGGCGTACCGACAGGAGCAAATGCCGCTGGTTATCATCGCTGGTAAGGAGTACGGCTCCGGCTCCAGTCGTGACTGGGCCGCCAAGGGTCCGATGCTGCTGGGGGTGTCGGCGGTCATCGCAGAAAGCTTCGAACGGATCCACCGTTCCAACCTGATTGGCATGGGGATTGTGCCGTTCCAGTTTACCGAGGGAGTGACCCGTCATTCCCTTAAGCTTGACGGTAGTGAAACCATTGAACTGGTTGCGTCTGAAGGGGAGACACTGGTCGGTGCAACGGTCACGGCACTCATTCACCGCCATAAGGGGGAAAGGGAGGAGATACGGCTCCGCTGCCGACTTGATACGGCCAATGAAGGGGCCTATTTCTCTGCGGGGGGAATCCTTCCGTTTGTTTTAAAGCGCTACCGGTTTCCAGATCGAACCTGAACTTACTTGACTTGACGAGTCCGCAGATCGACAACGTCACGTCAATTTTTTCCTGGCGCGATTCTTACGCCCTGCCGGATCCTGGCAATAATAGGCACTTAGCACACGGTAGAGGTCGGGGGAGTGTTGTTGGAGAGCGAGGGGGCGGTCAAAAAACTCTTCAGTGGCCACTGCAAAGAATTCAGCCTCGTTCTTCGCACCATAGGAGTCGAGAAATGTTTTGTGGCCTTTCTCCGCGAGATGGCGCAATCGCAAGAATTCGCGGGAACATACAGCCACCCATTCGGCAAGTTGGTCGTGGTCGGCGAAAGAGGGGGTGCCATCGGCGGATCCATCGAGCATGTCAAGCTTGTGGGCAAATTCATGGTAAACCACGTTATGCCCCCTCTCGGGGTGGCGCGCCCCTCGTAGTACTGCGTCCCACACCAGAATGACAGGACCTCTGGCGAAGGCTTGGCCCAGGATGGGTGTGGATGCTTCCAGCGGACTAACTACGCGCTCAAAGACGCCTGGGGTATGCTCTGTGGTCACAATGGTGGATGGGTAGACAAGGATCGAATCTACGTTGCGATAGTAGTCATGGGGGAGTGCCAGTTGCAGTATGCACGCTTGGGCTGCGATGGTGACACGAATTTCGTCGGTAAGGTCGAGGCCTCCGCATCCCTCCCAGTTCTTCTCCTCCAGAAAGACCTGCATTGTCCCGCACAGCTCGGCACGCTCGCTGTCATCGAGCATGCAGTAGTAAGGCACGTTTGCACGGACAAAATGGTCCCACTCCGGGGGGAATGGGCGCTTTCGCGCTTTGTGTCGGAGATGTTCGCGGAACCAGTGGAACATGACAGGTACTCCTTCAAGAGAACTGCAACACCCCCCGTTACAGAATACGCAATATACAGCATAATGAATGGAATGTATCTTATATTTGGAACAGGACACTTCGGCAACCAGAATAATGGCTATTCATGGTTTCGTTTTACCTTCATCTGTGAAATAATCAAGTCAATACCCAACATGGAGGGGGTACCGGTAATATTGATAAACGCATTGACTGCGACTTCTTTCTGGTGTTATTGTTTCACCGTTGAAATAGCAAAGGTATAGGAGTACATGTTGATAAAAATACTACTGGTTGACGATGTCGATATGTTTATCGAAGTTCAAAAAAGCTACCTCCAGGCTTCTGCTGTGACCATCTTTACCGCGAACAGCGGTCAGGATGCATTTCGTATCTGCCAGATTGAGCACCCTGATATCGTGTTTATGGATGCGGCAATGCCTGAAGTTTCCGGTGCCGACTGCTGCAGAGCAATCAAGGACATTCCAAGCCTGCAGGACATCAAGGTTGTTCTCATCGCAGACAAAAACAGGCCGGGGGAGCTGGAACAGTGCCAGGCACACGGTGTCAACTGTAACTCTCTGTTGCTCCGCCCCCTGGAGCGCAACTCCTTTATGGATACCCTCCGCAATCTTCTGCCAGCAGTTGAAAGGAGTAACGCCAGGATCAAGTGCCATATCAAGGTTGATGTTATCGATAGCTTTGGTGCCCCACTGTCTGGCATGGTCCATGACCTGAGCCAGAAGGGAATCTATCTCACTATCGAGCACGTGCTTGAGAGAAGGTGCGACTTGCACTTCACCTTCACTTTGCCGGATACCGAGAACACCGTTTTCAGCGCAATAGGCAAGGTCGTCTGGGAAAACACCAAGGTCCGCCAGGAAAACCCTGATCAAAAAGGGTACGGCATTGAATTTACCTCTGTTCCAGAAGAAGCACACGCTAAGCTCGCCATGTTCATCAACGACAACACCTAGGTGTCCGACAGATTCCTCTCCTCAGAAATTAAACTACGGCATCATTCCGCATCTATGTCATATCTTAATCACATCCAATCCAAAAGACTTTCAGTCGATTTCTCCCCGATTATAAAGCCCTTACACGTATCTGTCTCAGACGGTTAATAAATTAGTGGACATCTTAATTAATCTTAAATATATTGCCTATTATAATGTTATTTATTGATTTTTACACATAATCAGGAATAGTATGTCACCTCCCTTTCCTTATTGTCGAGAACTGAAGGCGATCACGCGTAATTACATAATTCGAATCGAAATGGTTTCAAAAACACTCGGCTCCGGTATCAAGCATTTCCGGGTGCCTGGTTGCGTCAAAGGGACACTAACCACATGAACACTACTCTCGGTACCGTACTTATAATTGATGATATTCCATTGAATATTTCGCTTCTTGCAGCAATGCTTCGAAACGCAGGCTATCAGGTCATTTCTGCACTTTCCGGCCGTGAGGGGAGACTCCTGGCACTTAAGGAGCAACCGGACATAATACTGCTTGATATCACCATGCCGGGGGAAGATGGCATAACGACCTGCAGAATTCTGAAAGCAGATCCGCGCACAACTGATATTCCGGTTATTTTCATTTCAGCCGTTGACTCTATCGACATCAAGGTGTCCGGTTTTACCAACGGTGCAGTTGACTTCGTTACCAAACCGTTTGAAAGAGCAGAGGTTATAGCACGAGTGGCACTGCACCTCAAGCTGAGGGACCGGTACGTGGCTGCAGTCCGCAAAGAGCATACCATTCTCGACAAGCTGCAGAGTGCCCAGCATGGTATGCTGGTCAAACCTGACGACATGCCGGACGCTGCTTTTGCCGTCAGTTATCGGGCCGTCCATGCCGCCGGTGGTGACTTTTATGATGTCTGTCGTATGAAAGATGACAGCTTCGCCTATTTTATCGCCGACATCAGTGGGCATGACCTCGATGTATCATTCAATACCTCGGCCATCAAGGCTCTTTTCCACCAGGCAGTACAGGGGAACAATTCATCAACCGACATCGTGTGCTCCATTAACCGCGGCATCATTCCGCTTTTCTACTGCAACGGCATGCACATGACCGCTTCTTTTATCAACCTTGACCGCTCTGCCGGCATGGCAACCCTGGTAAATGCCGGCCATCTGCCGGTTATTCATCTCTCCGTTGACGGCTCGGCAACCCTGCTTGAAGCCGAGGGAGATATACTTGGCGTATTTGAGGAACTGGTACTCCACCCATTGACCACACAGGTCAAAAAGGGAGACCGACTCTTTATCTACACCGACGGATTGGTTGAACAGAACAGTGAAAGTATGGATCGCATGGAGGGCATCAGCAAGCTCACGACATTGTGTCAGGAGACCGCTTATCTACCGTTAGTGACGGCGGTAAGCACCATCTGTTCCCGTAGTTTTCCGGCAGATGTTGTGCCTGGTGACGATATTATTCTTTTAGGGGTTGAGGTTTAGATGGTTATGCGCGGTTGAATTCAATGAGAGAGTAACCAAGGTGACGGTTCCCATGGAGAAACATATAAAAAAGGGAGAATAAGATAATGTCCAAGGTGTTCAAAGAGGGGTCACGGGCTATTTTCAGCCCCACTGTCAACGTTGTAGTCAGTGAAATTGAAACGATACGAACAGAATTCAAACAGCTTCTGGCTGAGGGGATAACAGAGTTGATTGTAGACCTGTCTGAAGTCAAGATGATCGACTCCATGGGGCTTGGCGTGATGATTTCAGCCCATAATTCCTTGAAAAAAGCCGGCGGGACCTTCTCCGTTATTAATGCATCCAAAGAGCTGTACGATCTTTTTCGGAGCATGCGTCTCACCCAACATTTTTCAGTTACTTCCGCCTGACAAGGAGCCGTCTGCATGGATATTATCGATGATGAACTGATTTCCGAATATATCGAGGAGTCACGTGAGCACCTGGCGCACATTGAGAGTGATCTCCTCACGATTGAGGAGCAGGGGGAAAACATTAATGCGGATCTTGTCAACAAGGTGTTTCGTGCCGCCCATTCCATCAAGGGGGGGGCCGGCTTTCTCAATCTGAATACCATCAAGGATTTGTCGCACAAAATCGAGAATGTCCTCTGCCTGGTGCGTAACCGGGAACTGGTGCCAACTCCTGAAGTCGTCAACGTCATGCTCATCTCGTTCGATAAATTACGGGAGATGATTAATAATCATCAGGAAAGCGAACGGACTGACATTTCTGCTCTGGTGGAGGCACTCTCCCGGGTTATTGTTCCGGAGTTAAGCAGCGGTCAATCGGGGGGTAACCCGACAGAACGGACGGTGCAGATACCATTACCGGAGGGGATTGAAACGATAGAGGTGTCTGAATTTGACCTTAACCAGGCTGCCAAGGAGGGGAACTCGGTGATCCTGGCCGAATTTGACCTTATCCATGACGTACACCGGCTCTGGCGTACCCCCCACGACCTGATCCGTACCATTGACAGCTGCGGGATGCTGCTGGAAAGCATAGTCCCGTTGTCAGGTATTGGTACCCTTGATGATGAGCCGGTGAGCAAGATCCCTTTTTATGCTCTTATCTCCAGCTCACGTACCGTTCAGGAGCTGGCAGAAACGCTCAAGATAGCCGTAGACAAATTTACGGTGGTGATTGCTGGCGCATCTGCTGCGATGATCTCCGTACAAGAAGCCGGGCATTCTGTTCCGGCTGTCGATGTCCCGCTCAGCATTGACGTGGCACGCATCGATTCATTACTGAACCAGGTCGGTGAGATGAAAAAGGAAAAGCAGTCCCTTCAAGCGGCCAAAGGGAGCGATACCAACCTGATACCGGCTCCGCAGCAGAGCAACCAGCCGGTTCCGCTGACAACCGTACCGGTCACCAGTCGGGCTGTGTCAAAAGCGGAACTTCCTGCCGCTCCGGCAAGCGATTCGACCCTGCGTATCAACGTTGCGGTGCTGGACATCCTGATGAATCTGGCCGGGGAGATGGTGCTGGGGAGAAATCAGCTGCTCCAGGCCATCAGTCGCAGTGACGCCCATGCCATCAAGGCCGCCGGTCAGCGTATCAATACGGTCACCTCCGAGCTTCAGGAAGCGATTATGCTGACGAGAATGCAGCCGATCGGCACTGTCTTCAATCGCTTCACCCGTGTTGTCCGCGATATGTCTCGTGATCTCGGCAAAGAGATTAATCTGGCGATAAACGGCAAAGAGGTTGAGCTGGATAAAACCATTATAGAAGGTCTGAGTGATCCTTTGACCCATCTGGTACGCAACGCGGTGGACCACGGTATTGAATTTCCGGAAAAGAGACGATCTTCCGGCAAAGCCGCCACGGGAAATCTGCAGCTCAACGCGTACCACGAAGCGGGGCAGGTTATTATCGAGATCATTGACGATGGTGGCGGCATCGATCCGGAAAAAGTCGCGGCCGCGGCAGTATCGAAGGGGCTGATAACGCAGGAACAGTCACGGCAGATGTCAGATAAGGAGAAACGGTTCCTGATCATGATGCCCGGCTTTTCCACCGCTGAAAAGGTAACCGATATCTCTGGACGGGGCGTCGGTATGGACGTGGTAAAGAGCAACATCGAGAAGCTCAATGGTCAGATTGAAATCGAGTCGGAACTGGGAAAAGGTTCTATCTTCAGGATCAAGCTGCCGCTCACCCTTGCCATCATCCCCTCACTGTTTGTCGAAGCGGATCAGCAACGCTTCGCCATTCCGCAGGCCAATGTCGTAGAGACCATCCGTATAGAGGCGGCCAAAATCAGAGAGCGGATTGAGAGGGTCGGCGATGCCAATGTGCTCTCGCTGCGCGGCAGCATAATTCCGATCATCCGCCTGGCAAACAGCCTCAACATAAACCACGGCGATACGACGGCAACCGCAGAGTGGACCAATGACACCTCCCGTGACATCAACATGGTAATAGTCACCACCGGCAGTATGCAGTACGCGGTTGTCGTACAGAAACTGTTTGATTCAGAAGAGATCGTGGTTAAACCGCTTGGACGGCATCTGAAACATATCCGGGAATTCGCCGGTGCAACCATTATGGGTGACGGCAAAGTGGCACTAATTCTCGATACTCCCGGATTGGGGGCTTCCAGCGGCATTGATGCTCTGTCAGCGGCAACGCGAGACAAACAGCTCAGTCAAGCAGTGGCTGTTGATGATGCCGAAAACCAGGCTCTGCTCACTTTCTGCTACGGCACGGATCAGCAACTTGCCGTTCCGCTTGAGTTGGTGGCCCGAGTCGAGAAAATAACCGCAGCTGACATAGAAACGGTCGGAGGGCGCCGGGTCATGCAGTACCGGAGTCAGATCATGCCATTGGTGATGGTGAACGATACCGCCAATGTTAACGGTCCGGATGAAGATGGGGATCTGGTCGTCATCGTTTTTGAAGTGGCCGGGCGAGAAATCGGTCTTGTTGCGAATACCCCGGTGGACTCAGTGGAATCGCGAGTCGCCATTGATAATACCATTCTGACTCAACCGGGAATTCTCGGTTCGGTTATTCTTAAGAAGCGCACCGTAATTATAGTCGATATCTTTGAACTGGTGGAAACGCTCCACCCGGAATGGTTCACGGAACGTCGCATGATCCGCTATGAGGCCTCAGTTGGAAAAACCGTACTGCTGGCAGAAGATTCCGACTTTTTCAGGGCCCAGATAAAAAAATTCATGACTGATGAAGGATACAAGGTCGTAGCCTGCGAAGACGGCCAGATCGCCTGGAATACCCTGGACCGTCAATCGGAACAGTTTCATCTGGTTGTTACCGATATCGAGATGCCGAACATGAACGGCTACGAACTGACCCGACGGATCAGAACTGACGAACGGTTCCAGAACATGCCGGTAATTGCTGTTACCTCACTGGCCAGTGAAGAGGATGTTGAAAAAGGACGCCGGGCGGGGCTGACCAATTATCTGGTGAAACTTGACCGGGAAAAGCTGCTGGAAGCTATTGCAGCTCTGCACGACACAAACTGACACTGACTTTTATTCAAAACAATCTACCAAGAGGAACACGCAATGTTATCCCACATGAAACTTCGCACCAGACTCATCCTCAGCTTCTCAGCAGTTCTCCTGTTGACTATTATCATCAGTATTGCCAGCTATTTTGGTTTGGGCACGCTCCGGGATTACATAGACTCAATTACCCATGTTGAGGGGAAACTGATGGAAAACGGCCTTCGCTCCAGGGCCAACATAAACATGCTGCGCCGCTATGAAAAAGACCTGATACTTAACATTGGCGACAGTACCAAAATGGAAGAGTACAAAAAAAAGTGGGACGAAGCTTTGGAACATTTCCACAAACGGATCCTTGAGTCCGAAAAACTGGTATCCACCCCCTCTTACACCGGTGGGAGTAAGGATAAAGAGATTATTGCAACGGTTATAAAACATATTGACAACTATGCTGCCGGCTTTAACAAAGTATATTCTCAGATCAAGGACAGAGCCATTACCACCCCTCAGGACGCTAATAGTGCCATAGCCCAGTACAAAGAGGCAACTCACCAGTCTGAGACACTGATTACGGAGTTTTCGCTGAAAATGGATAAGGCGATGGAGGAGATTGACGGACATGCCGCAAAGAGCAGTAGAAAAATTCAGCTGTTCGTTCTGTTCCTCTCAGTCATCTCAATTCCTGTCTCCCTGTTCATAGTCTTTGTAATCATCTCCGGGATCAGAACCCAACTCGGCGGAGATCCGAGCGAAGTTGTCAAGATCGTTCAGAGAGTTGCAAACGGTGATCTTTCACAACGTATTGATGTCGAGAAGGGTCTTGACTCAAGCGTCATCGGGGCGATGAAAGGTATGGTCGATAATCTTCGGGTGATGTTTACCGAAATGAAAGTCAGTGCGCAGACCATCTCTTCGTCATCAACCGAGTTATCTGCCGTTTCGCGGCAGCTGACCTCCAGTGCCGACAGCTCTTCGTCCCGTACACAGGGTGTGGCCGCCGCTGCCGAAGAGATGAGTGCCAACATGATGTCAGTGTCGGTGGCCATGGAAGAGGCAACGGCCAACGTCAACACCGTTGCCAGTGCCACCGAGGAGATGACCGTGACCATCGCAGATGTTGCCAAAAACTCGGACCTGGCCCGCACCATCACCGGTCAGGCGGTTCTGCAGGCGGACAAGGTAACCCAGCAGATCACCGCTTTAGGAAGAGCTGCCCGAGAGATCAATAAAGTTACTGAAACCATCACCGCAATTTCGGCACAGACCAACCTGCTGGCACTGAACGCCACCATTGAGGCTGCCCGCGCCGGTGCCGCCGGCAAGGGGTTTACCGTGGTTGCCACCGAGATAAAGGAGCTGGCTCAGCAGACAGCTGCAGCAACCGAGGGGATCAGGGACAAGATCGACAATATCCAGAGTTCAACCGCTGAGACAGTAGAAGAAATTGAAAAGATCTCCCGGGTCATTCAGGAGGTCAACGGCATTATCGGTACCACGGCGGTTGCCATTGAGCAACAGGCGGCGGTAATGCAGGAGATAGCCTCCAATATCGCCCAGGCGGCCCATGGCATGCAGGAAGTGAACCAGAATGTCGCCCAGACCGCCGGCGTTGCCGACACCATAGCCAGTGATATCGCCGGCACCAGCAACTCGGTGAAAGAAATTTCCAGCGGCAGTGCCCAGGTTCTTGAGAGTGCTGAAGATCTGGCCAAGCTTGCTGAACAACTGAAAGAGATGAGTGAACGGTTCAAAATCTGACAAATCAGCACATTACTGCTATTACTGTGAAAAACAGATCAAAGAAAAGGGAGACGGGCATGAAAAAGAGAGTCTTTGGAGCGTTGATTTTGGGGTGTGTTTCCGTAACAGTCTGTAGTGCTGACGAAATCAAGGTGGGCGGCGGCGGTGCTTCCATTGCCGGTGTGTTTTCCCGGGTAAAAGACGCCTACCAGAAAGCTTCTGGCGACCAGGTCAGTATCATCCAGAGCTCCCCCGCCAAAGGGTTGGCCGGACTGGCACGGGGAAATCTCGATATTGCCACCGGAGCCGTGCCGCTTGATGGAATGATCGCGGGGGCTGCCAAGGAAGGGGTTGTCGTTGACAAAGGGACACTGGCGGTCATGACCGTTGCAACCAGTCGAACTATGATAATGACCCACCCCGCAGTAAAAGTCGCTGCCCTGACAAAAGATCAGATCAAGGGTATTTTTACCGGTAAAATCGGCAACTGGAAAGAGGTCGGCGGTGCTGACGGTGACATTATCGTTGTTTGGGGTAAGAATACACCAGGTCAGAATGCCCAGTTCATCAAAGAAGTGCTCGATGGAGAAGCGGTTGCCAAGGACGCCCTTGATGCCACCGATTATAAAAGCATCAAGGAGAGTGTTGCCAATACCCCCGGGGCTATCGGCATAGACCCCTATTCGATTACCGACAGCACAGTAAACCTGCCGCAGATTCCGGCCATCACCAGCCCGATCCTGCTCATTACCAAAGGAAAACCATCGGCCAAAGTTCAGAAGCTGATTGATTTCATTGCTGGTTCTGGTAAAGGGCTGATAAAGCAGTAAGAGAGCAATCTTTTAATAACGAGGCCGGAGAGCCCATGAAAATCAAAACCAAGCTCATTCTAAACCTCACCACCGTTATCGCCATGATTGCTGCGGTGAGCATAACCAGCATTATCGGTTTATGGTTTGTCAAAGGGAAGCTCTCCTATCTGACCGAGCGAAGCACCCCCTTCCAGACCACGACTCTCGACTTTCAACGGGCTGTTCAGGTCGTAACAGCAGATCTGGTAAAAGTTGGTTTTGCCACAGACAACAAGGATTATCAGACGTATCGGAGTGAGGCGGAGAAGAGCCTGGCAGAGGTAAAGAATATTGAGGAAAAAATCAAAGAGCTTAAGGGGGGGGAGGCCCAGGATACCTACAGAGAATTGAGCGATACGGCAACCCAACTGTTCGGTATTATCGAGGGGAGGATCAAATCCGCTACCGAAGCGGAAAAGGTTGGTGGAGATCTTACCCAAAAACTGAATAATGCCATTAAACAGCTGAAAGATCTCGATTCAAAAATAAAACTGCTCCAGACGGGCAAAAACGCCACCTTCTCAAGTTCATTTGAGAAGACCAAGGACATTAGCGGAACCGTCCGGAAAGTTGAAAGTTTCAGTGCCGCCCTGAAGGATCTGCAGCTCTCATTCGTGGAAATGTTGCGTGCCACCGGCAGAAAACAGGTCATTGTATCGAGAGGGAAGGCATCAACCGCTCTGAGCCGAATCCAGCAAAATGATTTCCTCAAGAGTTCAAAAGCGATTAGCGAGGATGATATACGGAAGCTTTCCAGTAAGCTTGACGAGGTACAGAAGGCTCAACTGGCGATGTTCGAGCAGCCGACGGAAGAGAGAAAAAGTACCTTTGATGCCGCATCACGGGAGATGAGCGAACGCTTGTCAGGGGTTATTCTAGCTACGGAGCAGGATTCCGGTCTGCTGTCTGAAACCTACAACTACGAAGTGAACAGACAGAGCACCGCGTATGCCCAATCTAATTCGGCAAATGCCATTCTGACCCTTAATGCCGAGCTCTTGGCCCAAGGTCTTGCAGTGGAAGGACAGACGGCCAGATTGTTCAATATGGACAGCGTCAAGGAGTTGGCCTCGACCGGCCAGGATATCCGGAAAACATTTGATCGGATCGAGCTGGTCACTAAAAATCTGGGACTTTTCCTGCAGAAAGCGGGTGCTAAAAATGAGGAGAAAACGCTCCGTTCCATCTCCGGGGCACTACATGAAATCAAAGCCGCGATACTTGCCGATAACGGCATAATTGCCAAGCTGAACAACAGCATTACCATGACCGAAAAAACCCGCTCTACCATGCAGATGTTACGTGAAATTGTCATCAAACAGGCAGAGAAGGGGCGTGAAACGATCTCATCGGCCTCCGGTGAGCAGGCAGAAGCCATTATTTCCGTGAACAGGCTGGTGAGACTCAGTATTACCGCCATTGCCATACTAGGGGGATGTGCCGTACTCTTTGGTCTTTTCTTCGGGTTCTGGATTTACCGTTCGATTGCCAAGCCCCTTACCGAGTTGGTGGGTATTACCGAACAGGTGGCCAACGGAGATCTTCGCTGCGAGATGCATACAGGCTCTACGGATGAAATCGGCATCGTTCAGGCATCGGTCGGGAAAATGGTCAAAAATCTTCGCCTTATGTTTACCGAGCTGAACGGTGGTATCCAGACACTGTTTTCTGCTTCAACGGAGCTGTCTTTGCTCTCCAAACAGACATCGGCCGCTTCCGAGCAGGCTTCGTCACGCACACAGGGTGTTGCGGCAGCGACCGAACAGATGAGTGCCAACATGATGTCTGTATCGCTCGCAATGGAGCAGGCAACTGCCAGTATCAACACGGTCGCCACTGCGACCGAAGAGATGACGGCAACTATTTGTGATGTTGTGAAAAGCTCGGATCATGCCCGGGCAATCGCCAATCAGGCGGTTGCACAGGCCGGCCTGGTTACCGGTAAGGTTACGGCTCTGGGCCGCGCCGCCAGAGAGATCGGCAGGGTGACCGAGACCATCGCAGCCATTTCCGCACAGACCAACCTGCTGGCCTTGAATGCCACTATCGAGGCGGCTCGCGCCGGAGCTGCCGGCAAAGGGTTCACCGTTGTGGCGGGTGAAATCAAGGAGCTTGCCCAGCAGACCGCTGCAGCTACCGAGGGGATCAGGGACAAGATCGGCAATATTCAGGCATCTACAACGGAAACGGTAGAAGATATTGAAGCAATCTCCGCAATCATCAGGAAGGTAAACGACATAATTACCACCACCGCATTGGCCATTGAGCAACAGTCCTCGGTAACGCAGGAAATCGCCACCAATATTTCCCAGGCGGCGCACGGCATGCAGGAGGTCAATCATAATGTCGCCCAGACTTCAAACGTCGCCGTAACAATCGCCTCAGACATTTCCGAGACCAACTCATCGGTCGGAGACATTACCAGTGGCAGTGCCAAGGTATTGCGCAGTGCCGATGGTCTGACTCGTCTTGCTGAACAATTGAAAAAGTTGAGCGAACGATTCAAATTGTAATTCAGTTTTGCATTCAAAATTCCAGTAACACTTCATTTATGAGGAGGAAACGTATGAAGGATACCAGTATTAAAATCAAAATTTTTCTCATTGCGTTGATCGGATTTCTTTCCGTGGCAATAGTCGGGGGCATCGGCTTGGTTGGCCTGAAAGGAAGTAGTCAGGAAATTGAAACATTATACAAGGAGAACCTGTCAAATGTTGTCCAACTGAGTCAGATAATGGGGCTCATGCGGGACAACCGGATTCAGCTGTTGCTTTCCCTTCAGCATGATCCCAAAGACGGTGATGTCGTAAAGCTGCATGATCATGCCGTGACAGTTCATACCGACCTGGTAATGAAAAACATTGAAGAAATTACCGCCATCTGGAAAGAGTACACCAGCGGAGAGCTGAGCGCAGAGGAGAAAAAACTGGCAGCTGACTTTACCGAAAAGCGCACGCTCTTTGTCAAGGAGGGGTTGCTGCCGACCCGGGAGGCGATCCTGGCCGGAAATTTCCACCTTGCGACGCAGATAACGGTTACCAAAACCAATCCGCTCTTTACCGCCGCCAACGAAGCGGCACTGAAACTTTTTGAAAACGAGAAGACTCTGGCGAAGAAATCCCACGAAGATGCGCTCGGCAGCTATCACGCATCCATCTGGTACATCATCAGTATCATGGCGGTTTCCCTTCTGCTCTCACTGTTCATTGGCTTTCTGATAACCCGCTCGATAACCGCAGCTGCCCGCAATCTCATTGAAGTGAGCGGCAATATGGCCAATGGCGATCTTACTGGACGGGTAACCATCAATTCAAAGGACGAGCTTGGAACCATCGGTGTGGCGTTCAACAGCATGGCTGATTCATTCGCCTCCCTCATAACCGGATTTACCGGTGGCGTCCAGACCATCTCCTCTTCGGCAACAGAACTTTCCGCCGTTTCGCGGCAACTGACCTCCAGTGCCGACAGCTCATCGTCCCGCACCCACGGTGTCGCGGCGGCCGCCGAAGAGATGAGTGCCAACATGATGTCTGTGTCGGTGGCCATGGAAGAGGCAACGGCCAATGTCAATACCGTCGCCAGTGCCACCGAAGAGATGACCGTGACTATCGCCGATGTTGCCAAAAACTCGGACCTGGCCCGTACCATCACCGGCCAGGCGGTTTTGCAGGCGGACAAGGTAACCCAGCAGATCACCGCGTTAGGAAGGGCGGCCCACGAAATAAATAAGGTGACCGAGACCATCACCGCAATTTCGGCACAGACCAACCTGCTGGCACTGAACGCCACCATTGAGGCGGCCCGCGCCGGTGCCGCCGGCAAGGGGTTTACCGTGGTCGCCACCGAGATCAAGGAACTTGCCCAGCAGACAGCCGCAGCAACCGAGGGGATCAGGGACAAGATCGACAATATCCAGAGTTCAACCGCCGAGACCGTGGAGGAGATTGAAAAAATCTCACGGGTCATCCAGGAGGTCAACGGCATCATCGGCACCACGGCGGTCGCCATTGAGCAGCAGGCATCGGTGATGCAGGAGATCGCCACCAATATCGCCCAGGCGGCCCATGGTATGCAGGAGGTGAACCAGAACGTGGCACAGACCGCCGGCGTTGCCGACACCATCGCCAGTGATATCGCCGGCACCAGCAACTCGGTGAAAGAAATTTCCAGCGGCAGTGCCCAGGTTCTTGAGAGTGCTGAAGATCTGGCCAAGCTCGCCGAGCAACTGAAAGAGATGAGTGAACGGTTCAAAGTGTAACTTTAAAATCAAACGGTCAAAAGGAGATGAACATTGAATATACTGCGCAGTATTAATTTGGCAAAGCTATCCATTGGCAGCAAACTTTCCCTGTTTCTGGCGGTAACCGTCGTAATTGTAATGGGTCTGTTTTCCGTAAGCATTTCCATGGTCATGTCAAAACGCCTGAATCAGCGGGTTGAAAACGATCTGGCGCAACAGGCGACATTGCTGGTTAGTACCTTGTCTTCATACCATAGCTCTCTGGTAGACAGTGCCGATAAAATGGCTGCCGTATTCCGTACCTATTTCCACGGTTCACTGTCAATCAATGCTAAAACGGCGGTTTTGATCGGTGACAAGCAGACCCCTCTCCTTAAATTCGGTGCGACGACCATAAATCTTAACACCGAATATGTTGATGCTTTTACCGCCACCACCAAGGCGGTCGGTACGGTCTTTGTCCGCACCGGCGACGATTTTATCCGAATCGCGACCTCACTTAAAAAGGAGGATGGCAGTCGTGCGGTCGGCACGGCACTGGACCGGGCACATCCCGCATATCCGGGACTCCTGAAAGGTGACGAATTTGTCGGTAAAGCCACTCTATTTGGCAAGGATTACATGACCAAATATCTTCCGATCAAGGATGGCAGCGGTAAGGTTGTTGCCGTATTTTTTATCGGACTGGACTTTACCGACGGGCTCAAAGTACTGAAAGAGAAGATCCGTTCGGTCAAGGTGGGTAAGAGCGGCTATATTTACGCACTTGACGCCCGGGAAGGTAAAGACAACGGTAAGCTTCAAATTCACCCGGCCAAAGAGGGGGCCAACGTATCGGACGCAAAGGACTCCGAAGGACATGAATTTATACGTGAAATGCTGAAACAAAAAGAGGGCACCATTCGCTATCCCTGGGTCAATAAGGAGCTGGGCGAAACATCTGCACGGGAAAAAATGGTTGTTTTCCGTCCCCTCAAAGAGTGGAACTGGCTGATTTGTGTTGGTGCGTCACTGGATGAATTGAACAACGAAGGTAACTTCCTGCGTAACTCCTTATTCGGTGCTACTTTTTTTGTTGTTTCGCTCCTGGTGTTGTCATTCATCACGATGACCAGGCGGATAGTGACGAAACCGCTTAATGATGCGGTGCTGATGGCTAACTGTATTGCAGCAGGAGATCTGACCGTCACAATTGCGACAACGTCAGAGGACGAAATAGGTCGCCTCATGACCGCCATGAAAAATATGGTTGAGAATTTGCGAACGATGTTTACTGAACTCTCCGGTGGAGTGCAAACGATCTCTTCATCGGCAACAGAACTCTCCGCAGTGTCCCGGCATCTCACCTCCAGTGCCGACACCTCGGCATCGCGCACGCAGGGGGTAGCGGCCGCCGCTGAAGAGATGAGTGCCAATATGATGTCGGTGTCGGTGGCCATGGAAGAGGCAACGGCCAACGTCAACACCGTCGCCAGTGCCACCGAAGAGATGACCGTGACCATTGCCGATGTTGCCAAAAATTCCGATCTGGCCCGTACCATTACCGGTCAGGCGGTTCTTCAGGCGGACAAGGTAACCCAGCAGATTACCGCTCTGGGAAGAGCTGCGAGGGAAATTAATAAAGTAACTGAAACCATTACCGCAATTTCGGCTCAGACCAACCTGCTGGCGCTGAATGCCACCATCGAGGCGGCCCGTGCCGGTGCCGCCGGTAAGGGATTCACTGTGGTAGCCACCGAGATCAAGGAGTTGGCCCAGCAGACCGCCGCAGCAACCGAGGGAATCAGGGACAAGATCGACAATATCCAGAGTTCCACCGCTGAGACCGTGGAGGAGATTGAAAAAATCTCACGGGTAATCCAGGAGGTCAACGGCATTATCAGCACCACGGCGGTCGCCATTGAGCAACAGGCATCGGTGATGCAGGAGATCGCCACCAACATCGCCCAGGCAGCCCACGGCATGCAGGAGGTAAACCAGAATGTCGCCCAAACCTCAGGAGTAGCTGATACTATTGCCAGTGACATCGCCGGTACCAACAGTTCAGTGCAGGAGATTTCCAAAGGGAGTGTCCAGGTGCTTGAGAGTGCTGAAGATCTGGCCAAGCTCGCAGAACAGCTGAAAGAGATGAGTGAACGCTTTAAGATATAATATTAAATTATTTAAAATAAAAGGAAGTAAAGGAAGTAAATGAAATCAAATCTTACCCTGAGAGTGCTTGCTATTATCGGAATAACCCTGACGGTCAGTTTTGCTGTAATGGGAGGCGTCTGTCTCAATCTGATGTACGGCTCGTCGCTGAACCAGCAGAAGAGTAATTCGCGCCAGCTTGTCAGTGCGGTCAAGCATGACATCCTCCGTCAGATGGTGAAAGGTGATTTGAAGGATATTAGCGGCTACCTGAGTGAAATAAAGGCTAACAGTAATGTTACCGATATCCGGATTTTTAATTCTGAAGCGATTGAATGGAGCAAAAACAGCAAAAACGAGGTAGTTGCCACAGCACTGGCTGCGGGTGAACCGATGGAGTTTACTAGTGAAGCAGATGGTAAGCATCTGCTCACCCTGGCACTTCCGCTGGTAAATGAAGAGCAGTGCAAAGGGTGTCATGACGCCAAGAACCGCTTCAACGGTGCGTTGCTGATGACCACTTCGCTGGATAAGGAACGGAACGCACTCTTCAGGATGATGGCAACCATATCCGGAGTCGGGGCTTTCTTTTTCCTGGTAATTCTTCTGGTGCTTTTTTTCTTTATCAGAAAAAATGTTGTCTCGCCAATCAAGGCTATTTGTAGGCACGTGGAGATTATTGCCGATGGAGATTTGACCACAACCATCGAGAGTTCCCGTTCGGACGAAATCGGCCTGTTGTCTCAAGATATCAACAAGATGAGTGCCGGCCTCCGGACAATGTTCTCCGGGATTTCCGCCGGTGCTCATACCATAACGTCGGCGGCAGATTATTTTCAGGGTATTTCCCAGGCAATGACCGGAAGTGCCGAGCGGTCTGCGGTTAAGTGTCAAGGTGTGGCCGCCGCCACGGAAGAGATGAGCGTCAGTATGGCAACGGTTGCAGCCGCCATGCATCAAGCGACGGCCAATATCAATATGGTGGCGGCAGCTACCGAAGAGATGACCTCAACCATCGACGATGTTGCCAGAAGTTCAGGCACGGCCCGCACTATTTCCAGCCAGGCGGTGGAACGTACCGGCAGAGTATCGGAACAGGTCATCGCGCTCGGCAAGGCGGCACGGGAAATAGACAAGGTAACGGAAACCATCGCTGCCATTTCGGCCCAGACCAACCTGTTGGCACTCAATGCTACCATCGAAGCAGCCCGGGCGGGCGCGGCCGGAAAAGGCTTCACCGTTGTTGCCAGCGAGATCAAGGAGCTTGCCAAACAGACTGCAGCCGCCACGGAGGGCATCCGTGAGCGGATTGAAAACATCCAGATATCAACGGGTGAAACAGTGGAAGAGATTGGTGCCATTGCCGAGATCATTCATGAAGTCAACGAAATCATTGCCACTACCGCCGTTGCAATTGACGAGCAGTCCGCCGTAGCACGGGATATTGCCTCTAATATTTCCCAGGCTGCCTACGGCATGAAAGAGGTAAATCAGAATGTTGCCCAGACTTCGGGCGTAGCGGGGTCGATTGCTGAGGAGGTTTCCGAAGTAAACAATTCCGTCAAAGAAATTTCCGCAAACAGTTCCCAGGTATTAAGTAATGCTGAAGACTTGATTAAACTGTCCGACCACCTTCAACGGTTGGCGGATCAGTACAAGCTCAGTTAAAAGGAGTCCTATAGCATGCAAGAAATTGATGATCTTGAAGATATTCCGCTGGCGGTCACGTTTTCCATAGGTTCGACCTTGCTCGGCATTTCCACACTCCATATCCAGGAAATAATCAAGGTGCCCGATATTACTGAGGTTCCCCGTGCTTCCAGCTTTGTGCTCGGCATCCTCAATCTGCGCGGCCGGATTGTTACGGTGTTTGACCTTGGGACCCGTCTGGCACTCGGTTCGTGCCGGAAAAGCGATGAAAGCCGTATTATTATTGTCGATGACGGCTCGGAGACGGTTGGATTACTGGTAGACCAGGTGGCGGATGTTATCCCGATACATCAGGAAGCGGTTCAGCCGACTCCTGCCAATCTGAATTCCCTGCAGGGAAATTTTTTCGAAAATGTCTATCGCTCCAGCGACGGACTGGTCGGCCTGCTTGAACTTGATGCTATTCTAAATTACGAGTAGGCCGGAGTATTCATGACACTGAAAGTACTTGTTGTTGATGATACCATTTTGTTTCGGAAAGTTGTGAGTGAGGCGGCGGCCGCCATTCCGGGTGTGGAAGTTGTTGGTTCGGCTGCCAACGGAGTGATTGCCCTGTCGCGCATTAAATCGCTCAAGCCAGATATCCTGACCCTTGACCTGGAAATGCCGGAAATGAACGGACTGGAGCTTCTGGAGGCTATTCGGCGTGAGTCTCTCCCGGTAGGAGTCATCATGGTCAGCAGTTATTCGACGCAGGGGAGCGAACTGACCATGAAGGGGTTCGAACTCGGCGCGTTTGATTTTATCACCAAGCCTGATGAAGGAAATGCTGCAACAAATATGATTACCATCAGGGATGCCCTTGCGCCCCGTTTCAAGGCGTTCATGACTCAAAAAGCACGGGGGAAAACTTCCGGGGGGATTTCGGCAACGTCTGCCACTCAGATCCTCCCTCCGTCCCGACCGGTGCCGCCACCGGTCACTCCAACTCCGGCCGTCTTTCACGGCAAGGGGCAGCGTCCCGAGGCGATAGCCATCGGTATTTCCACCGGCGGGCCGAACGCCTTGACAGCCATGATGCCATGTCTGCCGGGCAATCTTGGCGTACCGGTATTTATCGTTCAGCATATGCCCCCCATTTTTACCGCATCACTGGCAGCTTCACTTAACGGTAAATGCGCGCTACTGGTCAAGGAGGCCGAGCATGACGAAAAGGTCGTGCCGAACACCGTCTATATCGCGCCAGGGGGGCGGCAGATGAAAGTAGTAATGGCCGCCGACGGAACCACCAAAATTATACGTATTACCTCTGACCCCCCCGAGAATAACTGCAGACCGGCTGTCGATTACCTGTTCCGCTCCATTGCCCAGCTGTACCAGGGACGCGCAACCGGGGTGATTATGACCGGCATGGGGAGCGATGGCTCCGTAGGAATACGCCTCATGAAGCGGAACGGAGCACGCATCATTGCCCAGGACGAAGCGTCATGCGTGGTTTTTGGTATGCCGAAAGCTGCTATCGCCACCGGTTCGGTTGATGTGGTGGCACCTCTCGATGCCATTGCTGCGGAGATACTGAAGAGTCTTGGTTCGAATTAATGCCGGCAATGTAATTTCTTCCCCTGAACCTGGGCAATGAGCGTCTCCCCCCCTCGGGTGGGGGAAAACGTCGGGCCATTTTCTCCAAATGGACAGATGCGCAGTTCGACGCAGACGCCATCACCAGAAGGTCGAAGCAGATTTATAGAACTATGGGGAAAAAGGGGCAACAATAATTTGTGAGGATTAATGGCACCGTAACAAAAAGTAGCGATACTACAAAGCCACTTGCAAATAGATTGTCATCCATATATCGTCATGAAAGTTCTGCTTCAATCAAATCTATGGTGATCTTTGCCACATGATTCAGCTCAGGCAACAGCTCTCCCGCCGTGTCTATATCTGTTTCTTTCGCGGCCGTTTCAATTCTTAGACAAACATCCCTCAGGGCATTGGCACCGATGTTGGCTGCGATCCATTTGAGAGAATGTGCCTTGCAGCGAATGGCCCACGCATCTGTACCAGCACAAAGCTTTCGCAATTCCTCAAGTTCCGCTGGTAGTTTCTGGAGTGCCTCCCAAAGTATTTTCCCCATGAACTCAACGTCATCCTCCATTTTCTCCAGAAACCATTGTTTGTCAAACAGTTCATGGGAACTGAGTTGTCCCTCAACCGACTGGGTATGGGCAACCTGGATGGAGTCCAGCGCCAGCCATTTTTCGAGTACTTCAGCTAATTTTTCTTTTGTGACCGGTTTTGAGAGGTAGTCATTCATGCCGACATCAAGGCATTTCTCACGGTCACCCAAGGTTGCGTTAGCTGTCATGGCTACGATCGGCACGGCATTGTTCAATACGCCGCAACGGTCGGTTCGAATAACTTCGGTTGCCTCAAAACCGGTCATAACCGGCATTTGGCAATCCATGAGAACCAGATCATAGTTAATCAGTTTCAGTGCTCGTACCGCCTCTTGACCGTCTGCAACAACATCAACCCGGTAACCGAGTTTCTTCAACATATGCTGGGCGACTTTCTGGTTGATAATATTATCTTCCGCCAGAAGAATACGGACTCCCGGGCGACCCGATTCAGCAATTATGTGCCGTGTAATGATGCCCTGTGCCGGTGGCGCACCGACTTCTTTACCACTTTCCCTGGCCAACGCCAGCTCCAGACAGTCGTAAAGCTGTGCCTGCCGTACCGGCTTATGCAGATATCCGGCGAACCCGATCCGCTCCAAAATAGCGGTATCACCTTTTTGGGCAATCGAGGTCAACATGACCATGAGAGTCGATGATATCTCCGGGTCTGCTTTGATACGTGTGCCAAGATCTGTTCCATCCATGTCAGGCATCTCTTGGTCAAGTATGGCGATGCGGAACGGATCACCGGCACGTACCGCTTCGCGAAGCATCACCAGTCCTTCAGCCCCATCGGCGGCCACTTCGTGACGACATCCCCAATGTTTCAGCAGGGTTTTCATCAGGATGCGATTTGTGGCATTGTCATCAACCACAAGAATCCGCTCTTTGGTGAGGTCTGGCTGTCCGGCGAGGTGCAGAGATTTGTAGAGTGCTATATTGAGAGCAGGCTGTTTGCCGAGGCGCACGGTAAACCAGAATGTTGAGCCATTTCCCACTTCGCTCGTTACACCGATTTCACCACCCATCAAGTGTGCAAGCTGTTTACTGATTGCCAGTCCAAGACCGGTACCACCGAACTGCCGGGTGGTACTGCCATCTGCCTGGGTAAAGGGATCAAAAATAGCAGAAATGCGATCTCCCGCAATACCGATGCCCGTATCATGCACTTCAACAAGAATGACAACGTCACTGTCCGCTTCTTCTTTAAGAGACGTGCTGATTACGACCTCACCCTTGCGGGTAAACTTGATGGCGTTACCAACCAGATTGGTGAGAATCTGCCGAAGTCTTCCCGGATCGCCCCGAAGATGGGATGGTACGGCCGGATCAATACGGCAGATCAATTCAAGGTCGGTTGATTCTGCACGGAGTGCGAGCAATTCTGCAACATCTTCCAGCGTAACACGCAGGTCGAAATCAAGGTCTTCCAGCTCCAGTTTGCCCGATTCGATTTTTGAGAAATCGAGGATCTCGTTAACAATTGTTAACAGATTTTCGCTACTTTTGCGGACAATCTCGGCAAACTCCTTCTGCTCCGGAGTTAATCTGGTTTCCAACAGCATTGCATTCATACCGAGTAACCCATTCAGGGGGGTGCGGATCTCGTGGCTCATGGTGGCAAGGAATGAACTTTTGGCCTTGCTGCCCGCTTCGGCCTGCTCTTTGGCCTGAACCAGCTCAGCTTCCATTTCCTTGCGTACGGTGATGTCAATATGGGCGGTGACGGCATACTTCCCTTCCCGGTGGATGAAGGGGGTAATTTTGCAGGAGTACCAGCGCTCTGTTTCAGCAATGCTGGACTGAAAGTCGAGGGCAAATTCAGTGAGCGTTCCGCTCAGCACATTTTTGATGCCGGTGAGCAGGTTGTTGACGGTCTGTTCCGGCACATTGAGGTGAGACCGACAAATGGAAAAATAATCTGTGCCACTGTACAATCCTTCGTTTCGCTCGTTAAGCTCCTCCATAAAATGGTCCCACGCCTGATTGCTCGTGGTGATGGTGCCCTTTTCGTCAATGACGCAGACAAGCGATGAGAGGCCGTCCAGGGTGTGCGCCGCTTCAGTTGCTGTGCGCAACCGGGTTTCCATATCCTTTTTTTCCGTAATGTCGGTGGTAAAGCCATGCCAGATGATACTGGCATCTTCGAGCCGTTCCGGCCGGGCGATAGTTGAACACCAGCGTTCCCCCAGGCCTGAAGGAATAATGCGGTATTCACACCACCATGGCTCAAAGGTAGAGGCCGAAGCCATTAAGGTGGCCGTCACCTGCTCCTGGTTATCAGGATGGATGAGAGAAAACAGCGCGGAGGCATCATGACGGACCTGCTCAGGAGTAAGGCCAAATATCTGATGGAGTGCGTTACTGGCATAGGGGAAGCATGAAGTCCCATCTGGAAACAGCCGGTATTGGAATACGACGCCCGGCAGCTGGCGGGAAATGTCAGTTAACTGTTTGTGGCTTTCGTGAAGTTTTACTTCCAACTCTTTTCGCTGGCTAATGTCACGCCAGCTGGCAAACAGCATCGTGCGCCCCTGCATGGTGATAGCGTTCAACGAGATGTCTGCCCAGAACAGGCTGCCATCCTGACGTTGCCGGAGCATCTCATAGCTGGCCTTCCCTGACCGGTTTGCCTCGATAATGCTTTCATTAATCACATCCGATGACACCCTCCCATCCGGCTGTGACATCGGGAAAAAATAATCGGGACGCTGACCACAGATCTGCTTTCGATCACTTCTCAGCAATTGCTCAGCGGCTTTATTACAGTCAATGAAGATTCCATCGCTCAGTAACAGGTGTGCATCCGGTGATTCTTCAAACATATGTCGGAAACGCTCTTCGCTTTCCTGTAGCTGCCGTTCAACTCTCAAACTATGGGCACATTCAAGCAGGACGTTATGAAGCTGGGGCAGATTGACCGGTTTGGTCAAGTATTTGTCCACGCCGATATCGACTATCCGCTTGAGGTATTCCACCTGTTCGAAACCGGTCATGACAATAATCGGTACTGACTTGTCCTGTCGGCGAATCTCTGTTGCCATGGTGAGACCATCCATGTGGGGCATATGGATGTCGGTTATCACTATATCCGGCTGACCTGCTTGATAGAGTCTCAGCCCCTCCCTTCCGTCTTTTGCCGTCAGCACAGAGGTGACGATTCGGGACAGGAACTGAACGCCCTGCTCGAAAATGTCGTCATTATCCTCAACAAAAAGAATGGTGAGCTCTTTTAAATATTCTTTATCCCGTGAGTCACAATTCATATTGGCTGGATTCCTTATTCCCTGTTGCAATCAAGATGACACCACTCGTAGGGGCGTATGGCCATACGCCCGCCTTTTGCTGTTCGCCACATTGGGGTGTATGTCATATGTACACCAATGTTTTAATGTCATCTTGATTGCAATACAGAATTACGAACTATCCTGCTTCTGATTCGGTAGGACAATACAGCTGCATCCACCAGCGTTTTTTTAAACGGGTTTTTTCATTAACCATTCACTCCTCGTGACACTTTTCCACGCATAGCCGTTTATAGGTTTTTTCCGAATTAATCAAGTCGGTATTAATCTTACATCAGCTATAGGAGTGGCGCTGGATTTGTAAGATAAAATGTAGGACTGGTGATTCTGGTGACAGTTAGGAGGCTGGCAGCAATAACATGAGCATCTTGCATCACATCTTCCGGCCATCTTTGACCGTAGCTCAATCACAAAATCCTCAACGTAGCTCTGCTACGCCTGCGGTTTTGTTCAATCGCTCCGGCCAAATCTGACCAAAATCTGAGCGTAATCTTGTTCAACTTATTATTGCCAGCCTCCTTACTGAATAGATACCTTTCTATGGATGACGGTGCCGGAATACGTGGAAAGGGTGCCGATTATGCTTTAGTGATCGTAAGCGGCAGGGTGACCGTGGCACTTACCCCCTTGGCATCGGTCACTTTGATTATGTAGGAATAGGTTCCTGTCGTAGACGGTTTACCGGAGAGCACTCCCGCTGAACTGAGTATCAAGCCGGGCACCGAACTTACCGACGTCCATTTATAGGCAGCTGTTCCGCCGGAGACCGTAAATGTTTTCGTATAGGCGGTGGCTGTTTTACCTGCCGCGAGTGACGTGGTGGTGATTCTTGGCGCAGTCGCCATGGTGAAGGTGAAGGTCTTTGTGATCATTACCCCTTTTGCGTCGGTGAGGGTTATGGTGCTTGCCACCGTACCGGAAGTGGTAAATGTACCGGTAATCAATCCGCCACTCGACATACTCAATCCTGCCGGTAGCGTACCCGAATATTTGTAGGGGGAGCTGCCGCCGGTTCCCGCGAGTTGAATGGAAACGGTCTGCCCCTGTTCATAGGTGGAGAGAACCGTTGTGATGTCAGGCTTTGCCAGAATTACCAGCGAAAGGGCCTTGGTGGCCGTAATGCCGTTCGCGTCGGTGACGGTGACGTTGTAGGAGGTCGTTCCAACCGACGTTGGGGTGCCGGACAGTGCTCCTGCCGAACTCAGTGACAATCCGCCCACCGATGAGGTCGTTCTCCAGGTGAGGGGGGCGGTTCCACCGGAGGCTGCCATTGTCTGGCTGTATGCCATGCCCACATTACCCGAGCTGAGGCTGCTTGACGTGATTGCCGGTGCTGCATTAACCGTAATGGTCACCGATCTTTTAACCTGAACCGAGCGGGAATCGGTAATGAAGAAAGTGCAGTTGAGGGTGCCGGTAGCGGAAACGGTACCGGATAATTTTCCCGCCGTGGAGAGGGTTAAGCCGGCCGGTAGAGAGGTTGCGGAAAAAGTATAGGGCGCGGAACCGCCCGAACCTGTCAACTGTTTGGAGACAATCTGCCCCTTGGTGAAGGCGGTGGGGAGAACAGACAGGAAGGTGGGGGGGGATATGGTGACTTCATCACTTCCGCTATCCGAAGAAAACGACAGGGTGTCGGTGGTGGTCGTCGGCGTGTAGGTGAACGTTGCGATGCCATCGGTATTGGTTACCGTATATACCCTTCCCTGGGCAGTTGAAGTGACGGTAATGGGGCCAACCGGTTCGGCGCAATTCACGCTCAGCACGGTGAACGTTGCCGGGGAACCTGCCGTCAGGGACGCCGGGGTTTTAATCACAGAAAAAGACTGTTTGTTGCTGCACGCCAGAGCGGAGGCGGCATTGACACGTTTACCCGTGATGGTGGTGCTGCTCAGGGTGGCAGTGACGTCACCGGAAGAGAGCAGGAGATTACGTGCCGCCGTTGCTGTCATGGTTGGGTTTGCAGCGTACAGAAGCCCCACAATACCTGCAACGTGGGGTGCCGCCATCGAAGTGCCTGATTTCAGGCTGTAGGTTTTCCCCGGTACCGTACTCATGATGCTGTCGCCGGGTGCTCCGACGCCCACAGAGCGGCGTCCCCAATCCGAGTAGCTAGAGAGAGTGTCGGTTTTGCTGGTTGCCGCCACACTGATCAGATTGGGAAGCTGATACGATGAGGGATAGGTGGGGGTGGCATCATTGTTCAGGGTGCTGTTTCCGGCAGCCGCAATGTGAAGAATACGTGGTTCGGCACCCATGGCCGTTGCCAAAGCCTGTGAGTAGGAGGGGGAGCCCCAGCTGCTGTTGACCGCAACAATATTGACTCCTTGTGAACGCAATTTGTTGAAATAATTTACGCATGCGATTGCATTGGCAGTGGTGCCGCTGCCATTTGATCCTATGAACCTGCAGGCGGCTATTTTGGTATTCCAGTTGACACCGCTCACTCCGATGCCGTTGTTACCCTGGGCACCCATGATACCGGCCACATGGGTGCCGTGGCTGTTGTCGTCCAAGGGGGCTGTGGTGCTGGAGCCGGTAATTGAGTTGAACCAGTAACCGGACCAGTTGGCGGCTAGGTCGGGATGGGTTGATTCAATGCCGGAGTCAATGGTTCCGATGATGACCGTGGTGGAACCGGTCGTTGTCTGCCAGGCGGTGGGAGCCGAAATCATCGGCATATTCCATTCGCTGTTACTATAATACTGATCAGTGGGAATCACTGGTGCGGAATTCGTTTTAATTTTGATAATGGTATTTGGTTCCACCGAGCTTACCATTCCTGATTTAAGGTACATCTGGACGGCTTCGGCGTCGGTCATGCCGGCAGGCACCTTAATGTGGGCAATTCCCAGATCAGAAAAATCCTGAAGAATCGTAGCTCCGCTCACAATACTCCCCACCGACTTATGTACCGATTTCGCAACTTCCGGGGTTGTGGACGGATTGAACACCACAATCAGCTCACCGGGAACCACCTCTTCCGTTGACGGAGAAGAGACCACTGTCGCTACCGAATCGATTGAAGCGGATTGAAGCGAAGAACCGCCGGTTTCAACATTACCACACCCCGCAATAACCAGAATGGTTACCACGAGCCACCTGTATATTTTCATGGAATTCTCCCGGAAAGTGTATTCTTCATCGTCAATGCTGAACTTATCGTGAAAAAACGTCAATACAAAAACAATTGACGTTGCACCAAGGGTGGAAATTAGGGTATTTTGCTGTAATCACAGAGGATGGTTATGAGCGTTACTAATGGCTAACATACATCTGAAACCATTTCTCAAGCTATCGGCAAAAATATCCGGTCTCTGCCTGCTTGGCGTGTGTCTTCTGGTGGCTCTGCTCCCCACGTTGTGCAGCTCTCCAATGGTACAGGGCAAAATGAAGCCGATCCTGTCACGAGCGATGGGACGGCAGGTGAGCTGGTCCACCCTGTCTGCCGGGTGGCACGATGGTCTGAAATTGAGCGGGCTCAAGCTGGGTAAGGGGCCGGCTCCACTGCTCTCAGCGGGTGTGGGGCAGGTCGAAGTCGCTCCCTCGGTCGGGCGTGATGCTACCGGTCGCTTCGGTGTGGGGGTGGCTGTGAGAGTACGTGGCATTGATGCCGAGCTTGCCCCCGGACCGCCATCGCCGCCGCAGCCGCCATCGACCAAGGATCCGTTGACCCGGTTGGCGGAGACCCTCCAGAGCATCCAGACATTTGATCTTCCGTTGCCGGTGGATGTCAGGTTAACAGTGGATGTTGAACAGGTGGCCGTCCGTTATCGTACAGCAGAACCGGAGCGTCAGGTGGGACTCAAGGAGTTCTCGCTCCATCTGGCCATGCCGTCACTCTCTACCAAGCCGGTTACGGCAACCGTTGCCGGCATGGTTTCCGTCAATGGGCGGTCACGGGGAACGGTAGAATGTTCCGCAATGATCCGTAATCTGGTCAGTGCTGCACGGAGGGTGAATTTGAGCGTAGCTGAGTTTGCCGTAACCACCATGCTGCCGGGAGCCACCATCTCACTGACCGGTGGTCTACGCCGGTCAGAGGGTGTTGTTACCCATGGCTCCTTTAACCTGCCTGCGTTACAGGCGGTTCTTTCCCCTTTTCTGTCGCCACATTCTCCGAAGGTGGGGGGGGACCTTGGTATTACGCTTCGAGCAAAAATGGATGACCAGCAGAATGTACAGGCATCGGTTCAGTGTGACGGTACGGCACTGTCGGTCACCGACCAGTGGCCCCAGTCAGAGCCGGTCGGCCCGTTCAATGTGTCGTTGCAGCAGCGTGTCACCACCAGTCAGAGGGGGGAACGTGTGGACTTTCCTGACGGCAGACTGCAACTTCCCGGACTGCTTGATATGTTCTGGCATGCTTCGGTTGACCATCCCACCGCTTCCGGTCGGTCGCTGGAGGTCACTGTGGGCCCCGTAAAGCTTGATGTGGGGGGCGTCTATGCCCTTCTGGAACCTCTCCTGCCACCAAGCCTGCCGGTGACCGATATAGCCGGTGAGCTGTCTCTGAGTTCACTGCAGCTGCGTCTTGCCGGAACGGAGAATCGGGGCAATCTGGTGATCAGGGAGCTGGCGGTTGCGCTTCCCCGGCTGCAGCTCCATACGGACACGGGGTCGCTGGATGCCGATGACCTGTTTGTCTCCATTGACAGTGGCACATTTCCGCTCCGTGCCGCCCTGCCGGTGCGGGGAGATGCTGTGCTGCGCTGGGGGGTCAGACAGGCACTCCGTTCGGGTAAAGAGCCGCTGACTCTCAAGGGGGCGGGGGGGGAGATGACTCTGGGGGCCACAGATCTGGACCTCAAGAGCAGTTCGCCTCGCCACGTGGCCGCCACGGTGGCCCTGTCCCAGAAATTTGATCTGGAAAGCGGCTCTTTTGGAACGTTGGGAGCGGTGCAGAAATTTCATGAACAACTCCGGCTTGCTGTCCGTGCCAATGCACAGGGGGATCTTTCCGCCGACCTGCCGGAGTGTGAGCTGACCGCAGCATCCCTTCTGGTGA
The DNA here is from genome assembly GCA_903901875.1 of uncultured Geobacteraceae bacterium. Lineage (GTDB taxonomy): Bacteria > Desulfobacterota > Desulfuromonadia > Geobacterales > Pseudopelobacteraceae > JACRCG01. Next base: position 16,966 of record CAIUSO010000015.1, on the reverse strand, counting down.
ATACTCCCGGAAAAAAAATGGTACCGGTACCTTTTTCGGTTTCATTCAACGCCGCCGGTTTTAATCTTTCTGCTGCCAAGGGGGCTCAACCGACGGTACAGCGGGTCACTGCGGACATAGGGGCCGGAGACGCCGTCCGTTTGACCGGGGAGGGGAGCCGCCCGCTCCAGACTCCGGGGGCCATTACCGCCCATGGAGCGGTACAGGTGGATCTGAAACGGCTGTTTCCGGTTATTGCTCCCTTTGTGCCGGTTGGATTGGGGGGGGAGGGGCGTGTTACCGCAGAATGGAACCTGGCGGCACCGGTAACGGAAACGGTGCCTGCTTCCGGCAACAATCCGCTGCAAAAGGTGCGGGACATTCTTGCAAAGTTTGATTCCGTTACGTGGGGTGTCACGCTGGACTCGGTATCGGCCTCAATCCCCACCTCCAAAGGGGTCGTCAGGGTATCCGGTGTGCAAACCGCATCCCCGCTGCGGTTTGCTTCGTCCCGCACGGGTGAACGTATTACGATTGATGGAAAGGTGCTTTTTGACGGGTTGAGCGGCCTCGTCGGCAGCGGTGGAGAGATGGCACCCCAGCATGGTATGGTGCGAATGGGGGGGGAGCTGCGCGGTTGGAAGGAGTTGTACCTGAATGAGGAGGTACGGATGGAACCCTTTGTTGTCCAGCAGGAGGGGGAACTGAACGTCAGTCGCATTGACTCGTTGTTCGATGAGAAAGAACCGTTCACGCCCGCCACACTTGCCAGACGACTTGATGCCATCCTTTTTGCCACCTTCGACGGAAAGTTCTCTTCTGCGCTCAAGCCATTGCTGCCCGGTCTGGACCTGGCGGGACATGCTGCCGGAAACCTCCGTGTTGATTTGAATGGTGGACGGGACGTCGGGTTCGGGTGCGCCGTAAAAACAGATGATTTTGGTGTGCGGCTTGCCAATGGCACGGCGGTTGAGGGGATCCATGCCGATGTCGTTATCAACCGGGTCTACGGGTTGGCCCGTGTGGCGGAAAAGGAAAACTGGCTGCCACTTTCGGCATCCCTTGTCCGACCGTCACCGGCGTCGTTAGCTCCCGTGGGTGCGGCCGATATTATTGGTCGAATCAAGAACGATCTCCATGGTGATGTGAGCGGTTCCCGCTCGTTCACGGTTCGCCGGGTTTTGACAAAGGTCAGTGGAGTGCCGTTGGAACTTACCTCTCTGGAAGGTGACCTGTTGTTTACCCGTGAAAAAACCGGTCTCGGTTTCTTTCAGGCCGACCTGTTGGGGGGAACCGTTCTGGCCCATGGAGTGGTGGATCTGGTGCCGGAAATTCCGACGGTTTCGGCGTCGAGTTCGTTTTCCCACCTGGATATTTCCCGAATGCAGGTTAAGCAACAGGGGAAAAAAACGAATAATGAGGATGCAGAAATTTCCGGTGAGGTAGGTCTGACCGCACCATTGACACCGGAACAGCGTGATCTTTTTGAACAACTCAGGCTGGCGGTAACAATTCGTAAAATAGGTGCCAATACCCTTGAACAGGCGCTCTACGCCCTCGATCCCAATGAACGGAACGAGCAGATGGTCGCACAGCGCAAGCTACTGCGCATCGGGAGTCTGAAGGGATTGCGTGCCGTTGCGGTTGATGGCGCATTCAGTATTGAAGGTGAGGCACTGGTCAAGGGGGCACCCGTTGATTTGCCGAAGGTGGATCGCCTTCGGATCTCCGAGCTGCCCTTGCGACAGGACCTTGCCGCACAGAGGGGAAGTATCATGTCGTTACGCTCGATTCTGGATCTGGTGCGGGCGGATACGCTGGTTTTCGGTCAGCATGGTGAAGTAACATTGAAACGGAGGGGTTATGCTCAATAGAACAGGTTCAGGTATTGTGGCTCTCGGATTGGCCATTGTTGTCAGTGGCTGTACCCTTGCCAAGGTTGATGTTAATGTGGTCAGTGAACGGACCGCTTTGGAAAATCAGGTTCTGGGGACCTATAATAGCTTGAGCGAAGATATGCTTCTGGTTGCATCGGTGCGGGGTGTTTCCCCCACCGGAACCATTGATGCGCCACCGCGCCATTCCCCCGAACAGCTTGACGGGACAAAGGCCCTTGAGACCATTGCGTTTCACGCCGATGATGTGGATGTTTTCAAGCGTTTTGGCTGGGTCGGAGAAAATCTCGATGGGCTGTTGACCGCATTTCCCCGTGAAACGGCAAAGATTTCCAGCGAAGATCAGAAGGCCATTGCCGCACAGTACAATGACGCCGAATTTCAGCAGGTCATTAAAGAGGTCAACCAGGCACGGGATCTGCTGATGCTGCGGGTGGTGCAGACCAATGAAAACTTTACCATCAAGGATCTGCCGGCTATTCGCACGGTGTTTGCCCGCATTAACCGACAAAATTCCGCTCCCGGTGCAAAAGTTCAGGATTCCGATGGCCGGTGGCTGACGCTATGAAGCCGCTGGGATTGGTTCGGATACTTAGCCTGGGGCTGTTGATGCTGCTGGCACCCCTTTCTATCGTACAAGCCGGTGCGTTGGGAGAAGAGTTGCTGGCACCGGCAGCTCCCCGTCCTGCCCCCCGCTCTCGCCCCGAGATTCCCCCCCAGCCGGCAATCTTCAGCTCCCGTCAGGTACTATATGCTGCCCGAGCAGCCAATGGCAGCCGTATGGTTACCGTGGAGCGGGGAGACAAGGGGGATGAACTCTGGCTCTATACCTTTTCCACTCTGGCCGAGTTGCCCCGTCTGCTCCACAGCAGTCCGGTGCGCCTTGCCGCACCGGCACTTAACTCAGACGGATCTCTGGTGGCGTTCGTTGATGCCCAGGACGATGTGAAGGGAGATATCTGGACTCTTGACACAACAAAAACAGCTGCCACCCCGGTTCGGCTTACCGGGCGGGAGTCGGCCGATGATGCGCCGGTTTTTACGACTGACGGTGGTTCTCTGGTCTATCATCGTCAATTGCCCGGGTCAGACCGCCGGGAACTGGTGCGGATCCAGTTACAGGAAAAACGGAGTGAGCGACTGCCGATCACCATCGATGCCGCATTTGCGGCACCAGCCGCCGATGGCAAACGATGGTTGTTCGTGTCCCGCTCATCAAGCAGAAACGGCAACCTCTGGCTCTGGAACAGTGGTGACGGCAAGCTCTCCCAGTTGACCTATGGCGGGGAACGGGATCTTTACCCGGTGTGGGAAACGGAAGATTCCATTCTGTTTACCCGCCACACCGCAGCCGGAGCTGAAGGTGGCTCGTCCCTGGATGTCGGGCAGATATACCGGCTTCAGCTCCACCGGGATGGTGACGATGGTTTCCCCTATATCTATCCGCTGACCGCCCTGTCACTCATGGCGGTGGCACCGATTCCGGCAGGTGACCACTTCTATTTTGTCGCTGGACAGGCGGGGGGAGGGCAGGTCATGACACTTCCGGCTTCCGGGGAAATTCCCGCTCGGAAGAGCGTCAGTGAACAGTGGTCAGTGGCTCAAATCCTGCTGGAACGGCAGCCGCCTGACCCGGCCCATGCCCGGCTGGCTGCGGCACAGGTCCTGGCTCGGGAAACTGTTCCGACACGGGAAGGTGCCTTGGCCGGTCTGGCCTTGGCTGCCTTGATGGAACAGTCGGGTGAAACCGGTGCTGCCGGTGAACAGTACGATGATGTGGTACTTCGTGCCGCACAATTCCCCCGGGAAAAAGCTTTGGCAGAGATTGCCCGCATCAGGTTGAAAACTGCTCAGCGTTGTAATGATGCCGTTTTGTTGCAACGGCGTCAGGAAATTCTTAAAGAAGCGGAACGTGCTCTGAAAACGGCTGCCGACCCGGGGGGAGACGATGCCCAGGCACGATTTCAGATTGATATGGCCCGTCTGCTTACGGAGTATGGCGGCGGTGCGGCCGACCAGCTCTCGGCGGTTGCCCATGCGGAAACCGTTGTCGGCCTGACCGGTGCCGGCCGTCCTTTTAAGGCAGAGGCAGCACTTCGACGTGCCATCTTGTTGTCCCGGCTGGAAAAGGGGGAGGGGGCCGTTACGGCACTGGTTGAGGTGGCGGCAACCTATGGTGATCAGGAAGAGTGGGCCGAGGCTGCCATAACAGCAGTCCTCGATCTGGTTTCTCCCCGTGACCATGCCGATGTGGCTGCGCTCTCCGCTCTGGCGGAACGGTACCGGACCACGCTTCCCCGTCTGGCCATGGGAGCCTGGAACCGGCAGGGTGATCTGGCCCACCACGCCGGCGAATGGGCCCGCGCCAAGGATGCGTACCGCACGGTGCTGGAAAAGTTTCCGGTGGTGCCGTCTCCCACGGCGGCGGCCCGCTTCGCACTTGCGGAAGTGCTTTTTCGTGAAGAACGCTATGCCGAGGCAAAAGGGCTCTATGAAACGGAAATGAAAGAGCAGACGGAAGAAACTCCGCTCTACCAGCTTGCCCGCTCTGCCTATGTCCGTAAAACCGTTGCCGCCGGTGAAAATCTCTATCGCCTGGGGGAAATGGCTGCTGCCCGCTCGTTGTTTCTTGACCTGATCCGTTATGACGGTCGAAGTCTGGAGGCCCATCGGGGCTATATCAAATCCGTCGCTGCCATGGGGCAGACGCGGGAGCTGCTCGCCCTCTACCGAAAATTGCTGGCGTCGTACCCGGAAGATCCGGTGCTGCTGTACGGAGTGGGACTCATCTTGACCTATCTGCCGGGAAAAGAGTCCCTGGATGAGGCGGATAGATTGATCGGACGGGCTGCCGACCGGCTGCCGTCATCGGAGTACCCCCCCCAGACCAGGGGATATATCGCAGAAGTCAGGGAAACCGTACATGGGGAACGGGGAGGGCTGGAACGGGCCCTTGCCCTGTATCGTCGTGCCTGGTTGCTCAATAGGCCCCTGGAACAGCCGGAAAACCGAGCCAACCTGGATCTGAATGTCGGCAATATCGCCTATCTTCTGGGAAGTAAAGCCACCGCCTGGAAATTTTATTCACAGAGACTGGCCTCGAAGATCCCCTTTGACAATCCGGATACGGAACTGATTTTCCAGCAGCGCTACGCTGCGGTTGCTTTTCAGATGCGTGAAAAGGAGGCACCGATTGCCGGGTATCGTCGGGCACTGGAGCTGGTGCAGAGCCGTCTGAATCCTTCTCGCTCCCTGGATCTGTTCGGACGCCTGTCACGGCGCATCACGGAGCGGCTTTTTACCGAGACCGGACGGAAGAAAGGGTGGGAAACGGCCCTTGGAGAACATCAGGCCATAACCGCAGAACTGGAACGGCTTGGTGCTGTTACTCCCGAAGGCCCCCCCTCGGCGGGGTGGGAGCGTTTTTCTGCCGCCATGACCCGACTGTTGGACCGGGAACGGGTACTCATTGGGTCTGCTTCGGTCTGGAGTGGCGGGGGAACGGCACCAGTAGGTGCCGAACTGTCCGCCATGGGGATGGCCGTGGAAAAGGAGCTGGAATCCGTGCCCCGCCTGACGGAAACCGCTGCTGAAATACATGATCGACTGGCTCTGGCCTACTTTGAAGCGGATAATTATGCCGCCGCCCGCGAACAGTTTGACGGGGCTTTTGCCCTCAATCAGGGGCTGGGATTTTTGGGCAATCTTGCGGCAAACCGCCGCTCTGCCAGTATTGCCGCCTATCGGGAGGCCCATGTGGCGTCCGGTGAAGAGCAGCTGCGTCTCCTCAAAGTCAGTCGGGATGGCTTTGTCCGGTTGCTGGAGCTGCTGGATACCACTCCACCGCACCATAAAAAGTCTCCGCAGCGGAGCGGTGGGTTATTCGGAATTTCGGCAAACATCGCCCTCGACAAGGGGGATACCACCGATGCGGCCTTCGGTTTCACCGTCGATCAGGAAAAACGCCTGGCAGGAATTTATCTTGCCCGGATTCTTTCTGAGCTTGGTGACCTGAAGGGGGCGGTGGCACTGCTCAAAAAACAGCTGGGCCGGTATTCTGCCGATGCCGGAATGGTTGCCGAAGGTGATTTATACGGGGTATCGCTGTTATCACATCGGGTTGCCCATGTGGAATATGCCTTGGGTGACGTGACCAGTGCCGCATCGGATTTTCGCCGGTCAGCGGTACTGGCGGTACGGGCGGGGAACCCGGTCAGTGCCATGCTCAATCTGGTCAACTGGGGTGCCCTGCTGACAGGGGAAAAGGAGGACGAACGAGCCGATTTCCTCACCATCGAAGCTCGGGTAACCCGGCTTGCTGCCACTGCACGGGGTACGCTGCCACCCCTTGCCCTGGGACGCTACCTTAACGACAGCGGGGTGCTGCTGGTCCGCTTGTCCCAGTCGGCACCCGCCATGGGTGAACAGCAGGCTCTGCTCCATAAGGCCTTGGAACGATGGGCACGGGTTCTGGATCTCCCCCTTGACGATGTTACTGTCCGGGTCACCAAACAGTTGCGACGTCAGCGAGCTGCTGTTCAGTTGAATCGAGCTGCCGTGTTGACGACACTGGGGCTTTCCGAAGCTGTTGCCGCCGCGGGGAACGCCGCCCTGGATGAAGCCCGGGGTGGTGGGGCATATGCCATGGAATGGCGTGCCCTTGCCGCTCTTGGCCGTTTTGAGGAGGCCGTTGCCCGGTTGGAACGTCTGCCGCTGACAGAGTATGATCTCCAGCGGGGTGAACTGATGGAACGTTTTTCACCCGGTCTGGTGGCACTTTCCGCCAAAAAACCTGAGCAGGCATTTAATTTACTGGAAAAATTGAGTGAAATCGAGCGGGTGCAACTGCTTGGGCGGGGGGCACTCGGTCTTGATGATCCGGCTACCATCGAACAGTTCCGTGTCGTCGCACCACATTTTGTCGAGATAGACCGGTTGGGGGCGCAGCTGGCCGGTGGTGGACCGGTGGATGCGGATTACGTTAAACTCCGCCTCAGTCAGGAACAGTCCGCTGTTGACGAATTGCTTGGTGCACAGCGCGAACAGATTCCCCGCTTTTATTCACAGGCCGGTGATGGGGCGGTGCGCCTGGCTGCAGCGTCGGTCGTCCTTAGTTCCCTCTCATTCGACAGTGACGGGGCCCAGCTTACCACCGCCGAGCAGCGTTTGACCGCCATGCAGCGGGCTTTTGACCATGAGTGCGGTTCTGCCGCCGGGGGACGTTTCTGCCGCCTGATACTGCCCCGTCCGGTGGAGCTGATCGATCTTCAGGAAACGCTCGCCGGAAAAAAAGTGTTCCGTTTTACCCCCGCTGGGGACTCCCGCTGGCTGCTTTTTGCCCTGGCCCCCTCCGGTGCCCTTTCGACTGAAATGGTGCATACCAGCCAGCTTACGGAGCGTTTGACCGGTGCAAAGCCCGATTACGCCATTTTTGAAGAACCGTCCCGCTTTCCCTCGGTTCCCGCAGTGAGTTGGGGTGTGAGTGCCAGCCAGTTGGTTCAGTCGGTTACCATGCGCAAACCGTTTCGTCGTCAGGTGATTGATCCCTCAGGGTGGTGGCAGGGGGGCAATCCGTTCGTACTATTGCCGTCAGTACCGATGACCGGACGGATTTCCGATGCCCATACGCTGGTGTTTCCGGGCCGGATCGGATTGCTTCCCAAGGTGCCGTCCCGCAGTGGTGGCGGTGGTTTTTCTCTCCCGGAATGGGATAACGAAAAGGGGGAACGCCACTCCATATTTGATCTGGCTGCCGGTGATAATCTCTCCCTGCTGGTTGCGCCGGCCGGGGGAACGTCCGACTACTATTTCCTCGGTCATCTGGCCACGCTCCTCGGCGTGCCGTCCCTGCTGGTGCATGGCACCGGTGTGGCCGGCAACTCGGCTCCCTTTGTCCAGGCCTATGGCAGTAAGACCCTTGCCGATGCCAGCTCCCTGCTCCCACCCGGATGGCTGCTGATCGGGGACCGGGGACCGGATGCGGTAGAGGCGGCCCGTCTGGGAAAAAGCCGCTTTGCCGAATATGGCAAGGCCGGTGTCAAAGCACATAATGCCGGTTCCTTTCAAAAAGCGTTATCACTGTTTGAAAATGCCCTGACCATTGTTGCCGAAAATCCGTCACTGGCGAAGCAGGCAACCACCCTGCACCGTTATGGACGGGAAAGTGCCTTCTCCGCCGGTCTGACCGAGCGGGCCATCCTCCATGCCGAGGCGGTGGTAAAGGGACTGGCTATGGAGAAACCGTACTCTGTTGACCATGCCGATGCCCTGCTTCGCCTTGGGTTGCTGCAGGGAAATGCCGAACGGTTTACGGAGGCAGCCGCCTCGCTCAAGGAGGGGGTGGGGATATTTGCCGATTTGGGGCTGGTGAAGGAACAGGCGGCGGCACTTGCCGACTTCGGTATTGTGATGGAAAATTCCGTCAATTTCACCGCTGCCCGCTCGTTCTTTGAAGAGTCGGCCACATTACGACAGACGTTGAAGGACGATGCTTCACTGGCCGAACAGTACCGGAATATCGGTCGGATTTATGACCTGCGGCTCAATCAATATTCCATTGCTGAACAGCAGTACGCCCGGGCCGGTGCCATGTACGCCCGCACCGGAAATGCCGGCTTGGAAGCGGAAACCCTTCTCGAACGGGGACGCTGCCAACGCCTTCTCGGTAATTTTACCACGGCCGACCTGCTCTATAAAGAGGCTTTGGCAAAGGCTGGTGACAAAAATCTTCGTACCAGAATGCGCATCATTCTTGAACAGGCCAATAATGCCTGGTTCCAGGGACGCTATCAGGAGGCATTTGATCTTCGGGAACAGGTGGAAAAGAGTGCCATAGCGGAAAAATGGAGTCTGGAACAGGTTATGGCAAAAAACACCGGAGGACTCATCTGGTGGACCCTTGGAGACAATAAACGGGCCCTGACAGAACTTCGGGGGGCCCTGGAGCAGGCGGGGAAGCTTGCGGTCCGTCGGGATGAAGTGGCGACGACCCTCAATAATATCGGGCTGGTTCAGCGTGAGTCCGGCGACTACACCGGAGCCCTTGCCACGCTGGATTCGGCACTGGTCATTGACCGGCAACTCGGTTCCCGCTGGGCACTTGCCTACGACCTGCGCAACCTGGGGCAGACCCGCTTGAAAATGGGTGACCCTGCAACCGCCTTGCTGCAGTTTTCAGAAGCGGCATCCCTGGCCACGGCCATTGGTGACAAGGTAAATCTGGCGAAAATTCTTCTGGCCCGGGGCGACGGTGAAACGGCTTTGAAGCAGGTTGCTGCCGCCGAAGCCAGTTATGGGGGGGCTCTGGAAATAGCCGACCGGCTGCTGCTGCGGGAGGTGCGCTGGCGCGCTCTGTTCGGACTGGCACGGTTACAGAAGAGGGACGGTCACACTGAAGCTGCCGTGCAACTGTATCAGCAGGCACTTGAAACCGTGGAGGGGCTCAGGGCCGAGATCAAACTTGATCAGCTGAAAGATGGCTTTCTTGCCGATAAAATGGATGTCTATGCCGGTCTGGTGGGGTTGCTGGTTGATCTGCAGCGGAGTGACGAGGCCTTTGCCGTGGCGGAACGTTCCCGTTCCCGCAACCTTATCGATATTTTAGGGCGTCAGCGTCTGTCACTCTCCGGTTCCGTTGACCAGGAGCTGTATGATCGGCAGATTCGGCTGAAAAGTGAAATAATGGAGCAGGAAAGCCTTCTCGCCCAGGCAACAAACCCAAAAGAGAAGGGGCGTTACGATCAGGCCCTGGAAAAATTACGGGGAGCATATCAGGATCTCCTGATTGATATCGAGAGAAAGCGGCCCGAACTGCTTGCCCTGGTCAAGGTGAGCCCGACCACCCTTGAGGGGATCAGGGCCCAGCTCGAAGCGGGTGTTGTCCTGCTTTCCTACTATCAGTTGCCGGACCGTCTGCTCATCTGGCGGATCGAACGGGACCGTTCCGCACTGTCGGTGCAAACTATTTCGGCTCCCCGGTTGTCGGCTAAAATAGCCTCATACCGCAGAATGCTGCAAAATCTGGAACCACTGGAAAAGCAGTCACGGGAGTTGTATGATCTGCTGATAGCTCCCCAACTGACCGGGGGAACGACATATCGGTCGGTCGGAATTATTCCCCATGGCAGCCTCCATTATCTTTCCTTTGCCACGTTACATGATGGCAAGGATTATCTGGTTGACCGCCAAAAGCTCTTCTATCTGCCTGCCGCTTCGGTGATGAAATACACCATGGGACGTCGCAGTACGGAACGTAAACTTCACATCCTGGCCATCGGCAATCCGGATCTGGGCAACTCCACCCTTGACCTCCCCTTTGCCGAGCGGGAAGCGGGTACCATGCGCTGGAATTATCCGGATGTTACGATCCTGACCCGGGAACGGGCAACGGAAAGCTGGGTACGTGAACATATCAGTGAATTCGGGGTGATCCATCTGGCCTCCCATGGTGAATTTGATCCGTTAAATCCGTTGTTCTCGGCCGTCAGGCTGGTTAAAGATAACAAGGCCGACGGTAAATTGCAGGCCGATGAAATTTTTGGGCTGGATATTCGGGCCGATTTGGTGGTATTGAGTGCCTGTCAGACCGGACTTGGTGATATCAAGAGCGGTGATGATGTGGTTGGCATGAACCGGGCATTCATATTTGCCGGTACCCACTCGCTGATTTCAAGTTTGTGGCGGGTAAGCGATGTCTCGACGGCGATCATGATGAAGCAGTTCTATCGAAACTTTCTCCAATCGGGCAAGGCGGAAAGTTTGAGTAAAGCTATGCAGCAGGTGAAAAATCGTTATCCGCACCCTGGATACTGGGGTGCGTTTGTACTGACAGGAGATTATCAATGAGACTGATGAGAGGGTTACCTATGGGAATCAAAATGGGGATGTGTGCCGTTGTCCTGCTGTGCGCTTCAATCGCGTGTGCAGAAGAAAAACGGTGGGTTGCAAGTGACGGTACTTCACTCAAGGTAGAGGCATCGGCAACTTCGGAAAATGTAGTCGATCTGCTGGTGGGGACCGAAGTGTCGGTCGTTGAAACGGGCGGGCGCTGGGTGAAGGTACGAACCGAGGCAGGGGCAACCGGGTGGGTCTATGCCGGGCGCCTGGCAGAAACCCGGCCGTCTGCCGAAGTGGCCGGAACCGATGATCCGCTGTTCGGTGAAAGTATGAAAAAGAGTCAGATTACCACCGCAAAGGCTGACAGTGCCCGGAGCATTCGGGGGCTCTCACCGGAAACGGTTTCCTATGCTAAATCACGGGGAACCTCTGAAACATGTAAAAAATCACTGGAAAAAATTCTGGGCAGGAAGGTGTCAGCCATGGATGTGCGGTCCTTTTTGAAAGAGGGTAAGATTGGTGAATACGCTCAGAACACAGGGAGGGGTAAATGAAAAAACTTCTTTTCCTGACAGTGACCCTGGTGCTGTGCAGTAGTGTCTTTGCCTCGGCAGACTTTTTTGATACCATTCAGAGTGTCGTCAGTCCCGATTCCAAGGAGGGGAAAATTATTGCCGGTGCTTCCCAGATGCTGGCAGGTTCCAAGGATATTGATTACAAAACCGAACGGACCATTGGAGAAGGGCTGGCACTGGAGGGGCTCACCCGCTTTGGTAATCCGGTGAAAAACGACCAGCTGCAGCAGTACGTTAATCTTGTCGGAAATGCCCTGGCAGCCAACAGTAAGCGTCCAACTATTCCCTATTCCTTTGCGGTGCTGGACAGCCCGGTCCAGAACGCATTTGCCGTACCGGGAGGGGTGATTTTCGTGAGTCGGGCACTCTTCACTGTTTTGGAAAACGAGGCGGAACTCGCCGGTGTGCTTGCCCATGAAATTGGCCACGTTGCAGCAAAACATGCGCTGAAAAGCACCCAGCGGGCACAGATGATCCAGGGAGCCGGTGCCATCACCGCTGCCAGCGTGGGGGGTGAAAAAGGGAAAAAACTGGCTGATACCGTCGGGAATTTGCAGACAATGCTATTTGACAAAGGGCTTGACAAGGATATGGAATTTGAAGCCGATCTGGCGGCCATGGAAACGGTGTATCGCACCGGATATGATCCGGCCGCGTTTATCAAGGTCCTTGAAAAACTGCAGAAACTTGAAGCGACGAGTAAGGACAAGAACGGCTCATGGTTCTCAACCCATCCGCCGCTGGCGGAGCGGATTGCCCGCCTCAAGGCAAAGCTTGCCACCTATCCGGATTACTCGACACAGGCCCATGTCGACGGCCGTTTCCAGAAGTACGTAAAAATGAAATAATGAATTTGGGCTATGACAGGCACGTTAATGTCTCTCAGATTATGATTTGACAATTACGGGTCAAAACGTGTATACAGTATGGGATTTAGACGCCATTTTTACCGCATGATATGAACGTGGAATATACCCAGAAAGAGGAGGATATTACGATGATTGAAGCGTATCTCGCACATGAAAAGGAGAGGGGAGCCCAGGGTATTCCGGCACTCCCGCTGACTCCTGAACAAACCGCCGCCCTGTGTGACCTGCTGGTGACTCCACCTGCAGGACAGGAGGCGTTCCTGCTTGGTTTGATCAAGGAACGGGTTTCTCCCGGTGTTGATCCTGCTGCCGAAGTAAAAGCAGCATTCCTTGCCGACATCGTTGCCGGCACAAAGTCGTCACCGCTGGTAACACCGGTTGACGCCATTCGCATGCTGGGAACCATGATGGGTGGTTACAACGTGGCACCGCTGGTGAACGCCCTGAGTAACACCGCACTGGCCGATGACGCTGCCACTGCCCTCTGTGGCATGACCCTCGTCTATGACGGTTTTGAGCGGGTTGTAGAACTCTCTGCGACCAATGCCGCCGCCAAACGGGTGCTCCAGTCATGGGCCAATGCCGAGTGGTTTACCAACAAGCCGAGTCTTGCCGAAATCATCAAAGTTAAGGTGTATAAAGTTGAAGGTGAGATTAATACTGACGACTTCTCGCCGGCAGGAGACGCCTGGAGTCGCCCGGATATTCCACTTCACGCACTGGCAATGGGCAAAACCCGTTTTCCCGATGGACTGACCACCATTGCGAAATTCCGCGAAGATGGTTTCCAGGTTGCCTTTGTCGGTGATGTTGTCGGCACCGGTTCTTCCCGTAAATCTGCCTGTAACTCGGTCCTCTGGTGCATCGGTCAGGATATTCCCTGTGTACCGAACAAAAAAACCGCCGGCGTAATCATCGGCAGCGTCATCGCTCCGATCTTTTTCAATACTGCCCAGGATTCCGGCGCACTTCCTCTGAAGGCCGATGTTACCAAGATGAATACCGGTGATGTTATCATCATCAATACCGTCAAGGGCGAGATAACTTCCGAAGCGGGCGAACTGCTTTCCACCTTTCAGATCGCACCCAACACCGTCGCCGACGAGTTCCGTGCCGGTGGACGTATTCCCCTGATCATCGGCCGTGCCGTGACGGATCGTGCCCGTACCGCACTGGGTCTTGGTGCTACCGATATTTTCACCCTGCCGGTCAACCCGGTGGCAAAAGCTGGCCAGGGATACTCCCAGGCCCAGAAAATGGTTGGTCAAGCCTGCGGAGTAGAAGGTATCCTCCCCGGTACCGCCTGCGAACCAAAAATGACTACCGTCGGATCACAGGACACCACCGGTCCCATGACCGCCGACGAGCTGAAGGAGCTTGCCTGTCTGAAGTTCCTCTCTCCCATGTTCATGCAGTCCTTCTGCCATACGGCGGCCTATCCGAAACCGGCCGACGTCAAAATGCACAAGTCACTTCCCCAGTTCATCATCGAGCGGGGGGGGGTACCTCTCAAGCCGGGCGATGGCGTTATTCACTCCTGGCTAAACCGTCTGCTGCTTCCCGATACCGTTGGTACCGGTGGTGACTCCCACACCCGTTTCCCCATCGGCATCTCCTTCCCGGCCGGTTCGGGACTGGTTGCCTTTGCCGGTGCCATGGGTTTCATGCCACTTGATATGCCTGAATCCGTACTGGTGCGTTTTAAAGGAGCACTTAACCCCGGTATTACCCTCCGCGATGCCGTCAATGCAATTCCATTCTGGGCAATCAAGCAGGGGCTGTTGACTGTACCGAAGAAAAACAAGAAAAATATCTTCAATGGCCGTATTCTTGAAATGGAAGGTCTGCCCGACCTTTCCGTTGAACAGGCTTTTGAGCTGACCGATGCCGCCGCAGAGCGTTCTGCCGCTGCCGGATGCATCAAGCTTTCCGAAGAGTCCGTGGCAACCTACCTCCGTTCCAACGTGGCACTTATGAAGAAGATGATTGCAGAAGGGTATCAGGATGCCCAGACCCTGCAGAATCGTATTGATGCTGCCAATGAGTGGCTGAAAGCTCCTTCATTGCTTGAAGCCGATGCCAATGCCGAATACGCTGCGGTTATCGAGATCGACCTTGCCGAAATTACTGAGCCGATCCTTGCCTGCCCCAACGACCCGGATGATGTCAAGCTCCTCTCCGATGTTGCCGGAACGAAGATTCAGGACGTATTCCTCGGTTCCTGCATGACTAATATCGGTCACTTCCGTGCCGCCGCTGAGATCTGGCGTGGTCAGAAGTTCAATCCTGAGGTTCGTACCTGGATTTGCCCGCCGACCCGCATGGATCAGCAGAAACTGAAAGACGAAGCCTATTTCTCCGTCTACAGTGCTTTTGGAGCACGTATCGAAATCGCCGGATGTTCACTCTGCATGGGTAATCAGGCCCGCGTACCCGATGGCGTCAACATGTTCTCCACTTCGACCCGTAACTTTGATGATCGTATTGGTAACGGCGCGAAAGTTTATCTCGGTTCCGCCGAACTGGGTGCCGTGGCAGCACTTCTCGGAAAGCTTCCCACACCGGCTGAGTTCCTGGAAATATTCAACGCCAAGATTGCACCGAATAGTGAAAAAATATACAAGTACCTCCAGTTTGACGAGATGTGCGAATATAAATAATCTGTGTTGATACGTACAAAAGCGGCCCGCGGGATATTCCGGCGGGCCGCTTTTGTTACGGGAGCACATTTTTTAAGGCAAGAATTTTACTGCAAATCCCCCCTAACCCCCCTTCAAAAAGGGGGGAACTTTAAAGCTTCCCCCCTTTGAAGTGGGGAGGGCTTTTAAAGCATCCCCCTTTTAAAAGGGGAGGACTTTTAAAGCTTCCCCCTTTACAAAAGGGGGATTGAGGGGGATTTGCATTTGAGTGCCGAAACGAGCTGAATAGTTACCACGTTATAAATACTGATGCTCTCGACAAAAGTAATTTCCTCCCCCAAGCGGGGGGAGGTCTGGAGGGGGGGATGTTTTGCATCTCGTTGAGATAACATCAGAAAACACTCCCTCCCTAACCCTCCGCCTCCTGGGGAGGGGACTTGTCTGCTTTTTTGCGAGTGCATAAATACAGAGCGTTACAGCTCCTTGGGAGAATGTTTCATGAAAGGTATGATCAAACATCTGAAAGGGACATTTCTGGCGGGAATATTTATTGTGATCCCGTTTGGCATCACTATTTTCATTCTCAAATTCTTATTCAATTTTGCCGACGGAATTCTTGGCAGCCAACTGGATAACCTCATGGAGCTGTCCGGCAGAAACAGCGGCCATATTCCCGGTATCGGCATGATCACCGCATTTCTGGTGGTCTATCTGACCGGCCTTGTCACCACCAACGTAATTGGTAAGCGAATGTTGAAAATGGGTGACAACCTGCTGTCACGGATCCCCCTGGTAAAGTCAATATACTCCTCCAGCAAACAGTTGACTAAAGTGTTCAGTGAGGGGGGGGCGTCCTATCGGCGCGCGGTTTTCGTGGAGTGGCCCCGCCCCGGCGTCCGTGCCATCGGTTTTGTGACCGCTGAGATGAAAATGGATGGAAAGGCGTACCTGATCGTGTACATACCAACCATGCCGAACCCTACGTCCGGTTTCGCACTCTGGTTTCAGGAACATGAGGTGTATGAAAGCGGAATGTCCGTGGAAGATGCGGTAAAGTTTGTTGTTTCCGGTGGTGTGGTTCTCCCGGAACAGTACGGAGCGGTAGAGTTGACGGCAGAATAATCGGTGCTACCACATAACAAAAAGGGGGGCGATGCCGATGGCATGCCCCCCTTTTGCTGTTCGCCACATTGGGGTGTATGTCATATGTACACCAATGTTTTAATGTCATCTCGATTGCAATACAGCATTGGTTTCTGTCCGGAAACCCCGGACGGAAACTACCTATTGTGCATCACTGGTGACAACACCCCGTACCCGGTAGACAAATTCGCCGGTCAGGACGTCTTCCCATTGCCATCCCTGTGCGGTAGAACGGCTGTCATCGGGTCCATTGATCCGCTTGCCGGGAGTACAGAACCAGTTCATGATAACTTCTCCTGAGTGCCGCAGAATCATCCAGTATTTGCCTGGAGCAAGGCGAGCCGAGTCAGGAATTGAAAAATCTACCCAGTAATAGCCCGGTCTACGGGTTATTTTGTCCAGGGAGACCGGCATTGAACGAATGCCGCTCAGACTTGGTTTCCCATCCACATCCTGCACAATATCAAGGAATACCGAACCATCCCCCCCGAATTTTCTCATGGCCAGAGACGCATCCGAAATGGTTATCGGATTGTCCAGTGTAAATGCCTGGGCATAGAGATACTGGGACGTGGCGTATTCGGCTGTTTCACGATCAAAACTTCTCTGACCGATCGTGCCATCCACCCGGTCCGTTGGTGTTAAAGCCGGGAAATCCATATTGCCAATTTCAACCGGAGTTCCCGGTTTGAGCTTTGGTGGTACCGGCTTTGGCAGCACGGTGAGCAGTGGCTGGTACGTTGGTTCGAAGTCATCCGATGATTCTTCCTGATCTGCTGCAGCTGGCAGTTCAGTTTCATGAAGCGGCTTGACCGGTTCTGGTACGACAATCGGCTTAGGTACTTCTTTTACCGGCTCAGGGAGCGGCTTTGGCGGTACAGGCAGCGGCTTGACCGGTTCTGGTACGACAATAGGTTTCGGTACTTCCTTTACCGGCTCAGGGAGCGGCTTTGGCGGTACAGGCAGCGGCTTGACCGGTTCTGGCACGATAATCGGTTTCGGTACCTCTTTTACCGGTTCAGGGAGCGGCT
>CAIUSO010000014.1 GCA_903901875.1 uncultured Geobacteraceae bacterium | reverse complement strand
ACCAGCTACTTCAACGTAAAAAGAAAAAGGAGCGGACATCTCTTTCAGGGGCACTATAAGGCGATAGTCATTGAAGCCGATGAATATGTCCAGGAGTTGTCCCGCTACATACACCTCAACCCCGTGCGAGCAAACATGGTTGCCAGACCGGAAGAGTTCCGGTGGTCAAGTTACCTTGATTATAGTCGCAGATTTGCACAGGTGCTGGAGCGTGATAAAGAGTTGCTGGTGCAGATTGAAAAGGTCAGAAAGGGTCTTATAATATAAATAGTGTAGGTTTGACCCCATTTAAATAAATAGTGTAGGTTTGACCCCATTTAAAGGACATTTGCATCCTAATGAATCAAATGTTATGATGCTAACCAATAGGATGACGGGTTTGGTACAGACAGAATACTAAACATCACGGAGATACTATGAAAAAGATATTCGCTTTCATTACTGTCATATCATTTGTCGCCTTCCAGGGATGCTCCGCATTCAGGAGTTCAACGCAGACGGTTAATATCCATTGTACCGAGGCGGAAACCATACTGATGATAAATGGGCAGTATAAGACATGCCCACTCCAGTATGAGGAAAAGCGAAATAGACCCTTGTACGTCCAAGCATACAAACCAGACTATCTCCCGTATGGCCGTTCCGTCGGGTATCACATGAATATCACCGGAGTGCTGGATTTTGTCGGTGGCTTGGTATTTCTGGTGCCCGCGCTCGGTGTCCTTATGCCAGGTGCATGGGATTTGGATGAAACAGATATCACGGTCCAATTACTTCAAAGCAATGCTCGATCAATACCGGCGACACCACAAACAGTGCCATCTCCTGCCAAGCCTGAACATAAGTAACAGGCTTTTGTATGGTGTCTTCCATCACGAATGGTATTAATCAATAAACGCCAGAAGAAGGCCCCCTCTTGAATAATTCCACACATATATTTACCTCTTACGAAAAATTCGTCATCGCTATTCTTGCGCTACTGCAATTCACCGTGGTCCTTGACTTCATGGTTCTGTCACCTCTTGGCGCCATCCTCATGCCAAGGTTAAACATTTCGACGTCGCAATTCGGTCTGGTTGTCTCAGCGTATGCGTTCAGTGCAGGTGCCTCGGGGTTCTGTGCAGCGGGGTTTGCCGACAACTTTGACCGAAAAAAAATGCTCTTGTTCTTCTACACCGGATTTGTCTGTGGCACTATTTTCTGCGGCTTGGTGAACAGCTACGCCCTGCTACTCTGCGCCAGGGTCATCACAGGGATATTTGGCGGAGTAATCGGCTCAATATCCTTTGCCATAATTACCGATACCTTTTCCATGCAGGTGCGTGGCCGGGTTATGGGGGTCGTACAGATGGCCTTTGCCGCCAGTCAGGTACTTGGAATTCCGGTGGGTTTATATCTGGCAACGCGCCTTAGTTGGCAAGCTCCGTTCATGATGATTGCGGCGGTCGCGACTATTATTTGGGTGGTAATCTTTTTCAAACTAAAACCGGTAACCGAGCATCTGAGAGGTAAACAGGATAAAAATGCATTTATCCACCTGTGGCACACCGCATCAAATCCGCTCTACGTAAGAGGTTTTGCCGCAACGATGCTGCTTGCTACCGGCGGTTTCATGATTATGCCTTTCAGCACCGCATTCTTGGTAAATAACATTCTTATCCCGGAAACCCGGCTTTCGGAAATTTTCTTTATAACCGGCATCGCCTCAATTATTACCGGCCCTTACCTCGGAAAACAGGCTGACAAGTATGGTAAATTCCGGCTTTTTATCTTTGGCAGCATCCTTTCGATGATTATGGTAATGATCTACACCCATCTTGGGCCCAATCCGGTCTGGGTTGTCATATTGACCAATATTGTTCTTTACACCGGAATTTCATCACGCATGATTTCATCTTCCGCACTAATCTCAGGTGTGCCTGAAATTAAAGACCGTGGCGCATATATGGGAATAAATTCTTCCATTCAGCAAGTATCTGGCGGCATTGCCTCATTCGTAGCGGGGCTCATTATTTTTCAACCGGCTAAGAATGCACCTCTTCAGCATTTTGATACCGTTGGCTATGTCGCTGCCTGCTCAATGTTCATTACTCTTGGAATGATGTTTGTCATCAACCGGCAGGTTTCTATAAAAAATAATGTTGTTAACCCATGATGCTTCAGTGTTGTCCGGTTAGAAAGTTGCATGGCTAAAAACGCTGCCTTATCCCCTCATCCGGCCTTCGGCCACCTTCTCCCGGGGGGAGAAGGGTTGCGTTTTTTTCCTTCTCCCTCTGGGAGAAGGTGCCCGTCAGGGCGGATGAGGGCAAACATTTGCCTCATGCAAAAAACTAACCGGGCAACGCTGATGATGCTTTCGCAAAAAAGCAATTTTCTCCCCCAAGCGGGGGGAGGTCAGGAGGGGGGATGTTTACAGATAACATCAGAGAACGCCCCCTCCTGGGGAGGGAACTTGTCTGTTTTTTTACGAGTGCATCAACCGATGATTCATATAAAATTTGACCAGCATCTCTCTGAGGGACTTAATTAGTTCCATTGAAGAGGTGCCTCTCTACGCAGGGCAAAGCTATTCAAGATCTGCGCGTGATGAATATGAAAGGGCCCCGTACTTTACTGTACAAAAAAATGTACAAAAGCACGGGGCCCGCATATCAATCTAACTATAAAGTTAGTTATAAATTTGGCTGGGGTACCTGGATTCGAACCAAGAGTGACGGCGTCAGAGGCCGTTGCCTTACCATTTGGCGATACCCCAATAATGAGAAGAGTCTTTTACCAAATCTATTCGTATACGTCAAGCCTTTTTAGCACGTGCCGCGCGAGCACCCGCCTCTATGGCGGTGATATTGGCCGGAATCAGGCGATGATTCCGCTCCGGCAGAGCTTTTTTCAGGGCAGCTTCCAGTGAAGAGATCGCCAGAGCACCCGACATTTCACTATAGGCACCGCAGGCAACCATATTCACCATGCGAACATCCCCTATTTCAAGAGCTAACTGATTCATGGGAATCGGAATGATCTCGATGCCCGGCAGTTCCACACCGGTGATATCAACCAAACTGGAGTTGACAATGCAGACACCCCCCCGTTTGACCTTGGCAGCATATTTTTCGAAGGAGAGCGGATTGAGCAGCAGAGAAACCGTGGGACTGCCGACCACCGGCGAACCGGTATCGCCATCGGCAAATACGATGGTACACATGGCCGCCCCACCCCGTTTTTCAACACCGTAGGCCGGAAAAAAAGAGACGTTATTTCCTTCGTAAATGGCAGCATAGGAAAGCAGATTACCGGCCAGCAATACCCCCTGGCCTCCATAACCGGCAATGAATACATCGTGGCGCATGAGAATCTCCAAGTTTACAGGTCAGCTCTGTTTTTATAGGTACCCAGCGGAAAGTACGGAACCATCTCATCGGTGACCCGTTGATTGGCAGCAAGAGGAGACATCCCCCAGTTGGTCGGGCAGGAAGAGAGGGCTTCGATAAAAGAAAAACCTTTCTTTTCTACCTGGTACTGAAATGCGGTCTTGATGAGCTTTTTTGCCATCAGCACGTTTTTCGGACTGTCGAGTGACACCCGGGCAGAAAAAGCTACGCCGTCAAGACCGGCAAGCAATTCCGCCATTTTGAACGGGGCACCATCCTTTGAGACATCCCGCCCATAGGGAGAGGTTGACGTTTTCTGTCCCGGCAGCGTGGTCGGGGCCATCTGACCACCGGTCATGCCGTAGGTGGTATTGTTGACAAAGATGACGGTGATATCCTCCCCCCGATTGGCGGAGTGGATGATTTCCGACATGCCGATGGCGGCCAGATCACCATCCCCCTGATAGGTAAAGACAATGCGGTCCGGACGGGCCCGTTTGGCACCGGTAGCCACTGCCGGTGCCCGGCCATGGGGAGCTTCGATGACGTCAATATCAAAATAGCCATAGAGAAATACGGAGCAGCCGACCGATGCCACTCCAATGGTCTCACTGCGGAGACCCAGGTCATCGATGGCCTCCCCCACCAGACGATGCACTGTGCCGTGATTGCAACCGGGACAGAAATGGGTTGGAACATCCTTAAGGCTTTCCGGCCGAGTGAATACCTGTTTCATAGTGTTACCTCTGCAACGGCGGGACGAGCCCGATAGCGGTGCGCAATCTGTTCAAACAACTCTTCCGGAGTCGGCAGTGACCCGGCCCCCGGCGGGCGGCCATAGAAGGCGACCTCGGCATCACGGGCCACGGAAAGTCGCACATCGTCAACCATCTGTCCCGTGGAGAGTTCGATGGTGAGGAACAGCTTGCACCGTTCGGAGAGGGCGGCATAGGCCGGTTTCGGGAACGGGAACAGCGTGACCGGCCGCATCAGGCCGACCTTCATACCTGCCTCCCGTGCCATGGTAACAGCGGTCTTGGAGATTCGTGACGTGGAACCGAAGGCGGTGACGATCAATTCCGCATCGTCGGTCTGATACTCTTCCCAGCGGTTCTCCTTGTCGGCCAGTAATTGGTAACGGTCATGCATCATCCAGTGAAATTTTTCCATTTCACCGTCACCCAGTTTGAGTGACTTGACCACATTCTGTTCGGTCCCTTCTCCCCTGCCGCGGACCGCCCACCCTTTCTCCGGGAGCACCACTTCGGGACGGGCATTGGCGACAATGGATTCCTTCATCTGACCAATGACCGAATCGGCCAGCACCATGGCCGGAATCCGGTACAGATCGGACAGATCGA
The DNA here is from genome assembly GCA_903901875.1 of uncultured Geobacteraceae bacterium. Lineage (GTDB taxonomy): Bacteria > Desulfobacterota > Desulfuromonadia > Geobacterales > Pseudopelobacteraceae > JACRCG01. The sequence continues at coordinate 18,249 of CAIUSO010000014.1, read as the reverse complement.
AGGCCAGCATGGTCAGGTCATACATTTCCTGTACCGAGTTGGGGGCCAGCACGATAATGCGATATCCACCATGGCCACCACCCCGGGTGGCCTGAAAATAGTCCGCCTGGGAGGCGTCAATGCCACCAAGTCCAGGCCCCTGGCGCATGATATCGACTATCACTCCCGGCAGTTCGGAGCCGGCCATATAGGAGATCCCCTCCTGCTTCAGGGATATGCCGGGGCCGGAAGATGACGTCATGGCACGAACACCGGCTGCCGAGGCACCCAGCAGCATGTTGATTGCGCCTATTTCACTTTCTGCCTGGAGAAATTCACCCCCTGTTTTGGGAAGTTCGCGGGACAGATATTCGGGAATATCGCTCTGGGGGGTGATCGGGTAACCGAAATAGCAGCGGCACCCGGCTTCCAGAGCCGCCATTGCCACCGCCTCGTTCCCTTTGACAAATATTTTTTCCGTAACGGGACTGTTCATCCTGATCACTCCTTGAAAACCGTGATGGCAACATCCGGACACATGACCGCACACAACGAACAGCCGATGCATTTTTCCGGATTGGTAAAAAGTGCCACGGTATAGCCGAGACTGTTGGGGGTATCACTCAAACTGACCAGCTTCTTCGGGCAGGCAATGGTGCAGAGTCCGCACCCCTTGCAACGCCCTTCATCAATACGTATATGGGACATAGGAAAGTATCCTTTTGACAAAATCAGGTGGTCTTTTGTACCAGATAGAAAAGTTGCTCGTCAAGCATCAACACGGCAGAAAGCGCAGAAAAAACGATGTGCTTACCGTTTGATATACCCGCCACAACTTCCGGCCAACTGTTTCCCGATGCCGTCGAGCATTTCCTGTTCATCACGGTAACCGGTCGCCGCCCTGACGTTCAGTGCCAACGGCAACAACCCGAGCAGCATCACCCGCAGGTTTCCGCACCCTTCCCCACCGCCGAAAGCATCCTGAACCTTGCGATTAAGTCCTTTACCAATAACAAAGCCAATCAGTCGCTCCATTCGCCCCGCCACCGAAGGGCAGTCGGGGGAGGGATGTCGGACAAATTGAACCGTGGCCCGGACAATGGCAAGAGTTTCGTAATCCGTAATAACCTCCATCCTGACATCATGAAAACGGTCTAACAGGTGGGCAGTCAATACAATCTGCCCATCGTCATTTCTCCGGACATGAAAGCGGAGATCCCGGCTAAAATCCTCCATACTGTTCAATTCCATAGTTCCACTCCCCTCCCCCACAAAGCGGCGTGACTCAACCGCCTTGCCGTATCATTACCACGGCATAGTAAGGTACAATAGCCCCTCGATGCAAACGATAAAAGAGCTTCACCCGAAAAGTGCAACAGAACAAAAATAGTTATATCGTACATGGCATATCATGCAAGATCTGCTATAGTAGGCGTCAAATCAATACGGTTTCCTACTGCCGGAAAACTGACACCACTGTTTTCCACAGCGGATACCAGGAGAACTCTGTGATAAAACAACACAGCTCGGTAACTTTGCTTAAAAACATCGAAGAGAGAGACGGGGAAGAGCAAGAAGCCTTGGTATCTCAGCAGAAATATCAGAATATTTTCAACTTGGTTCCCGATATGGTCGGAATCACCCGAATGAGCGACGGCACATTACTGGAAATAAATCATGGCTTTGAACAGTGGACCGGCTGGACAAAGGATGAAGTAATCGGCAAAACCACCCTTGAGCTCGACCTGTGGGATATGGATACGCGGCAGAGGGCCATAGCCATCATTCAAGAGCAGGGGCAGCTGGTCAATTTTGAATTCATCTACAAAACCAGGGAGGGTGAGCAGCGCAATGCACTGATGTACCTGACAAAAACCACCCACGCGGGAGAGCAGTGCCTTTATTTCATGGCCCACGACATAACCCCTCTGAAACAGGCCAACGCCATTCTCGAAAAGGAGCAGAGTCGACTCAGGGCACTGTTGCAGACCATTCCGGCTCTTATCTGGATGAAGGATACCTCCGGTGCCTATCTGACCTGTAACCACTGTTTTGAACGTTTTTTTGGTGCCACCGAGTCCGAAATACGCGGCAAAACAGATTATGATTTTATTTCAAAAGAGCAGGCTGATTTGTTCCGTGACAATGACCAAAAAGCAATTATGGCCAATAATCCGGTCATTAATGAAGAGTGGGTCACCTATGCAGACGACGGACACCGCGAACTTCTCGAAACCATCAAAACCCCGGTCTATAACTTGTCGGGAGAACTGATCGGCGTCCTTGGCATTGCACGGGACATTACCGAGCGTGTCCGTGCGGAAGAGCAGCTCCGCATTGCAGCCACCGCCTTTGAATCCCAGGAAGGGATGGTAGTCACCAATGAAAGGGGACTGATTCTCAGGGTCAACCAGGCATTTACCGAGATTTGCGGCTATTCTGAGTCAGAGGTCCTTGGCAAAAACCCCCGCTTTTTGAAATCGGGACGGCATACAAAGGATTTTTATCGGGAAATGTGGGCGAGTATTGCATCTACCGGCAGATGGCAGGGAGAAATATGGGATCGGCGTAAAAACGGCGAGGAATACCCCAAATGGCTCACCATATCGGCGGTAAAAAATGCCCAGGGGATCGTTACCAACTTTATCGGTGCCCACTACGACATAACTGCACGGAAAAAAGCGGAAGAAAAAATCCACGAGCTGGCTTTTTTTGACCAGTTGACCGGGCTTCCCAACCGTACGCTCCTGCTTGATCGCTTACGGCAGGCATTAACAACCAGTTCCCGAAGTGGCGAATGCGGTGCCTTACTATTCCTGGATCTGGATAACTTTAAAACCCTGAATGACACCCTGGGCCATGACATTGGTGACCTGCTGCTCAAACAGGTCGGGCAGCGAATCGTTGCGACTGTCCGGGCCATAGATACTACCGCACGGCTCGGTGGAGACGAATTCGTCGTCGTGCTCACCAATTTAAGCCCCGATTCAAAGATTGCAGTCAACCAGGCAGAAGTGGTGGGGATGAAGATACTTGCGGCATTGAATAAGGCATATTATCTTAAAGATATTACCTATCACTGCACACCGAGTATCGGAGCAACCATATTCAACGGCTATCAATCCGATATCGATGCACTCCTGAAGCAGGCAGATATTGCAATGTACCGTTCCAAAGACGCCGGACGCAACACCCTCCGCTTCTTTGACCCGGATATGGAAGTAATTGTGGTTGAGCGTGCCGCCCTGGAAAAAGATCTGCGCAAAGCCATACAGGAGCAGCAGTTTATCCTTCACTATCAAGGGCAGGTGTCCGGTGGCTTGTTGACCGGTGTGGAGGCCCTGGTCCGCTGGCAGCACCCCTTGAGGGGAATGATATCACCAGCCGAATTCATTCCGCTGGCAGAGGAAACCGGTCTTATCATATTCCTCGGCCAATGGGTACTGGAAGCGGCCTGTAAGCAGCTTGCCATTTGGTCAATGCAACCGGAGACGTCTCATCTCACGATTGCCGTCAATGTCAGTGCCCGTCAGTTCCGCCAACCGGACTTTGTCGAACAGGTTCTGGACATGTTACATTATACCGGTGCGACTCCCCAGCTGCTCAAGATCGAGCTGACTGAAAGTCTGCTGGTTTCAAATGTTGAGGAAACTATCGAGAGAATGGGGATGCTCAAATCAAAGGGGATCGGTTTTTCCCTTGACGACTTCGGAACCGGCTACTCCTCACTTTCATACTTGAAGAGGCTCCCGCTGGACCAGCTCAAAATAGATCAGTCCTTTGTGCATGATATTCTGATTGATCCAAACGACGCCGCCATCGCCAGAACGGTGATAGCACTCGCCCAGAATCTGGGACTGGGAGTTATTGCAGAGGGGGTTGAGTCCGCTGAACAGCGCGACTTTCTGGCTCTGGCAGGATGCCATGCCTTCCAGGGGTATTTTTTCAGTCGTCCACTTCCAATTGAGTTATTTGATGACTTCCTGAAGAGTTTTCAGGCCATTACATCAAGCTGATTCGACGACGATAGAAGCCCGCCATTTCGGCTTCCGCCTGTGAATAATCTTCAAAGTCAAGATCGAGATCAGCCTTCCAGAGTCGTTGTTTGTAATACATCCGGTCATAATAATCAATGACCAGCCCCCGGGCGATCTTTTCCACGTCCCAAGCTATAATGCTCTGTTTCAATTCGTCGTACCGAGGACCTGGCAACCTTTTTTTGATCCGATCAAGGGAGTCAAGCATGTCGAGACGATATTCGGGATGCCCATACTCTTCGACAAGACGTGCTATTCTGGTTTCTATGGATGCAGAACACCAGATTTTACAAGCCTCTGCCATTACCTCATAGAGACGACCGGGAAGATAATATTTGCCAATCCTGCGACTTTCCCCCTCCAGAACGATCGGCAGATTGGCAGGCAGATGCCGGAAAGCCTCCCACAGGAGGGTATCAAAATATTTTTGCGACACACTCTGTGCCAGTCCCAGTGCTCCAAAAGCCGACCCACGGTGGCAGGCAACTCCTTCCAAGTCGACAACTCCCCACATTTCACGGTTCAGGCCAGTAATGAAAGTGGTTTTCCCGATTCCGGTCATACCATGGATAACAATCAGTCGAGAAGCAAAGGAGCACTCGTCAAAATAGGCACTCACCTGGTGTCGGTACGCCTTGTAGCCGCCAATTAACTGCTGTGCCCTGGCACCGCACAGCTTGAGCAGCATGACAACCGAATTACTCCGCAGACCGCCACGCCAGCAATAGACCAGTACCGGACGGTCAGCAGCAAAAGCAAGGATCTGCTCGACCATTGCAGAATACCTCCCGCAGGTAAGCTCCAGAGCCCTGCGACGGGCCTGCACCGGGCCCACCTGCTTATGGATTGTTCCTACTTCAACCCGTTCTTCATTGGTGAGCAACGGCACATTGAAGGCCCCTGGCAGGTGGTCCTCCTCGAATTCCAGCGGCGTCCTCACATCTATCAGGCAATGACTGTCTATGAGATCGGCAGTAAAAGGTATTTTATCAGGCATTGTGTTCCTTTTGTCACTCCAGCCATCTGGATTTCCCAGGTATATTGACGTCTTACACGGTAACAACCGAGTCGGCACGCTTCATACCGGAAACTATTTCAAGCATATTGGTGACTTCACCCACCTGAAGCAAATCAAGCAGATGGAAATATGCCAGACAGGCACCGCAGGCACTTATCTGCACTCCTGAAGAAGCAAGTTCCTGGAGAATCGGCACCGCTTCCGAATCTCCGGCAGCAAAGTTGACCCCGCTATTGACAAAAACCAGCCGCCACAATTCGGGGCCCATTTCTTTCAACGTCTTAAGAAAGTTGAACATCAGCATATCCCCAAGGGCATCGTCACCGCGCCCCATGTGGGCTGAGGTCACAAGAACCATGATTTTACGGATGGCTGTATCCGGGGAAACCACGACCGGCTCGGCATTTATCGGCATTCCGGCATCAACCACACCTTCGTTACTGCCGGTAATCACAAATACGCCATCCTGAATAACAACCTGGGCCCGATAATTCTGGTGTTCGAGGAAACGGCAGACGTTCTGGCGTGCCGCTTCATTGTCTACCCTAATCACAATTTCTGAAATTCCACTCTGCGTAAGGGCATCCCGCACCCGCAACACGGGAGCCGGACACTCCAGACCACAGCAATCAAGCGACTCTTTCATCTCATATCTCCTCGTTCATGATGCCGACTTACCTATTACTACAAAAGAACAACTATTCTATCAACCGGTGAGGTAATAACTTCACCAACAATAGCGGCAGAAGTGACTCCCGCCTCAACAAGTTCAATAATCATCTGCTCTGCATCTGCGGCCGAGACCGCAATCAATAATCCACCGGAGGTCTGTGGATCGAACAGCAGATCCTGCATCGATCCGGAAACCCCTTCAGCGAAATCAACCCGATCCCCCCTGAAGCTTTTGTTAGTGTAGGCAGCTGCCGGAATCAATCCCATGGAGGCCCAATCCAGAGCCTCGGAAAACAGCGGTATTGATGTTGAGCTAATGTTGACCCCCGCGCCGGAACCAACTACCATCTCTGCCAGATGGCCAAGAAAACCAAACCCGGTGATATCTGTACAGGCATGCACGTCGAACCTTCCCATGACGGCGGCGGATACACGGTTTAAGGTTGCCATTTCCTGAGTGACCGTTGCGCAGACGTGGGGGCTTGCGAGCCCGGCTTTAATGGCCGTACTGACAATGCCGGTACCGAGCCGTTTGGTGAGAATAAGGCGATCCCCGGCCTTTAGATTACGTTTCGTCTTAATACGGTCGGGGTGAATATAGCCGGTTACCGAAAGGCCATACTTCAGCTCAGGGTCTTCAACGGTGTGCCCTCCCATCAGCACCACCCCCGCTTCCCGCATTTTATCCAAACCTCCTTCAAGAATAGAGCGAAGAACCGAGAGATCCAGCGTCTTGGAGGGAAATGCGACAATATTCATGGCGGTCTTCGGAATCCCCCCCATGGCGTACACATCACTGAGAGCGTTTGCAGCGGCAATCTGACCAAACGAATAGGGATCGTCTACCATGGGGGGGAAAAAATCAACGGTCTGCACCAGAGCCAATTCACTGGAGACCCGATAGACACCAGCATCGTCGGCATGTTCAAGACCCACAAGCAGATTGTCATCAACCGTAAGATCAAGACCACAGAGAGCCTTGTCAAGAACACCGGGGGGAATCTTGGCCGCACACCCCCCCCCTTTGACGGTACGGGTGAGGTAGATCGGTTCGATTGTCATAACGGTCTCACGCGGTTTCCCCCATATCTTCCAGCTGCAATTCCTTAATAGCCATTTCCCGCATCTTAAATTTTTGAATCTTGCCGGAAGCCGTCATGGGGTACCCATCCACAAATTTGACATACTTGGGAATTTTGTAATTTGCTATTTTACCATTACAGAACTCCCGAACATCCTCTTCAGTCATGGCAACGCCCTTTTTAAGGATAACCGCAGCCATAACCTGCTCACCGTATTTTTTGTCAGGCACACCATACACTTGAATATCGGAAATATGGGGATGGGTATAGAGAAATTCTTCGATCTCTCGGGGATAGATATTCTCACCGCCACGAATAATCATCTGCTTGATACGACCGGTAATCTTACAGTAGCCGTTTTCATCCATGATGGCCAAATCGCCCGTATGGAGCCAGTTATCCCCGTCAATGGCACGGCCAGTTTCATCGGGCATTTTGTAGTACCCTTTCATCACATGATAGCCCCGTGTGCAGAGCTCTCCCTGCTTGCCCGGTGGCAGACTCTCACCGCTTTCGATGTCAACAATCTTAACCTCCACATCGGGAAGGGACTTACCAACAGTGGCGACCCTCAACTCAATCGGATCATCGGTACGGGTCTGAGTGATAACCGGTGATGACTCGGTTTGGCCATAGGCAATGGTGATCTCATGTGCGTGCATGCGAGAGATGACCTTTTTCATGACTTCGATGGGACAGGGCGATCCGGCCATGATACCACTACGCAAGGTGCTGAGGTCAAACTGTGAGAAGTCGGGATGTTCCAGTTCGGCAATAAACATGGTTGGAACACCATGGACAGCGGTACACTTTTCCTTCTCAATGGTCTGCAGTACCTTGAGCGGGTCAAATATTTCAACGGGAACCATGGTCGTACCGTGGGTAACACACGCCATTACACCAAGTACACATCCAAAACAGTGGAAAAAGGGAACCGGTATACAGAGGCGATCCTGGGGTGTGAACTTCATACATTCGCCAATATTAAAACCATTATTGACAATATTGTAATGGGTGAGCATGACCCCTTTTGGAAAACCGGTAGTTCCAGATGTATACTGCATATTAATAGTATCATGGCAGTCGAGAGTTGCTTCCACGGCATCAAGTTCGGCATCAGGAACAGTCGCACCAAGTTCAATGATTGAATTGAAATTAAGCATGCCGCCAGGCGTATTCTCACCAATAAAAATGACGTTCTTGAGAAAGGGAAGTCTGTCATTAGAAAGTTTGCCTGGCTCGGAGCTGGCAAGATCGGATACTACAGAACCAAGTGTGTCCACATAGTTAGTATCCTTAAATGAGCCAACCATAAAGAGTGATGTGGAATCTGACTGTTCAAGTATGTATTCCAGTTCGGCAGATTTGTAACTTGTATTAATGGTCACCAGTATGGCACCGATTTTTGCCGACGCAAATTGGAGCAGAACCCATTCAGGCACGTTGTAGGCCCAAATGGATACATTATCCCCTTTTTTCACACCAAGCCGAAGGAGCCCCTTGGCGATGACACGACAGGCATCGTTAAACTGCCGATAGGTATACCGGAGATTACGCTCATGATACACCAGTGCCTCGGTGTCTGGATAGAGACGCGCCATCTCGTCAAGAAGTGATCCAACCGTATGAGTCAGTTGCTGTGCCATACAAACCTCCACACATATCAGAATAAATACGAGGTATTCGCAAGTACAATGTAAAAAAAGCGACGTGAAATAATCCACGCCGCTTCTCGGTTACTATAGTATCAAAAACAGGTTACGCAGTCGCCTTTGCAACATCAGCCTCTACAAGCTCAATTAAAGAGACAGGTGCGGCATCACCCTGACGTACACCAAGCTTTATAATTCTTGTATAACCGCCCAAACGTCCAGCGTAGCTCGGAGCAATTGTTGAGAACAACTTGGAAACAACATCCTTTTCGCGAATAACAGAAGCAGCCTGTCTCATCGCGTGTAAGTCGCCCCGTTTACCAAGAGTGATCATTCTTTCAGCTACAACCCTGATTTCTTTTGCCTTGGCATCGGTAGTTGTAATTTTACCATGATCAAGAAGTGACGTTACCATGTTGCGAAACATTGCTTCGCGATGGCTTGTTTTTCTACCCAGTCTTCTACCTGCTTTATTGTGACGCATATGATAAATTCCTTTCTAATCAGACCAATTATCTATTTACTCTTCTTCTTTTTGCTCACCACGTAACCTGATCATCAGTTCAGGATCGGGAAAACTGTCAATTTTCATTCCAAAAGTTAGTCCCATATCAGACAAAATATCTTTGATTTCATTGAGCGACTTACGTCCAAAGTTCTGAGTTTTCAGCATCTCGGACTCTGATTTTGTTACCAGTTCTCCGATCAGCTTAATACCAGCGTTTTTAAGGCAGTTTGCAGAACGTACTGAAAGTTCAAGTTCCTCAACAGTACGGTAAAGATTTTCATTAACCTTGTCTTTATCTTCCTGAGATTCTTCATCAACCTGCGGTTCAAATTCTTCGTCAAAATTGATGAAGATTGAAAGTTCTTCTTTCAGGATTTTTGCAGAATAGGCAACTGCGTCCTCAGGCTTAACACTTCCATCAGTCCACACTTCAAGGTTAAGCTTGTCATAATCAGTCATCTGGCCAACACGGGCATTTGTAACTGAGAAATTGACTTTTTTTATAGGTGTAAAAATTGAATCGATTGGGATGGTGCCGACAGGTGCTTTCTCATCACGGTTACGATCAGCAGAAACATACCCTTTGCCCATTTTCACAATCAACTCTACTTCAATATTGGCATCTTTACCACATGTTGCGATATAATGATCCGGGTTCATAACTTCGATATTAAGTCCGGAAATTATATCACCAGCTGTTAAAACGCCAACACCTTTATGCTTAAAATGGATAACGGCCTGTTCAGTTGAGTGAAGTTTAACACGCACACCCTTCAGATTCAAAATAATGTCTGTCACATCTTCTGTTACGCCCTGAATGGCAGAGAATTCATGAAGAACTCCTTTCATACGTAACGAAGTGATTGCAGCTCCCTGAAGTGAAGATAGTAAAACGCGACGCAGAGAGTTACCAAGTGTTGTACCAAAACCACGTTCAAAAGGCTCTGCATGAAACTTACCATACGTGGGCGTGAGTGTCTCTTTTTCGACCTGCAACTGCTTTGGTTTTATAAGATCACGCCAGTTTTTATACATTGCTACCTCCTCCGGAACCAAAAGAAGACCGGTTGTAGTTCTCTGCTAGCATCACCAGTATCCGTGCTACTTGGAATAGAGCTCGACTATGAGCTGTTCCTGGATAGGTGTCGTGATATCTTCACGTGTTGGAACACCTTTCAGTGTACCTTTGAAAGAATCACGATCTAACTCTAACCACTGTGGTATTCCGCGGCGTACTACCGCTTCCAGAGCGTCATTTACGGCAGCAATTTTACGGCTTTTTTCACGTAGTTCAATTACATCACCAGCCTTAAGCTGCATTGAAGGAATATCAGCTTTGCGACCATTAATGGTGAAATGTCCATGACGTACAAGCTGACGTGATTCGGTACGTGAAGAAGCAAAACCGAGACGGTAGGCTACATTGTCAAAACGACGTTCCAGCAGAGACAACAAGTTTTCCCCCGTAACACCCTTCATACGATCAGCCAGCTTGAAATAGCTACGGAACTGTTTTTCAAGTATGCAGTATATACGACGAACCTTCTGCTTTTCACGCAACTGTGTGCCATAAGCTGAAACTTTTGTTCTGCCCTGACCATGCTGACCAGGAGCGTAATTACGACGTTTAATGGCGCACTTGTCAGTGTAGCAACGATCGCCTTTCAAAAATAATTCTGTGTTTTCTCTTCTGCACAAACGGCATGAAGGTCCTGTATATCGAGCCAATGAAAACCCCCTTAAAAGTTGTTACGGATATAATTAAACTCTTCTTCTCTTTGGCGGACGACATCCGTTATGGGGAATGGGAGTAACATCTTTAATGAAGCTGATACTGAAGCCAGCTGCCTGTAAGGCACGGAGCGCAGACTCACGACCGGAACCGGGGCCTTTAACATAAACCTCAACGGTACGCATGCCATGTTCCTGAGCTTTCTTTGCACAATCTTCTGCTGCAATCTGTGCAGCAAAAGGAGTACTTTTTCGCGAGCCTTTAAATCCTTTGGCACCGGCCGTCGACCAGGCGACAACATTACCAACCGGATCAGTGATCGTAATAATCGTATTATTGAAAGTTGCCTGAATGTGCGCAACTCCATTAGATATATTTTTACGCTCTTTTTTCTTGCGAACTATTTTTTTTGATGGGCTTGCCATTCGTATTCTCCAAGGCTAATTATTATTTTTTCTTACCAGCAACAGTGCGAGCAGGTCCTTTACGTGTACGGGCGTTGGTCTTGGTACGCTGACCATTACAGGGGAGCCCCTTCCGATGACGTAAACCACGATAGCAACCAAGGTCCATAAGACGCTTGATGTTCATCGAAATTTCACGACGCAGATCACCTTCGACCTTACAGTTACGATCTATTTCTTCTCGAAGACGTGCAACTTCGGCTTCGGTAAGTTTATCTGTACGCGTATCCGGATTGATCTGGGCAACGGTAAGAATACGTTCTGCAGATGAATTGCCAATTCCGTAAATATACGTCAATGCAATAACTATTCGCTTGTTTTTTGGTAAATCAATACCTGAAATACGTGCCAATGGAAATACCCCCTTTAATAACTCATCCCTGACGTTGAGAATGCTTTGGGATGTCGCAGATTACACGTACAACACCCTTGCGTTTAACAATTTTACACTTATCACATATTTTTTTGACAGATGCGCGAACTTTCATAATAATCCCCTTGCACAGATATCAATTAATCCGTGTTAGTATCTCGTATCCAGATTCAGTAACAGCAACCGTATGCTCAAAGTGAGCAGAAAGTCCTCCGTCACAGGTTACGACTGTCCAGTTATCATCAAGAATCCTGACTTCATGGGATTTTTCATTAATCATTGGCTCTATTGCTAAAACCATACCTGGTCGTAACTTCACACCCTTACCGGAAACACCGTAATTTGGTATTTGCGGTTCTTCATGAAGAGCTCGACCGATACCATGGCCAACGAAATCCCTTACAACTGAGAAGCCTCTTGATTCAACATAATTTTGTATCGCGGAAGAAACGTCACCAAGTCTGTTACCTGGAGCGACCATTTCTATACCGGCATACAATGATTCTTCAGTAACTTTCAGAAGTCGCTCGGCAGAGGCTTTAATAACACCCACCGGCAGAGTTATGGCAGCGTCTCCGTAAAAGTCATCATAAATAACACCAAAATCCAGGCTAACAATATCACCATCAGACAATGGATTTTTATTTGGTATCCCGTGAACTACCTGATCATTGGGCGAACAACACAATGAGCTTGGGTAATTATGATACCCCTTAAAAGCGCATTTTGCCTTTCGCTTAACTGCCATTGACGCCGCGAAATAATCCAAATCCCATGTGCTAATGCCAGGAACCACAAGAGACCGCAATCCAATCAATATCTCTGCTACGATAAGGGACGCACTCCGCATCCTGTCGATCTCTCGACTGGATTTAAGGATGATCACCGGTACCGCCAGCTTCAATAATTGATACAATGGAAGCTTGAATCTCAGCTATGGTGCCAGTTCCAGACACGCTGTGCAGAAGTCCGAGTTCTTTAAAATAGGATTTGAGAGCAGAAGTTTGCTCATCATACACCTTAAGCCGATTAGTAACTGTTTCCTCTGCATCATCTGCACGCTGAACAAGTGCAGCACCACACGCATCACAGGTATCGGCTACTTTTGGGCTATTATAGAGGACGTGATAGCCCTTGCCACAAGCTGAACAGGCCCTGCGACCAGAGAGTCTGCGTATCAACTCAATAGTATCAACTTCAAGCGAAACTACCAAATCAACACTTTTTTTTATGTCTAACAGCAATTCACTCAACGAATCCGCCTGGGGAATGGTTCGAGGAAAACCGTCTAAAATAAAACCGTTCTGACAATCATCGTTGCTGATACGTTCTTTTACAAGACCAAGTACGATATCGTCGGAGACAAGTGCCCCACTGTCCATAATCGACTTTGCCATCAAACCAAGTGGCGACTTGGCTTTGACAGCAGAGCGAAGCATGTCACCCGTTGATATTTGCGGTATGTTATACCGCTCTACAATGAATTGGGCCTGTGTACCTTTACCGGAACCTGGAGGTCCAAAGAGAACGATATTCATATCAGCGCCTCCCCTTGATACGAACTCCCTTAAGGAAACCTTCGTAGTTACGAGTAATCAGGTGAGATTCAATCTGTGAAACAGTGTCCATACCAACACCAACTGCGATTAGCAGAGCCGTACCGCCAAAGTAAAAAGGTAAATTAAACTTGCCTATTAAAATAGACGGCAATACGCACACGATAGAGATATAAATCGCGCCAGCAAACGTTAAACGAGTAAGAACCGTATCAATAAAATCAGACGTTTCCTTACCGGGACGAATACCAGGGATATATCCACCCTGCTTCTTGATATTCTCGGCCACATCCAAAGGATTAAAAGTCACAGCTGTATAGAAATAACAGAAGAAGACTATAAACGCAACGAAAAAGATATTATAAACTAATTTACCCGGAGCAAGACTCTTGGCAGCTTCCTGCACCCACGGAATATTTATGAAGTTAGCTATGGTTGCGGGAAACATTATAATTGATGAGGCAAAAATAGGTGGAATAACTCCAGCCATATTGATCTTGAGAGGCAAATGAGATGTCTGCGCATTGAATGTTTTCAAACCGACTACACGTTTTGCGTAGTGTATGGCAAGTCGCCGTTGACCACGCTCCACAAAAACAATCGCAGCAATAACAGCAAACATTACAGCCATGACAAAAATAATAACAAAAAGAGAAATCTGACCGGCATTGAGCAATTTAATCGTATTACCGATAGCAGCCGGCATTCTCACAATTATTCCAGCAAAGATAATCAGTGAGATTCCGTTGCCTATACCTTTTTCTGACATCTGCTCACCAAGCCACATGATGAAAGCGGTACCGGCCGTTAAAGTTATTACCGTCAAGATACGAAAACCCCACCCAGGGCTTGGCACAACCAACTCCCCGGCTGGTCCACGCATACTTTCAAGACCAACGGAAATTCCTAATCCCTGTACAACACTCAGAACTATGGTGCCATAGCGAGTATACTGAATAATTTTCTTACGCCCAGACTCACCCTCTTTTGAAAGCTTCTCAATGGCTGGTATCACGACTGTCAGCAGTTGGAATATAATTGAAGATGAGATGTACGGCATTATCCCAAGTGCGAAAACTGTCAAACGCTCAAGAGCACCACCAGAGAACATATCGAATAGTCCGAGCAAAGTTCCCTGAGACTGTTTGAAGAAATGAGAGAGAGCAATTCTGTCAATTCCCGGTGTCGGTATATGGCAACCCACACGATATACCGCAAGCATTCCCAACGAGAAAAGAACTCTTTTTTTAAGTTCAGGAATCTTGAATATATTCTGGAGTGCTTCAAACACTAGACAATCTCCTCAACAGTACCACCTGCTGCAATAATTTTATCTTTTGCAGATTGGCTGAATTTATGAGCTGAAATCTTCAACGAACGGGTCAAATCACCGTTGCCCAGGATTTTTATCGCTAACTTTGCCGACTTGATGAGACCGCCGGAAATAAGTGCTTCAGTATCTACAACTGAGCCAACTTCATAAATATCGAGCTGACCAACATTCACAATCGCAAATTCAACGCGGTCAAGAGGGGTAAATCCACGTTTTGGCAGACGTCTCTGAAGTGGCATCTGTCCACCCTCAAAACCGGCTTTTATGCTGCCACCGGAGCGAGCTTTCTGCCCTTTATGACCTTTTGTAGCTGTTTTGCCGTGCCCGGAACCAGTACCTCGTCCGATACGTTTTCTATTTTTTGTTGACCCAACTGAAGGTCTGAGATTATTGAGTTCCATGAATGTAGCCCCTTTATCTATTCAACGGTCAACAGGTGACCGACTTTATTGATCATGCCCCTGATCTGAGGAGTGTCCTGACGCAGAACAGTCTGATTGAGCTTGGATAGACCAAGACCGGCGACAACAGCTGAATGTTTTTTAGGAGCACAAATAGTGCTTTTAGTCAGCGTAATTTTGAGTAATGCACTCATATAGATTCTCCGCTTGAAATATTATTCAGTGATTCCACGACGTGCTGCAATTTCTTCCGGTGTCTTGAGGCGTTTGAGGCCTTCAAATGCCGCCTTGATAACATTGTGCGGATTATTTGAACCGAGACACTTGGAAAGAATATTGTTGATCCCGGCGGCTTCAAAAATAGCACGAGCAGCACCACCGGCAATAACACCGGTACCAGCCGATGCCGGTTTCATAAGAAGGCGACCTGCACCAAACTTTCCTTCAATTTCAAACGGTATAGTCTGATTTGCATTAACGGGAACTTTGATCAGGTTTTTCTTAGCCTGCTCAACACCCTTTCTGATCGCTTCGGGAACTTCATTGGCTTTGCCAAGACCGTATCCCACATACCCATTACCATCACCGACAACGATTAAAGCTGAGAAGCTGAAACGACGTCCACCTTTAACAACTTTGGCAACACGGCTGATATGGACAACTCTGTCATTAAGATTCAGTTCTGCTGGATTAATTCTACTCAAAGAAAACCTCCCGTACGCTTAAAAGATCAACCCGGATTCACGGGCTGAGTCGGCAAGCGCTTTGATCCTGCCGTGATAGAGAAAACCGTTGCGGTCAAATACAACAGATGAAATACCCTTAGAAAGTGCCAGAGCAGCCACTTCCTTGCCAACAAATACCGCTGCATCTACATTCCCACCATTGCCAAGATCCTGAGCACCTTTGGACAGTGTGGACGCAGCAACAAGCGTAGCGCCCGTTGTATCATCTATAATCTGTGCATACATATGTCGTGCACTTTTAAAAACACTCAGGCGAGGGCGTACAGTGGTACCACGTACTTTCTTTCTAACCCTGACCTGACGTTTACGACGAGTAATTGTTTTAATAGCTGTTTTAGCCACGGAGTCTCCTTATAAAGACTATTTTTTGCCAGTCTTACCGGCTTTTCTGAGTATAGTCTCGTCAGCGTATTTAACACCCTTGCCCTTGTAAGGCTCGGGTCCACGGAAAGAACGAATTTTGGCAGCGGTCTGTCCCACCAGTTCCTTATCAAATCCCTTTACTGACAACTTTGTCATTTTCTCAATATCAACCGTAATCCCATCGGGAATCGGGAAGTTGATCGGATGTGAATATCCGAGTGCCATGACAAGATCGCGACCCTTAACTTCTGCACGATAACCAACACCATTAATCTCAAGATCTCTTTTAAAACCCTTTGTTACCCCGACAACCATATTGTTGATCAAGGTACGGGTAAGACCATGGGCAGCACGGGCTGCAGTTGAATCGTCCGCTCTTGTAACTTCTATGGCAGAAGCTCCGATGGCAAGAGATACAACCGGCATGATGAGACGAGTCAAAGACCCGTTAGGACCTTTTACCGAAAGAACGGAGTCAGCAAAAGAGATCTGAACATCTTTTGGTATTTCAATTGGCAATTTACCTATTCTAGACATCTAAAAATACTCCTTGTCGCATTATTACCAGACAGTGCAGATCAACTCTCCACCAACACCGGACTTTCGAGCAACGTTATCTGTAATGATACCTTTTGAGGTCGAGAGTATGGCAATTCCGAGGCCACTCTTGACAAGCGGAATGTCTTCTGATTTTACATACACACGGCCACCAGGCTTACTTACACGCTTAATCTCGTTGATGACGCTATCTTTCTCATCAATGTACTTGAGATAAACACGCAATACACCCTGCAGATTATCAGAGATAACCTTGTAGTTCTTAATAAAGCCTTCTTGCTTAAGTACATTAGCAATACTGACTTTCATATTTGATGAAGGAATATCAACTTTTTGATGCTTTACCATATTAGCATTTCTAATTCTGGTAAGCATGTCAGCAATAGGATCTGTCATGGACATCGTGAATGTGCTCCTGTCTCTTATTCTATATGTGGCTAATTTTTACCAGCTCGATTTTATCACGCCGGGAATCTGGCCAGACGAGGCATACTTGCGCAGACAAATTCTGCACATCTCGAACTTGCGATAAAACGCTTTGGGGCGTCCGCAGACCGGACAACGATTGTGCTGCCGAACCTTGAACTTGGGTGCACGTTGAGACTTAATTATCATTGATACTTTTGCCACAGAATCCTCCAGATATCTTAGTTCCTGAACGGCATGCCCAGGTACTTGAGAAGTGCTTTGCCCTCTTCGTCGGTTTTTGCACTTGTTACAATCGTTATATTCATACCTTTAATCTTATCAACTGCATCATAACTGATTTCAGGGAAGATCAGCTGATCTTTGATACCGAGGGTATAATTGCCTTTGCCGTCAAATGCCTTGCCAGATACGCCCTTGAAGTCACGTACGCGAGCAAGTGAAACATTGATAAGTCTGTCTAGGAATTCGTACATATGGTCACGTCGCAGGGTAACCATGCAACCAATCGGCATTCCTTCACGCAGTTTAAACGTTGCGATTGACTTCTTCGCTTTGGTAATGACCGATTTCTGACCAGTGATCAGGCTCAGTTCGGTAGTTGCGGAGTCAAGTATCTTAACATTCTGGATAGCTTCGCCAAGTCCCATGTTAACTACAATCTTCTTGATCTGTGGCACTTCCATACTGGATTTATAGCTAAAATCAGAGCGAAGTTTCGGAATGATTTCTGTTGAATATATATCTTTTAAACGAGACATGAGATAGATTCCTCCAAAGTAATTCTACAGTGTTGCGCCGCACTTGATACATATACGCTGTTTGTCACCATTTTCCAAAACATTCTTTCTGGTGCGGACAGGTTTTGAACACTTAGCGCAGTAGGGCATAACGTTGGAGATATGAATTCTAGCTTCTTTCTCCTTGATTTCACCAGCTTCACTGCCGCGAGCCTTAACATGACGTTTAACCAGATTAAGACCTTCCACAATAACCCCGTTTTTCTTCGGGAGCAACTGCAGAATTTTGCCAGTTTTGTTTTTTTCTTTACCGGCGATAACCATGACGGTATCACCCTTATTAACATGTGGTTTCGTGACTTGCATCATCATTCTCCGATATTTTTATAGTACTTCCGGTGCAAGAGAAATAATTTTCATGAATTTTTTTGCACGTAATTCTCTGGCAACCGGACCGAAGATACGAGTACCAACCGGTTCCTTGGCATTGTTGATAACAACACCAGAATTATCATCGAAACGGATATAGGATCCGTCTGGCCGCCCAAGAGCCTTTGCAGTACGTACGACAACCGCCTTTACTACGTCGCCCTTCTTAACTTTAGAGTT
>CAIUSO010000013.1 GCA_903901875.1 uncultured Geobacteraceae bacterium | reverse complement strand
GTCCATGGAAGCAGTTTTCAGTTGAAACGTTTCTGCCAATAGAGTACATTGGCAGAAAAATTGATTCGAGAGTCACATGAACAGCATCACGGATTTTCTCACATCATCTGGTGGTTACGCCCGTATGAAGGAGCTGCGCGCCGCCGGTTTTCAGACTCGGGATATCGCCGACCTGGTAGCCCAGGCGCAAATTGAACGGGTAAAGCCTGGTCTGTACCGTCTGGCGGTGCATGACGCGTCCGCAGAAAATGCTGGTCTGGCAGATGTCTGTCGTGCCCTGCCGGACGGTGTCATATGCCTGCTGTCCGCCCTTGATTACCACGGCCTGACCACTTTCAACCCTTCAGAGGTGTATGTCGCCATTCCCCACGAAGCCAAACCACCACGGCTTTTTTATCCCCCTATCAAGCCATTCTACTTCCGGGAACGCTTTTTCACCCCTGCCATAGAACATATCAAGACGTCAGCCGGTGAAATCCGGGTTTATGGCCGGGAGAAAACCATCTGTGATATGTTCCGGTATCGCCAGAAACTGGGCGAGGATCTGGCCCTGGAGGCGCTGAAGACGTACCTGAAACTGAAGGATTCCAGTACTGTCCGACTGCTGGAGTACGCCTCGATCTGCCAGGCACGAACCGTGATGATACCCTACCTGAAAGCACTGGTGGCATAACATGGCAAAAGAACACGCCAAAAATATCGCGGCATCAGTTCGCGCCCGCCTTCTTAACGTGGCAAAAAAAAGTGGTCGGGATTTTGATGCTGTTCTGCTCCAGTATTTTCAGGAGCGTTTCCTCTACCGATTGTCGATATCTCCCTATCGGCAACAACTGATCCTTAAAGGGGCACTACTGTTCCTGGCTTATGAAATGTCGCTGTTGCGCACAACCCGTGATATCGACTTCCTCGGCTCGGCAACCTCCAACGATCTGAATGAGATACGCGGTATTATCATGGCAATTTGCAAAATAGATTACACCGACGGTGTGCAGTTCGACGTCAATTCGGTCAGTGTTGAACGGATCAAAGAAGATGCCGACTATCACGGGGTTCGAGTAAAACTGGAGGCCCAGATGACGGCGGCAAGGAAGGTATTGCAACTGGATATAGGATTTGGTGATGTAGTTGTCGCCGGACCGGTTGAGATGGATTTTCCTGTGCTGCTTGATGACCAGCCACGACCGAATCTGATGGTTTATTCCCGTGAATCAGCCATTGCCGAAAAGTTTGAAGCGCTGGTCAGCCTGAACCTCCTCACGAGTCGGATGAAGGACATCTATGACATTCTCCATCTGGCAGAGCGGGAGAAATTCTCTCAGGCCACACTGCGGGAGGCGATTATGGCAACCTTTGCTCGACGGGTAACCCCGCTCGAAGATCGCGACCTGGTTTTTTCAAACGAGTTCGCGGCGAACAAGGATAAAGCTGCTCAATGGAGCGCCTTCCTGCGTCGTAGTCGTTTGGAGTCATCAATGACAATTACTGAAGCGATGTCCAGACTGGAGACGTTTGTAGAACCAATCTGTTCAACAACGGCACCGGTTAACGCAACCTGGAACCCCTCAGAGTGGCGCTGGACGTAAATTTACCGGTGTGTTGCTCGACTGGGTCAGATAGAATATAGTAACGCGCAGTTAAGGCATTTATACAAGTAGCCCAACAGCCGCCGCTTTGTGCTCCTGTCCCAAATGGGCATACCTCAGGGTCATCTTGAGATCGCTGTGCCCAAGCAGTTCCCGGACGGTATTCAGATCCACTCCGGCCATGACGAGTTTGCTGGCAAAGTGATGTCTCATATCATGCCACCGGAAATGGTCGATTTTTGCCAGCTTCAGCAGGGAGTGCCATGACCTCTTCGTATGGCTGAATTGCTCGTTCTTTTTGCCGGGGAAAACGACGTCGCCTTCGGTCTGCTTACGCCAGCACTTCAGAGCAGAATAGGCCAATGTGTTGAGCGGGATGTGTCTGGTTACGCTACTCTTTGCCTCTTCGCCGCGCACCGTGGCGATCTTTCTTTTGAAGTCGATATCGCTCCAGCGCAGACTGAATACCTCGCCCCGTCTCATGCCGGTATTCAGGGAAAGAATCACCATCGGTTTCAGATGGTCGACATACGTGACCTCTTTGAGATCGGGCAGCAGAGCGTAACCTCGTGCACGCCGCCATTCGTTGGCGCTGTCCCGTTCGCTGCGGAATGTCCCTTCCCTGGCGTCCAGCGCAGCAAGCAGGCTCGC
>CAIUSO010000012.1 GCA_903901875.1 uncultured Geobacteraceae bacterium | reverse complement strand
CCCAAAAATGGCAACGGAACTATTCTCAACGGTAGAAAGCAGAACATGTTGCAAATGCTTGTCAAAGAGGAATCTGTCTATGATTAACTTTGACGTGTCCCTGAGTCTAAGTAATAAGAACCTTGACAGCTCTTTACATTGTGCATAAAACATAAAAAAGAATAGTGAGCAATTATTACACCATCGACACCCTACCTACCGTACCGGAACGACATCCAGATACGACACGTTTTCTTGAGGGACTATGACCATACTCTATATTGATTGTTTCGCCGGTATTTCCGGAGATATGACCGTGGCAGCACTGCTCGATCTGGGGGTTCCCCTTGAGCATCTCAACGCCGAACTGCGTAAACTGGCTCTTCCTGAAGGCTCCTATGAACTGGCTTCCACAGCGGTAGAGCGGCATCATCTCCCGGCACGCACATTTACGGTGACCGTCAGTGATCACCATACCCATCGGCATTACGGCGGAATAGATGACATGATTGCCAACAGTGCGCTTACTCCGGGAGTAAAGGAATGCTCCCGTCGGGTATTCCGCCGACTGGCAGCAGCGGAAGCAAAAGTGCATGGTGTGGCCATTGAAGACGTTCATTTCCACGAAGTTGGTGCTATTGATTCCATCATCGACATCGTTGCCATCGCGCTATGTCTCGAATATCTTGCCGTAGAAAAGATCTACGCCGCTCCCCTCCCCCTGGGAAGCGGATTTGTTATGACAGCCCACGGGCGACTGCCGGTTCCTGCCCCCGCCACGGCAGAGCTGCTCCAGGGATTGGCGGTGCATACGCACTGCGGGTCCGGTGAACGGGTCACTCCGACCGGAGCGGCCGTTGTGGCTGCACTTGCCACATCGGTGGGTCAACAACCACCCATGACACTGACACACATCGGCAATGGAGCGGGCAGTAAGGATTTCTCCGATTGTCCGAATATTTTACGGGTATTTCTCGGCAACACATTAGAGCGGGGTGACACAATGGACCACGTGATGGTTGTGGAGACAAACATAGATGACTCCACACCGGAACTGCTCGGCTATGTCATGGAACGCCTGCTCGATGAGGGGGCGCGTGACGTATTTTTCACGCCGATTCAAATGAAAAAAAACCGACCGGCCACCTGTCTTTCCTTCATCTGCAGCGATTCGGATCTTAAGTGTCTCTCCAGCCTGGTGCTCACGGAGACGTCTGCCATCGGTGTCCGTTATTATCCCGCCAGCCGTATAAAACGGGAGCGTCGCAGCGTGGTGGAAGAAACAGAATTTGGATCAGTACGCTTCAAGGAGATCGAAGATCAGGGACAATTCCTCAGAAGATCACCGGAATTTGATGACTGCCGACGCATTGCACGGGAACGAAAGATTCCATTAATGGAAGTTATGAACCGTCTTGCCTTGGTTCAGAGGGAAGAGAAAGGGTAATAGTTCGGCTTTTACGGCACGTACAGTTGCTCGTTTTTCGGCACAAACCAGCGGATCTGATTGTGTCCGAGACCGGCGGGAGCCGGCTCCACGCCTCGAATGCGGGAACTGACAACCGGAAGGGCATCGGGGACATACAGGAAGGTATAGGGCTGTTCCTCGGCCAGTATCTCCTGAATACGGAAATAGGCCCGTTTTCGCTTCTCCATATCAAAGGTGCTGCGTCCTTCAACCAGCAGGCGGTCCACCTCTGGGTTGGTATAGCCAATAAAGTTCAGCTCTCCCGGTTTAGTCTTGCTTGAATGCCAGATATCATACAAATCGGGATCTTGCGATATCTGCCAGGCAAGAAGAACCACTTCAAAGTTCCCCTTGTTGACGAATTCCTTCAAAAAAGCTGCCCACTCCACGATCCTGATTTTTACGTCAATTCCAACGAAACGAAGTCGCTGCTGGATGATCTGGGCGGTCATCAAGCGTTGCTGGTTACCCTGATTGGTCAGAATGGTGAAGGAGAACGGTTTCCCCCCTTTCACCAGGATACCGTCGCTATTTTTATTTTTCCATCCCGCCTGAGCAAGTAACTCTGCGGCATGGCCCGGATCGTAGCCGATATCCGTGACGGCGGCGTTATAGGCCCAGCGTCCCGGTACAAGGGGACCATGGGATTTTTGTCCCATGCCAAACAGAACCCCCTGAATCAGTTCATCCTTGTTGATGGCGGCGGTCAGGGCCTGCCTGATCCGCTTGTCTCCAAACAGGGGATGGCGCAGATTATACCCCATATAAAGATAGGTTGAGGAAGGGTAGCGAAATTTATTAAAGCGGCTGGTGAAACTGCTCTGTGTCGTTTGTCGGACATATTGAACCGGCGTCAACCCCATCAGGTCGATGGCGGCTGCCTTCAATTCCATGTACATGGTGGAACTGTCGGGAATGATCCGATAGAGATACCGATCAATAAAAGGACGCCCCTCAAAATAGTTCGGGTTGGCTTCCAGCAGTATTTTCTGCCCCGCGACCCACTCCTTGAATCGATAGGGACCGGTACCAACCGGGTGACGAGCCAGAGCACTTTGGGTAATATCCCGCCCCTCAAGAAGGTGGGCGGGAAGGATCTGCATTCCCCACGAGGCCAGAGCCGGTGCAAAGGGGGAGCCGTAGGTAACCTGTACGGTATGTGAATCAAGGGCCGCTATATTCTTAACCTGTTTAAAGTCTTCGGCGTAGGCGGTGGGGGTTTTCGGATCAACGGTTACCTGATAGGTGTAAAGGACATCCCGTGAAGAAAAAGGGGCACCATCGTGCCAGGTAACCCCTTTACGGAGGTGAAATGTTATGGTCAAGCCGTCGGCAGAGACGTCGAATGACTCGGCCAAATCCCCCACCAGATTCAGATTTTTATCATATTTGATAAGGCCATTATAGATCTGACCGGCGACGGCGTGGGAAGAAGAATCCGATGCAAGAAGAGGAATGAGGGTGGATGCTTCACCAATGGTCCCTTCAACCAGGGTATCACCGGTTGCCGGAATTACCGCAGTTGAAGACACCGGAACAACGGGGGAACGGTCCTGACTCGTGCAGGCGGCTGCAATGCCCAGAAGCAGCAGCACCAGACATCGCACCAGCTGTACCGCTCTCATTTTTCTGACAGCTCCCCTTTTGCCTTATGGAACTTTTCTGCCAGTTCCTTACGTTCAGGGGCAAGTTCCATGGCTTTCTGATACAGCCTGAGTGACCGCTTGTGAAAGTGTCGGGCTGCGTAGATGTCCGCCAGATGTTCAACGATGGTAGAATCGTCATCCACCAGTGAAACCGCCTCTTCGAGTGCTTCAGTGGCGTCATCGTACCGTTTGAGCTTGAAGTACGCCCACCCCAGACTGTCAAGTATGAAGGCATCCTTCGGCCTGATGGCCACCGCACGCTTAATGAGCTCAAGTGCCTCTTCAAGGTGAAGTCCCATCTCAACATAAGTATAGCCAAGATAATTAAGGGCCTGGGCATCCGTGGCATCAAGTTTCAGCACCTCTTTCATCCGCTTGATCGATTCGGAGCGTTTTCCCAATTTGTCGAGCAGCACACCGATATGAAAATGCAGCCGTGACTCCTTCAGGAAATGCTCTTCGTTGGCAAGAAGAAACTCCAGTGCCGCCTGGGGACGATTCAGTGATTCATAGAGTGACGACAGATTAAGATACAACTCAAGGTTTCCCGGATTGGCTCCAATGGCATCCTTGAGTGTGGCAATGGCCTCATCTCCTTTACCCTGTTCTTTCAAAATCAGAGCGATGTGCCCGGCAGCGTCAATGTATTGCTCGGAAGTGCGTGAGATCAAGGTATATTCGGCATACGCCTTGTCCAGTTGCCCCTTGTCTTCGTATGCGATTCCCCGATAGAGACGGATATTGTTGGCAGTAGGATCCTTATCGAGCAATTCACCAAATGCGGCAATTGCTTCGTCATACTGTTCAAGCTCCATATGCACCAGGCCGATCTTTCGCACCGTTTCCTGACCACCCAGTCCAAATTTGGCAGCCATTTTAAGGTACTGGAGACCTTCAGCAAAACGACGCTGCTGGAGCAGCAGCTGTATCAGTCGTTGTAAGACGGCCGTTCTATGTTCATCGAGATCAACCAGAGAACGGTAGGTATCAATGGCATGGGGGTAATCTCCCAAAGCCTCGTAGGTTGCCGCCTTGTCGATAATTGCCTGATCAAATTCCGGTCGGAGCTCAAGGACTTTATCAAAATAGGTGAGTGCTTCCCGATAGAGTTTCATCTGACTGTAGGCACGCCCCAGATAATAATACGCAAGTACTGAGTCCGGATTAACCGTGGCGAGAGCCTTAAGCGTGGTAACGGACTCTTCATATTCGAACATACGGGTCAGCGAAAGAGAAAGATGCAGATACGCATCCTCCTTTTCCGGGGCAAGCTTGACGGCCTTCCGCAGATACTCAACCGCCTTGGCATCTTTTCCCGAGGACGCAAGTAACACACCACCAAGCAGGTAGGGCGTACGATATTCCGGTTCCAGCACTATGGCTTTATCGATATATTCGAGCGCCTCGGAAACCTGTCCCAATTTCAGTTTTATTTCAGCCACCTCAATGTGAAGACGAGCCGAACCAGGCTCCAGTCGGATCGCATCACGCAGCAGGTCAAGGGCCACCGGATAATCGGCCTCATGGACCGCAAACCGAGCCCGTGAAAAAAGATATAACGAATGGGCATGGTCATCACTAAACGGTGTAACAGCCGATGAGGTTTTCCCCGCAGGTGGTGAAATGACGGAACACGCGGAAAGAAAAAGAATGGAAAAAAACAATAGCTGCCGTATCTGCATCAAGGTGGGGTTCCGTTTCAAAAAGAATATGGTCAGTTAGCGTACCATAAATCGCACCAATGGTCAAATGATATTAATAATTGTAATGTTGCAGTTGACATCCGCTGCAACCGGATAGAAGATGCAGCTATGAATCCTACCATACCATCTCTTATTCTCATCCTGTCGCTGGTAGCCACCAACGGTTTTTTTGTGGCTGCCGAGTTTTCCCTCGTTGCCGTACGACGCTCACGAATTGCTTCGCTGGCAGAAAGCGGTGATTCCCGGGCAGTTGTTCTCATGGGGTTGCTTGACAACCTCAATTCATACATTTCAGCCACCCAACTCGGCATAACCATGGCATCATTGGCACTTGGATGGATTGGTGAACCGGTACTTTCACAGTTAATCGACGTGCCGCTCCATGGTCTGGTTACCGATGCCGTGCGTACTACCATTTCATTTGTGATAGGCTTTACTATTATAACCATTCTCCACATCGTTCTTGGTGAACTGGCTCCCAAAACCCTGGCTCTTGATCGCGCCGAACGGGTGGCACTGGCTGTGGCATGGCCATTAAGGCTGTTTCACACACTGTTCAGCTGGCCGATCCGACTCCTTGACTTCGCCGGCAGAAGCACCGTCCGTATGATAGGACTGCGCGTATCACCAGACCATTCCAGTGTGTATACCGTTGACGAACTAAGGCAGATCATCAATATTTCTCACTCCAGCGGCACCATTGAAGCCGAAGAGCAGCAGTTGCTCCATCGAATTTTTGAATTTTCCGATTCGGAAGTTCAGGACGTCATGGTGCCGCGTAATTCGGTCATTGCCATCCCGGTTTCCGCTTCGCGGGAAGAAACGCTCTCGACCTTCAATTCGTACGGCTATTCCCGGATTCCCGTTTATCAGGATCAACTGGATAATATCATAGGCATTGCCGTCAGACGTGACCTTGAACCATTCCTGTCCGAGCTGGCTACGCCCGATTTCAAACTTTCGGCAATTATCCACCCTCCCCGCTTCATTCCGGTCAGTGCCCCCCTCAGTACCGCCTTGAAACAGATGCAATCATCCCGTACCCATATGATTTTTGTCGTGGATGAATACGGTGGTTTTGAAGGAATTGTTACCCTTGAAGACCTCCTTGAAGAAATTGTGGGAGAAATTGATGACGAATTTGATGACGTATCGCCGGAGCAATATGTGGAAGATCATAATGATTTTTTGGTTGACGGCATGTTGACCGTGCGGGAAGTAAATCAGCGGCTTAATCTCGATATTCCGGAGGATGCCCCCTATGCAACCATCGCCGGTTTTCTTCTGGCCCAGGCGGGACAGCTCCTCCAGGCCGGTGAGTGCATCGAGTTTGAAGGCACCCGTTTTACCGTAGAAAGCGTTGACCGGAAAAGAATCCGGCGAGTCAGAATCACGCCGGAGGGAATAATCTCGTGAGAATTTCATCAAAGTTCATTAAAATATTCGGCCTTCTGCTGGCTGCGGTTGCAGGGTTGGTTACGGCAACGGCCATATTCCTCCCCTATCTACTTGACGTCAATGCATACCGGACCGAAATACTGGCCGCCCTTCAAAAGAGCCTCAACCGTCAGGTCAATTTCGATTCCGGCAGCTTTGCCTGGCATTTCGGGCCATCCCTGGAATTCAAATCCTTTTCCATCAAGGAACGTGACGGTGTCACCGATTTCATCTCCGCCCGTCAAATCACGGTCCAACTGGCCCTGATTCCCCTTCTGGAAAAAAAAGTTGAAATCAGGAACCTGACCCTTGACCAGACCACGGTTTTACTCATCCGTAATAGCGACGGCAGCTATAACTTTGACGACCTGCTGAAACAGGAAGAAAGCGGCATGTCGGTACATATCAAAACGTTTCGCATTACAAAAGGTACCGTACATTGGAGTGATAAAGCTGTTCACAAAGAGCCGTTTTCCGCTCACATTCAGAATATCACTCTTACGGCACAGCATCTCATGCCAGGGCAGAAAGGGCAACTCAAGCTGACAGCCGATATTCCGGCACTAACCGGTACCCCGACCCAACTGGCCCTGGCCGGATCAATCCAACTTCCCGCACAGGGCACGTCACTATTAGAAACGGCCATAGACGGAAACCTGTCACTCAAACAGGCTGAAATTGGCAGATTCTGGCCCTACTATGGTAAATTCATCCCCTTTCCTACTACTGGTGGCAGACTTGACATCACAACCAGTTTTAAGGGTAAACCTCAAAATTTTTCCGCCAAGGGGAAACTGCTGATCAATGATGCAACGGTGCAATGGCCGACAATCTTCCATGCCACCCTCAAACCAAAGGCACTCCACCTTGACTACTCAATGACGCTGACAAAACAATTAATAGCAATTTCAAGCGTTGATCTCGGTATGGAGGGGTTCAGAATAAAGGGGAATTTTCAGATTTCCGATTATCTGACCAAGGATCCCCGAATCAGTACTCACGCAAGTACCCCT
The DNA here is from genome assembly GCA_903901875.1 of uncultured Geobacteraceae bacterium. GTDB lineage: Bacteria > Desulfobacterota > Desulfuromonadia > Geobacterales > Pseudopelobacteraceae > JACRCG01. The sequence goes on along the minus strand of CAIUSO010000012.1, from coordinate 22,663 downwards.
TCTACATTCCGTTATGAAGATGTCAAATATTACGTCCCCTATGGAATCATTGAAAGCGGCACCTCCGATTACATTGAGAACAAGATAAAGTCAGGTATCTTCAAGCTGGACACCGGTGTGCTGGAGGGGCGGGTCAGCCAGATCGCCCACATGGAGATCGGAGAAAACTGCAACACCCTGCTGATACGGGGGCAGGTTTCCGATGCTATCCTGAGCTACGGCCCCAAAGCACCCCAATTTAATAAATTGAAGGGAACGGTGGAACTGAAAGGGAAAAATTTTAACCTGATCGGAATGGGCGGGAACTTCGGCACGTCTCCATTTACCATGGATGGCTCCATCACGGAATACAATACCGATAAAACGGCTGACCATCCGGTAAAAATGAACATCTCCCCCCGGAGCCCGGAAATTGCCTGGATTGCCGGAATTGCAGGACTCACGAAGCTCGAATACGGCAACAATTCCCAACTGCATCTCACCGGTCGAGGTCATTACTCATCGTACCATCTTGACGGTATCTGGGATCTCCAAAATGCCACCTACAACCTGCCAGGATACGTCAACAAGCCGTCCACCATGGCCAATACGCTGGTTTTCAGCACCATTATTACCGGTGAATCCACAAAAGTCACCGCCATCAATTATGAACTGCCACCACTGAAAGTAACCGGTAGCGGCCTCATCGGCTATGGTCAGGAACCCTATCTGGGCTTCGATCTCACGACCAATTCCTTTCCGTTCTCGGATACGCTGCCGATTATCTCCATGTGGCAGAAGTATAAACTTTCGGGAACGGCACAAGCCCATATCAAAGCGGGAGGAGATCCGGCAGACATGAGTGCCATGGATTACCATGGTTCGGTAGCCATCTCCCATTTCAGTATTCTCCCCGATGAGCACTTAAAACCGGTGACCGGAATCAACGGTTCCCTCATTTTTCAAGGTAACAGCATGGAATCAACCCAGATGAGTGGCCGATACGGTAGTTCAGTCCTGGGAATTAAAGCGGGCATCAAGAGTCTGAAAAACCCGGAAGGTGACTTCACAATCAGCTCACCACTTTTTCATCTTCGTGACATCAATCTGGCAGAAGTAAAAAACAGTAACGGCATTAACCGCCTCAACTCCCGGTTCACTCTTCGCTCTGACTCCATCAACGTTAAGAGTGCTTCCGGCTTGATTAACAATTCGAATATCACCCTGAGCGGCAGCTATTTCACCGGAGCCAATCCCCACGCTACCGTTGCCCTTACCTCAACAAAACTTGATCTCGATGATCTCAAGATGTTCGCTTCCCCCCAAACTGCACATGGTACCCATGGTCAAAGTACCGATATCAAAGTAAGCTTAAATGCCGATACCGCCACCTATGGCAATCTGGCATTCAACAAACTGACTGCCAATGCCCAACAGGATAACGGGACCATCTATCTTCACAACCTGACGGCCGGTGTCTATGGGGGAAAACTTACCGCCAAGGGGAGGATCGCTCCGGGGGGGGAACAGGGAGACCGTTACGATCTGACGCTGGATCTGGTCCAGGCCGATGCGGACAAACTCAGTACCGCCCTCGATATACCGGGAGGCGTTACCGGAAGCCTCACACTGCACAGCAATCTTACCACCCGTGGAGCCACGCTGCTGGATGTCAAAAAAAGTTCTCTCGGCAACATACGGTTACATATTAACGGTGGGAAAATAAGGAGATTCAGTGCCCTTTCCAAGGTGTTTTCAATTTTAAATGTCTCACAGCTCCTCAAATTCAAATTACCTGACATGGCCACCGGCGGTATGCCCTACAACAGTATCAAAGGAAGCCTGGCCATAAAGGACGGTTTCATTTCCACCCAGGATTTATTTATCAGCAGTAATGCCATCAATATGTCCATCGTCGGCAGCGCCGACATCGTCAAGGAAGAGTTGAATTTGACCATCGGTACCCAGCCGCTGCAAACCGTTGACAAGATCATCCATCGAATTCCCATCGTGGGGTGGCTGCTGACCGGAAAAGACAAGAACCTGGTTACGGCCTATTTTGAGGCGAAGGGGAAGTGGTCAGACCCACAGGTCAGTGCCATTCCGGTAAAATCAATGGGAAAGGGGTTACTGCATATTTTTGGCAGGGCATTTGAGTTGCCGGTAAAGCTCTTTACCGATACCGGCGAAGTAATTCTGGGTCAGTAAATCGTGTAATTAAGCGGATCAGAGAACAACTCTCTCAGGAGCATGTTATTGAGGTAGTGACCGGTTTTATTGGCCTCGACCTTACCGAGAATCCGGTAGCCGCTGGTATAAAAATCGCCAATCAGGTCAAGAATCTTATGATTGACCAATTCATTTTTGTACCGAAGCCCCTTGGGATTCATTATCTCATCACTTCCAATGACCACGGCATTGTCGAGGGAGCCCCCCCGAGCCAGACCTATCTTCCGAATAGCTTCAATCTCTTCCTGGAGTACGAAGGTACGGGAATTAATGATCGCAAAGGCATTTTCAACATCCGTCACCCGCTTTTTCTGTTTGCCGACCGGAGGACGAAACTCAATGGACATGGTTATTTCCAGGGTATTGAGCGGCTTAATCTTGACCCAGGAATCGTTATGATGGACCTCAATGGGACGTTGCACTTTTAAATACACGCCGCTTTCAGGAAACTCATAGACCCCGGCCTTCCACATCCCCTGATAAAACTCCCACGCCGATCCATCCAGAATGGGAACTTCCGGCCCATCAATATAGACCAGACAGTTGGTGATACCGGAAAAATAAAACGCTGCCATCAGGTGCTCAATGGTGGAAACCGCCGCTCCACCGGCACCGATCTGGGTGGAAAGTCTGGTATCAGCAACCATGTCATACCGGGCCGGTATCGATACCCCTTTATGAACAAAAACGACACCAAATTCCCGTCGAGGCAGGAATTCCAGGGTAACCTCATGGCCGCTGTGAAGACCGATTCCGGAAACTTTGAAAATGCGGTTTATGGTGGTTTGCCGTTTTATCATCGACATCCAACCTTTTCCTTCAGTTCGGCATGTTCGGCCGCAAGGACATCGTACTTCCGTTCCAGTTCACGAATCTGGTCAAACAGACAGGCAATAGCCTTTGCCTCCGGGTCAGGCAGTTGACCATGCTGAAGGTCTGCACGTCCGGTCTCCTTCTTTTCTTCGGCCATGACCATACGCCCCGGAATTCCGACCACGGTGGCATTATCAGGAACAGCCTTGACCACAACGGAGTTTGAGCCGATCTTGGCCCCCTTGCCAACGGTAAAAGGCCCCAGCACTTTGGCACCGGACCCGATCACCACGTTGTCCAGCAGGGTAGGATGGCGTTTGACCTTGTCCCACGTCACACCACCCAGGGTAACACCATGGTAAAGGGTAACGTTGTCGCCAATTTCGGCGGTCTCTCCGATAACCACCCCCATGCCATGGTCGATAAAGAATTTTTTGCCGATTTTAGCACCCGGATGGATCTCCACCCCGGTAAAAAAGCGTCCAAGGTGGGAAATAAATCGTCCAAGAAAGAAGAACTCGCTGACCCAGAACCAGTGGGCAACCCGATAAAACCAGAGGGCATGGAGACCGGGATAGCAGAATATGATTTCAAAAACATTTCTGGCGGCCGGATCGCGCTCGAAAACCGAATTAATATCTTCACGGAAGTTTTTAAACATAGATATAAAACCTTTCATTTCTACCATATATTTACCCACAGGTAGCATACAGCTGGTAAAACTGTCAAATTCATTTCACTGATATTGAAACTTCCTCTCGACAAATACGCTCATATTTATTTATAACATCCCTAAGTTTTCATGCTCATCACTGTACACCGGAGTAACCCCATTGGCAACTGTCACCCTCTCAGCACCGGCTAAAATAAACTTTCTGCTGGATGTCATCGCAAAACGAGCAGATGGCTACCATGATCTTCGCATGATCATGCAGCGGGTATCACTCTACGATCACATTACCCTCACCACCACATCCACCCCCGGCATTCAGGTCACCAGCAACTCAAAGGGTGCCCCTGACGGCCCCAAAAATATTGCGTGGAAAGCAGCTCGGGCATTGTGTGACGCAACAGAGTGGCAGGGGGGGATACAAATTGATATTATCAAGAAGATACCGATTGCTGCCGGTCTGGGAGGGGGGAGCAGTGACGCAGCTACGGTTTTGATGGGGCTGAACGATTTGCTGCATCTCGGCCTGACAGAGCGGGAACTCATGCATATCGGCTGCACCCTTGGTGCCGACGTGCCGTTTTTCATCTTTAAAAATCCGGCACTGGCCGAAGGAATCGGTGAAATTCTGACCCCCCTGCCCCTTATGCCCCGTTGCTGGATAGTACTGGTGAACCCACGGGTACATATTTCCACCCCGTGGGTTTATCGGTCTTTGCAGATCACCGCCCGAAAAGAATTGAATACCCTGCCGGATATTTTTACCTCGCCCCAACAGATCGCCGCTTTTCTTGCGAACGATCTGGAATCGGTCACCATCCCCGCCTTTCCGATCATCGCCGAAATCAAAGAGCTGTTAACGTCCCTTGGTGCCATCGGTGCCATGATGTCCGGCAGCGGACCCACGGTATTCGGTATGTTCACCACCCGTGCGGACGCCGACCACGCACGGGATGAGATAGCAAAAAACAACAACTGGTTTGTTGAAACAGTGGAGACAATTTAGCAGTTCAGTGCTGCCTACTTGAACATTTTGACAATATCCGGCACCGCCTGCTGTACCATATCCTGTATGGCTTTCTGATAGAGCTTTGAAGACAACAGATCACGATCCATAACAACAATATCCGACAACTTTGATTGATATTCGGAATGCTTAACAACCTGGCCGTTTTCCCACAGATCCATTTTTAGCAGAATGGCACAGGAGGATTCAAGCTTTGACATGGCCTGAATTTCATCAATTTTCACCGATACATCGGTAAAGACGATCCCCCGCTTGGTTTCTTTATCAAGTGCTGGTGAAGACTTGATCTGGTAACCGGTGGCACTCAGTTCCTGCTTGAACGCATCGGCAAGTACCTCACGGGGGCTGACAGAACTGACAACCTCACCCTGGGTTGTGCCGCCGGGTGAAGAAATAGTTCCAATTACCCACCGAAGTGACGCTGTACTGCCAGTGACCGGTGCAGAGTCGGTTGCTGCCAACTCCAACACTCCCGTCCCCCCCTTAAATGTGGCCAGAGGAGCATAAACGACCTCAACTTTACGCCCTACCTGCGCGCAGCCAGAAGCAAGCACTACCAGTGTAACCAACAGAACTGCCACAACTTTTAACGATACAATTTTCATGAGTCATACTCTCCAGAAAGGTATTTTTTGTCACATGGCTTCCACAGGGGGTTCCATAGCGACCGTACATTTATTAAAGATATACCATTAATCGAGCTGGAACGGAAAGAAATAATACTATTTAAGAAGCAGTGGCACGGCAGTTGCTGACACCACCGTTTCCTCCCTCATCAGTTGAAGCTCCAGATCTCTGCGGGAAGCGGGGACCGGAGAGACCTTAAGTACAAAATCCACTTTCCGATTGGCATTGGCATCGATGGTAATGTGCCGGACCGGGCCGATCAATTCAGCTTTGAATCCGGCGAAGGGTGTTACGCGGAGTGTATAGACCGCCTGAATGGTCGAACGGTTTTCAATGAAAGCCGTGTAAAAATTAATAATCCCTCCATCGGGCAATTGCCGTATCTCAGCATTTGATGCCCGCTGAATCTTCAGAGTTGCCTCTTGTCGATTGGTAATGCCAAAGAGAAGAAGTGAACTCAATATAATGATCACCATACCCAACATCACCGATTTACGGTTAAGTGGTTTTCCTCCACCTTCCGACGTGACGCCGAACGTATAATGAATGAGCCCATCCTTTTTCAGACGGGACATGACCCCCCGACAGGCATCCAGACATCTGCCACAGTTGATACATTCAATCTGCAGACCGGTTCTGATATCTATTCCCATGGGGCAGGTCCGGGTGCAGGCACCGCAGCGGATACAACTTTCCTTCAGAAGGGGATTAAACTCAAGGGTAAGGGTGTTACGGTCCATGGTCAACAGCTGAATTCGCCCGTAGGGGCAGACCAGCTTACAAAAAAGACGGCGGACGAACAGCAGGTCAAAATAGACAAGGGCAAAAATGGCAACCAGGGAGATACCGGCAACCGGACCCAGGTTTCCATGGACGAGTCGGGAGAAATATTCACCGGGAGGAATGAAGTACCAGATGAGATTAGACGCGACAACAAAGGATATAAGAAGAGAGCCGATTTGCTTCATGAAGCCGGCTGCATATTTATTGGGCAGCAGGCGGACGGCCTTTTTATCGATGAATTCGGCCAGATCAGTAATGGTAGTCTGGGGACAGAACCAGCCGCACCAGACCCTGCCAAACAGCATGGTAACAAAGAGAAAGCTGAATACCAGGATGAGAACGACAATCAGAAAAAGGTAGAACTCTTCTATCCTGATGCTGGCACCGAAAAAGAGCAGAGTACGTGAAGGGGCATCCAGTCGAAGCAGGGATTGCCCTCCAATCTTAAGGTTTGGCACCAGTAACAGCGTGAGCGTGGCAAGCCACTGGAAGATGGCACGCTTGGTGGCAATCCGGCTGGTTGACATTGTGTAGTACCCCGTGATGAATTTATAGCTAGATATTCTTTTTGATGAGATAAAAGAGCAGAGCTGCAATCAATGCCCCGCCGATTGCCACGGTACCGGTCATTGGCCCGGTTCCCATTCCCCCCGCTCCACGGGCCTTTTCCAACTCGGCCTGGATATGGTCAGACTCAAGTATGATCATTTTGATATCAAGGCTGTGAAACATGGCGTGAAAGCGGTTTCGCAGGGCAAACAGACGTTTTTCCAGTTGGTCTGTATCAACCCCTTGCAGTTTGAGAATCTGTATTTTCTTTTCGATGGCCATGAGCATGGTATCACGCTTTAACATGGCACTTCTGATCATACGGGCTTTTTCGAAGGTATGACATGTTGAACAGTATTTTTTGCTGATCAGGTCGAGGGATGCACGCTGGATTCCATGGCTGCCATGGCAGGTAACACAGGTGGGTCCGCCGGCACCGACAGCTTTTCCATGGGCACTGTTCATGTAGAACTTGTTTACCCCCATGTGGCACCCTCCACAGAGTGAGGAAACCGAAGTGGCTGACGGCACACCGCGAAAGCCGCGGTCAGGAGACATCGACCGGGCGGAATCCATGGGATCCCCCCCGTGACACACCGTACAGCTGATGCCGTTTTCTCCGTGAACACTGGTTTTCCACAGCTTGACCGGCATACTGAGTTTGGCGGACAATGCCGAATGGCACTGAATACAGACCGTAACCACCGGCCCAGCGGCGGTTGCCGGTCGTGGAAATTGAATTACGAATGCCAGTATAAGAATCAGTACACGCCAATTCACAAATGGTGCCCCCATACCATGTATCTATAGTAACGAGAAAAAAACAGTTCTACAAGGGTGCTTTCAGATTCTTGACCGGTTTATCTGCGGTAAAAGGCGGAGTCAGCCTGAATCCGAGCAGGTAACCGAACAGAGACCCCGGTAATACGGCCAGTTTGGTATTGTAGCGATTGACTACCAAATTATAATTTATCCGTGCTCGGGCCAAACGGGTTTCCGTATTTGCCAATTCCAGCATCAGCCTCAGATAGGCATCGGACGTTGTAAGTGCCGGATAGTTTTCTGCTACGGCCTGAAAAGTGGGTATTGCCGACTTGAATTTAGCAACAGTCTGTATATCAAGTGGCTTTTTTTTACCGTCTCCGTTCTGCTCCCGTAACGGCTCAAGGGAGTTTCTGACATCGACCGCATGATTAAACACCCGCCCCTCAAAAGCCATATGATCTTCCACCACTTTTACCAATCCCGGTATGAGCTCGTTCTTACGTTGAATCTCGGCTTCCATCTGTGCTGCTTCAAGATTCACATAGAAAGATTCCGTGATATACAAATTAAAATAGTGAAATAAACCATAAACGATCAAAAGCGTAAAAGAAACGATTGCTATCCGGACGGAACGGCTCAGTGATGAAACTTTCATCAATGCCATTTTCCCCTATGGATTACGACCGTCAACCGGGAACCGTTTCGCAGGTACACAAGTTCAAACGCCTGCCCACCATTTTGTGTCGTAAGCAATGGTCCCAATCCGGCAATATTTTGAATCTTCTTCCCTCCGATCCGGATCAGGATATCACCTGGTTGAATCCCTCCCGTCGCTGCAAGCCCCCCCATGGTCACACTGGTAACATACACCCCTTCCGGATGAATCATCCGGTTCTGACGGCAGATGACGTCATCAACGTCCATGAGACCTACCCCTAATATCGGTTCATTGTAAACGTGCGGGTTGGAACCGAAGAAAGAAAAGCCTTGCCGTCCACGTCCACCTCCTTCGCCCTGCCTCCGGAACAAAAAGGCTGCGGGCATGGCGTTTTGGGAACGTTTTTCAAGAAATGCCAACGCGTGGCAGTTGGTACAGAGACCACGCAGAGTATGGGGGGGGGTCACCGTCAGACCGTTCGGCAGCACGTAACTGTTACCGACCAGACGCCCCTCTGTTGCCAGCGCAACCTGCTGACCAGCTACCTGTTGCTGTTGTTCAAACAACTGTGGATGACAGTCAACACAGGCACCAAGGGGGCCATGGGGTGCCATCACCATCTGACCATTCGGGAGACGGTAATTATTGCCGACTTGACGTCCCTGACTGGTCATGGCGACCAGCTGGCCGGAAAGAACACCGGGGGCGGTATTGTTAAAATCAACTACTCCGCCAACCAGATCTGCAGCCCGGTTGATCGGAATGGCAAAGCCTATGCCATTAAAAACACCGGTCGGCGCAAAAATGGCGGTGTTGATTCCGATGACCTCTCCTTTAACGTTAATCATGGGTCCGCCACTACTGCCGCTATTAAGGGCAGAGTCGGTCTGGATGAGGTTTTCGTAGACATTCCCGCCCATTTGCAGGGTCCGATTGCGACTGCTGATCATACCGGAGGTGACCGATTGTTCGAGCCCGAAGGGGCTGCCAATGGTCAGCACCATATCTCCGGTTCTGGCAGCATCGGAATTACCCAGAGGTGCGGTGGCAAAGGGACCGGCACCCTGAATCAGCAGGAGGGCCAGATCGCTCCGCACGTCCGCCTTCACTAATTTAATCGGGTAATCCCGTGCGCCACCCGGACCATACACGGTTGCTTTCAGTGTTTCTGCACCAACAATGACGTGATAACTGCTTAGCAGATAACCTCGGGAGTCAATGATAACACCCGAACCTATCCGGTTGAAAGAAAGGTCAGCGGGCAAGGGATCGATGACGGCCTGATTTGTTCCGTTCGCACCGTTTCGCACCGCTGCACCGATACTGACTACCGCCGGTCTGACGCCATCAATGAGCCCGTGGTAAGAGGTTTGGACAGTGCCAGCCGCTCCCGAAGCTGCAGGCTGTGGTTGTAGCACTCTCACACCACCGGCTGCCGGCTGGGCTCCCGTAACGTTCTGCCGGGCGATTTTACCCCGCTTTGAGAGGAAACGGCTGACATATCCCTCCTGCGATGAGCCTTCGTAGAGTGCCCAGGCGATGGTCGCCAGGGACATGACAACCAGTGCCCATATCCAGGGTTTATAGTTACGGGTACAGACCGCTCCCGGTTGCTGAACAGTACTTGCAGCAGTTTCAGTATTTTTCTCTGAATACATCAACAGCTCCTATTCATCCTTTTTTCGTGGTGCTGATTCCGGTCCGGGGGAAGCAGTTCGCCAGGCTTTCTGTGAGGTGCGCATACCGGTGTTTTTAATGCCGGCCAGCAGGGCAATAAGCCCGCCAAGAAAAAGCACCAGTGGTAAAAGGGCAATCAACACATCGACCATATACCACCAGTATTTCACCGTACACCAAAACCCGAGACTCATGGCAATCAGCCCAAACACAATACTTAACATGAACTTTCCTCTCCTGCTACAATTTTCACCATTTCCAAATGAAATCGTAAAAGTTTTTAGTCGTCACTCCATATAGATAACTGAATATCATGAACCGAATGTTCTTGTTTTACAATAGTGATTAAAGCAGTAGTTTTTCATGACGTGATCAGATACTTTTCCCGCAACAAGACCTTATTGATCTTGCCCACACTGGTTTTGTCGATCAGTTCCACAAACCGTACCTTCAGAAGGACCACCTGTTTGTTGACCAGACCACTGTCCGTGTAGTGCCTGATATGATGACTGATATCCTTCTCGGTCAGATGATGGTCAGCACGTGTGACGACCAGTGCCAGGGGGCGTTCTCCCCACTTCTCATCGGGGAGGCCGATGACCGCAACTTCTGCCACCCCCGGATGGTGGGCAATGATATCTTCCAGCTCCAGTGAAGACACCCATTCCCCGGCAACCTTGATCACGTCTTTGGTACGGTCGGTAATGCGCACATACCCCCGTTCATCCCGAACGGCCACATCGCCGGTATGGAGCCATCCCCCCTCCCACAACCTCTCCGAAGCTTTGTGATCTTTCAAATACCCTTGGGACAACCAGGGTGCCCGCACAACAATTTCACCGATACTGGCATTATCACGTGGCTGTTCATCGAGTGAACCATCAACAACCCGTAAATCTACCAGTGGAATGGAGCGCCCGGTTTTACAGCGGATGGCCGCCTGCTCTTCCGGTGACATTTCAAGCATCTCCGGAGTCAAGTGGGCAAAGGTCAGTATGGGGCACGTTTCCGACATTCCGTACCCGGTAAACACATCAATACCACGTGCCATGGCATCCATACAGAGGGTGCGGGACATGGCCGCCCCGCCGATAATCAGTTTCCACCCTGACAAATCAATGCGCTGGGCGTGGGGGTGCTTGAGCAGCATGTGCAGAATGGTAGGAACGCAATGGGAGAAGGTAACCTTCTCCTTTTCAACCAGCTCAAGAAGAAGGTCCGGCACATAACGACCAGGGTAGACCTGCTTGACACCCAGCATGGTGGCGATATACGGAATACCCCAGGCATGGACATGAAACATCGGGGTGATCGGCATATAGACATCCTGACTGTGGAACCGCCCCTGTCCCGCGGACGTACCGAGGGCACTCATGGTGCCAAGGGTATGAAGCACCAGCTGGCGATGGCTGAAATAGACCCCTTTGGGCATACCGGTGGTACCGGTGGTATAAAAAGTTGTGGCACGGCTGTTTTCATCAAAATCGGCAAATTCGAATGTGGAAGACGCCTGGGCAAGCAATGCCTCATATTCCCCGCAGAATTGGATGGTTGTGGGTGCCGTAATCGGCTCGTCCTGAAGCAGTACAAAACCCTTGACCGTATCCATACGTCCCCGAATCTGCTCCAATATGGGAAGAAATTCTCCATTGACCAGCAGAAAGTCGTCTTCGGCATGGTCGATGGTATAGAGAATCTGCTCCGGCGAAAGGCGGACATTGATGGTATGCAAGACAGCACCGAGCATGGGCACGGCAAAGAAACATTCCAGGTAGCGGTGCGAGTCCCAATCCATCACGGCAACCGTATCTCCCGCCTTTACTCCAAGGTCGGTCAGGGCATTTGCCAGCTGGCGAATACGCTGCCGCAGCTCACGATACGTATAGCGAAAATGGTTTCGGTAGACAATCTCCTGATCCGGTGCATCCACAACCGGGCAGAGGAGCAGGTTCTTGATCAGAAGTTGATAATCATAGGCAGAAGGGGTACGGGGAATCGTATTATTCGACAAAATGTGTGTCTCCTTGAGTGGCTAATGAATGAATAAACAGTCTACCCGCACAGAAGCTCCTTAGTCAAGGTTGACCCTGTTCAGAGTCGTTGTAACTCGTTCCAGTTCAGCGGCCAGAGACTCCAGAGCCGCAGTTACGTCCGTGAGCGGTTCTCCCTGAGATATGGCACGTTCAAGAATCTGTGCCAGATGCTGCAATTTTTCGGCACCAATCGTTCCGGCACTGCTCTTGAGTGTATGCGCTGTTCGTCCCGCCAGCGCACTGTCCCCGTTCATCAAGCCGTCCATAATTATGGTGACTATCCCCGCCTTGTTCTCAACAAACGAATGAATAAGCCTTTTATACAATTTCAGATTTCCGTCCAGACGATCCAATGCCGCCATGACGTTAACCCCGGCAATGACCGGAACATCATCTGTAGCAATGGTAATGACGTTTCCCCGCTCATCAAGGGTGGAAGTTACCATATCTGGCGTTCCCAAAAATATATTGATGACCCGAAGCATGGTGCGTGTGTCGATTGGCTTGGTAATATGGGCATTCATACCGGCTTGACTAATTTGCTGCTGTTCCTTAAGCAGAGCATGGGCGGTCATGGCAATAATGGGAAGGGTGGAAAAGCGGTTATCACCCCTGATGAGCCGTGTCGCTTCGTAGCCATCCATCAACGGCATCTGTATATCCATCAACACCAGATCAAAGGTGCGACTGCCGCCGGTAATCAACGCCACGGCCTCGGCACCATTTGACGCCACCTCCAGAGTAACACCGGTCTGAGCCAACAGCTCAATCGCCACCTGCTGATTCACCTCATTGTCTTCCACAAGAAGAATCCGGTAGTTGCTGAAGTCATAGGCAACCGGAACATGCTGTATAATGTCGTCCAGCTTAATGCCCTCTTCACCCTTCTCAACACCGAACCATGACGTGAAACTGAAGGTACTCCCCCTCCCCGGTTCACTTTCACACCAGATTTCGCCCTCCATTAATCCCACCAACTGTTTTGAAATGGATAGCCCCAGTCCCGTGCCGCCAAAACGGCGGGTTGTACTCTCGTCTGCCTGGGTAAAGGGCTGGAAAAGCTTACCGATCTGCTCAGGCGACAGTCCGATACCGGTATCAGAAACGGAAAATACGAGTTGCTGCCGATCTTCATCCTGTTTCTGCAGTGCCAAGCGGAGCGCAACTTCCCCATCCTCGGTGAATTTCACTGCATTGCCAAGCAGATTAACCAGAATCTGGGAAAGCCGGTGCGGATCACCTATGAGGCGTGGTGCAATTTCTCGGCTGATATCACAATGCAGACTCAGGCCCTTATCCGCCGCATTCTGCTGCACAATGCTTATGACATTTTCAATGACCGTAGCCGATCTAAACGGAACCCGCTCCAGATGAAGCTGTTGAGCATCTATCTTGGAAAAATCAAGGATATCGTCAATGACCGTCAACAAGAGTCCCCCTGCCGCATGGATTCTGCCGGCATAATTATGTTCACGGGGGGGGAGATGAGAATTTAAAATAAGTGAAGAAAAACCGATAATTGCGTTTAAAGGTGTACGAATCTCATGGCTCATGTTGGACAAAAACTGACTCTTTGCCGCGTTAGCCAGTTCAGCAACAGCCTTCGATGTACGCAATTCTTCTTCCACATATTTCCGCTCGGAAATATCCCTTCCCATCCCGACGAGGGATCTTACACCGCTCTGCTGATCAGTCTCCACGGATGCATTGGCATTATACCAGACATACCTGTCATCCTTGCACCGCATCCGATATTCAACCTCTCCCTGTGTTACCGTATCACCAAAAAACTGATGCACATAGGTTTCGCAGACCATAACTTCATCGGGATGGACAAAGGAAACAAAGGGACGATTGATTGTTTCGCTCAGTTCATAGCCAAACTTTAACCGCCACTGTGGCGACACATAGATAAATTCCCCCTCTTCCGACAAAACAAACAGGACATCGTTGGCATTCTCGACAAAAGAACGGAAACGTTGTTCACTGAAACGAAGTGCCAGGGCATCACTATTTTTTCCAATGGCAATACTTGCCAGGTTGGCAGCCTGTTCGATACACATTATTTCTGATTCCAGGGGATTACAGACATCACGGTGATAGATGGCAAAGGTACCAAGCACCTTGCCCGAATTTGAAAGAATTGGCTGCGACCAGCAGGCACGCAAACCGGCACGGGCAGCAATATCTTTGTAGGAAGCCCAGTAGGGATGGGTCGCTATATCGTCAACAATAACACGCATACCGGAAAACGCTGCCGTACCGCACGAGCCGACCCCTTGACCTATTTTCACTCCAAGAATAGCTTCATTGTAGAAATCAGGCAAATTGGGCGCAACACCAGAACTGAAATACTCACCTGCTGCATCCAGTAATAAGATACTGCAGATGGATGTGGGATTGAGCCCTTCCGTTCCCCGTACTACGGCTTCAAGAACTGTGTTGAGCGGTATATTTTGCGAGAGCAGTTCCAGTGTATAACTCCGAAACCGTTCAAACGCCTCAGACTTCTTGATCTCTGTTATATCACGGGCAATATGGAGAGTACCGATCAGCGTACCGTCTTCATAAAATGGTGCCACTGAAATTTGAAAATAGCGATTCAGGGAGGGAGCAAAGATATTTTCGATGTGGGCCGTCTCTTCAACCGACGAGTTCCAGGGGGACACGTCAACCGATGGCGTCTCTCCCCCCGTGACAACATGGCAGAAGGGGGAAGGGAGCGAGCCGACATGGGCCGAGAGAAGAGGACCGACCGCCTCATTTGCATGGATAACGTTGCCGCTGGCATCCAGTATCATAATCCTGTCAGGAATGGCATTAAAAGTGCGCACCCACTCATCCCGTGACTTTTGCAGTTCCCGTGTGCGCTCCGCTACCTGCTGTTCCAGTATTTTGTTTACCTGCTGGTTTGACGTGTTCCACCAGGCCAGACTGCATGCTGCCAAGGTAAGAACAAGTGTAAGCCCCACGAGTCTATTCTGAGCAGAGTTAATCGGAGCGAATGCTTCAGCGGTCGGAAGCTGGGCCATCAAAGACCATCCCGTCGAAGGGATTATTTTGGTTGAGGCTAATACAGAAATCCCCCGCTGCGACACGGTGACACCGGACCCCTCAGAACCTTGTACTAAACGGTCCGTAAACGGGTCTGCACCTGACGGTGGAAGAGCTTCCAACACGCGTTTTTTATCCGTAGCGGTGATAATAAGCCGCTGCTTTGGAGCTATAATCTGAAAACTGCCACCTAAGCCGTGGGGAATCGTGGTTATTCTATCCAGAAAATTTGCTTTACCAAGGTTTGTTACCCCCACAATGGCTCCAATTACCGAGCCCTGGGCAGTGCGAATTGGAGCCGCCATCGAGAAAACGGGGGTTTTCTGGTGTTTTCCTATAACAGGACTGCCGACAGTTGTTTTTCCTTCAACAAGAGCAGCGACGATATAATCCCTGTCACGGTAACTGGTACCTACCCGCCCCAATGAAGTCGGCACACCGGCAACCGCCACGCCATCATTGCCTGTCACAAAGACTCCAGTATTAAACAGACTCTGGAGAACCGTGTGCATTTCAAGTGTCGACTGTAACAGCACAGGTTTACTCAGCATGGCCGGAGTGAGCTCCTCCGCTATTTTTTCCAGCGATCTCAAACGAAGGTCTATGTCTGAATCCAGGTCTGCCGATACAGCTGTAATGGTTTCGGACTGCTGGCTCAGCAGCATCTGCTGCATGTCAGCACGCAGAATGTGAATACCATAAATTGAGAGGGACCAGATGCCGAACAAGAAAATGATCAGGGAGAGAGAGGTTACCAGAATATTTGGATATTTTTTTAACGATGTATAGTTCATGTGGCGTCTCGTTGGCACAATGATATAATAAATAAAAAAAGCCTTCCCATCGGTAAAAAGAGAAGACCTTTAATTATAACTCCCTTGGCAACCCGACTATCCAATGATTGGACTCGTGGCTTTGCGTCCCAAGGTTACCCAAGGTTTGCATTTTCACCGGCATGTTACAGTAATTATGATTATAAAAATAGTTACGTAAACATCAATGTGTCAACCATCATGAGAGAGTCATACTACAATTTCCTTACCATTGCACGTATTATGTATACAATCTGCTATTATCGGCACCGCCTCTTTGTTATGTCATATCGATCTCCACACTACTGAACCATTTTTTACCAAGCCAATAGTCAATCGTACGTAAAAGGCTTTCTTTTCTAATCGGTTTTGCCAGATAGTCATCCATGCCTGCATAGATGCAACACTCCCGGTCATTGCCCAGCACATTGGCTGTGACGGCGATAATCGGAACGTTGTGGTTACGCACGTTTGAATGTGGATCACGAATGATTTTGGTTGCCTCCAGACCATCCATTATCGGCATCAGACAATCCATGAGAACAAGATCATACTCCTGAGACTCAAGTGCTGTGACAGCCGCTAATCCGTCCTCAACAATATCGATCTGATATCCCAAAGTTTCAAGCAGGCTTAACACTACTTCCTGGTTGATGAAGTTATCTTCTGCATACAAAATACGAATGGTGCGGATAGACTCAAGATGATTGCCATCGGAGACCGGAAGCAGAGGAATCACAGTGGCGGGGGTGCATGATATCGCAGCATCGCACACGCCATCCTTACACGCTAAAACGTTATCAGCCTTTTCAAACATGGCGGTAAACCAGAATGTTGAGCCAACACCAATTTCACTCTTTACGCCTATGTCACCACCAAAAAGGTACACAATCTGCTTGCTGATGGCCAAACCCATGCCCGTACCCTCGTAGCGACGGGTACTTGACCCATCACCCTGTGTGAAAGGTTCAAATATTTTACCCTGCAGTGACTCGGGAATACCAATCCCCGAATCCTTCACTTCAAAGTGAAGGACAACCACCCCGTACTGGTCAAGATTGACCCGTACACTCAGGAGAATCTCACCCTGGTGACTGAATTTAATGGCGTTGTTTAGCAGGTTGGTAAGTACCTGACAGAGCCGTTTTGGATCTCCTTTAAGATAGGCTGGAACATCAGGAGAAATGTACCCGGCTATGGTGAGTCCTTTCTCCTGGGCAAACTTATTCTGTAAATGGATGGTGTCGGTAATTACCTTTTTGAAATCAAAGTCCACAACCGTGATGTTAAGTTTGAATTTTTGAATATCCGAATAATCAAAAATATCGTTTATGATGTCTAATAAATGATCACTGCATTTTCTCGCCGTTTCCGCGAATTCCCGTTGATCACTGCTTAATTCCGTATCCAAAAGGATTTGTATCATACCAAACACACCATTCAGCGGCGTGCGCATTTCATGGCTTATTGTTGCAAGAAACTCGCTTTTTGCCCGGCTCCCCGCTTCGGCCAGATCCTTTGCTTGACAAAGGGCTGCTTCCATCATCTTGCGTTTGGTTATATCCTCCTTAATCGCGACATAATTGGTGATTCGACCGAGACTATTGCGGATGGGGGATATCTTGGCCTGCTCGGTATAGAGAGTTCCATCTTTTCGCTTGTTAACTATTTCTCCATCCCAGGTGTTACCTGACGTTATGGTTGACCATAATTCCTGGTATGTCTCACGGGGAGTACTTCCTGAATTCAGGATACGGGGGTTTTGCCCCTTTAACTCGGACAGGGTAAAACCGGTCAGGGTGGTCAGATACGGATTAATATATTCTATACATCCATTCTGATCGGTAATGATCACACTGACAGGGCTCTGGATAATGGCACTGGACAATTTAAGCAGTTCCAGTTCGGTCCCTTTACGCCGTGAAATATCAATATGGGCAATAACCGCATACTTGACTCCGCCAGCGGTAAACGATGTCACTTTGCATGAAATCCATCGCTCAACTCCATGAATGGTAGCCTGAAAATCAAGTATGTATTCCGGCAATGAGCCTTCAAGCACCAGATGTATGCCGGCTTTTAACTCAAGAACACTCGTGTTTTCAACCGTGATGACAGAGCCATAGATTAAAAAGTAGTTGGCGCCAACACCACACAACTCCCTGTTACCGTTGGTCCCAACAAGTAATTGCTCCCAGGCCTGGTTGGTTTTCTTAATCGCTCCCGATGCATCAATGACACAGATTGCCGACGAAAGCCCATCGAGTGTATTGGCAGCCTCGGTAGCATCTCGCAAGAGGATATTCATTGTAACGATGTCAGAGGTGTCATTGATAAAACCATGCCAAATAGTACTGCCATCCTGATGTCGTTTTGGTGAGGCCACGGAACGGAACCAACGGACAACACCATCCACCACAAAACGGCACTCATGGTCAAAAACCGAAAGCATCTGTGACGATTTTTCAATTTCAGCCACGAACCAGCCCAAATCATCGGGGTGAATTAATGCAAAAAAGAGAGACGCATTTTCTCGAAGCTGATCCGGGCCTCTATGGAACAGGTCAAAAATGGCATCGCTCACATAGGGAAAACAGGAATGGCCGTTGGGAAATTGCTGGTACTGGTAGATCATGCCGGGAATATTGTGGGAAAGGTCCTTGAGCAGGGTATAACTTTTCTGTATCTCGTCTTCCAGTTTTTTCTGGATAGTTACGTCTGCAAAAATCCAAATACTTCCGTCTTGTGGATGTTCAGCATTGACCGCTTTGCCCGTCATTCGCGCGGTGAAGTGTGAGCCATCCCGTCGCCGCACCTGTTGATATTTTACAATAGTTTTTCCCGTTGCCAGCACTGCGTATGCTTCCACTCCAAGCTGTTCATAATCCTCCTGGGACGGATAGATCAAGCTGGTACTCACATCGGACATTTCTTCTGCGCTGTAGCCAAACATGGTGCAGAAGGTCGAATTAACCCATTTTCTCTTCCTGTTTTTGACAAAAGAGATTCCAACTCCGGCATTTTCAAGAATGATCTTCTGTTCTTCAAGAAGCAGCTGTTTTTCCTGCTCAATTTGTTTACGGGCACTGATATCGCGAATAATCCCGATTGCATTCCATTCCACCCCCTGCTGATGGGCTGAAAGTGTCAATTCAATGGGAAATTCCTCCCCGCCTTTCCGTAATGCGGAGAGCTCGACTGTCTTATTTACCGCATTTCCTCTACCGGTGTGCCTGAATAGCTGGAATGCTGCGCGATGATCAGCATGGTAGCGGGTAGGAGCCAATAACTCATGGAGATTCTTACCAGAGGCTTCAGCTTCATCGTAACCAAACATGGCACACGCAGCGGGGTTCCATACCATTATCTCCCCCATGGAACCTATCATTATAACGGCGTCTGACGTGGAAGCAGTAATAGACGCTAATTTTTCCTCCGCTGATTTTCGTGCGGAAATGTCGCGCACATCACAAATAGTCACGGGCTTACCAGCCATGGTAGTTATGCTGAGCGATACACTGCACCAGTAGTGACTACCATCGGGACGCTCACATTGTATATCAAAACGAGATTCACCGGACTGAACAACTCCGGTCAGCCGTTCTGAAAACAATTCAGATGAGAGTCGTCCATCGGGCTGAAAATGCGGCATAAACGTTTCTGGTTTCTGTCCACATATCTGTAATCTGTCGCAACCGGTCATTTTTTCAGCTGCCCGATTACAATCGGTAACTATACCGTCACACAACAGAAAATGCCCATCGGCGGAGCCGTGGAACATCTGCCGCAAGCGTTCTTCACTTTCCTTAAGCTCCCGTTCAATGCGTAAATTGTGAGCACAATTTGTAATACATTCAATAAGTCTCGTAACATCAGTGGGTTTCGTCAAATATTTATCAACGTTTGCGTCAATGGCCCGCATCAGATAATCCGTATTTTCAAACGCCGTCAGTAAAATAATTGGCACAAACCAGTTTATCTTTCGTATTTCTCCGATCATGGTAAGACCATCCATGATCGGCATCTTTATATCGGTAATTATAATATCGGGGGAGTGGGCCTGAAAAAACTCAAGGCCTTCCCGCCCGTTACGTGCCGTCAGCAGCGTGGAACTATATTTGGATAGGAGCCTGACACCGGAATTAAATATATCCTCTTCATCTTCAACATAAAGAATAGTGAGGCTTTTCAGATAATCCTTATCATTTGCATACGTGGTCACAGTCGGCAACCTCCTTGTCGCACATCAACAGGAAATATCTGAGAAAACCAGAATAATAAACCCCACTCAAAAACGAAAGCAGGGTTGATAAAGAACCCTCTACTGGAGTAACCCGACTATCCATTTACAGGACTCGCGGCTTAGCGTCACCAAGTCACCCTGATTTAGCTATTTACAAAGAGGAATATGTCTCGATGTTATACCGCCACAGCCATGTATTTGTCAAGAACGGCTATAATTATTTTTAACTAGATTTTAATGTATATTTACGGTTTACTATTCGGGTGTCGGATATGGTGGCACGTTTATAAAACAGAGGAAACAGTACGAGGAATTTCTCTCGAAGTGACGGATATGAGTAGAATAATAACGTTTCTCCATACCCTCTTCCCCCACGAATTACACGACAGGATTTTCCTGGTCGGTGGTACCGTCCGGGATTCACTTCGGGGAGAAGAAAATCATGACATCGACCTTGTCGCCGTTCTCCCCCATCATAAGCTTCTGGCACTTGGCTATCGTCTCGTGGAGACCACAAGTTCCGCTTCGATCTACTTCAAGCATCATCATGCCTTTGGAAAGATCGAGATCACCCGCATACATAATCTGGCAGAACTTGAAGACGATTTGCGACGACGAGACTTTACTGTCAACGCCATGGCAATGGGACTTGACGGTGTACTCATTGATCCACTCTGCGGAAAGGACGATTTGAAGGCCGGGTTGCTGAGGATGTGCAGCAATCACACCTTTGTGGGTGACCCGTTGCGAATCTTTCGGGCCTTTCGATTCGAGGCCGATGGGTGGTCAATGACTGTGGAGACGTTGGCTCTTATACAGGTCCAAGAGTGGGCGCACCTGCTCAAGGCATTGCCGGTTGAACGATTCAGTAACGAGATGCTGAAGTCTCTGGGAAAGAAAGCTCCGGAACTATTTTTTCAACGGATGATCGAATTGAATATTGGAGAGAAATTCTTACCGGAGCTATTTCGAATGCCGGCCATTCCGGCAGGGCCATTGGAGCACCATCCAGAGGGTGATTTATTCACACACTCTGTGCAGGTATTACAACGGGTCGCTCAACAAACAACGGATCCGTTAGCCCGCTTCTGTGCCTTCTTTCATGACATTGGCAAGTTAGCTACAGATCCGGCACGTTATCCCGCACACCACGGCCATGATGAGAGCGGTTTTGATATGGCCGTTGATTTCTGTGAGAGACTATGCCTGCCAACGCTGTACCGAAAGGCATTGGCATGGATTAGCCGCCTGCATGGTAACGCACATAAATGGAATGAGCTGAGAGATTCCACCAAAATCAACATGGCAGAGCACGCACTCCGGGCACACATAGTCGACATACTTCCTATGGTGTCTTTGGCGGATAAATGGGGAGGAGCACCGATGGCCAAATGGGAAGCAGTTGTCGCAATTGCCCGGATGAATACTCACGAACTGGAGATAGACAGAGTAAAACTTGAGTGTATACAACCAGAAAACAGACCGTCTTATCTATTACAGAGGCGGGTTGAAAAATTACGAAGGAGCACTCATTCTGACAAAACAAGCTCTGCCCACGATAATCATGTACGCTGATATGAGTACCTTCATTATACGATTTATCCTGTTTGCTGCGGTGCATTCCCTTTGTGCAACAAATCTGATAAAAAAACGCTTCCACGTTTCTGGTAGTCGAACGTATCGCCTGGCCTACAACGTGGCCTCACTACTTTTATTCGGCTGGGTCATGTCGGCTTACCAAAATTCAACCGTGCTGTATTTTGCACCGGGCATATGGAGTCTGTTACTCTATTTCCTGCAATTGATAGTTATCGTGATTCTTATTTCCTGCCTCACACAGACCGGTGCCGGTGAATTTATCGGGCTGACGGGCAGGACGACCAGTACATTCACAAGTACCGGCTGGTATTCGGTCGTACGACACCCTCTTTATTTCTTTTCTATTCTGTTTATGGTGCTGAATCCTGTGATGACGATACAATGGCTCCTGCTGACTCTCATGGGTACCGCGTATTTTGTAATCGGCAGTTTAGTAGAAGAGAGACGTATGTTGACTGAATTTGGTGACACCTACCGACATTACCAACAGCAAGTATCTTTCCTTATCCCCAATTTCAACAAATTGTTGTTTTCAAAATTTCATAGTTGATGCCTTTCGATACAGAAGCACTAAAACGACAATTACCGCTACTGTAATAAGTCCACCATATACGGGATTATCAATAACAAAAATCCAGAACCTTTGTGCGGGGGATAGATAGTCGTCCACGTTTTAACCTTTCTTGTTTATGAGCATTACCCATCTAAAGACAATCACTCAAAAAATAGTATACTCCGAAATCATGTTTACTGAGTAGTCAGGCCGTGCAGAATATAGTATTCATATCCTTCAGGCAGATTCACCGTATTTTTAATATTAAGTGTCGTTACGTCAGCCACGGTGACTGTCCGATGAGCGACAGCGTAAATATTGTTGTCAATAATCAGGGAACGATCCACCGTATCGGCATACAAACCGTAACTGTTGCTTGAGGCTTTTGACTGTATTTCTCCGCGTTTTGAAATGCCGGCAGCAGTGACATCAAATAACCAAAGCCCTGAACTGTATAGTGGACCCAAGATTCCGGACAATAGTTTAAGATGGTAGCCTGCGATAAAAAGGAGCAGGCAATGAGCGAAAAGAATCGTAAAAGCTTCACCAGCCAGTACAAGGCGAAAGTAGCGCTCGAAGCAATTCGAGGCAT
>CAIUSO010000011.1 GCA_903901875.1 uncultured Geobacteraceae bacterium | reverse complement strand
TGGTAAAAATATCCCGTTTCTCAATGCCCCGTACAATTACATGCTGGAGCAGGTTCGGTATGTCGATTCGAGCGGTTCGTGGCAGGATAGAAAAACAGCAGACGCGCTTGAATTAGTAAAGTTTTTAAGAACGTCCCCTACGGACCTTAAGAACGTCCCCTACGGACCCTACAAGGACAAGCGTCAAGGTCAATTAAATAAGGTGTCCACGGAATTCACGCCGAATTCACGCCGGAATGGTGTCCGGTATCACGCCGGAATGGCGGACGGTTTGGGTCGGAATACGCAGCAAGGCCAGAACTTATCAATAATAGGTATTATGTCCCCGGAATATATTCAGAAATAAAATTAACGTTTCAAGTAATGTCTTTTGAACCAAAAATAGGGTCTTAACGGAATATAGAGCCAAAAGAGATAGTCGGGAAGAGGAAAGTCAACAAAATCCGCATGGGTTATCATGACACCCCTCAGAAGAGCGGAAAGAGGAGTTGACGGTTTTAATTGTTTGAGCTGCAAAGCCATCCGAGGTCCAATAAGCCTCTTCCCTTGGGAAACAATTTCATCTCCAGAAGCAAGGAGTTGTGAAACGGCATGAACAGCAAGCTTTGTGACGGTTACACCAGATAAATCACATTCACCGTATTTTTCAGGCAACGTAATTCCATAAAACCATCTAAGAAGTAGTGCTGTCTGGCACATAACTCTCTGAAGATCAAAAAAAGCCGCCCTGCCGAGGAGCGAGTGCAATTCTTCTTCATGCATACTCTCCATGAGCATAGCAATATCGGAAAGCCATTTGAGGTTCGGCCAACCGTGACGTGCACCATGGTCAGCAAGAAAAAGAATATTTTCTACTGTCGAGAGCTCCACCAGACCAATACCAAGCCATCCTGAGTGGTTACTCGTTTCCCAGAGTACATCTACCTGCTCTTTTGACCAGAGATAGCTCCTCCAGTGCAGTTCAATACTACTGTTATTGATATCACCCACGTACTCATGGTGGTGTAGCGTATCCACTATATGGCGTTTCTGTCTTTCATGCATTTCATGGAAATCGAGCGAATGATGGTACCCCGCTTGAGTCAGAACACCCTCTGCTCTTTCAACATCACCACGCTTCACCAGAATATCGAGATCACATGAACTTCTTACACAAGGATCACCATAGATTCCTTGTGACAGTGCGACCCCCTTTAATGGCATAAGAGGTATACCGGCTTCACTAAAAAGACGACCAACCCTTTTCAGCGCTGCAACCTGTGCTAAGGCTCTCGCCACCTGTTGGGTTCTATAGCTCTTCAAGTGGTCTCTCATTTCGTCTGGTACGTTAACCCAGCCTCTTTTCCCCATAACCGCACAGAATTGACCAACGACGCCATGGCGTAACACAAGTGGCGTGACTTCACTCCAATTCAGTTTGCAGTTTAAAAGAGACTCGATAATGTCGCTCTGCCGCAGTGAATGGTCAGACACCGGAAGCCACGAGCAGGCAGCCACCAGCCTGAATTCCGGCGTAAACCGCACGTTTTTCAGGAGTGGATTGAGATCGGATGCGATGTTCATTTGCTTAATGCCGAACTCCTTCACTTTTTACTACTTTCAGGAATGATCTGAATATCCAAGAGAAGCGAACAATTCTTTAGCCACGGATGGTCACCGATGAACACGGATGAAATCTGAAAACGAAAATTTTTGGGTAAACCTTGGTTCATGATGGTTGCTTTTATCTGTGAACATCCGTGTTAATCCGTGGCTAAAATGCCTGGAATCTTTTCTTCTGCCACGGAATCGGAACTTGCTCGGGTGTGGGGGGAGATCCGATGCTATATTCAATTGCTTAATGCTGAACTCCTTCACTTTTTACCACTTTCAAGAATGTTCTGAAGATGATCTGAATATCCAAGAGAAGCGAGCGATTCTTGAGATAGTATTCGTCAAAGTCGACCTTTACCGGAATCGGTAATTCATCACGACCGTTTATTTGTGCCCAACCGGTCAAACCAGGTGTAAGTCGGTGGACACATTTTTCAGTACGCAGGGCAATAAGATCGTCCTGATTGAACAGAGCCGGGCGAGGACCGACGACACTCATATCACCTGTTAGAATGCTCAAAAGTTGAGGAAGTTCATCAAGGCTGGATTTGCGAAGAAAACCACCTATCGGCGTCAGCCATTGATCAGGGTTACCAAGCAGGTGAGTTGCTACAGCTGGGGTATCTGTGCGCATGGTGCGAAATTTTGGCATTCTAAAAATGACGTTGTTTTTACCTACACGATCAGACCAGTAAAGTATCGGCCCAGGTGACGTCAACTTGACCGCCAGAGCCGTGAACAGCATCGGAATGGCAAGTAGAATAAGTGCCGCAAAGGAGCAGGTAAAATCAAAAAGACGTTTCAGTAGCAGTTCGAGGATCATATAGTTATGAGATACTAATGGAAGGGAGTTTTTGAACAATAAAATCATAAACCATTACAGCAGCTTCATACGCCGCTCTATACTCATCTGCATCTGGTTCCACATAATCACCGGGATAGCGAAACTCAATTGCCAATGGTGTCAAAATGCGAGCCGCTTCGCAACAGCCACAGAAAGTGGCATCTACTTCACACGCTTGCGAAATCAATACTTCAATATCGTGTGTCTTCTCGAAACGAACATCATTGAAGAGCAAAAAACCTTTGATCGCTTTTTCCGCAGCCTGCTGGCAATGATACGCTGCAGTATCCAGCAAAGGGGGAGAAACGTGGGCCAGTTCGTCTGCTGATCTCAGATCCCGCTTGGCCTTTAAAAGCCAACTTTCGGTAAGTTCTTCTTTAGCGGCGCGCATACAAAATCCGGCCCTTCTCAAAAATTTGACTTTCTAATGAGGCATATACATTACGGTACTTTTCCGCTTCGGTTCGTGTTCGAACCAACACATCTTTTGGAACTTTCATGCCTCCCAAGCAGGAAATTGCACGTCGTGCCCTTTGTAAGGGACGCTCCATGCTCTCCGGTACGATCACATACAGATCTACATCACTGTTTTCATTGGGGATTCCCCACGCGTGAGACCCAAAAAGAAAGATTTGGTCAGGGTCAAACTCGGCAACAAGTTTGGCGGTCATCGTATGTAGTGTTGTTTCGTCAAGCTGTTTCATAGGGGTAAATTTACCATAAAATAAATAAAAAGAGTAGTACGTTCATGGGACAATCAGGGTCACGTCAAAGTCATTTTCAACTACACGCTATTCCAGATGAAATAAAAATCACTGGTCTTTTCCTTTTTCTGCATGTAATATCAAT
>CAIUSO010000010.1 GCA_903901875.1 uncultured Geobacteraceae bacterium | reverse complement strand
TGATTGGTGTCTCTGTCGAGCCACTTGATGTAAAGACATCCACCGTTGTCATGCGAATTATCCAGGAAGGGCTCACCAACGTGATCCGCCATTCCCACGCTACCAGAGTGATCATTGATGTTACCCGGCAGGGTTCCACCCTGGTACTGAAAATAGCTGATAACGGCAGGGGGATTCTCCCGGAACAACTTGGTTCTTCCCGTGCCTACGGTCTCATTGGCATGCGGGAGAGAGCAATAAGCTGTCAAGGAACATTTAACGTCACCGGTATTCCCGGAACGGGCACCACCTTACTGTTAACAATTCCATTAGTACCGGAGGAAAATACACAATGATAAAGATTTTGCTGGTAGACGATCATGCAATGTTCAGAAAGGGGGTCATAACCGTCCTGACTGAACTAATCGGAGCAGACATTGAATTTCATGAAGCAGAAGACGGACAACAGGCAATGAACATGGCTGCTGACAGTGAGTTTAATCTGGTGCTTTTGGATTTATCCCTGCCAGACCAGAGCGGCATGAATATCTTGAGCTTTTTTAAACAGCATTATCCGAAGCTGCCGGTGATTATTCTCAGTACTCACCCTGAAGAGCATTATGCTGTGCGTGCCTTGCGATCAGGTGCTGCCGGGTATGTGAACAAAAGAAGTTCGTCCACCGAGCTAAAAGATGCGATTGAGAAAGCATTGAGCAACCGAAGGTACATAAATCCGATACAGGCTGAAATGCTTGCGGCAGCCGTCTTTGATAAAAATGAATATGGACAGGTCCATGAAGCACTGTCGGACCGTGAGTTACAAGTTGCCTGTATGCTGACCGCTGGGAAAACATTGACTAATCTTGCCAAGGAACTTTCCATAAGCGTTCAGACCGCCAGCAGTTATCGAAGCCGTGTTCTGATAAAGCTGAATTTGAAAACCACCGCTGAGATCATTAATTACTGTATTCAGCACAACCTCTCCGTGTAGTTACGATATCTGGGCTACACTGAATACTCCTGTTGAAGAGAATATATTTTTGTGATAAGGATAGCATTATTTGATAAAAGGACATTAATAGACACGTGTAGTTTTACGCTCATGCTTCCCTTCGCCCACCCCACAAATAGTATTGATGTACGTGAGCCGGTCTGATCAGATATCTCAATGGAGGTTATCTCTATGTATTTCCTCATTTACGTGAGTTCAGCAGTCAAACCATTTTCCCCTGATGAGTTAGTGGAACTGTTGATAAAATCCCGCGCACATAATTCCAGCGCAGGCATCAGTGGCTTGTTGCTGTATAAAAAAGGTAATTTTATGCAGCTTTTAGAAGGTGATGAACAGGTGGTTCGGGCTTTACATGATAAGATCGGCCGGGATGTGCGGCACAAGGGATTGATAACATTATTACAGGGTCCCCTGTCCGAACGACAGTTTCCCGATTGGTCAATGTGTTTTTACGATCTGACTTCTGCCGATGTCCATGAGTTACCCGGATATAGTGAGTTTCTGAACACCTCGCTTACTGATAATTCGTTTGCCACCGACCCGACCAAATGCCAGAGGTTGCTGATGATGTTTAAGGAAAAAGTTAGATAGGATGTGAACTCATGAGGGGTTCTCATAACGTGTTGAACAAAAGGATGAGGAAATGACATCGTTTAAAGACTGGCGGATTTCTACCAAGCTGTACTGTACGTTTTTGTTAATTCTGACGCTAACCTCGGTTATTGGAATCTTTGCTATTGTTAAGATAAATCAAGAAAATGCTGTCATCAAAAACCTTGCGGAAAACCAGATTACTGGTGTTCGTGCCGTGGGGGAACTTGATGCCCAGGTAGGGAGTTACCGCCGATCTGAATTATTGCTGGCATTGTCTCAGGATGCAGTAGCCAAAGATAAATATATAAAACGTCTTGCATCTGATCTTGAAAAAATTAAAAAACTGCAGGCACTCTATGAAAAGCTCATTGATACCGATGAAGAACGGAAAACCTATGATGAGTTTAAAAAAGCATGGAGTTCTTACAGTGAACAGACCCCCAAAGTAACGGAGCTTGCACTGCAGAATAATGTTGTTGAGGTTGATAAGCTCATCAGAGGTGAATCCAGTAAATTCTTTAACGCTGCAATAACAGCTTTAAAGGCAAATCAGGATGCACAATTGAAAATAACCCACGATATGAGTCAGGAAATATTCAAGAAAAATGTTTCCTCATGCTACTGGATTGCGGGAGCAATACTGTTTTGCACGCTGGTGGGGCTCATCCTTTCTGCTCTTGCTTCACGAGCCATTAGCACGCCGATCATCAATTTATTGAGTCAGGTATCACGGGTGTCTGGTGGTGATCTGACCGCCCGTATTGACCATGCTTCAAATGATGAAGTGGGCCAACTTGGTGATTCTTTTAATGACATGGTTATTAATCTTCGGGATATTATCAGTACCGTTATCGAGACGTCATCCCAAGTCTCCGCCTCGGCACTGCAACTTCGTTCTGAAGCAGAGCAGATGGCAACTGATTCCGATGAAGTAGTGTCTCAAGCCGGTACCATGGCAACCGCCAGTGAAGAAATGGCCGCCACCTCCGGTGATATTGCTCACAATTGTACTCTGGCGGCTCATAACTCGGAACAGGCTAATGATGCGGCTAAATCAGGAGTCACTGTCATACAGATTACCGTTGCAGCAATGAACAGAATTTCTGAACGTGTTCAGCAGTCTGCCGCTACGGTGGATGGTTTGGGGACACGTTCCGATCAAATTGGCACCATTATTGGTACCATCGAGGACATAGCCGACCAGACCAATCTGTTGGCACTTAATGCGGCAATTGAAGCTGCCCGGGCCGGCGAGCAGGGGAGGGGGTTTGCCGTCGTTGCCGATGAGGTCAGGGCTTTGGCTGAGCGAACAACGAGGGCGACCCGTGAAATTGGAACCATGATTAAAGCGATACAGCAGGAGACAAAAAGTGCGGTAATCGCCATGGAAGAGGGGGTTCGGGAGGTGGAAAAGGGGACAACCGATGCCTCCCGCTCCGGTCAGGCACTTCAGGATATTCTTGACACAATTGCGGCAGTAACACTACAGGTGAACCAGATTGCGGTGGCAGCCGAGCAACAGACCAGTACCACTAACCAGATCAGTCATAACATAATTCAGATAAATGATGCCGTCCATGATTCCGCACGGGGAGCTAAAGAGACCACCGCAGCAGC
Organism: uncultured Geobacteraceae bacterium; assembly: GCA_903901875.1. Taxonomy (GTDB): domain Bacteria; phylum Desulfobacterota; class Desulfuromonadia; order Geobacterales; family Pseudopelobacteraceae; genus JACRCG01. The sequence continues at coordinate 79,610 of CAIUSO010000010.1, read as the reverse complement.
AATAAAATTAAGCGGAGTTGCCGAAGAGTTGCAGGCAACTGTCAGAAAATTCAGAATTTGATGGGTGAGGTAACAGATAAAAGGAATTATTATTATTTTTGTTTTTCATTTTTTCATGGAGTTTAACTATTGACATAAATCATTAAGCGTATATTATCCCATAAAATAGTGTACAATTTTTTCTCTGTAAAAAGCAAATTCAGGGTAACCTGGGGACGCAAAGCTGCGGGTCCGTTATGCGGATAGCCGGGCTACCAATGGGAGACTGTTCCTAAACAAACCTTTCTCTGTGATCATTGAAAGGTTTTTTTTATATAAAATATTTCAATAAACAATAATAATACCGGGAGGTATGCATGGCAAATCAGGATTTTTCTACTTCACCCCAAACGGGGATCTCTCTTTCAGTCTCACAGAAAATCGTGTTCTTCTCTTCCATCGCTATTGTTTCAGCCTTGATAATCATTGGTTGCACCTCGTTGATTCTCTCAAAACAGCAACTTACACTGCTACAAATCAAAAACAGTTTAAATGCGGCACTTATTATTGGCGATGACATCAAAGATTATATGCTTGCCAACGACATGAAGAAGATTGATGCAAAAATTCATGACGTTACTGAACGTAAACAGCTGTTGTCTCTTTCTATTTATAACGGTAAGGGGATTGAACGAACCAGTGGAGCCAGGGATAATCCGAGTGTCACTAAAGCACTTCAGACGGGACAGACCGTAAATCAGGAACTTTCATCAAACGGAATCCATGTTCTGGAAACATTTCTTCCACTTGCAAACGAGGAACGCTGCAAACAATGCCATACAACTGATGGCCCCTTTCTTGGTGTCATAAAGCTGAGTTCCAGTGTGGAGCAGGCGTATGATGCGATAAAACAGTCGAGTGTGGTTATGGCGTTGTGTGCTCTTGCTGCACTGGTTGTGAGCATACTATTTCTGTTCGTTATTCTTAAGCTGACCATCATGCGCAAAATTAATGAATTTGTAACAAATGTTTTTGCATTGTCTGACGGGGACGGTGATCTGACCAAGCGTCTTGATGCTTCTGGCAGTGATGAGTTGTCCAATGTCAGCAGGTATTTCAACAGATTTCTCGATTCCCTCGAACAACTCATCGCCAGTACCGCTCTTTCTGCGGTGAACGTGACCGCAACGGCCGGGGCTATCCAGGCATCTTCCCAGAACATGTCCAGAGGCATCGAAGTCGCAGCATCACAGGCGACTTCAGTTGCAACGGCAAGTGAGGAAATGTCCGCAACATCAAGCAGTATTGCCCAAAACTGTTCCATGGCTTCGGACAGTTCCCAGCATTCAAATGAACTTGCTTCTGAAGGTATGACAGTTATTCAGACAACTATAGCGGGAATGAATCGAATTGCGGATCGTGTACAAAGTGCCGCAACCGTTATTGATAGCCTTGGTGCCCGTTCTGATCAGATTGGCGCCATTGTCGGCACTATTGAAGATATTGCCGACCAGACCAATCTGCTCGCTCTCAATGCAGCCATAGAAGCGGCCCGGGCAGGAGAACAGGGGAGAGGATTTGCCGTGGTTGCCGACGAAGTTCGTGCTTTGGCTGAAAGGACAACAAGGGCAACCCGAGAGATCGGTGAAATGATAAAGGCTATCCAGAAGGAAACGAAGATTGCCGTAGAAGCCATGGAGTTGGGTGTGACGGAGGTAAGTAAAGGAATTGGGGAGGCTGCCCGCTCTGGTGAAGCACTTCAGGAAATGCAACACCAAATTGGTGAAGTAACGAACCAGATACATCAAATAGCCACGGCTGCCGAGGAGCAGACCGCTACCACCAGTGAAATCAGTACTAATATTCATCAGATTACGGGAGCATTTAATAAGGCTGCGAAAACCTCCCATGAAACATCGACAGAGGCAGTGGCGTTAAATAAACTTTCTGAGGAGCTACAGAATACTGTTCGCATGTTTAAAACCAGGGAGAGTGATGTTCTTATGCTCACTGTAGCAGCAAATGATCACCGTTTGTTTGTCAACAAAATTCGTTCAGCGGTGATTGGGGATACACAACTGGAAGCCAGTGGACTTCCGGACCATCATACCTGTCGCTTTGGAAAATGGTATGACAGTGACGGTAAAAGTATCTGTGGCCATCTGAGTAAGTATAAGACCATAGACGGCCCCCACGAGCGTATTCACTCCTTATCAAAAGAGGCCGTTGCAGCGGTAGCTGCCGGGAACCAGAGCAGAGCTCATTCGCTCATGCAGGAAATTGAAACGGTTTCAAACTCTATCATGACTGCCCTTGCTGAAACGAGGCGGGATTTTATTTCCCGGAAACAGTAAGCACACTAATTTATTTTACTGAAAGGAATAATAATGACATAATGTGCTCCGCTATCAAGATTATCATAGCTGAGTAAACTTCTAATCTTCAAGGATACATATGAAATCAACACGGATTTTGATCATCGATGATGATGGCATGAGCTGTGAAATGCTGAGACATATGCTTTCCGATCATTTTGAAAACTTTCTTATTGCCGGTAATGGCAGGGAAGGCTTGGATTTACTGGCTGTATACCGTGACGTTGACGTGATTCTGCTCGATCTGGAAATGCCGGTCATGGGCGGGAGAGAAATGTTGAAGGTGGTCAGATCTACGCCCGAATTACAGGCAATAGCAGTTATTGTTGTTGCGGGAAACCGTGAAGATGCACTTCTCTCAATGGCTACCGGTGCCGATGATTTCATTACAAAACCCTACGAGAAAACAGAACTGTTATTACGCGTCAAAAGCCATCTTCAACGGAGAGTTGATTTCAATAAACGCCAGCATATTGAAAACCTGCTGCGTAAAAATCAGGAAAATCTCAATCGCGCCCAGTCCGTTGCACAGACCGGGAGCTGGACCCTCGATCTTCTTACCGGCAAGGTCGACTGGTCTGCAGAAGCTCACCGAATGTTCGGCATTCCCGAACATGAGCAGATCACAGCCATAGACTTCTTCTCGTTCATACACCATGAAGATTATTCAATGGTGACTTCCGCCTGGTATGAAATGCTCTCCAGCTTTGATCCCTATGATATTGTGTATCGTATAGAAATAGATGGGAAAGTTGTCTGGATCAGGGGAAGGGCCCAGGTTGAGCAGTCTGACGGTACATATCCGCTGCTCGTGACCGGAACCATTCAAGATATTACGGAACTTAAAGAGTCTGAGATTGAACTCAAACGACGTAATGATCTGGTAAAGGAGCAGAGAGATCAGCTTGAATCGGCGTTGAACCGTATCAAACAACTTGAGGGAATCATCCCTATTTGTTCGTATTGTAAAAAAATCAGGGATAAAGAGAACAGTTGGCTTCAGCTGGAAGCATACATAAGTCAGCATTCCGATGCCGTCTTCAGTCATGGTATGTGTCCAGACTGCTTTGAGGAACAGGTAAAACAGTTCAAGGAAAAGCAATCAAGGAGTAACTGATCCTTTTATATTCCCAGAGAGTTATTATCTGTGTTATATTGAGCCACTTTTATGTAGTCTTAATTATGTCAGGTATTTTAATATCATCATGGAATTGGCATGCCACTAACTGCAAAATATAGTCGTAATGTGAAATCATCTCGGATTTTGGTTGCCGATGATGACATGGATATTCTTGCACTACTGAAAAGTACTTTTGCCTCAACGAATACGGAAGTATTTCTCTGTAATGATGGTAAAGCTGCTTTAGACATGGCGTTGGAGCTTGTTCCCGATCTTTTTCTGTTTGATATTTCCATGCCGGAACTTGATGGTTATCAGGTGTGTGAGCGCATCAAGCTGATTGAACACTTGAAAGATATTCCGGTTATTTTCATGAGCGGCAATATTGGCATTAATGACAAAATAAGGGCATTTGGGGTTGGTGCCGTTGATTTTATTGCAAAACCGTTTCATATTGAAGAACTGAAAATCAGGATAAATACCCACCTCAGCTTGAGTACCCTTCGCTTGAGACTTGAATATCAGGAAATGATTGAAAAGAAAATCCGCAAGATTTCCGAGGCCCAGCAAGCCACTATTTTTGCCCTGGCAAAACTTGCTGAACAACGGGATGATGATACCGGTGCCCATCTGGAAAGAGTATGCCGGTATTGTGAAATGCTTGCCCGGCAGTTAGCAAGTGATTCGCCATATGCCGCTTCAATTTCGCCCGCTTTTATTGACTGTATTCAACAGGCAGCACCTATGCATGATATCGGTAAAATATCGATTCCCGACAACGTCCTTCTTAAACCTGCCTCGTTGACCAGAGAAGAATTTGAAACGATGAAATCCCATACAGTCGTTGGTGCTGAAAATATGCAGATGGTTTTCAATAAATATCCTGACAATGATTTAATTGGCATGGGAATTGAGATAGCTCTGTATCACCATGAATACTGGGACGGATCCGGATATCCCGATGGTCTTGTAGGAAAAAATATCCCTCTTTCAGCCAGGATTATGGCTGTTGCCGATTGCTACGATGCGTTGCGCTCAGATCGGTGTTACAGAAAAGGCTTTGATCATGAAGTCGTTAAGGGGATGCTGATTGAGGAGTCCGGGACCCACTTTGATCCGGAAATTATTAAGGCCTTCCTCGTCATTGAATATATATTTAAAGAAGTATCTTCCCTTGACGCATAATTTACTTCTCAGCTCATTCCTCTTTTTTTAACTTGCCATCTTGTGTAACGTAAAATCCTATGCTTCCACCATTTCGGGGGGATTATGTCAGATGAGGTAACTGTTCTTGCCATAGACGATGACAGTATGCATACCGAACTGATAGAACTTATCATGTCGGAAGTTGGCTGCCGTGTACTGAAATGCTATAACGGTCTCCAGGCTCTCCAAATGCTTGAGCAACATCCCGAGGTTGATGCCATTCTCGTTGATCTTGAGATGCCGGTCATGAATGGCCATGAGCTGATTTGTCAGGTTAAAAAAAGTGAAAAGTGGCAGCATATTCCGCTGGTGGTTCTAACCGGTAGTGCCGATGAAGTCATCCGCACCATGAGTTTGGGGGCAAGTGAATTTCTGGCTAAGCCATTCAACCGAGAAGAAATGCAGTTGCGGGTCATGAACCAGGTTAGGACAAAAAAACGTGCCGATGAGGCAAAGTTAAACCTTCTAAAAAGTGAAGACCGCAGCGAACAGTTGTTACAGTCAACAATTCAAGGTATCTACAGTATTGACCTGGCAGGAATCTGTACCTTTATCAATACGCCCGGCTTGCGAATTCTTGGCTATCAGGCAGAGGAGTTGATCGGTCACACGATCAACTCCTCTCTAAAATGTGAGCAGATTCCTGAAGTCGATCATCTGTGTCAGTCATCTCCACTCAATAGTGTTGGCGTTACATTTCGGAATGACGACCTGTTACTGTGCAGGAAAAATGGAGATTTCTTTCCCGCCTCTTTTTCTTCACATCCCCTAATCGAAAATGGACATACGGTAGGCGCTGTAATTACTTTTTCCGATATCACCGAGCGAAAGCGTCTTGAAAATGAGCGCCGCACGTTATCGCGAGCAGTAGAGCAGTGTCCCGTCTCTATTTTAATCACCGATACCCAGGGTCGCATCGAATTTGTCAACCCCCAATTCACCACTCTCACCGGTTACAGCAGTGCCGATGCCATTGGTCAGACGCCGCGATTGATGCAGTCCGGCATGGTCCCTCCCGAAGTATATCAGCACCTGTGGCTGACCATTACTTCTGGTGAAACATGGGAGGGTGAACTGAGAAATAAATGCAAGGATGGCCGATTGTTTTGGGAACACGTCACCATATCGGCCCTGCGGGATGGTCGTGGTGTGATCACCCATTATCTTGCGGTTAAGGAAGATATAACCATAATGAAGAACATGCTTGAAGAACTAACCGAGGCAAAGGAACAGGCTGAAGCTGCCAGTCTTGCCAAAAGTTCGTTCCTCGCGACAATGAGCCATGAAATCCGCACTCCGATGAATGGCGTGCTTGGTATGAATAATATGTTGCTTGAAACAAGGCTCACAGCGGAGCAGCGGGAGTACGCTGAAATAGCCAGTAAAAGCGGTGAAAATCTTCTCTCGATCATTAATGAAATCCTGGACTTTTCAAAAATAGAGGCGGGTAAACTTGACCTTGAAATTCTTGATTTCGACTTACGGGTCACTTTGGAGGATACGGCCGAACTGCTTGCATTGAAGAGTGAAGAAGCAGGACTGGAGCTTATTTGCCGTATTGATCCGGCAGTCCCGTCATATCTTCGTGGTGATCCCGGGAGGATTCGACAGATAATTACCAATTTAACCGGTAACGCCATCAAGTTTACCAGCGTGGGTGAAGTTGTCATTAGTGCTACTCTTCGTTCCGATCAGGAACAGAGTGCCACCATACTTTTTGAAATACAGGACACCGGTATTGGTATTCCCGAGTCCCGATTAGCAGCAATATTTGATCCCTTTACCCAGGCCGATGGAAGTACTACCCGAAAGTTTGGCGGAACCGGACTCGGTCTTGCGATCTGTCGGCAGTTGACCGAGTTGATGGGGGGGGAAATAGGGGTAAAAAGTGTTGAAAATGGTGGGTCAACGTTCTGGTTTACCCTCTGTCTGGAGAAACAGGCCATCCAGAGTACCGATGCTTTTCGGGCAATTCAGCGCCTCGGCCAGGGAAAACTTACCGCCACCCGTATTCTGGTAGTGGATGACAACGATACTAACCGTATTCTTATGAAAAATCTGTTAAAATTATGGGGATGTCGTCATGACGTTGCTTCCGACGGTGCAGAGGGGCTTGAAATGCTTCTCGCTGCGGCCCGGTCGGGGGATCCCTTTCGGATTGCGGTTCTGGACCAGGAAATGCCGGATATGGACGGAATGGATCTTGGTAGGCGCGTAATGGCAGATCCGCTCCTGAAATCAACCTTATTGGTCATGTTGACCTCCATAGCTCGGCGGGGTGATGCGTTAATTCTGGAACAGATCGGGTTTGTCGGTTATCTCCATAAGCCGGTCCGTCAGGCACAGCTCTATGATTGTTTGGAGGTTGTTCTGGGGAGAACGCTTGATTCCGGTAATGATCAACTTCCACAAGGAATTATAACCCAGCATATTATCCCCGAATCGGTACGGTTGGGGGTGCGTATTCTGCTGGTAGAAGATAATATCATCAACCAGAAAGTAGCCCAGCATATGTTGAAATCATTGGGATACCGGGTTGATGTGGCGGCTGACGGTCAGGAAGCCCTTCGGGCACTGGAGATGATAAACTATGATCTGGTACTTATGGATTGTCTCATGCCGGTAATGAATGGATTTGAGGCAACTAATGCCATTCGTAACGGCAATTCCGGCATTCTTAACAGGAAGGTACCCATTATTGCAATGACAGCTAACGCAACCGCAGAGGATCGTGCCATATGTCTTCAGAGCGGTATGGACGATTATCTCTCAAAGCCAATTAACAAGGAATTACTTGATGATGCCATCAAAAGGTGGCTTAATTCATGCTCATAAAATACCGGTATCTCAGGAATGCTTGACATTTCGCTGAGATATATGATAATGAACGTGCATCATGATTCGGGTGTATACTATTTAAAACTCCATTATAACAGAAGAAAGGAAACGTTATGCTCAAACTTACTATGTTGACACTTTCTGGTGTTTTTATCGGTGCTGTTGCCTACGAATTATTAAACAGAACAAAACCGGAGCTGACCGATAAAATTGAGGATTATTTTGAAAATAAAATTGATGATCTACTCTATGTAGCAAGCTGATTTACCTCTGAGGCAGGTCGTTTTAATACACAAAGCGTACTTTTATTCGATGGTATCGAGTAAAAGTACGCTTTTGTCTTTTGTACCTGTGACGTCTGTCGTGACGTCACAGGTACGTTTAAACTACTGTGCCGCTTTAACCATAAGTTCACTGACCAGCCTGGTGAAACGGAGCGGGTCCTTAATGGTTGATCCTTCAGTCAAGAGAGCCTGATCATAGAGCAGGTCTGAATAATCGGTGAGTGCCGGCGCTGCGGCATCCTTCTGGTGAATAGCCGCCATGGTTTTAAGTATGGCATGGTCAGGATTCAATTCAAGAATCCGCTTGGAATCAGGAACAGTCTGATTCATTGCTTTCATGATCCGTTCCATATTGGCGTTCATGCCGTACTCATCGGCAACAAGGCAACAGGCACTGTCGGTCAGTCGGTTAGAGAAACGAACCTCTTTAACCTTGTCTTTCAGTTGATTCCCAATGAGAGAAATGAGATCACTGAATTCCTTCTGTGCTTCTTCCCGCTTCTTTTCCTTCTCCAGCTTTTCTTCATCGCTGTCCAGGCTGAGATCGCCCCGGTCAACGGCTTTCAGCTGTTTTTCCTGATATTCGGTCATGGACTGAACAACCCACTCGTCAACGGGGTCGGTGAGAAACAGAACCTCAAACCCTTTGGCGCGGAAAACTTCCAAGTGGGGGGACTGCTCAACTGTTTCACGGCTTGAACCGGTTATATAGTAAATTTCTTTCTGGTTTTCCGGCATACGACTGACATAGTCCTTCAAGGATACGAGGGAGCCAGCTTCAGAAGTGGTGCTCTCAAAAAGTACCAACTCCTGCAACTTCTCCTTGTTGGCATAGTCAAAGTGCAAACCTTCCTTGAGAACCTGTCCGAACTCTTTCCAAAAGGTAACGTATTCATCGAACTTCTGCTCCTTAACTTCAGTGAGAGTCGATATAATCTTTCCGACAAGACTCTTCTGGATCCGCTTGATCTGTACATCTTCCTGAAGAATTTCCCGTGATACATTCAACGGCAGATCGGAGGAATCAACAACCCCTTTCACAAAACGGAGATAGTCCGGAATGAGCTCTTCACACTTATCGCTGATAAATACACGGCGAACGTAGAGTTGAAGCCCTTTTTTTCGGTCGTTGGTAAACAGGTCAAATGGCTTTTTTGCCGGCAGATAGAGGAGTGCCTTGAATTCACTGGTTCCCTCGGCGGAAAAATGAATGGTACGGAACGGTGCATCGTAGTCGTGGGAGATGTGCTTGTAAAACTCTGTGTATTCCTCATCAGTCACATCGCTTTTTGCCCGTGCCCAGATCGCCTTCATGGAGTTTAGAATCTGCTCCTCGGTTTTCTCGATGGTACCGGCACCTTCAATCACCTCACCATCGACCCCTTTGGGAGTTTCTGTTCGGGTAATATCCATAACAACAGGATACTGTATATAATCGGAATATTTTTTTACTATGGACCGAACTTTCCATTCATCCAGATATTCTTTGAATTCTTCTTTCAGGTACAGAGTTATTTCCGTACCACGTAATTCACAACTGCACTCTTCAATGGTATAACTGCCGTCGCCATTTGATTCCCAGCGGCACCCATCGGCGGCTGCACCACCTTTACGGGTTTCCAGGACGACCCGGTCGGCTACCATAAAAGAAGCATAAAATCCGACGCCGAATTGGCCGATCAGTTCCGGATTGTCGCTGGAAGCTTTCTCTTTCAGTGACTGCATGAACGCCTTGGTGCCGGAACGGGCAATGGTACCAATGTTTTCTTCTACCTCAGCCATGTTCATGCCGATACCGTTGTCACGGATCACCAGTGTGCCGGCATCCTTGTTCGGAATAAGCTTGATTTTCCAGTCACTGTTTCCTTCAAGAAGTGATTCATCTGAATGGGATTCAAAGCGGATTTTATCAATGGCATCGGAAGCGTTCGATATCAATTCGCGCAGGAAGATATCCTTGTTGGAATAGAGAGAGTGTATTACCAGATCGAGTAACTGTTGAACTTCAGTCTGGAACTGCTTGGTGGTTTTGGACATAGTGTTGCTTCTCCTTGGGTGGGTAATGTATCAAGTTCTTGAAACATAATCATAATGATTACGGTTTTCAAGGGGATGTTTGATAAAAAGTTGCTATTTCCGAAAATGAATCCAAGTAGTAATCTTAGTCAATTACTTATGTGAGCTTTTATGTTATGGTGACAAGATATTCTGAAATGAGGAGTTGATACGCTTATGAACGATACGCTTGACAGAAAAATCGACGTAGTAACTGAAGTTGAAGAGTTTGAGGAAGAAAGCTTTGCCGCTCTGTTTGAACAGAGCTCCAAAGAGCGCAAAAGTTGGTTGGAACCGGGACAGAAATTGACCGGTACTGTGCTTAAAATTTCGGCTGAATGGATTTTTATGGATACCGGTCTGAAAGGAGAGGGGGTCATAGACCGGAAGGAATTCCTTGATATTGACGGGAATCTGACCGTAACGGAGGGAGATGGTATCTCTGCCTATTTCCTCTCATCGAACCATGGAGAGATGCGCTTTACCACTCGTATCGGCGGTGGAGTCTCGGGGAGCAGCCAGCTTGAACAGGCGTGGCAAGCGGGTGTACCGGTTGAAGGTGTGGTTGAAAAAGAGATCAAGGGGGGATACGAAATTAAGCTCGGTGGCACGGCACGGGCATTTTGTCCTTTTTCACAGATCGCGCTGCGTCGCGTGGAAAACCCCGAAGCTCTCATAGGAACCCGTTTAACCTTCCGTATCAGCCAGTATGGTGAGAATGGCCGCAATATTGTTGTATCCCGTCGGGTGCTTCTTGAAGAGGAACAGCAGCGTTTGAAAGAAGAGGCGTATGAGGGTGTCAGTGAAGGTAAAACAGTTTCGGGGACCGTTACTTCTGTCCAGGATTATGGTGCTTTTGTTGATATCGGCGGTTTGGAAGGGTTGATACCGGTGTCAGAAATTGCCTGGAGCAGGGTTAAAAATGTCCACGATGTGCTGTCTGTCGGGCAAGTACTCACGGTCGTCGTTAAAACCATTGATCGGGAAAAAGAGCGTATCTCTCTCAGTATTAAGGATACTCTGGGAGACCCCTGGCTGCAGGCCGCCGAGCGTTTTCCCGAAGGTTCATTCCAGACCGGTACCGTTGCACGGCTTGACACATTTGGTGCTTTTGTAACGCTGGATGATGGCATTGATGGACTGCTTCACATCTCCAAGCTCGGTTCCGGAAAGCGAATCAATCATCCACGGGAAGTGGTAAAGGAAGGGGAGCAGATCGAAGTCAAGATCGAGAGCATTGACCGTGCCAACCGCCGTATTTCTCTGGCTCTTGCCGGGCCTGCCCGCGCAGCGGCTGAAGAAGAGGCAACCCTGACGGAATTCCGCCGACAGTCCGTTGATATGCCGCGCGGAATGGGCACCCTTGCCGATATGATCCGTACAAAACCCCAGAGAGGCAAAAAGTAATTGATGTCTGATCATACAACAGAAGAGACCGATTGGGATAACCTGTGCAATCAGTGTGGGAGTTGTTGCTTTGAAAAGATTGAAGATGAGCGGGGAAATATTTTTTACACCCAGACCGCCTGCCGTTTTCTCGACATACACAGCCGAATGTGCAAAATATTTGATCGGAGATTTGAAATCAATCCCGAATGTATCAAGTTAACGCCGCAGCTGGTTACATCTCTGCAGTGGCTTCCCCGTCATTGCGGGTATAAAAAAACAGCCCATTAATGAGTATTATAGAAGGCACCGTAACCGGTGCCTTCTATGCAAAGAAACTTACTGGCCGAGTTCAATGCCTTCCAATAGCTCAAAGACAACTTCGGCCCGGTTTAATGTGTAAATATGCACCCCGGCAACACCTGAAGCGAGCAGTTCCCGGATTTGGGTCCGGGCATGGGCAATGCCGATTTTCTGTACTGCTGCTGCGCCACCGGTGCGATCCGCTTCTTCCAGCTGTGAGAGAAAATCTTTTGGAATTGATGCACCGCACAGTGAGATGATCCGCTTGATGACTTTCAGGCTTACCACCGGCAGGATGCCCGGCAGAATCGGTCTGGTTATGCCGGATTCCCGCGACTGTTGCACAAAGGTGTGGTACAGGTTATTATCGAAAAAGAGCTGGGTAATGGCGCAATCGGCACCGTTGTCCAGTTTCAATTTAAGAAAAGCCCGATCCGCTTCTGTACTGGTTGCTTCAGGATGGGTTTCCGGGTACGCTGCCGCGCATATCCCCATGGCAGGAAATGCATTTTTGATCAAGGATACGAGGTCAGAACCATGTTGCAGCGTCGATGAAAGAGCTGGCACTTCCCCCTGCTCCTGGGGCAGGTCTCCGCGAAGTGCGAGGACGTTGGTAACGCCTGCGTCCGTCAATGAATTGAGGAATGCATGGATTTCCTCTGGCGTGGACCCGATACAGGTCAGATGAGCCATGGTTTCCAGATTAAATTCATTTTGCAGTCTGGTGACAATTTCAAGCGAATCAGCATTGGTGCTGCCACCGGCACCGTAAGTCACCGATGCAAAAAGCGGCTTCAGTGTGGCCAGTCGCTGTACCGTCTGGAAAAAAACGGGCCAATCACTCCGTGATTTGGGCGGAAAAAATTCCAGCGAAATAAATTGACCACCCTGATTAATCAAATCGATTATTTTCATAGCACTCCCTCGGGATTTATTCCTGTTCTTTGTATATAAAAAATGCCGTAAAAAGCAATATAAAGATGAATGATATATTTTTATTTGACAGCACGTATCAGGTTGACGTATAGAGTGAATTTACGTTTAAGCTTTTTTCCCAGCTAGTTAGCCCTTCGGTGATACACTTTTAATACGTTTCCCCACCATACATAAGAAATGAGTATATGCCATGTTTAATTTAAAACCTGAAGTTGTGGCCCAGTTAGAACGTGTACTGGGTTCAGTGGAAATGCTGCTCCCCAAAGCTGTTGCCCCCATAGACTGGGAACATTGTGTCGCTGCCAACTGGCGTCGTCACTCTTTTTCCGGTTACCTTGAGCCGGTTCGAGTTACCGACACAACGAGACTCGGCGAGCTGATTGGTGTTGATGAGCAAAAGGAAATCATGGTCAGTAACACCCGCCAGTTTCTTGCCGGACTTCCCGCCAACAACGCACTGTTGTGGGGGTCCCGCGGCTCCGGCAAGTCGTCTATCGTAAAAGCACTGCTCAACGAGTTTTCCTCCCAGGGGCTCCGCTTTATTCAGGTGGAGAAGGAGGATCTGATCTATTTGTCAGAAATTTTCACCGCTGTGGAGAATCGACCGTACCGGTTCATCCTTCTTTGTGACGATTTGACGTTTGAGGTGGGGGAACTGAGTTACAAGATGTTAAAAAGTGCCCTTGACGGTTCGGTCTACTCGGCTCCGGAAAATGTCCTCATCTATGTTACGTCCAATCGGCGTCACCTTCTCCCGGAGTATGAATCCGATCACTTGGGTGGTAAATTCGTCAAGGGTGAATTGCAGCAGAGTGAAGCCATGGAAGAGAAGGTTTCTCTTTCTGACCGTTTTGGGATCTGGGTGGCTTTCTACGCATTTTCCCAAGACCGGTACCTGGATGCGGTTCGGCTCAACATTGAAAAAGAGAGTCAATTGTGCAAAGTTAAAATCCCCTGGAGTACCGAAATCGAGAATGATGCCATCCAATGGTCCCACGAAAAAAGCAAACGGTGCGGGCGTACCGCTTACCAGTTTGCTAAGAACTGGGTGGGTAAATATATGCTGGCACAGCGGAATAGCAGATAAATTTCTGTTTGGGTAAACTATCTTAAAATTTATATTTAATTAATTAAGGACGTCGATTGTGCTTGAAAAGAAACGGATGTTTGCAAATTTCGTGGTAGCACAGGGGTTACGTTCTACGCGGCAGCGGGACATCATACTTGATGTGTTTCTGTCCACCCATCAACATATCAGTGTTGAAGAGCTGTACCTTAAAATCAAACTGAGCAATCAGGGTATCGGTCATGCCACGGTATACAGAACCCTCAAGCTTTTTGCTGAAGCGGGTATTGCCAGAGAGATACTGCTTCACGATGGACAGACTCGCTACGAACAGGTTTCGGCCGGTGAACACCATGATCATCTGGTGTGTACTTCCTGTAATTCCATAGTTGAATTTGAAAATGCGACCATCGAGCAGCTTCAAAATGAAATAGCGGCACGTCACGGTTTTCTTATTATCAGCCACAAAATGGAGTTGTACGGCCTCTGTATTTCCTGTCGGAAATAAAGGCCGAATTATTGCCTCTTTGCTGTGGTAAAAAACGATAACCAGTATTTCTCTATTGACAAATATAACAGGTATTGTTCTACTCAAAAGCTGACATACCTTTCACGTTGCATATATTCGTCGTACCATTTTATAACCTTGGAGGAACTCAATGAACCCACTGGCACAGGAACTTAATGATCTGTTGACCCAACACAGCCCCCATGTTCTGGAGATGCTTTCGGATCTTGGCAAAAATCTTTTCTTTCCCAAAGGAATTCTGACCCAGTCGGCGGAAGCAAAGGACAAGGCTCACAAATACAATGCCACGATTGGTATCGCTACCGAAAACGGCGGCCCGATGTTTCTGCAATGTATCCAGGACAAGCTGTCCGGTTTTGATCCAAAGGATATCTACCCCTATGCTCCGCCAGCGGGTAAGCCTGAGTTACGTTCTCTGTGGCGGGAAAAAATGTTGCGTGAAAACCCGAGCCAACAGGGGAAACATTTCAGCAATCCCGTGGTTACCAACGCTTTGACCCATGGACTTTCCATCGTAGCGGACCTGTTCATTGACGAAGGGGATCACCTGATTCTTCCAGACATGCTGTGGGGCAATTATAATTTGACCTTCGGTACCTGCAGTGGTGCCATTGTCAAGAAACATCCGACTTTTACTTCTGCCGGTGGCTATGATATCGAGGCTTTCAAGGCCACGTTGAAAAAAACAGCCGAAGAAAAGGGTAAGGCCGTTGTTCTGCTTAACTTCCCCAACAACCCCAGTGGCTACACACCGACTGTGGCCGAGGGGGATGGAATTGTTGCTGCAATTTTGGCAGCGGCTGAGGCTGGTTGCAATATTGTGGCAGTGTCCGATGATGCCTATTTTGGTCTCTTTTATGAGGATAGTCTGAAGGAATCCCTGTTCGGGAAGCTTGCCAACCTGCACCCCCGTATTCTGGCAGTTAAACTCGACGGTGCCACCAAGGAGGAGTTTGTCTGGGGTTTCCGGACCGGTTTCATTACCTTTGCCGACGGCAGTGCAACTGAAAACGCTCCTGTTATGACCGCACTGGAAAAGAAAACCATGGGTATTATCCGTGCGCGTATATCGAACTGTCCCCATCCGTCCCAGACGTTTGTCATCGAAGCTCTTCGTTCCCCTCAGTTTCTTGCCCAGAAAGAAGAAAAGTTCCAAGTTATGAAAGGGCGTGCCCTGAAAACCAAGGAAGTGCTTAACAGTGACAAATATGCTGTCGCCTGGGATTATTATCCGTTTAATTCCGGCTATTTCATGTGTCTGAAACTTAAGACCGTTGATGCGGAAAAGCTTCGGGTCCATCTGCTGGATACCTATGGTGTTGGTGCAATATCCATCAACAAAACCGACCTTCGTATCGCTTTCTCCTGCATTGCCGAAGAGAATATTCAGGAACTGTTTGATATCATCTATCAGGGTGTTCTGGATCTGGCATAATTAGCATCAGGGTACCACAATAGTTTCTTGTTTTCAGGTTCCTCCGCGTATGTATTGTACGCGGAGGTTTTTTTGTTCGCACCGCTTCTAACGTTAATGTGTTGCTTCCAACCATTATTTTTTATTCATTTTTTATTTCTTTTATTCATTGTTGCCTCCTCTGCAACAATGCGTGTACAATGCTACCTGCTGAAGGTAGCGCGGAAATGAAACAATGAATTAAAGAGCAGCGACACTGAAATGATTCCATGCACACAAAAAAGTAAATTCCGCTTCAGATTCCCTATCCACCTGTAGCAGAACGCCATTGGGAAAGTAATCATTTAAAAAAAAGTGAGGAGAAACTTAACATGACAACTGACCGTAAATACAAATTTTCCTGGGATCTTTTAGGTGATATTCAGCTTGGGCGTCCCAATCTTGGCAATACGGCAAGACTGGAGGTTTACCGTCTGCTTCAATTTGCGTTTCGTGATGTAATTGAACAACATGTTGGCACCGAGGAAACAGACAAAATATTTTATGAAGCTGGAGCTCTTGCCGGCAAAGAATTTTATGCCCATATGCTCACTCCCACCTCCGATTTAAACGATTTCGTACGCCAACTGCAGGAAGTTTTGAAAGAGTTGGGAATCGGCATTTTGCGAGTTGAAAAAGCTGACATGGTGAAAGGGGAGGTCACACTTACTGTTTCTGAAGACTTGGATTGTTCCGGGTTACCAGAGCTTGATTACGAAATATGTAGCTATGATGAAGGATTCATTTCATCATTACTTGAATGTTTTTCTGGAATTAAGTTTACCGTTAAAGAGGTGGATTGCTGGTGTACTGGGGACCGGACTTGCCGTTTTGAGGCAAAGGCGGTTGTATAAGATGCCGGAAATGGATGTAGCACTTGCTGAAACAACAATACGAACCTTACAGGAACTCCTCACGGATCGTTCTCTAAAAAACGGCCAGCATCAAGGTGTGCATGATCTGGCGGGGTACGAACAGTTGTACACAACTTTGCTTGAAATCCGAACCGCCATCATTGCGTTTGCCTCTGGTGACCTGGCCTATAAAATTACAAAAAAAGGCTTTGTACCTGGCTCAATTAAGGCTTTACAGGGTGCTTTGCAGCATCTTACTTGGCAAACAAAAATGATTGCTACGGGTGATTTCTCCCAGCGTGTCGATTTTATGGGAGAATTTTCAGAATCATTCAATAGTATGGTGCGACAGCTTGATGAGTCTATGCATAAACTGACCGTTTCCAATAGACAACTTGAAGAATCACAAGCTCATATTCGTGAAAGTATCAAGTGCGCCAAGGTTATTCAAAGCTCAATTCTTCCTCGCAACGAGCTGTTTGATGAACTCTTTTCAGACTGGTTTACACTCTACAGACCGTGCGATATAGTTGGTGGGGATATTTACTGGCTACGGAAAATTAAAGATATGACATTGATTGCCATCATTGATTGTACGGGGCATGGTGTGCCGGGTGCTTTTATGACAATGACCGTAAATTCTGTGCTTAACCAGGTAGTAAATACATTTTGTTCTGATGATCCTTCAAAAATATTAGGTGAAATGAACCGTGTTCTCAAAGAGACTCTCCATCTGCGACGTGAAGGCGATTCTTTAGTGGATGCCGGCCTGGATATTATCCTGTGCTGTATCGCACCGGATAAACGAACACTTACCTGTGCCGCAGCCGGGCTTTCGCTGTATCTTCACAGGGCTGACATCGTAACGGAAATTAAGGGCGATCGACAAGGTCTTGGCTATAGCAACACTGACTTACATTATTGTTACACAAATCATAGTGTGGACCTTGCAAGTGGAACAAAATGCTACGCGACAACGGATGGTTTTTTGGATGATAACGGTGGTGAAAAAGGCTTCGGCTTTGGTCGGCAGCGCTTCAAAGAAATGCTCCAACAAAACGCACACTACACACTAAAGGAGCAGCAGAATATTTTTGAAGAAACACTTTTGCTCTGGCGTGGCAGTAGAAAACAGCGAGATGATATAACTCTGGTTGGATTTATGATCTGAGCTGGAGAAAATATCATTTTGAAATTTCAAAGGAGATGACATGGATCTATATGATTTGAAGACTGAATTTGATAAATCTGGCATTATGATGTGCTTTAATGGCCCTTTTTCCCATAGTATTATTGAAGAAACAGGAAAAGCTATGCGTAATCATCTGGAGGCGGAACATATTGCACAGGTTGCTGTTCTGGATGTTTTTGCCGTTTATATTGAACTCGCTCAAAATGTCCGTAATTATCTGACCGTTCGCAAAATCACTCCTCCAGAAGCGATGTCTTCCATTATTGCGATTGCAAAAGCGGGGGATCAGTATGCTGTATCATCCGGAAACGTTGTACTAAAAAATGATACACAAGTTTTTTGTAGCAGAATAGCAGAGGTAAATGCCTTGACTCCCGAAGAATTAAAAAAACAGTACCGCCAACAGTTGCGTAAAGAAGTACCAATAGGTTCACTCGGTGCTGGTCTTGGGCTCTTGGAGATTGCAAAACGTGCGACCGACAAAATAGCCTGCTCTATACGGGACATTGATCCTATCTATGATTTCTTTACTCTCACAGTGCTTATTTAATTTGGGGATAATTATGGAACCTCTCGATATTCTGCCTACATCATCAACGCCGTTAATTAATTTTGAGCAGACAACGAATACGCTCAAGATAATTGGAGAATCCTACCCGGAAAACTCCTTTGATTTTTATGCGCCGGTTGTGAACTGGCTCAAAACAACTCTTTTGGAATTGCAGGACATAACCCTTGATTTTGCCGTTACCTACATGAACAGCAGTAGTACCAAATGTGCTTTTGATATTTTTGATGTGTTAGAAGATGCCAGTATGAGAGGCGTTAAATGCAACATAATCTGGCGTTATGATAAGGAAAATCCACGTTCATATGAAATGGCTGAGGATTTTCGTGAAGAGGTAAGTTTTCCATTTGATATTGAGGTTATTGTATGATGAGTGATTCAAATAGAACCGATCATGGGCCAGATATGGAGGATCCCACCCTGCAAAGAGCGGAGCAAATCCTTATTGATCCTTCTGCAGCGGGGGTTGATCTTCTGTCCGAATATCGGATTCTGACTGATAAATTGAAAGAGGTACTCTACAATTCTCATGAGAGGGAACAAACAGTTGCACCACTAGCAGATGATAGCATAGTACCATATGGTAACTTAAACGAATTTAAACTGCCACATGAAGATGAATCAATAAAAGAAATGCAAACTTTTTTGGAATTTGTTGTTGCCAGTAATAACCCTTTAGCCGCTGAGATTGAACAGTTTGTTAAAAAATATGCAAAACTTTCACGCCGCTTTTATAAAGTACTCTCCCTCAGTGATTCATACCAACATCAGCTTTTGGATGCTTCCGCCCAGGCTGCGCAGATGAATGCCGACCTCGCCATAGCCTTACGTAAGGCCGAAGAGGCAACTCAAGCAAAGAGTATTTTTCTGGCAACCATGAGCCATGAAATACGCACTCCAATGAACGGGGTGATTGGCATTACCTCTCTATTGCTCGATACTACCCTGACCAAAGAACAGCACGAATACGCTGAAATAATCAAAAATTGTGGGGAGAATCTTCTGGGACTGATCAATGATATCCTGGATTTTTCAAAAATAGGGGCTGGAAAACTTGAACTTGAAATAATAAATTTCGACCTGCGGTCTGCTCTTTATAATGTGATTAAATTGCTGGAGTTACGGGCCATAGAAAGGGGTATAGCTCTAAGTTGCCGGATAGACCCTGCAGTACCAACACTACTGAAAGGTGATCCCGGGAGAATGCGCCAAATTATTACCAACCTTGTTGGTAATGCCATAAAGTTTACCCATGCCGGAGATGTCGTTATACATGCTGAAATTGAATCAAATGCCCCGGATCCCCTGATCATTCGCTTCTCGGTGAGAGACACCGGTATCGGTATTTCAGAAGAACGAATAGCCGCCATTTTTGATCCGTTTACCCAGGCTGATGGTGCTACTGCGCGTACATACGGAGGTACGGGTCTTGGACTTGCGATAAGTAAGCAACTTGCTGAACTTATGGGTGGCCGAATCGGTGTAGAGAGTAGAGAGGGTAGTGGCTCCACTTTCTGGTTTACAGCTCATTTTGAAGTACAGAGTACACAACCTGCAGAAAATGCTATAGAAGTGGATGTTACCGAGACAAGAAATTTATCCGCGGAGTCGCCTCCCACTGAATGGCGTATTCTTCTGGCAGAAGATAACATTATCAATCAGAAGGTTGCGCAAGGAATCCTTAAAAAAATTGGTTACAAGGCAGATGTTGTTTCAAACGGTCTTGAGGCGATCAGAGCACTTGAGCTGACTAACTATGATCTTGTTCTCATGGATTGGCAGATGCCTGAACTGGACGGCTTTGAAGCAACATTATTGATCCGTAGCAATGAGTCTCACGTTCTCAATCACGCCGTACCTATTGTTGCTATGACCGCCAACGCAATGGGTGGTGATCGTGAAAAATGCATAGCAGCTGGGATGAATGACTATCTTACCAAGCCGTTAAAACATCTTGAACTTCGTGAAATACTGTCTAACTGGCTGCAAAAATGACAATAAACTGCAAAGTGAAAAAGGCCAAATCTGTGTAGATTTGGCCTTTTAAAATTTTTATCGGGCAACCGGTTTAGGCACTCTTGCTTTCCATGGTCAGCGCTCCCTCTTTTACATCAATCGTCAGCGTTCCCCCCTCCATGACAGTTCCGGCAATAATTGCCCGTGCCACCCGTGTTTCCAGTTCTCGCTGCAGGTATCTCTTGAGGGGGCGGGCACCATAAACCGGATCGTAGCCTGACGTTGCAACGAACGCCAATGCTTCCCTGCTAATATCGAGGGTTATCCGTTGTTCCTTCAAGCGAAGCCTCAACTGTTCAGCGAGCAAATCGGCGATTTTTATGACTTCCTCAAGCTGAAGTGGTTTGAAAAGAACGATGTCATCGACCCGATTAAGAAACTCGGGTCGGAAGCATGTCTTTAGTTCATTCATAACATTTTTCCGGGCAGCTTCTTTAATTTCACCATTCGCTGTTATTCCTTCCAGCAGATGGGGAGCACCTATATTGGAGGTCATAATAATCACGGTATTTTTAAAGTTGACCGTTCGGCCATGGCTGTCGGTGACCCTGCCGTCATCAAGTATCTGGAGAAGAATATTGAAAACGTCGGGATGTGCCTTTTCAATTTCATCAAACAGCAACACGCAGTAAGGTTTACGCCTGACCGCCTCCGTCAACTGCCCCCCTTCTTCATAGCCGACGTAACCGGGAGGGGCTCCAATCAAGCGTGATACGGCAAACTTTTCCATGTATTCCGACATATCAATACGGACCATGTTATCTTCAGAATCGAACAGAGCCTCTGCCAGCGTTCTGGCCAACTCGGTTTTACCGACACCGGTTGGGCCAAGGAAGATAAAGGATCCGATGGGACGGCGAGGGTCCTTTATGCCGGAACGGGCCCGGAGTACGGCATCGGCAACAAGTTGTACCGCTTCGTCTTGTCCTATGACCCGCTGATGGAGGATGGATTCAAGACGAAGAAGCTTTTCCCGCTCCCCCTCCACCAGTCGCAGCACCGGTATGCCGGTCCAATGGGCTACTATTTCCGCGATTTCATCTTCGGTGACCTCTTCCCGTAACAGTTTCTGCCCACCCTGTTTCTGATTAAGTGCCGCCTCTTCGTTTTTCAGGGCTGTTTCCAATCCGGGAAGATCGGAGTATTTCAATCGTGATGCCTGCTCAAGGTTGCCGGCACGTTCTGCCTGGTCTATCTCTCGGCGGGTACGTTCAAGCTGCTCACGGAGCCCCTGAACCCTCTGTATTGCAATTTTTTCAGAGTCATAACGAGCCCGCATGGCAGATGCCTTTTCACGATCATCGGCAAGATCCTTGCGCAACGTTTCCAGACGTTCCTTGCTGGCCTTATCCTTCTCCTTTTTCAGGGCAACTTCCTCTATTTCCAGTTGCATGACCCGTCTTGAAATGGTGTCCAGTTCCGAGGGGAGTGAATCAATTTCAGTGCGAAGCATGGCACAGGCTTCATCGACCAGGTCGATGGCCTTGTCCGGCAGAAATCGTTCGGTAATGTATCGATTGGAGAGTGTTGCAGCCGCAACAAGGGCATTATCCTGGATTCTGACACCATGGTGTACTTCGAAACGTTCTCGCAGCCCCCTGAGTATTGATACCGTGTCTTCCACCGTTGGCTGCTCAACAAGTACCGGTTGGAACCGTCGTTCAAGGGCAGGATCTTTTTCGATATTCTGGCGATATTCATCGAGTGTGGTTGCACCGATACAGTGCAGTTCTCCCCGAGCCAGCATCGGTTTCAGCATGTTACCCGCATCCATCGAACCTTCAGTCTTGCCGGCTCCAACGATGGTATGTAGTTCGTCAATAAAGAGAATAATCTGCCCATTGGCCTCTTTAACCTCATTCAAAACGGCTTTAAGACGCTCTTCAAATTCACCTCGATACTTGGCACCGGCGATGAGAGACCCCATATCAAGGGCGAAAATGATCTTGTCTTTCAACCCTTCCGGCACGTCTCCCCGAACAATTCGCTGGGCCAGACCCTCTACAATGGCTGTTTTTCCCACCCCCGGCTCGCCGATCAATACCGGGTTGTTTTTGGTCTTTCGTGACAATACCCGAATGACACGCCGCACTTCATCGTCACGACCGATAACCGGATCCAGTTTGTCCGTCTGGGCCATTTTGACCAGATCTCTGCCATATTTCTCCAGGGCTTCATAGGTTGCTTCCGGATTGGCACTCTGAACTCGTTGACTTCCACGAACTTCCGTAAGTGCCTGTAAAAAACGCTCGTGAGTCACACCGGCCTGTTTGAGAATACGTCCCGAAGGAACCTTATCCCCTTCGGCAAGCAACGCCATCAGGAGGTGTTCGACTGATACATATTCATCCTTCAGGCGTTTTGCCTCATTCTCGGCGGCTACCATGATTCGTGACAGACGCTGTGATACATAAATTTTTCCTGTTTCAGCCCCCGGTCCCGAGACACGGGGTTTGCGCTCCAGTTCGGTGAAGACTTCTTTCTTTATGATTTCCGGGCGCACATCCATTCTCTGTAACAGTCGGGACACCAGTCCCTCATGTTGTTCAAGAAGTGCCCATAGCAGATGCTCGCAATCAACCTCGAAGTGGCCAAAAGAAACAGCCCTGTTTTGTGCATCGGTAAAGGCTTCCTGAGATTTCTGGGTAAGTTTGTTAAAATCCATGTCTATGCCTTCCCTGTGATTGAGTTAATTGTCTTCTTACTATGATGTAAGCACGATATAATGAGATGTCAAGCGGTGTCAGAAGAAAGAACTGCCTGATAATTTGAAATGGCACCCAGGTGGAATGAAACGATGTCGTTTAGTCAGTGAGTCGTTTTTGATACCACTGAAATAACCTTCAGAAAATTATCGGTGAGGGACGGATGTAACTCAATACCCTT
The DNA here is from genome assembly GCA_903901875.1 of uncultured Geobacteraceae bacterium. Lineage (GTDB taxonomy): Bacteria > Desulfobacterota > Desulfuromonadia > Geobacterales > Pseudopelobacteraceae > JACRCG01. The sequence continues at coordinate 56,564 of CAIUSO010000010.1, read as the reverse complement.
TCGAGATTGCATTATTTTGCAAACTTCAGGGAATGATAGGGGTTTACGTTCACCTTGCGGCATACACAGCGCATCAAAAAAATCAGATATTTTAGTCATGTGACTACAGATATTTTGCTGCCACTCTGGCGGCACCGCCGGATAACCACTGAGATTATAGTTGAGATGATGTTCGTAGGCGACCACTGCTGCAAGTCGAGGGGCATCAGGGGTATCAAGCAACAGGCGTGCTCCGGTGACAGGGTGCTGTTGCATGTGCGCCACTTCTTCGCTGGTAAGGGGGACCGTTTTAGTGAGTATTTCTTCCGGTACAGACAACTTTCCGATGTCATGCATCAATGACGCCACACCGATATCAAGTAACAACGGTCCATCAATATCAAGTGCCATGGCCTGGGCCAGATTAAGTACACAGACCTTCCCTGAATGGGTAAATGTAACTTCAGTGGCGTCATTTTGAGTTGCCATTGCAAGCACCGCAGTACTATCCTCCCGCAGTAATCGTACAAAACGGGAAACCAGCTCAAAAACGGTCTTAATCTTGATTTTACGTGTAGTGGTCATTGATACATGCAATCCAGAGAACAGCAACAACTCCTGCTGGGGCATTTCGTGGAGAGAAACTCGGTTTCCTTTCTCTCCACCCGATTCAAGACCTCCCTGTCCTGTTACCACGAGATCAATCGTACCGATATGAATTGATTCAGATCCTGCATCGGTCAGGGCGGTGTCACTTAGTTTATGTGCCAGTACTCCAATCAGAATATCAATTTCATTTTTTGTTACACCGGAAAGCAGTTTGATGATGCCAATGTCCCGTGATTTTAAAATTCTCGTAAAGCGTTCAAGAAACAGACTGAGCGTCTGTGGGTGACCATCTATCACCAGATTATTTTCAACCACCAGCAGGGTCAATTCCTTTCTCGATTCAAACATGGTGGTAACGGTGGTGTATGCCAGAGCGGAAAGGCGGATTACCTGGGGATGTAGCATGCCGTACAGTGCAGCATTTGCTGTCGCTGAAAGCAGATGGCGTATGAACTCATGAATATGAAGGAGGTCGCTGCTCATGGATATTTACCGACAAGCATATTCAATGATTCAGTTGCCACACGGGCAAGATTACCGGAACCGGCGGCAATACGTTCTAGTTCGGGTACGACAGTACATGAGTGATATTTGGTAAAAGTTCTGACGATATCTTCTTTAATCTTTGATAAATTACGTGAATTGATCAGACTCCGGGAGGTGAGAATTTTAAACAGGTGAGGGAGTACATCAACATTGCCGATCTCTCCCAAGGAATGAACAATGGCACTTTTTCGCTCACATTCACTTTGTGAATAACCACCCTGCATCAACAATTCAACAAGTTTTTCCGCTATGGAGGGAGCAATGCACTGCTCCGACAGATTAATTGCAGTCATTTGTAATTCACTATTCTGGCTCCCCAGATACCCCAAAACCATTTTTTCAGCTTGTGTGTCATGGAAATGAACCAATGTCTTAAGGGTATCATGACGGAGTTTGATGTTTTCATGCTTCATCAATGGCCGTATCAGTGGCACAACCGAAGAATCATTCAGGGCAGTGAGGATGATCAGAAGGTTGCGGAGAAAATACCAACGGGTATCGGAAAGTCGGTTAACCACAGGATTAACGGCAATGGGACCCATTTCAACAAGACAATCAATATAAAATCGACGCAGCGACATACTGTCTTCTGAGGCAAGGCGATCAAGAACCGCATCGACAAACAAATCACCCAATTTGAGTATCAAGGACCGGATATCGTCATAGCGTGCTTTACCCCAGATGGAAAGGCCATCAAGTATCTCATCCAGGTATTCTCGACGTCCGTATTCTGCCCGAAGGCGCGTCTTCAGTTCAGGTGGAATTGAATCAGATAAAAGTTGGTCAATGAGAGAATGAAGTTGAAGATAGTCGCCGGTCTGGAGAGCAAACGTAAAGGTATCGCTAAGAGTCTGAAAAAGGAGTTCTCGCTCATCAGCGGATTCAATTCCTTCCTGCACCAGATTGAGTAATATATGACGTACGCTGACGTCAATTGCCTGGCTTTCTGTAAAAGGAAGCAACTCGGAATGTGTGTCTTTCGATGGTTGAACATCGAGGAGCGTTTCAAGAGTCTGCCGGTGAAGGAGCTGATATACGTCGGGAGAAAACTGCTCAAGACTCTTTTCTCCCATAATAATGTGTATCTGCGAAGTAAACTCATCGTCAACTTCCAATAAATATTTACTATCGATGGTTTTTGCACGTTGTGTAAAAAGTGCATGAATACTGGGTGACGGGGTAAGTTTCTGGCTGTCTATGTCCCTGACAATTGAACTGACAGCTGCATCCGTTAGATTAAAGATGATACGTTCTGCAGCATTCTGTTGGAGATGGCCGCATGCATCAAGGCAGTCCTCCAAAAATTGTCTACGCAGTAGCGGGGAAAGATTGCTGATGAGGGCACCAAGCTGTTGAAAATGGATATCTGAAAAACGTATGGCAGCAGGGTCTATTCCGGTTGGTATGAAAAGTTCGGAAATAAGCTCCTGAATATCAGAACGGGAAAAACGACCGGTGGAGAAATGACGATTCAGTTGCTGTGACGTACGCTGAGATTCGAACACGCCCCCTTCGTACGTCATTGCTTCGAAAGAATTGCGGGAAAGTTCCCGGGCAAACTTTTCCCAGAGGTTATCACCGGTTGTTGTGTCGTCTGGCAGGTTCTCAACAGGGGACTGGAAAAGATCGTATCGGAGTGGCCTGATTGCTATTGCTCCAATTGCTGCTTTTTCCCATACCCGTTCAATACCTCCATACTGCTGTATCTGCTCCCGTTTAAGACCAAGAATAATGGTAAAATTAGTTAATTCTCGGATTGTTAGTCCATGGTGAAAAATGAGAACACCAATTTCATGCTCAAAAAGAGTACGGGAAAAGTCCCGATAGACCAGGTTTGACTTATCCATTATCACGCCGTTGATCATCAGCGCTTCACCGGTAACTCCGAGGATTATTTCATCATTTTGTCCCAGAAGGCACTCATACTCCTCCATCACTTTTGTCAGGGACGTTGCAATCAGGGGGTGACCTTTTGGGTAGGCAAGACTGTTACGACGCGCAATATTGAGGTCAATAATCAGCGACGAAAGTGATTTGCTGTCCAGTAAGATGTCTGGTATGTCATTTGTTGTTGTATCCACACGAAAACTATAGCATTAAATTATTGTAAGGTCATGTAAATTCTGTGTTGATATCGTTCCGTAACCTCCACATGTTCTTCATGCTTGACCAATTCGGCTAATTACGTTAGCTTCCAGACAGTCCAGAGTACGGAGTATTTGCAATGCGTGTCATTTCCGGGAGTCGACGAGGTAAAAAATTATCCGTACCAACTGGGTTGACAACCAGGCCGACATCGGATCGAGTAAAGGAGTCACTTTTTAACATTTTGTCAAATTGCCTCGATTTGTCTGGAAGTGAGGTGCTTGATATCTGTGCGGGTACCGGAGGGCTGGGCATTGAATCATTAAGTCGTGGCGCAGCTTCCTGCTGTTTTATTGAAAAGGATGGTACTTCGCGGAAAATTCTCGACAAGAATATTTCCGATGCCGCTTTCAACGATGAGTCAACTGTTCTTATGATGGACGTTTCCGTCGCATTACCGCTGCTGGTTCGGCAAGCAAAGCACTTTAATTTAGTTTTTTTTGACCCTCCCTATGACTCTTTGCTGTATGATACGGTTCCAGGTTTTATTGAAGGTTCAGGGTTGCTTGTGACCGGTGCAATTTTTGTAGCCGAATGCTCTGCCAGGAGTCGGTTAGCAGATGCATACGGAACGTTGCGTCGTTTTGACCGTCGCAGCTATGGGGATACGGCCCTTGAGTTGTTTATAATGGAGGTTTAATGAAGAAAGTTGCTGTTTATCCCGGTTCATTTGATCCTATAACGTACGGTCACCTTGATATAATCAGGCGAGGATTAACCATTTTTGATGAGATCGTTGTTGCCGTTGCCCGGAATTCACAGAAAAATGCCCTCTTTTCCACCGATGAACGTGTTGAACTCATTCAGGATGTGGTAAAAACAGAAGAGCGCGTTACCGTTGATACGTTCAGCGGCCTGTTGATTGATTATGTTTCTTCACGAGGTGCCCACGTTATTATCAGGGGGCTTCGGGCCATTTCAGACTTTGAATATGAATTTCAGATTGCCCAGATGAACAGCAGTATCGGCCGGGAAATTGAGACTCTCTTCATGATGACTTCATTACAGTACGGTTACCTCTCTTCGTCCATAGTGAAAGAGGTTTGTTCACTGAATGGCGATATTGACAAGTTTGTTCCTCCGGAAGTAAAAAATGCATTGCGAAGAAAATATGGTTTATAATTTCAGTTTACTTTCACCACATTGTTGAGCCGAGGTGCATCATGATTACCAAAGATATGATTATTTCGGATATTATCTCTCTCCATCCTGAAACGCTTCACGTGTTCAGGGAGTTTAATCTCGACTGTTATGAATGCCAGATTGCCGACATTGAAACGGTAGGTCACGGTGCCGGTGTTCATAATGTTGCACTCGAACAGCTACTTACCTCATTGAATAGTGCCATCAAAAACTGATTTATTTTCCGCTCGGAAGGGGGAACTCAGATATGGGTGACATTCAACTCTATGGACACTATTTTCCACCGGGGAAAAAAGTTGGTGTCGGGATTCCACTTGCAAATGCTGAAGTGTTCCATGATTGGGCCATCATCAATAAAGTTGATGAGGATCTGGTAGCACTACAACTCTCCCGAGATGTGCTTCCCGCTGGTGTCACCCTGGATTATGGCCAGATTCTTGAACTGCGTGGTGAAGTGGATAATAGTAATTTCTGTTGTCGAGCGATTGTGGTTTCCGATGGTTCTGCCCATCGTCTGCTGCTTCGGCTGATCGGTGAGATTGTTTCCGATGAACTTCGTGAATTTTACCGGGTCGATGCTTTTCTCCCGATCAAATATTTCATTACCGCAACCCAGAATATTGACCAACTGCAGAAGGAATGGAAAGCGCGTACTCTTGAGCGTCAGCGGCGTGAGCTTGATAGAGAGGCTATCAGGTGGAATGGAGAACTGCTTTCCTCCGTTTCTCACTTACCGCAGGAACCGCTTGAGGGCCGGGAAGACGGTACAGCGGCTTGCTCTTCACCAGGAAGTGGCACTGATTGTGACCTTGCCAACGATTGGGAGACTATAATTCCCTTGGCAGCCAATATTAGTGGTGGTGGACTCCGGATTTTGACCCATCAGGGCTTTGCTCTCGGTGAGTATATTCTGCTGGAACTATTGGTCCCGATTCCTCAGCGGCTGATCGAAGTAATTGGACGCGTTGTCTTTGCCAGCCGCAACTATGCTGCCGGCTATGATACCGAGTATTTCAATACTGGAGTGCAGTTTGTCCATATTGATGAACGGGACCGGGACGCTGTGGTAGAATACATCTCGGCAATTCAGCTGAAAAGAATTCGACAGATGCGGGCCAGTTATCTATTCAGGGGTAATCGGGAAGAAGACGAGTTGAGTGGAGTATCATCGGATGACGTCCAGAGCAAGAACAGCGGCTCATTTCTAAAAAAAGTTGTTGCTATGCTGATGTTACTATTTCTCGTGGGAGTTTGTGTCTGGTTTTATGGCAATAACCAACAGAAAGGTGAGATAGAACGTTCATTTGAGGATGCACTAAGAAATTATCAGAAACGGTAGTCACATACCAGGGAAGGAACGTCCCCTGTTCCTTTGCGTGGGAACAGGGGACGTAATGCAGCGGGGAGCTATTTCTGATCAATAGCTGTTAATTTCCAGCCATTGCCGCCAACCGCTCTGGTAAAGGTCCAGAATTCTTCAAACTTGACCGGGTCGGTCTTGCTGCCGGAAAGTACCGTACCCCCTTCGTCGGTTGTGAAATCAAGCAAATTTGCGTAAATCAGAGATGTAATAAAGTCCTGCCCCGACTCCTGCCAGGCCTCCACAATTTCAACCTTGCGAACGGCAATATTTTCCAGACGGTTTATCTGTCTGTCACGAAGTAATCTGTCAATGTCGGTCTGGAAGACCCGTTTCATTTCATCGGTGAGTATGTCATGTACCGATGCAAGATTCCTGTTCATCCAGGCACCTTGAATTTTGAAAAAGTTATCCATAATCAGGTCATTATAGCGGTTTTCGTCAAAAGAGGCATCATACTGACGGATATGGGCCAAACCGGTTTCAACGTCATTTGTATCAACGGGCTGTGCCTGATACGCCGGGGAAATTGGTGACACGGAACCTCCCTGGTAACTATTCTGATTATAAACATTGTCAGAACTGTTTTCCCTGCTCTTCTTTATAAAACGATAAATGAGATAGGCAATTCCAGCAAGAAGCAGGATTTCAAACAGTCCGATCCCGCCACCACCAACACCACCAACACCACCACCGCCATACCCCATGCCACCCCCCATGCCACCAAACCCCATACTTCTGAAGAGCATGCCTCCGAGTAGACCACCGGCAATTCCACCTGCCATGCTTCTGAAGAAACCACCTGCGGCAGGCTGAGGTTGATAGATTGGTGGGGGAGGGGGAATAAATTGCTGGGGTCGGGACGGAGGTGGCTGGGTAATGGGTGAGGCAGGACGCGAATAGCTGCGGCTCCCCCTGCTACCCAATGAGCGGCTTCCGCCGCCGGCCCGTGCATGGGCATCGGTATCAATCAGGGTAACTGAAAGGAACAGAGCCACCAACAGCAGGGGAAAAAGTTTTTGTACGTGTGTATTCATGTTCTATAACTCCTTGTTAACAAGTGTACTGCCGAGAGTGATCATATCAGCTCAGTGTAATGTAGTGACAACTGGGCAGAAAATCAAGGTATGGGTATGATTTCTCTATTTACCCAGCTTGGTTTTGATAGCCTGCACTACATAATAGGCATCATTTATTGCAGTATAAATCAGGTTCGGATGCCGCTCTTCGGCAATGGAACCTTCATTTATCTTCATATAGGAGGGAGAAATTGCTCCTCCAATGACATAGACTCCCTTTCTGGTGGATTCATATTCGGACGTGAGTAAGACCAGCCGCTCACCATCTTTGGCGATTTTACAGACACCGGCTGCACAGGCAATGCTCTGGATACTGAGCTTATCAAAAATCGGAATGGGTCCCTGGGAACCTATGCAGGCAATAACGTTCTGCATGGGAAAACTCATGGCATGGTAAAGGTCGATTCCATCGGACTGTTTGAATTCGTTGATACGAATAACCAGGCGATCAACCCCTTCATCATCAACTTCGCCAATACGGGGTGTGGCACCGGGAAGAAGACGGATATTTCCCCCCAGCAGTATCTCTTCACCAAGACGTTGGGCGGTTTCCTTATTAACGTCAAAGGTTTCCGCCATATGTGCCCAGTAAACCGAATTGGTATCTTTTGCCTCCCGCTTTGCCTTGAGAATGTTGATGATAACGTCGGCCGCAGTATTTCCACCGCCGATAACCAGCGTCTTGATACCCACGTATTTGGCAGCATCATCAACATTTTTTGCCACCATTTTGGCATCGCCATACACGGAAAGCTCCCGTGGAATATTACTTCCGAACGAGAGAACTACTTTTCTTCCCTTAAAATTACCTTTTGAGGTGACAACCGTTAGACTATCGCGCTCATCTTTAATGTCCTCAAAATCGACCTCAGTCTGAATGGCCAGGTTTTCATGCTGGACAAAATGCTGCACGTACTGGAGATAGCTCTCCACCGTTACCGGTTTGTCAGGTGGACGCAGTTCATCAACCATAAACGGATCCGCAGCATCCTTCGGTTTTGACGGGTACACCATTTTTCCTGCGGGATAACTATTGGCTATTCCCTGAAATATTGCTTTGCCTGATTCGAGCACCAGGTAGGAAAGAGCGTGCTTATGGCAGAGATAGGCTGTAGAGAGTCCCGCTGGCCCCCCGCCGATTATCAAAACGTCATAGGTTTTCTTATTCATGGGTTGAGTCCTTTGGATCTGTAATTTATTGACTGATTACTATAGCATACTGGTGCTTAAATGATAAAGTGGTAAGTAAATGAAACGATAAGTACTTGTCTTATGAATTGATTGCGGTACTATGGCGGTATAAATAATTATTTCGGAGGTCATTATGGAAGAGAAAACTCAAAAAATTGCAGGTGCAGCATTACTGGTTTTTGCCGGAGCGGTTATCGGAACCGGCCTCGCTCTGCTGTTTGCACCCCAGTCGGGTGCAAAAACGCGCACGGATATTCTCCGTCGTTCTCGAAAAATACAAAGCCAGGCCGATGATATGGTAGATGACCTGGCAAAAAATGTTACCAATCTGGTTGATAGTATCGGTGAAAAGACGGAAGACCTGCTGGAAACCGGCAGGGATGTTGCCGGGAGCGCACGGAAAGACCTGATTCGTCTCATTGAAGAGGGGGCCTCAAAACTGGAAAAACTGCGCACCATTTTAAAACGGGCCTGAGAATAATATCTGGACAATAATAGTCAATATTAAGTGCATGACGGCAGCCGAATCTGGCTCTGTCCCTTTTCCGGAATAAGGGCGTTAAAGTATTCTATGGTTGAAAAACGTTCCGAGTTGCGGGGCTCTATTTTTGAGCTGTAACGACTGATATACATGAGGTACCGGATCCCATAGTTTTCAGCCGTTTTCAGGTTTGTCTCGCTATCCTCCCCCAAAAGGGTGCGGCTTGGATCATACGGAATAAACTTTTGCAGCTTGCTCCAAAAACGGTCATCCTCTTTTGGAACTCCCACGCGATGGGCGCAGATTGTTCCGTTAAAATAATGTCCTATTCGGGTGTTTTTCATCTTGAGATCGAGTGTTTTTGAATGGGCATTGGTGACTAACCAGATCGCTTTGCCGGAATGCTTCAGGAAGAGAAGAAACTCGATGACATGGGGATGTACGGCAATCAGATGTTCGATCTCTCTTTTCAGGAGGGGAATGTCCAACTTGAGGCGATCGGACCAGTAATCAAGATCGGTCCAGTTCAAGGTATTTTCCTGGCTGCGAAACAGGCCGTAGAGCTGTTTTTTTGCCTGTTCAAGTGTGGTATGATTACGTTCTGACCATCGTTTTGGCACATGCTCCAACCAGAAATGATCATCGAAATGGCGATCAAGTATAGTGCCGTCCATATCCAGCAGAACTGTATCTATAGTATTCCAGTCAAGAATCATGGTGACAGATTGCCCCCTTTTGTATATAAACCCTGACTGACAATACCGTTTGTGAACCGAAGTTGTCAAGGCGGCGGATACGCTTATTTTCTTACTATGAAAGACCGTATATGAAAACAACCCTGGAAACCCTGTTTCCTGAACCAGATGAAATACCTGAACAGTACAGATTTTCCCGACCGCTCGTACAGAGCACTTATCTTATTCAAGGGGAATTGAGACAATGGAGCGGACCTCTTCAGGAGGTGCGCTCCCCCGTAGAGGTTCGTACACCGAATGGTCTGACACCGGTACTGGTTGGGGAGGCACCATTGTTGACCGGTGACGCGGCTCTCGAATGCCTGGATATGGCGGTGCGGGCCTATGCCCTTGGGCGTGGAGTCTGGCCCACAATGTCGGTCGGTGAGCGAATTCATTGTGTGCAGCAGTTGGTTTCCGCTCTGCTTTCCAAACGGGATGAAATCGTGTTACTCCTCCTGTGGGAGACCGGTAAATCATTGCGTGAGGCGGGACGTGAGTTTGATCGTACGGTGGCATATATCCGGGATACCCTGGAGGCGTTAAAAGAGTTGGACCGTGTTTCATCCCGCTTTGTCATTCAGCAGGGTATTATCGGTCAGATTCGCCGCGCCCCCTTGGGAGTAGTGCTCTGTATGGGCCCCTTCAACTTTCCGCTCTATGAAACATTTACCACACTGATTCCGGCACTGGTCATGGGAAATACCATACTGCTGAAACCGCCCCGCTTCGGCATTTTGATCTTTCAGCCACTGTTGGAGGCTTTTCGGGACCTGTTTCCCGCCGGTGTTATCAACACGGTGTACGGCGAAGGAGAAACGGTGGTGCCGCCGCTGATGGCGACCGGTAAAGTTGATGTGCTTGGCTTCATCGGTACCTGCCGTGTTGCCGACGCCCTGCGCTCCGTACATCCGCGTCCCCACCGGCTTCGGTGCGTGCTGGGTCTGGATGCCAAAAATCCCGCCGTTATTCTCCCCGATGCCGATTTGGAGATGACCGTGGCTGAATGTCTTTCCGGCTGTCTGACCAATAACGGTCAACGCTGCACCGCCCTGAAAATTCTTTTTTTACACCGCTCCGTCGTTGATGAGTTTGTTGCGCGCATGACGGCAGGTATCACGTCCCTCTCATGCGGAATGCCGTGGGAGGAGGATGTTATTATTACCCCGCTCCCTGAACCGGAAAAACCTCACTATCTGGCAGAACTGGTCTCCGATGCAACTATGCATGGTGCCCGCGTTATGAATTCCGGTGGAGGGACGGTCTCTTCGTCTTTTTTCTATCCGGCACTACTCTATCCGGTTACCCCGGATATGAGGGTGTATACGGAAGAGCAGTTTGGTCCGGTTATACCGGTGGTGCCATTTGATTCTCTTCAGGAACCGATAGATTATATAGTTGCCTCAAACTATGGCCAGCAGGCGAGTATTTTTGGCAAAGATTCCGACTCGCTTGCCCAGTTGGTTGATGCACTGGTCAACCAGGTGTGCCGAATAAATATCAACAGTCAATGCCAGCGAAGTCCCGACAGTTTCCCGTTCAACGGCCGTAAAAACTCAGCTGACGGAACCCAGTCCGTGGCGGATGCCCTCCGTATTTTCTCCATCCGGATTGTGGTGGCAGCGCGGGAAAACGATGCCAACAGGGAAATTATCACCGATATTGTCAAAGAACGAAAATCACACTTTTTATCAACTGATTACATCCTTTAGTTCACGTTTCAGGAGAAGGTTTTATGGAGCCGGTGCTCACTGCTAAATTAGAAAAAATTCGTGAAATTATTTCGTCTATTGAGAGTTGTGTTATCGGTTTTTCCGGGGGTGTTGACTCAACCCTTTTATTTGCACTGGCTGTTAAGCTGCTGGGAGAGCGGGCACTTGCCGTTACGGCCACGTCACAAACCTATCCGGAGCGAGAGCTGAAAGAGGCGTGTGATCTGGCCCGAATGATTGGTGGCAGACATCGGTTGATTGTTTCGGAAGAGCTGGATATTCCCGAATTTCGAGATAATCCCCGTAACCGCTGCTATTACTGTAAAAAAGAGCTCTTTGGTAAATTACGTACCATTGCCGATGAAGAGGGGCTGAGTTTCGTGCTGGACGGAACCAATAGTGACGATGCCGGTGATCACCGACCAGGGAAGGTGGCTGCCGGTGAACTGGGGGTCAGAAGTCCCCTTGAGGAAGCCGGTTTTACCAAGGATGATATCCGGGAACTATCCCGTGAGATGGCACTGCCGACCTGGGATAAACCGGCCTTTGCCTGTCTTTCAAGCAGATTTCCCTATGGAACTGCAATAACTGCCGAGCGGGTAGGGAAGGTGGGGATAGCGGAGGAGTCGCTTCGAGCCCTTGGTTTCCGGACTCTGCGGGTACGTTACCATGATGCCGTTGCCCGGATAGAGTTGGGTGAGCAGGAATTTTCACAGGCCGTTGGGCCACTGCGTAACGAAATAATCCGCTGCGTCAAAAATGCCGGTTTTACCTACGTTGCCCTTGATTTGCAGGGGTATCGGACCGGAGCGATGAATGAACTTTTATGATCCAACTTCCAATAGATGAGATCCTTCCGCTCTTCCGGGAAACCATCCTCACACATCAAGCGGTAATTCTCCACGCTCCGCCGGGAGCCGGCAAGACCACACGGATTCCGCTGGAGCTCCTGGATTGTATCCCTGCATCTGCCGGGCGTATCATCATGCTTGAGCCGAGACGGATCGCCGCCATTGCAGCTGCCCGGCGGATGGCCTATCTGCGTGGCGAAGAGGTAGGAAAAACCGTCGGGTATTCGATCCGGTTTGAGAGTGTCGTTTCCCGTACCACCCGCATTGAAGTGGTGACAGAAGGGATTCTGACCCGGCGGATTCAGCATGATCCGGAACTTTCCGGTATCGCCCTGATAATTTTTGATGAGTTTCATGAGCGAAGTATCCATGCCGATCTGGGGCTTATTCTCTGTCGGGAGGTTCAGCAGATTCGCCCTGATCTGAAGCTGATTGTCATGTCGGCAACCCTCGATGTGGAGCGAATCTCACAGCTGCTTGGTCATGCACCGATTATCAGCTCGGCTGGTCGGTCATTCGAGGTTCAGCATAGTTACAGTGATGATGATGTAAAATCACCAGTCACCCGGAAAGTTGCGGCCGCAGTCTTTCGGGCACTTCGTGAGACGGAGGGGGATATTCTGGCGTTTCTTCCCGGCTCTGGCGAGATACGGGGATGTGCCGCGCAGCTTGCGGAAGTATTGTCAACTGAGAAGCGGCAGATTGAAGTCTGTCAACTGTACGGCGATCTGCCGATTGCCGATCAACAAAAAGCGATACAGGCCGGTGCGTTGCGAAAAGTTGTGCTGGCCACCAGTATTGCCGAAACCAGTCTGACCATCGAAGGGGTCCGGGTCGTCATTGATAGCGGGGTATCCCGGAGACTTCAGTATGATCCCGGTACCGGACTGAATCGCCTCGTCACGGTGCGGGAATCACGGGCATCGGCCGAGCAGCGTGCAGGGAGGGGAGGGCGCACCGCTCCCGGTGTCTGCTATCGTTTATTTTCCCCCCACACCTTGAGTGCCATGGCACCCTTTACCCCTCCTGAGATTACGGTTACCGAGTTGTCCGGTCTGCTGCTGGAGCTTGCCGCGTGGGGGGTCACCGAGCCGAATCGCCTGGAGTGGCTTGATGTACCTCCCGCTGCAGCCGTTGAAACGGCCCGAACTCTCCTGCTTGATCTGGATCTTCTTGGGGAGAACGGCGCTATTACCGAAGCCGGTAAAGAGGTCGTCCGAATGCCGCTCCATCCGCGACTCGGCAGATTGCTGCTTCGTGCAAAGGAGCTTGGATGTCCAACTCTGGGATGTCAGGTTGCCGCACTCCTTGCTGAACGGGATATTTTTAGCCGTTCAGAGCGTACTCAGTTTTCCCGGAAATGCCGGTCGGATCTGGATGAACGGCTTGAATCACTCAAACTATTTCAGACTGCGGGGCGCTTTGAGCGCAACATTGATGTCTCTGCCATGAAAAACGTGCTGCGAACGGCCCAGCAGCTCCGCTCCCTCGTGGCTGTCTCCCGTATGGTGCACGCAGAATCGGTGGATGATTCTACCACTGCCCGCCTGCTGCTGGCGGCCTACCCCGACCGCGTTGCCCGGCGGAGGGATTCGGGGGATGGCTATCTGCTGGCAAGCGGCCGTGGTGCCCTGCTGTCGCCCCGGAGTGGCGTCAGGGAGGGAGATTTTATCATTGCCCCGTTGCTGGATGGCGGTAGTCGTTCCGATGCAGCCATTCATCTGGCATCGGAAGTTACTGAAGCGGTTCTTCGTGATGAGCGTGGTCGTCACATTCAAACCAGATCTATGGTCTGCTGGGATGAACGGGAACAGCGTGTCACTGCCCGTCAGGTTGAGTCTCTTGGCAGTGTTGAATTGTGCGGAAAGGCGGTAATACCAACACACGCCCAGATTGCTTCAGCCTTGATCGGGGCGGTGCGTGATTCACACCTGCAGTTATTGACTCTTGATGCCTCTTTTCGGCAACTTCAGGGACGTCTGCAACTGCTGCACCGGTCATTTCCCGAGCAGGAGTGGCCCGATGTTTCTGACCCTGCATTGTGTGATACCCTTGAACAGTGGCTGTTGCCCCATCTGTCAGCGAGTGTGAACTCCGCCAAAAAACTTGCCCAGTTGGATTTTGCTGATATACTTGTCAATGGTCTCAGCTATCAGCAGAAGCGGATGATGGATGAACAGACACCATCATCCCAGGCGGTGCCGAGCGGTTCACGGATCAGGATTGACTATACGGGAGAAGTTCCGGTGTTGGCGGTAAAGCTGCAGGAATTATTCGGTCTGGCCGTTGGGCCATCGGTCTGTAACGGAAGGGTTCCGTTGCTGCTGCACCTGCTTTCACCGGCAGGCAGGCCCATTCAGGTAACGAGGGATCTGCGGGGATTTTGGGACGGAGCATATGTACAGGTTAAAAAAGAACTGAAGGGGAGGTACCCAAAGCACCCCTGGCCCGAAGACCCCTGGGGTGCTGTTCCCACGCGCCGGCTTAAGCCGAGGGTTTAGGTTTTTATTCGAAAGGTAATCTCGCTGATCTTGCCGGTACCGGTCTGTTTAATTCCTCTGTCTTTGTTTGCGGAAAGGTGACGCAGAATTGAAAAAATCATTTCTGTTTCTTGTGGTGTGCCGAGCTGACGAGCCACCGCCTCGGCGGTTAATCCCTTTTCATGCTGGTTCAGTAATCCCACAACAGACTTTTGAAGTGTGATAACCTTCTCAGCTGCCTTTTTACCCGCTTCCACTCCTGGTTGATGGTAGGCGTTAATATTCAGCAGACTTGCGTAAAAGCCGACCGTGCGTTCGAACAGAGCAATAAGCACTCCGATGGAATAGGCATCAACACGGTTTATGGTGATGGTCATTGACTCTCTGCCATTTTCGTATAACGCACTCCGGGTTCCCTGGAGGAAGCCGAAGAGAAAATCGCCACTGGTCACACCCTCCTCAACCTGCATTGAAGAGCCATCCCGGTCTTGCAGCACCTCAATGAACGTGACAAAGAAATTTGCCACACCCTCACGCAGCTGCTGAACATAGGCGTGCTGATCCGTGGAGCCCTTGTTTCCGTACACGGTAAGTCCCTGATTGACCCGTGTACCGTCCCGATCAAGTTCTTTGCCGATGGACTCCATGATCAACTGCTGCAGATAGCGGGAGAACAGGAGTAAGCGATCCCGGTAGGGGAGCATTACCATATCCTTGTTTCCCCGACCATCCGTGGCGTAATACCACATCAGAGCCATGCAGGCTGCCGGATTCTTGAGCGTTATCGTACTGCTGGTGGCAATATCGCAGTTCTTGGCACCGTCGAGCAGGTCGCTGATAGAAATGCCTTGAAGTGCCGCAGGCAGGAGTCCCACCGCCGAAGTGACTGAGGTACGGCCACCAACCCAGTCCCACATCGGGAAACGTTCCATCCACCCCTCGGCAGACGCCAGGCGATCAAGTTCACTGTCAGCACCGGTAACGGCTACGGCGTGGCGTGCAAAATCCAGTCCGGCCCGCTCATACACCGCTTTAGCTTCCAGCATGCCGTTACGGGTTTCTTTTGTGGAGCCACTCTTTGAAATAACAAGTGACAACGTCTGGGACAAACCTGCACCCAGCAGGGCAAATGTTTTATCAATTCCGTCCGGATCGGTATTGTCCAGGAAGAAAGCTTTCATGGGGTCGGCACCGGTCGCCAGTGCATCGGCTACGAACTGGGGACCCAATGCGGAACCGCCGATACCGATCACAAGGAAATTGATAAAGGGGGAGCCATTTTGTGCTTTGAGTGTTCCCGAATGAATCTTCTTGCAAAAAATATGGATTTTTTCAACGGTACTTTCTATTTCGTCCCTGAGTTTCCGGGATGGAGCAAGTGAGGGATCCCTCAACCAATAGTGGCCGACCATCCGGTTTTCGTCCGCATTGGCAATGGCACCACCTTCCAGACCGCTCATTTCAAGCAGCGCTTCATGCATGACCGGTTCCATCTTTTTAAAGTAGGTGTCGGCAAATTTCATGCGGCTCATATCGAGGGTCAGGTTGATCTCGGGACAATGACAGAGATATTTCTGATAACGGTTCCACAATGCGGTGTCTTTTTCCATGGTTCCTCCGGTTCCTGATAGGGGAAAGGCGGAGAAAACTCCGCCTTTCGTCACGACCACATAAATGTTTACTTTTTAATGTTATAAAAAACGTCGTGTCCCTTGAACAGTGCGGTACCGTCCAGTTCATCCTCAATCCGTAGTAGCTGGTTGTATTTGGCAACCCGGTCAGTACGGCAGAGTGAGCCGGTTTTTATCTGTCCGGCGTTGACAGCCACGGCAAGGTCGGCCAGTGTGGTATCCTCCGTTTCTCCCGAACGATGGGAAATAACGGTTGTGTAACCGGCACGCTTAGCCATCTCAATCGCTTCAAGGGTTTCCGTCAGAGTACCGATTTGATTCAGCTTGATAAGAATTGAGTTGGCAATTCCTTTCTGAATCCCCTCTTTGAGGATATTCGGGTTGGTGACGAACAGGTCATCTCCCACGATCTGAATTCGCTTACCCAACCGATCGGTCAGAAGTTTCCAGCCATCCCAATCATTTTCCGCCATGCCATCTTCAATGGAGATAATCGGATATTTGTTTACCAGATTTTCGTAAAAATCGACCAGTTCAGTTGGGGTTTTGATCTTCTGAGCTTCATTTTCAAGGGTATAAACGCCATCTTTAAACAGTTCCGAAGATGCGACGTCAAGGGCGAGCAGTACATCTTCACCCGGTTTGTAACCGGCCTTGACAATGGCCTCCATGATAACTTCCAGAGCCTCTTCGTTGGACGTGAGATTGGGAGCAAAACCACCCTCATCACCGACAGAAGTATTGTATCCTTTACTTTTCAACACAGACCTGAGGGCATGGAATATCTCTGCACCCATTCTCAGGGCCTCTTTGAATGATTTGGCACCGGCGGGCATAATCATGAATTCTTGAATATCGACATTATTATCGGCGTGGGCACCTCCGTTAATAATATTCATCATCGGCAGCGGGAGCTCACGGGCATTTGCACCGCCAATATATTTGTAAAGTGATTGACCTGCCTCCTCTGCGGCCGCCTTGGCAACTGCCAACGAAACGCCGAGAATAGCGTTGGCTCCTAGGTTGGTCTTAAATGCCGTACCGTCAAGTTCAAGCATTTTCATATCAACACCGACCTGATCATCCGCTTCCATGCCGATGATTTCTTCAGCAATGATATTATTCACGTTATCTACGGCTTTAAGGACACCCTTGCCGAGATAGCGTGATTTATCACCGTCCCGAAGCTCCATCGCTTCCCGCTCACCCGTTGAAGCACCCGATGGAACGGCAGCCCGTCCAAAAGCACCCGATTGAAGAAATACCTCAACTTCTAATGTGGGATTCCCACGGGAATCCAGTATTTCCCTTCCATAGACATCAATAATTTCACTCATCTGCAGCCCCCTTGCATGGAATATGGTATGAGCCGGGTCAGTAGCTACCCAGTTGCTTCATTGTGTATACCACAAAAAAATAAAAAAAACAGCTTGCTCACGAGGAAATAAGCATAGTTTAAAAGTGGTATGATTCAGCTACTGCTTTTAAATGGCGTGAAAACGTGGTATGACAAAAATTGGCACATTTGTAAATTTCTCCATAAAAGGCATACATATGTCATCTGATACCCTCAACCGGCTTGCCATAGACAAAACGCGCACAACTGTTCCGCACCGCTCCGGCCCTTCTTGGAAGCGTCGAAGCATCGGAGTGGTTCTTGTCCTGGCAATCATTATTTCGTTTCTGCTCTTCTCCCGAAACAGGGCAACCACCGTTGAAACCTCCACGGTTTCACTTTTTTATCCAACACAGTCCTTCACACTACTCAACGCCAGCGGATACGTTGTCGCCCAGCGAAAGGCGTCAGTCGCATCAAAAATAACCGGTAGACTTGAATGGATTGGAGTTGCTGAGGGGAGTCGGGTTACTGCCGGGCAGGTTATAGCCCGGTTGGAAAATAAGGACCTTGAAGCGGCAATCAAACAGTATGAAGCTGCCCTTACCAATTCCCGTGCGGTGCGGGAACAGGCGCGGGCGGAGCTTAATGATGCAGATAAATCGTTTCAGCGTCAGAAACAGTTACTGATTTCCGGCATTGTGTCACAATCAGATTACGACAGTGCTGATGCTCGACTGAAGCGGGCAATTGCTGCCTCAGACAGTGCCGAAGCAGGTATTGCAACCGCCGTAGCTGCCCTGCAGGGAGGGAAGGTTGCAAATGACTATAGTTTGATACGCGCCCCCTTTGATGCGGTGGTATTGACCAAGAACGCCGATGTTGGAGATATCATCACTCCACTTGGTGCCGCAGCCAGCGCCAAAGCCGCAGTGGTCTCCATTGCCGACCTCGCTTCACTGGAGATAGAAGCCGATGTTTCTGAATCAAATCTGTCCCAGATACGGCAAGGGCAGCCATGTGAAATAACACTTGACTCTCTTCCGGGTACCAGACTTCGTGGTGTATTAAAGATGATTGTTCCTACCGCAGACCGGAGTAAGGCATCGGTAATGGTTAAAGTTCGTTTTCTCGAAAAGGATCGGCGGATATTTCCAGAAATGAGTGCAAAAGTTGCTTTTCTTCAGCACGAAACCCATGCAGGCGATACGGTTGCCCGAATTGTGGTGGCACCCACCGCACTGGCAACCCGTGGAGGCAAAAGTGGACTTTTTCTGGTTACCGGCTCTACGGTGAAATTTATTCCGGTAACTGTCGGCGTAACGCTGGGGGATCTGGTGGAGGTTACCGGAGTCAAGTCCGGTGATAAAATTGTGATAAAACCACAAGAATCCCTGAAAGATGGCGGTAGGATTGTACTTCCGGAGAAGAAATAATATGAATGTGTCCCCTGAGAATCCACAGATTATGGTGTCTCTTAGTGCCGTTTCCAAGGCGTATCAGAGGGGAAATCAGCCGGTACCCGTACTGGAGGGTATTTCCTTTGAAATTGTTCGGGGAGAATTTCTTGCTCTGATGGGACCTTCAGGATCGGGAAAATCTACGCTTCTCAATCTAATCGCCGGAATTGACACCGTTGACAGCGGTTCGATTGTTATCGATGGTGTTGATATTGCGACGTTGAATGAGGTGGTACTTGCTCGATGGCGGGCGGCCAACGTTGGTTTTATCTTTCAGTTTTATAATCTTATTCCAGTGTTGACCGCTTTTGAGAACGTGGAATTACCGTTAATGCTTACGTCCCTTTCGAGAAGGGAAAGACGGGATCATGTTGAAGCGGCTCTTGAGGTTGTGGGATTGATGGACCGGCTTGAACATAATCCATCCCAGCTTTCCGGTGGTCAGCAGCAGCGGGTTGCCATTGCCCGAGCCATTGTTACTGACCCGGCAATTCTGGTGGCTGACGAACCAACGGGGGATCTGGACCGGGTTTCCGCGGAAGAAATACTTGCACTGATGACCCGACTCAACGGTGAACAACATAAGACAATTATTATGGTAACCCATGACCCCCGTGCCGCCGAAAAGGCCCATAGTATCCGTCATCTGGAAAAGGGGCTCCTGACTGATGTTCCTTGTTAAGCTCCTGGCCCGCAATGCTTTCCGCCATCGATTGCGTACGCTCCTGACCATACTTGGAATCACGGTAGCCATTCTGGCATTCGGACTGCTACAAACTGTTGTAACAGCGTGGTACGCCGGAGTAAACGGATCATCATCAACACGATTAGTGTGCCGCAATGCGGTCTCGCTGGTGTTTTCGTTGCCGTTTGCCTATCAGGAGCGCATTCGGCACTTGGAAGGGGTAACCGGCTTGACCTATGAAAACTGGTTTGGCGGTGTGTATATTACGGAGAAAAATTTCTTTCCCAATTTTGCCGTTGACGCAAAAAGTTATTTTGATATTTATCCTGAATTTGTCCTGCCCCAGGAACAAAAACGTGCCTTTCTGCTGGATCGTAAAGGGTGCGTTGCGGGGAAAAAACTTGCGGATCGTTTTGGCTGGCATATCGGTGACACCGTCACCCTTAAGGGAACTATTTACCCTGGGACATGGGAATATGTGGTGCGAGGCATCTACAGTGGTGCCGAAAAATCAACCGATGAGTCACAATTCTTTTTTCACTGGGATTATCTCAACGAAACGTTGAAGAAAACCGTTTCCCGACGTTCCGATCAGATCGGCGTGTTTATCATTGGTCTCAGAAATCCACAGTCGGCTCCGGAGATTTCTCTTGCCGTTGATGCAACTTTCAGAAATTCGCTCGCCGAAACATTGACCGAAACAGAAAAAGCTTTTCAATTAAGCTTTGTTTCCATGACCGAAGCTATCGTTGTGGCGATCAGGATTGTTTCTTTTGTCGTCATTATCATCATTATGGTCGTGGTGGCCAATACGATGGCCATGACCGCACGGGAACGAATCGGCGAATATGCCATTTTCAAAGCACTTGGATTCGAGTGGCACCACATTGTGGGCATGATATTTGGTGAATCTCTCTTTATTACCGGCACCGGGGGAGCCATCGGCATAGTGCTGACATTTCCCGTGGCCGGGAAGTTTGGTGAAATTATGGGAACTTTTTTTCCGGTATTCCAGATTGAACGATCAACTCTCTACCTTGACATACTTTTTTGCTTAATTGTCGGAATTGTTGCTGCCGTTTTTCCCAGTTGGAGAGCAGTCAGAATAAAAATAGCAGATGGATTACGGAGAGTCGGCTAGGGGGAGCAAGCACCATGAAAATCAAAATTCTTGTGGTAGATGACGAATTGAGTATGCGGGAGTTCATGTCTATTTTGCTGGAACGGGAGGGATATGAGGTTCGGACGGCATCTTCAGCCGAAGAGGCACTAAGAGTCATAGAAACCGGTTTGATTGATCTGGTTCTGTCAGATGTCAATATGCCCGGGCTCTCAGGCATTGAGCTGCTGGCTCGGATCAAGGAGCGTTCCCCTGAGACAGCTGTTCTGATGATCACGGCATTTTCTACCGCCGAGCAAGCCGTTGAAGCAATGAAACTTGGAGCATATGATTATATTTGTAAACCGTTTAGAAATGATGAAATGCTGCAGCTGATTGTGAACGCCCTTGAAAAACAGGGATTAAAGCGTGAAAACAGTCAGTTACGCATGGGAGCGGGTGATCTCGACAGTTTCTGCGGTATTATTGGTAAAAACCCGAAAATGCGTGAGTTGTTTGATTTAATACTGAAAGTTGCTGCCAGTCAGAGCAGTGTGTTGGTTCTCGGTGAAAGTGGAACCGGCAAGGAGTTGGTGGCTCGATCAATTCATACCTGCAGCCCTCGCAAGGGCAAACCGTTTATTGCGGTTAATTGCGGGGCTATTCCGGATAATCTCATTGAAAGTGAGCTTTTCGGCCATAAACGGGGATCTTTTACCGGTGCTATTAGTGACCGCTCCGGCCTGTTTGAACAGGCTGAGGGAGGAACGTTATTTCTTGATGAAATTGGTGAATTGCCACTCCTCATGCAGACAAAGCTTTTGAGGGTTATTCAGGAACGGGAATTCAAGCGGGTAGGGGATGCGGTTACCCGCAAGGCAGACATCAGGATTATTAGTGCCTCAAACAGAATCCTGGAAAATCAGGTCAAGGAGGGTGCTTTCCGTGAAGATCTGTTTTATCGGCTGAATGTGGTGCAACTGCTGTTACCCCCCCTCAGAGAGCGGATAGAGGATATCCCGCTTTTAATCGAGTGTTTTTGTCGTAAATATCGTTCGTCCGGACAGGAAAAACCGGCATCGGTAACTCCCGGGGCAATGAAACTTTTGATGAACTATCAATTTCCCGGAAATATTCGTGAACTGGAAAACTGCATTGAACGCAGCCTGATTATAAACCCGGACTGCATTTCTGAAAGTAGCCTGCCCTATCAATTTCGTGAAAATAAATATTCTGGTTTGACAGCCGATTGCGAAATACCGGAGTCCGGAATGATGCTTGAACCGATGCTGGAAGAGATAGAAAAACGCTATTTACTTAAGGCTCTTGAAAAGACCGGTGGTGCCAAAAAAAAGGCTGGTGAGTTGCTTGGCATGTCTTTTCGCTCGTTTCGGTACCGTCTTGCAAAGTTTGGTTTGGACAATGGGGAAGAGTAGTGGTATCAAGATTATGATTATTTTATTGTGAGGTTTACACGGATATTGTCTGTATTGGTTTGTACGTAGCTCCTCCCTTACGTCACTTTGATACTTGTTGTACTAACAAATATTGTCAGTTTTGATGAACTACGGTTTTTTTTACTGTGATATTACTTGTTATCCTGAGTTAATTCGCTGAATTTATTAGCACTTTTGTTTTATTCACTCTTGCTGGCATGGTTGTTGCTGAATATAGTTACAGGCTTCGTTACTCCTGCGCAGGAAACAGCCTGATTATTCACTACAATCATGAAAGGAGAGTGTCGTGATGTATAAGGTGCAGGGAAAAAGAGGTTTTACTCTGATTGAGTTGTTGTTAGTAGTTGCTATTATAGGTATTTTGGCATCAATTGCCATTCCGCAGTTTTCAGCATATCGAGCCAGAGGATACAATACTGCAGCAAGCACAGATTTAAGAAACATTAAAACTGCCCTCGAAGGATATTTTACTGATACCGGCTACTATCCCAACTAATTACAGCCTGTGAAGGAGGAGAACTCTTGAAGAAAGTAATCGTTGGTTCACTTGTGACTCTTTTTCTTGCAACGGCTGTCTTTGCGGCGCAACAGATTACGTCACCCATCGGTAATAATACGTCCACTATGACAGTTCCTGTATCAACCGGCGTAAAGTTCTCTTATAATGGTACCAGTTCCAATTATGTACTCAACACGTGGCATGCCAATGGAACGTACTCTTTCGGCACCTCTGCCGGTGATGTAAAAATGTATAAATGTGAGGGAACCGGCAAATACCTGGAAACCGTCCCGTCCGGTTCGCAGACGGTTGTATGGGACTCGTGGCAGGCCCAGTAAATTGATTCTTCACCGTGCGGAATAGTTCATTATTCCGCACGGTGACTGTAGAAGAGAATATGAAAAAGACAACCGCACTTCTCGCACTAATTATTTTTGTTCTTGGCATTTACTATCCGGTGGTATTTTCCGGGATAAATTCTGTTGATGATCTGCGGATGCTGGATGATCTGCCCAGTGTGGCAACGTTCAACATTGTTTCTCTGTTTAACCCGCTTCGTTCTGTCAGTTATTTCCGACCGCTGACAATTCTTTCGTACTACATTGACAGTTCGGTACTCGGTTTTAGCCCACAGGCGATGCATCTTGAAAATCTGTTAATTCACCTGGTTAACTCGCTGCTTTTGTTCTGTTCAGGTCTTGTACTGTTCAGGCAGCATGAAAAGAAAGTGGAACTTGCCTTTGTTTCTGCCTGCATATTCGCATTTCACCCGTTGAATGTTGAATCAGTTGCCTGGATTTCTGGGCGAACCGATCCGCTTGCCGCGATGTTTGCCCTTATGGGACTCTATTGCACCTGCCTGTTCTTGAAAAAAGATCACTCCTTATTACTGTTATGGATTGCTTCACTCTGTTGCCTGGTGGGAGGTCTGGCTAAGGAAACGGCTCTTTTTTGTCTTCCCGCTTTTTTTCTCCTCGTATGTATGAATGACCTTCAGCTTCGCACCTGTTTTAACACTTCAGGCAGACAACTATGTGCCAAACGTTTTTTTCTGCTTGTAGCTCCTTTTCTAACTGTTGGTCTCTTCTATGTACTCCTGCGAATCAAAACCCTCGCGATTATGGCGAAGGTGGTTACCAAGCCCGCAACCCACACTGTTTCGGGACATACACCAGAAATTGCGATAAGTATAGCGTATAACATGTTGACTTTAATCGGTTTTTATGTTAAAAAGCTTTTTATGCCGTTGCCGCTCAACTTCGCAATTACCGAAATCAGCAGTATCTATGGCGTGCTTGGAATTGCCGTTATTATCACCTCCTGTTATCTTATGATAAAATGGCACAAACTCATCGCTGTTCAAATGTTTCTGGCATCCCTTGTGGTTATGTTATCGGCGTTTGTGATATCCCGTGCCCAGATAGCCTGGACTCCCTTTGCGGAGCGCTATATGTATATCCCCTCACTGTTTTTTGCATGTGCTGTTGTCGATACATTTTCCTCTCTTTCCCGTTTTTTTTCGGTTCGAAATGCCACCCTCATACTGTTCATTTTCTTGGTCTGTATTGCCGGTATAACTGCCCATCGGGCTGAAATATGGCAGGATAATCTTACTCTCTATCAGGATACTCAAAAAAAATCCCCCAATTTTGCAAGTATAAACAATGAACTGGCAATCGCACTTATTGAGAATAGTAAATTTACAGAAGCTGCTGAACAGATAGAGCGGGGCAAGAAAACTACAAACGGGGGAAATATGCCTCTCCTCTTCGTTAATCAGGCACTTATGTATGGAAATAAAAAAATGTATGCTGAGGCATACCGGGTTCTGGACTCATCGTACAAGCAGGGAACTATTGAAGCGGCAGATATTGAAATAATCAAGACATATATCAACTTGATGGAACTGGAGAAAATTTACAGTAAGGACCGTCGGCGTGCTTTACGTATAAATCCTAAACTTGTCGTTTTACATGAGTTGTATTATAAAAGGAGTGGCGATTCTGATCATCTCTACCGTGCAGCCCAGCTGGAGTTAGCCGGAAATAACAAAAAACACGCCCACGAATTGTTTGAGAAAGTCGCTGAAGTTGCACCCAAGGAATCGATGTATAAAAATTTCGCTAGGAAAATGGCCCTCAAAACGGAACCTGTTCCGAAATCTAACTGAAAGCCGTCAGTGCGGGAGCAAGCAGTCATGTTGAACCATTTTGAAATAACCTTTAAAAGTATTATCCGTGATCGTATTTTTCATGGAATAATTTTTTCAGCGCTCATATTTTTGCTGATACCGTCGGTAGCTACTCTCTCAATGCGACAAGCCACCGAACTGTCCATGACCCTGTCACTTTCCCTGATTTCCTTTATTTTATTGCTTCTTTCCCTTTTTCTGGGGGGAACACATCTCTGGCGGGATATAGAACGACGCTATACGTATCCGGTTCTTTCTTGGCCAAGTAGTCGATCCGCATATCTGGTAGGTAAATTTTCCGGCATTGCAGCTTTTATTTTTCTGGTTGCCCTTTTGTTAGGGGGCGTTGCAGTGTTAACGGTACTGATTACTGCGGGTATCTACCCTCCCGAGCGACCAATTGTCTGGAATCTGTTTTTCTTGTCAATCTTTTTTGATGCCTGCAAGTACATTCTTATTGTTGCTTTCGCATTTCTCTTTTCTTCGGTGGCCACTTCATTCTTTTTACCTGTTTTTGGTTCAATCTGCATTTATTTTGTCGGTAATGCTTCTCAGCAGGTGCATGATTATATTAATGCACCGGCTACGATCGGCATATCGTCTATCACTAAAAACATGGCTACTTTTGTCTATTATATATTACCCAATTTCAGTGCCTTCGATTTTAAAATTAATGCAGTGTACCGGGTTCCAATACAGGTATCCGGTGTTTTGATGACCGGAGTATATTTTGTGGTGTATCTCTGTATGGTTATTTCTGTGGCGACTCTGCTGTTTGAAAAAAGGGAAATGAACTAGTATGGGTGGTACCAAACGGCACATTTTGTCTTTTTGTTTGTTTTGCCTCTGTTATGGTCTCATACTTGGCCCATTTGTCAATTACATGCATAACAAGCCTTACGCTGAAAAGCTTGGTGTATTGCCGACCATCGCAACCCTTAAATTCCTGTCTGCGGACCAGAAACTCTTGATCGGTTCATCCTTGGTTATGCGAGTGATCACCTATTTCGGTGGCCTCGCCGAAATGGCAAAGAACAAAATTGAAATTCCTCCCGATTTTCCGGTCATGTCCCGTACTATTCATGCCGCAGTCAAACTGGACCCTTATAACAATGATGCCTACTATTTCGCCCAATCATTTCTTGTCTGGGATGTGGGTCAGATTGATATAGCTAACAGTCTGCTGATTGAAGGTATGCGTTATCGTACATGGGACTGGTATCTTCCTTATTTTGTTGGATTTAATTATGCATACTTCAAGCATGACTTTAAGAGTGCCGCGTACTATTACCAGAAAGCTGCTGAACTGTCTGGACAGGAACTGCATATCAATCTTGCCGGAAGGTTTATGCAGGAGTCCGGGCAGATTGACCATGCAATCTCCTATCTTACCTTAATGGCAAAGGATGCCAGCAATCCTGTTGCAAAAAAAACATTTGAAACTCGCTTGACCGCCTTCAAGCAGGTGAGTCTTATTGAAAAAGCACGGGACCGTTTTACTCTGAAATACAACCGACTACCTGAATCTGTTGACGAACTGGTACGAACCGGTTTGCTTGATAAAACACCTTCCGATCCCTACGGTGGTACATTTTTCCTGCTGCCCGATGGAAAAGTCGGTACATCAAGTAAATTTGCTTTTAAAAATCCAAAGGGTAACAGACCGGACAGTGGAGCCACACCATGAAGGCGCTTGAAATTCATAATTTAGTTAAAATATTCAAGACAAAGAAAGGGCAGTCTGTTCATGCGCTCAACGACTTGTCTTTTGACGTCATGCAAGGGGAGGTCTTCGGTTTTCTCGGTCCGAACGGCGCGGGAAAAAGTACCACCATCAAGACGCTCGTCGGACTTATTACCCCCTCTTCGGGAAATGCCCTGATAAATGGTGTGCCGGTCTCAACGGGTACAGCACGTCTAAAAGTTGGTTATCTTCCCGAAAATCCAGCTTTTTACGACTATCTGACTCCTGAAGAGTACCTTACGTATGTTGCCCGTTCCTTTTTGGTTCCGGTGGCCGAGGTGCCACGCTGTATTGAGCAAACGTTAAAGCTTCTCGAACTGTGGGATGCACGTAAACGGCAGATGCGCAGTTTCAGTAAGGGGATGGTTCAACGTGTCGGTCTTGCCCAGGTTCTGGTCCACGATCCTGATATTTATATCCTCGATGAACCGATGAGTGGTCTGGATCCCCTGGGACGGTCACTGGTAAAAAACATAATCCTTGAGCTGAAGAATAGAGGGAAGACAGTTTTTTTCAGTACCCATATAACGGATGATGTGGAAAAAGTTTGTGACCGGGTGGGAATTATTGTAAAGGGCTCCCTGGTGGCGGTGAACAATGTCGAAAATCTGCTCAAGGGTGGGGTGGAGGGGTATCTTGTCTCCCTGCAAAGTGCTGACTCAACACTACAAAACCTGGCACCATTTTCCGTACTCCGCCAATCGGGCACCATTTTCGAATACTATATTCCCAAAGATGGTTTCAACCGCTTTATGGAACTGGTAATCAGGAGCGGGTCTGAGGTGGTTCTTGTTGAAACAAGACGAAAAAATCTTGAAGATTATTTCCTGTCGCTGGTTAAATAATGACCAGCGACACCAAACGAGCAGGTTATGGGGAATTCAAGCGATCAATACAACGTTTTGATGCACGTCCGTATATAGTTCTCCTGTTTCTTGTATCAATTATTGCCGTTCCAACGCTTAAAAACTCTTTTTTATTTCTTGATGACTATGGTCTGATCGTCAATAATCCTAAAATTAATTTCACCGTAGCCAATTTCATAGATATATTCTCCCGCCCCCTCGGCCTGCTCCATGACAAAAGTTTTTATTCTGATTTTTCATTTATCTATTACCGTCCCGCATTAGATGTTCTTTATATGGCAAATTATACGATGTGGGGGTTGAACCCGGTTGGTTTCCATCTATCGAATCTCTTGCTGCATCTGCTTACGGCATTTCTTGTCTACCGCACCGGACTTATTGTATTGAATGCGGATCGAACCTTTTCCCTCATTGCGGCAGCTCTCTTTGCCGTTCATCCGGCACACAACGAGTTAATCGGCAGAGTGGCCATGAATGAAAACCTCCTCGGTTTCTTTATTGTTTCTTCTTTCTATTTTTGCCTGACGGGAAAACGTGTACTTTCTCTCTTGACCTTTTCCTGTGCCCTGCTCTCAAAGGAGTCTGCAGTACTTTTTCCCCTGGTTGCCCTCTTGTTTACCACCATCCGTTCAGATGTCAAGAATACGCTAAAAAGCCATCTCCCATATATGTGGGTGATATGTGTTTATGCATTCATTCGGATTCTGGTAGTGGGCATACCTGAAGCTTCTGGAATGTATAGTCCTGTTGAATCTTTATTGCTCTTTTTTTCGGCATTTACCGACTATTTAAAAATATTTTTCGTTCCGTTTAACCTGAGCTATTATTATCCCGTATGGAGTTATACCTCTCTTTTGCAGCCGGGTCTGCTACCGGCACTTCTGTCATGTTTTGTTGTGGTGCTTCTGGTCTGGAAGATCGGAGTAAAGAAAATTGAGTGCAAGCTGTTTCTGGGGGCTGTCATCATGTTAGTGCCTGCACTCGTAAAGGCTAATGAACTTATTCTTAATAACGCCCGCGCGTATATAGCTGACAGGCAGCTGTACATTCCTTCAGTTTTTCTTGTGTTAATGGTGTCAGTTTTATTAATTCGCTATTCAACCGTGACTTCAAGAAAATATGTCATAATCTCTGCAATGGCCGTTATCACGCTATTTTCATTTCAAACCGTTTCACTCTGTTCCCCATGGGAGAGTGATGACGTATTATATCAACGGTTTGCCCATGATTACCCCCAGATGACTATTTCTCATCAGTATCGGGGAAATATGTATCTAATAAATAACGAGTACGATCGGGCGTTTTTTGAATTCGAGGCGGCTTTACAGACAGAGCAGGAATTTTGGGCAGTAGCAGACAGCCATTCCAGAACTGCGCGTAACTCTGGTACTATTGTATCGAAAGCCAGATTAATGAATAAGTATGGTCTGGCCCGTTATCGTCCTGAAAATGCCGAATTACAGTTTCTGCTTGGCAAGGTGTATCTGGAAAAAAAGGATTATCCCCGCGCAATGGCCAAGTTCAAGGTTTCCTTGCAGTTACAACCCCGCTTACTTGATGCCCGTGTTGCGCTTGCCGAGTTATACCGGAATACGGGACAGATTAATGAAGCACGCAGAGAGTATACGCAGGCCATGACAGACATTCGGCTATCATCAACCACCATTCAGTGATTGGCAGCGGAGTACATTACCATGCATATTGTAACCATAGGTAAGCTCATCCGAGTCCGACAGTGGCTCAAGAACCTGATGCTGTTCTTCCCCCCTTTTCTTGGAGGTACGCTGATAAGTACCTTTGACGGAAACCTCTCGCTTCGAGCTTTTTGTTCCTTTTCCTTTGTGTCCAGTGCCACCTATATTTTCAATGATATTATGGATAAACAGCATGACAGCCATCACCCGAAAAAATGTAGAAGACCCATAGCTTCCGGGCAGGTCTCCATAGTAACCGCTCTCATACTGTCTGTGGTACTGGTACTGGTTGGTTGCGTACTTGCGGCAACAATTTCAAGATACTTTCTCGTTTGCATCTTGATCTATCTGGTAATTTCCTTTTGTTACAGCATAACGTTAAAGCATGTTGTCCTCTTGGATATTTTCTGTATTTCTTCCGGTTTCCTCCTCAGACTGCAGGCAGGTGGTGAGGCCTTTCAGGTTCACATTTCCGAATGGCTGTTTTTAAGCGTTTTCTTGCTTTCCATTTTTTTGAGCTCGGGAAAGCGGGTAGCAGAAAAAAAACAGTTGGGAAGCGAGGCGGTAATTCATCGTTCATCCCTCGGAAGTTATCCCGATGGATATCTTGACGGAATTATGCTCATGACCGGAGGGTCCGTACTTGTTACCTATGCAATGTACGTTTTAACCCGCCATTCACCTCTATTGGTCATATCTATTCCACTTTGTTGTTTTGGCATGATGCGCTATATATACCGGGTTCAGTCGGGACAAGG
Source organism: uncultured Geobacteraceae bacterium (assembly GCA_903901875.1). Classification (GTDB taxonomy): domain Bacteria; phylum Desulfobacterota; class Desulfuromonadia; order Geobacterales; family Pseudopelobacteraceae; genus JACRCG01. Next base: position 26,834 of record CAIUSO010000010.1, on the reverse strand, counting down.
TGGAGACCCCACCGAATCTTTGACGAAGGATCTTCCTTTGCTGGTGGTCGGTTTTCTCTGGACAGTATTGGTCGGGTGGGTGACCTATGGGGGATGACAGCTGCGTAGAGTTTTATTTCGACACTCCTTGCCATTCTGGTGAAAATTTGTGAATAATCGTCTGCTTAAGAATCTTGATTCTGCCATTGGCGAAATACTGGCAAGGCTTCTGCCCTCACCTCCACTGAATAAACTCCCAATACCGCCGGGGCGTGTTCTTTTCATCCGCCCCGGCGGTATTGGCGATGCGGTCCTCCTGGCTCCCGTCATAAAACTTCTTAGGAAAAACTTCCCCGCGATCCATATTACGGTGCTGGCTGAACGACGAAACGGTGGTGTATTCCCGTTGGTACCGGAGGTCAATACCGTTTTTCTGTATGATAGGCCAGCTGAGCTGGGTAGGGTGTTTAAGAGCCGTTTTGATGTCGTGATAGATACGGAACAGTGGCATCGACTGTCTTCAGTTGTTGCTCGACTGGTGACATCTCCGGTTAAGATTGGCTTCAATACCAATGGTCGACGGAGAATGTTTACCCACCTCGTCCCTTACTCCCATGCCGATTATGAATTGGAAAGTTTTGCAAATCTCCTTATTCCATTGGGGGTACGCGTAGACACGGATAGCTTGACCGAAAAATCGTATCTTGTGATACCTGAACGGGAGGATTGTCGGTCCACTCTGCTGCTGGAACCTTTACGCGGCAAACAATTTGTCACCATTTTCCCCGGTGCAAGTATTTCTGAGCGGAGATGGGGGGGAGGGCGTTTCAATCGGGTTGCCAACGCACTCAGTGAAAGGGGATACGGAGTTGTGGTGGTTGGAGGTACGGAGGATTTAACCATCGGTAATGAGATCATACATGACAACGACGGAATTAATCTTGCCGGCGCTACTACCCTGGTGGAAACGGCAGCGGTAATCGGGAAAAGCAGCATAGTGCTGAGCGGTGACTCGGGAATACTTCATCTCGCCGTGGGATTGGGCGTACCGACGGTATCACTTTTCGGTCCCGGAAGAGCTGAAAAATGGGCACCACGTGGAGCTAAACACCGCATAATCAATAAGAATATTCACTGCTCTCCCTGCACGACCTTTGGAACAACTCCCCCGTGCCCACACAAGGTGGAGTGTATGGGGGGCATTGCCGTTGAAGAGGTTGTCGCCACCTTGGATCAACTTATTAGTGCCAGCCTCCCGAGTATCAGTCCCTGAAGCGTTTCACCAACTCACCATACTCATCGATTCTGCGATCCCGAAGAAATGGCCAGATTCTGCGAACAGTCTCACTTCGGCTGCGATCAATGGTGACCATTAGTATTTCTTCTTTATCTTTTGATGCCTGTGCCAGTATCTCCCCCTGTGGTCCGGCAACGAAACTACCTCCCCAGAACTGTATGGCACCATCGCCCCGGGGTGCCTGTTCGAGGCCGACCCGGTTAACAGCCAGTACGGGCAGACCATTGGCAACCGCATGGCCCCGCTGTACGGTGAACCAGGCATCACATTGTCGCTCTTTTTCATCTGCCCTGTCTTCAGGATCCCAGCCGATTGCCGTTGGATAGATCAACAGGTCCGCCCCGGCCAGTGCCATGAGCCGTGCTGCCTCCGGGTACCACTGGTCCCAGCAGACCAGGACCCCCAGGGAGCCGACCGAGGTTTGTATCGGAGTAAAACCGAGGTCTCCGGGGGTGAAATAAAATTTCTCATAAAAACCGGGATCGTCGGGGATGTGCATTTTACGGTATTTCCCCGCTATGGTTCCGTCTTTTTCCAGAACGACTGCGGTGTTATGGTAAAGTCCCGGTGCCCGTCGCTCAAAAAGCGAAGCGACAATGACAATGTTCAGTTCGGCTGCCAAGGCACCCAAAGCGGTGGATGTCGGTCCCGGTATGGATTCGGCGAGGTCAAAGAGGGAAGGGGATTCAACCTGACAGAAATAGGTTGAGGTGTGCAGCTCCTGAAGAATAACGAGGGAAGCCCCCGAGGCTGCCGCCCGGCGGATCATCCCCTCGCTTCGGGTCAGGTTATCGAGCCGATCAGCAGTACAGTGCTGCTGTATCAAGGCAGCGGTGAGTATGGTCATGGCAACACACCATGGGGGAGGTGCATGGTTACGCAGTGGAGCGAGCCATGCTGTTCAAGGAGCGGAAGGCAGTCAATTCCGATTATTTCACGTCCGGGAAAGGCCGTCGCAACACATTCCAGAGCTTTATTATCACGTTCACTGTCCCGGTACGTCGGTACCAGAACGGCTCCATTAATAATCAGGAAATTGGCATAGGTGGCGGGGAGTCGGTGGGACTCTTCGTCAAACCGGGCCTTTGGCCAGGGGAGGGGAACCAGGTGATAGGAAGAACCATCGGGGGCTGTGAATCCCTTTAGTTCCTGCTCCATCAGCATTAATGCTTCAAAATGTTCATCGAGGGGATTGTCGCAGGCCTGATACACAATCGTATTGTTCGGGCAGATACGGGCCAGAGTGTCGATGTGTGAATCGGTATCATCGCCAGCTAAATGCCCATGTTTCAGCCAGAGAACACGTTGTGCCCCGAGGAGAGAGGCGAGAGCCTGTTCAATTTCACGTTGATCAAGTTGAGGATTACGGTTTGGAGATAACAGGCATTCCGTCGTTGTGAGCAGGGTGCCAAGGCCGTCGCTCTCTATGCTGCCACCTTCGAGTATCAGGCCGATGGTGTTAACTTTTGGTGCCAGATGACCGGCCTGTTTCAGGCGTCTGGTAATCATGTTATCATGAAACGAAGGAAATTTGCGTCCCCAGCCATTGAAAGCGAAATCAAGAAGAACCGGTTTGTTTTCGTAATGAACGGTCACCGGCCCGAAATCACGGGACCAGGTATCGTTGTTGGGCATCTCACAGAAAATTACGTTGTCAAGATTAACCAATCCATCTTTTGCCAGGTAGGCGGTGGTGGACCGCACATGTGGGGTGGTAAGGAGTACCCGCTCAAATCGGGTAATCGATTTGATAATTTCGGTAAATACCGGTCGAATATCGTCCAGCATATATGACCAGTCAGTACCCTCATGGGGCCAGGCCATCAAAACAGCATCTTGCATTTCCCACTCAGCAGGTAAGCGTAGTTTCACCCTGTATTCTCCTCGTTGCTAATTTTCTCTGGTTTCAATAAATACCGTTGATTCATAGAGGGTAGTACCCGCCTGGATGGCAGCACCTTTATAGTAATCAACCAGATCAAGCCCGTTAATAACCGGTTGGGAAACCAGTTCCTTTTGTACCTTATCCACACGATTAAGTCCACGGGTGCCGTTAATGATACTGCGCGGCGGAGCTTGACCGTTTATTTTTGGAATTGGCAGTCGATGGTCCGAGGCAAAAAGTTTCACGGCATCTTTCCCGAAAGGGGCTTCAACTTTAATCTCCCAGCTGTCGCTCGCTTCCGGGATTGAATAGAGTAGTCCGGGAAGACGGGGGTATTCGGGTTCTCCAAGCTTTGGACTGAGCAACGTGACTTCACCATTTGGATTAATATCATAGAGGTAAACATAGAGCGGTTTTGAGACCTGAACGGTGAAGTTTACGGTCTCTCCGTTGCGGAACACCTGATAGTTGCCCCCCTTGGTCGTTGAAACACGCACCATACGGGAGTTTTCATGTTCGGTATCGGCAATTAAGGCAAGATTATCGGCAATATCATTATCAAGGCTGAAAGTAATCAGTCCAAGAGGTATGTTTTCATCGGCACTTGCCAGAACATTTCCCTTCAAATCCTTCATGGTGAGTGAAATATTCACCATCTCTATCCCTCGCAGATAGACCCCTTCAAGAACGGCATTTGCACCTGCGATTCGAGCATCGGTACCCGAAAGGTCCGCTGATTTTTCAACGGAACGGGGAGCACTTTTTCCCGCAGTCGGCTTCTCCTCAATAAGTCGGAAGAAGGTAGGAAGATTGGAAAAATTGGTCTTGAGCTTACCGGTAGCATATTCTGAAAAGGGGCTCGAATATTTACGTCTGGCTTCAACAACCGGTGTTACCAGAAGAGAAAGTGCTCCCGACTTATTCCATCCCTGGGAAACTCGGGAAGAGAGTCGTGCCAGTTTACTGTCAAGGTTCTCAAAGAAGCAGTCCCGTGGCAGTTTCTGGAGAGACATCTGATAGTTTCCCTGCATGTTACGATAGGAATCATCCTTAACTTTTTTTAATTTCAGATACACCGCAACGTTTTCCGTGGTGCGATGGTAGTTGACCGAAATCAGATAATCGGTATTATCAAGATTGTGAGCCTCAAAACTGAAACCGGCACGACTGAAGGCCCGTTCAAGTTCATTGGTCAGCATATCGGCAAAGGGTACATTCCTCAGTTCCTGATCTTCACGAATATCTTCTTTGTCCAGGCAGAGCTTGAGCTTGATGCCGGGATGTGCATCCTTTAATTCCTTTGCCATGGAATCGGCCATTTCAGACAATGACGAAAAGACCGGATGAGTCGTTTCCGATGACTCATTGCGGCTTCCGGTGCCGAACCAGGCTGCAAAAGCGGGAGGAGCTGCCGAAACATTCAAAACCAATAATATAATAAGAAACGTGAAGATAGTCTTAGTAGTGTGCACAATCACCTCCCAAACTTGAAACTGCGTATCCTGTATACCGCAACCAACACTCTCATTTCAACATTGTTCGTCATTGGCTGAAAATATGTACCGTACTTAACATAATATATCTTATGGGACATTTACCGATTTATATCCATAATTAACTTGCATTTTATAGGTACTATAAGTAAGGTAGCGAAGTTGAATTCAAATGCAAGCTGAGGAGCTGGTAAGGTATGAGTAAAGAAGAGGCGATCGAAGTAGAAGGCACCGTAATTGAACCGTTACCGAATGCTATGTTTCGAGTTAAGCTGGAGAATGAGCATGTGGTTCTCGCCCATATTTCCGGTAAAATGAGAAAGTACTTTATCAAGATACTCCCCGGAGACAAGGTTACCGTAGAGCTTTCCCCCTACGATCTTACCCGTGGTCGTATAACCTATCGCGCCAAATAACTTTCAGTTTTCCCGTAATCCCATATGCACAGGCCCGTCCTTTCAGGAGGGCTTGTCTTGTTTCAAAATACACTGAGCGAGGAAGCCATGTACACCGTAGCCGATTTAAAAAAAGGTCTGAAAATTATTCTTGATGGAGATCCCTATCTGGTTGTGGCATTTGATTTTGTCAAGCCGGGAAAAGGACAGGCACTCTACCGCACCAAGATGCGTAATATGATTAACGGCTCACTCCTTGACAGAACCTATCGTTCCGGTGAGTCATTCGAGCCGGCCAGTCTTGAAGAACGTACCATGGAGTACCTCTATAAAGAAGGAAACCATTATACGTTTATGGATCAGCAGACCTATGAGCAGGTTGTCATGGAAGAAGCTGCCATGGGCGATGCCAAAAATTATCTCCTTGAAAATCTTAAAGTGGAAGTTATGCTTTTTGGTGAAAAGGCCATCGGTATTTCACTTCCGAATTTTGTCAATCTCCGTGTTACCGAAACCGAGCAATGGGCCAAAGGTGATACCAGCGGCAATGATTCCAAGCCGGCCACCGTTGAGACCGGATACGTACTGCGGGTTCCTCCGTTTATTGAAGAAGGTGAGCTGATCGTCATTGATACTCGAACCGGTGATTACTCGACACGGGTTAAAGGGTAATCCATGAAGAGCAGCGCCTTGAGGCTGCGAGCGAATATCATTAAAACGATTCGTGATTTTTTTTGGTCGAGGGGGTTTCTGGAAGTGGAAACCCCCCTTCTTATTCCCGCCAACGCTCCCGAAGAATATATCAACCCCATTATCGTCTCCCCTGGGTTGCAGCTTCAGACTTCGCCGGAAATCTGCATGAAGCGTCTGCTGTCCCAGGGACATCAAAAAATTTTCCAGATCTGCCATTGCTGGCGTTACGGCGAGCGAGGCTCCCGGCACCTCCAGGAATTTACCATGCTGGAATGGTATCGAGCCGATTCTGATTATGAGAGCCTGATGCTGGATTGTGAAGAGTTGTTGCGGCAGGTCGCCCTCTCCTCTATTCCTGAAGGAACCGGTTTTCGAAGAAATGGTCTCTCAATCACTCCCCATGGGCTGTGGCAGCGAATAACGGTCCAGGACGCCTTTGAACGATTTTCCCATGCCACCGTATGGGAGTGCCTCGGAAACGGCCTCTACGAGGAAATTCTGACGTCAGTTGTCGAGCCGGGTCTGGCTGCATTTCACACCCCGGTTTTTCTGACTGATTATCCTGCTGAGCTGGCAGCTCTGGCACGTACCAAGCCGGAACAGCCACATCTGGCAGAACGCTTTGAACTGTACGTGGGAGGATTGGAGCTGGCAAACGGTTTCAGTGAACTCACTGACCCTGAAGAACAGCGCAGACGTTTCATTGAAGCGAATCGTCAGCGCGTTAAAGATGAGAACTCTCCCTTGCCAATTCCGGAACCTTTTCTTGACTCTCTGGCTTCAATGCCCCCATCTGCCGGAATCGCTCTGGGGGTTGACCGGTTGATCATGCTGGCAGCGGGCAGTGACATGATAGATGACGTGGTGGCGTTCACTCCCGAGTCTCTCTGATATCCTCGTAACTCACCCGTTCTCCCGTGTAGGTACGTATTGACAGTGTGGTGTCATTGAATTCTACATCATCGGGGAGTAAGGCCACTTTCCCTTTTCCCCCCGGCAGATCTATTACATACTGGGGAACGGCCAATCCGGAAATATGTCCCCTCATACCAGCTATGATTTTCAGCCCGGTTGTTACTGAAGTGCGGAAGTGTGCGGTACCCTTCACCAGATCCATCTGATGAAGATAATAGGGCTTTACCCGCAGAGACAAAAGTCCGGTCATCAACCGTTTCATGGTTTCTACGGAATCATTGACCCCTTTGAGAAGTACGGTCTGATTGCCCAGGGGGATACCGGCATCTGCCAGCACGCCACAGGCAAAACGCGATGCCGGTGTGATTTCATCGGGATGATTGAAGTGGGTATTTATGTAAAGGGGATGGTATCGTTTCAAGAGGTTGGCAAGCTCACCGGTTATCCGTTCCGGAAAGGTCACCGGCACCCTGGTGCCGATCCTGATGACCGACACGTGGGGGATGGCCCGTATTCCGTCCAGCACCGCAGTCAGTGATTCGTCAGCAAGCATCAGTGGATCACCACCGGAAAGGATAACGTCATTGATAGCCGGATGGTCGTTAATATACTGAAGTGCCCGGTTCAGTGCCTCTCTTGCCATTGGAGCATCACCATTGCCCACATGCCGTTTGCGCATACAGAACCGGCAATAGACCGGACAGCGGTTTGATACCAGCAGCACGACCCGATCAGGATATCGATGGATCAGTCCGGGGACCGGACTTAATGAGCTTTCCGTAAGCGGATCCGGGCATTGAACTTCGTCCTCAAGTTCGCGTATATGGGGAAGACATTGCCTTCCTATGGGGTTGTCAGGTGACGTAATAAGTGATGCATAATAATCAGTCAGTTTCACCGGGTAGCGGGCTGAAACCAGATCGTAATTATCAATAGTTGAATTATTATATTTTATTTTACTGTTTGTTGAATCTGTATACTTAAAGTAATACATTATATTTTTTTCCCGGATCCGAACTTGAAATTTTGAAAACAGGTATCTCCGTGTCATCTCTGATTATTCTTGAAAATAATCAGCTTTTATGAAATACACAACAAGTTAAATTGATTGTTGCTATTTCCAGTGTATTTCCCAAACGTTGCATCCCGGTTACCTGTCATGTACACAAACTATTTTGGATTTAATGAAAAACCGTTTACGCTGACTCCCAATCCCCGATTTATCTACCTGAGCAGGAATCACCGGGAAGCACTTGCCCACTTAATATACGGTATTAACAATCATTACGGCTTTATCGAGCTTATTGGAGAGGTGGGGAGTGGCAAGACAACCGTACTCCGCACGGTGCTTGAGCAACTGGGGGACCGTGAGTACCGTTCTGCCCTCATCTTTAACCCCTGCTTGACCGGTGTTGAACTGCTGCGCAGTATTAATCACGAGTTTGGTCTGAATGCAACAAGTGAATATACCGGTGAGCTGCTCACCGAGCTGAATAGTTTTTTACTGCTCGAAAATGCGCGGGGAGTAACGGTTGTTCTTGTCATTGACGAGGCTCAGAATCTCTCGCCGGAAATTCTCGAACAGCTCCGTCTCATATCCAACCTTGAAACAGAGAATGACAAACTTATTCAGATAGTACTGGCCGGACAACCTGAGCTGGCGAGATTGCTCGCCCTCCCCGCGTTACGGCAACTGAATCAGAGAATAGCCGTGCGGTATTGGTTAAAATCAATGAATCGGGAGGAAACAGATGGATATATCCGGCATCGGATGTCCGTTGCCGGTGAAACCGGAGGTGTTTCGTTCAGTCGCCTTTCTCTGATACTCATTTATTTCTATTCCAATGGTCTGCCCCGCCTGATCAATAATCTCTGTGACCGTTCATTGCTGATTGGCTATGGTGATGAACGGAGAGTTATTTCACCACCCATGGTGCTGAAGGCGACTACAGAGATTTGCTCAACTGCATGGGTACGACGTATGGCGATGGCAGTAACAACCGTAATTATACTTGGTACAATCACTTTTTTTCTTATGACAAAAAGTATTGATATTGGGAGGGAAGAACGCGCTATTTCGGCTAAGATTCCTGATACTGCTTCCATCAAATCATCGGCTGTTATGGGTAATGCTTCATCTGTGACTTCAAAAAATAATCGACGCAGACAGCTCCGCCTGGAACTTCTCGCCATTGATCAGGACACTGTCCATCACCGTGCGTTTAATGCTATTGCACATGCATGGGGAGTCAAACCGGTCCGTGACTACGAGGGACACCTGACTGTTCCCGTGATGTTTTCCCGTCTTGCTGCAAAAAGAAACCTGCAGTTAACCGAATTCAAGGGAGGATTGGCAGATGTACTTCGATTCAAAATGCCTTTTCTTGTTAAGACAACGATTGCCGGTGATTTTGGCAAATACTGTATTGCCGTAACGTCGTATGGAGATAATCAGGTCCGTGTTGCCCCCTCTCTTTTTGGCAAGGACAGCCTGTCTCTGAAAGATCTTGAATTACTTGCCAACGGACACTTTTACTTAATCGACAAAAAATATATAGAGACCGGAAGTTCACCATGAGCTCCATATTACGGGCACTCAAAAAACTGAATGAAGAAAAAAGGGCTGGAACGGCGGGACATAATCCCATAAATACAGAAATGTTGCTCACTGGTGAGGTCCTGCGAAGGTCCCCATTGATGTTAGTGGTGTCGTATTGTTTCGTGCTGGCCCTTGGTTCAGGTACTACGTATCTCATTGTAAAACATCAAACAAAATCCGGAGGAACCGCTGCCGGGAAACCATCTCCGCCCACCCCTCCCCAGACACAAACGTCGTTCACCGCCTTCACTTCTCTGGGCATTCCAACTGCTGCCCCTGGAGTTTCCGAAGTTAATTTGGCACCACTACAGAATTTCAGTCACAGTATTCCCGTGCCAGACCAAGCGCAATCGCAACCACCGCTGATAGAGGTGAGTCACCCCGCTCCCCCTCCTGAAATCGTACCACATCCATCTTCTTCGCCTGTTCCCTCTGACACAAGAACAGTAACGGGGGAATCGGTAAAAGAAGTACCGATTCTGAAAGTGGACGGCATCGCCTTTGAGAAGAACTCCGCACCGATGGCCATTATCAATGGCACACCGGTAACAAGCGGATCGGTGATACAGGGGGTTAGAATTGAAGAAATACAGACGGATGTGGTTGTATTCAGCCTGCGTGGGGAAACATTTGAAGTTCCCTTGGGAAAATCTAACCGTTAGGAGGCGTCTACTGTCAGATTAACGGGTAATGACCCGTATGAACCTCACCAGATAATCAACCCCCGACCAGATGGTCAGAATGGTGGCAATCCAGAGGAAAAACATGCCGACATTATGCATGTTTACCGTCAGATATTCATGGGAAATGCCGAAAAACCAGTTGTAGTCAAAATGAAGTACCAGTCCGATAATCGCCACAATTTGAAAAATAGTTTTAAATTTTCCCAAGTCACTGGCATGAATAACAATCCCTTCACTTGAAGCGATTCCCCGTAGGCCGGTAATAATTATTTCGCGACCCAGAATGGCCAGCACCATCCATGCCGGTACCCGGTTAAAAGGGAGAATCATGATGAGGGCCGCCATTACAATCAACTTGTCGGCAATGGGATCAAGGAACTTGCCGAAAATGGTGACAATGCCCATGCGTCGGGCCAGATACCCGTCGAGCCAGTCGGTAATGGAAGCCACAGAAAAAAGGGCGGCGGCCCAGAAACCTGCTGAACGGGTGGGTGACATTAAAAGGGCGGCAAGAAGTGGAATTGCCGCAATACGCATCATGGTCAGCATATTCGGTATGTTAAAAATCTGGTTCGGTCGTGCGCTGGTCATGGTCATATACCGCTTTCCTGATAAGACTTCATATACGCGAGAACGCGGTTCACATAGGTTCGTGTTTCAGCATAGGGGGGGATGCCGCCATATTTAGCAACCTTGCTGAGTCCGGCATTATAGGCGGCAACCGCCAGTGAAATGTCGCCCTGAAAGGTGTCGAGCAGAAAGCGCAGGTACTTAACCCCCCCCTCTACATTATCTTTTGGATTAAATCGATCGGCTACTTTCAACGATTTGGCGGTCCCCGGCATCAGCTGCATCAAGCCGCTGGCCCCCTTGGGGGAAACGGCACGGGGGTTGTATCCTGATTCGGCATGTATGACCGCCTTTACCAAGCTCTCGTTTACACCATACTTTACTGAACAGGTTTTGATCAGTTGTTCAAATTCGGCAGGATTTGAAGATGAGACAAATTTAAGTTTAGTACGCAACTCCCGATCTTTCTTCAGATCACGGAGAAAAATTTTAAAACGCTTGTCAGTTGGTGCGTCGGTAAAATGCACGATATCATCTTCATCAACGTAGCGGTAAATATCAGCTTCCGTCGAGTATACCCCACAGGTAACAGAGAAAAACAGGCACCATACCAGGTGCTTGATAATATTACTGTATACGAGTCGATTTAGTACCATTCCACATAATCGCAAAAGTAGTGAATTTGTCAAGTGCTATTCTGGTAATTACCGGAATGAGGCCAGATTGAAATTGACATTTTCAAGGTCATGAACTACAAAAGGTCTCAACACAGGAGGGGCACACCATGAGTGAAAAATCCGTTACCTATAAAGATTCGGGCGTTGATATTGCTGCCGGAAACAGTTTTGTTAATCTGATCAAGCCGTTGGTCAAGGCTACGTCTCGTCCTGAAGTACTTGCCGATATCGGTGGTTTTGGAGGTCTGTTTTCTCTTAATACCGCAAAGTACAAGAATCCGGTCCTGGTATCCGGTACCGATGGAGTCGGCACGAAGCTGAAAGTGGCTTTTTTGACAGAGCGTCATGACACCATCGGCATTGATCTCGTTGCCATGTGTGTCAATGATATTGTTGTCCAGGGGGCCGAGCCACTCTTTTTTCTTGACTATCTCGCCACCGGCAAACTGCTTCCAGAGAAAGGTGCAGAAATAGTTAAAGGGATAGCCGAAGGATGCAAACAGGCCGGCTGTGCCCTCATCGGTGGTGAAACTGCCGAAATGCCCGGTTTTTATGCTGAGGGTGAATACGATGTTGCCGGTTTTACTGTCGGCGTCGTTGACCGTGACAAGATCATTGACGGTTCCTGTATTTCAGTTGGTAACCGTCTTATCGGTATTGCCTCAAGCGGGTTACACAGTAACGGTTATTCGCTGGCCCGTACCCTTATTTTTGACCACCTTGGTCTCTCCATTGCAGATACCTTTCCCGGCGATACGGCAACGGTTGCCGATGTTCTGTTGACACCGACCCGCATCTATGTCCGCTCCATCCTGAATCTGCTCAAGGATTTTACCATCAACGGAATAGCCCATATCACCGGAGGCGGATTGCTGGAAAACGTTCCCCGTGTTCTGCCGAAAAGGTGTCAGGCAACTATCCATACGTCGAGATGGGAAATGCCGAACCTGTTTTCAGTTTTGCAAAAGGCCGGTAATGTGGAGCGGGACGAGATGTATCGCACGTTTAATATGGGTATTGGCATGGTGCTTGTCGTGGCTGAAGACCAGGCGGAAGAAATTATTTACCGTCTCCGGGGCCTTGATGAGCAGGCCTGGATTATTGGTGAGATTTCAGCCTGTGAAAGCGGCACCGAGCGTGTTGAACTGGTGGAGGGGTAACGAATATGTCCGATTACCCACCCTGTCGACTCGCAGTTCTCGTATCGGGAAGTGGCACCAATCTTCAGGTAATTATCGACAAGATAGAAGCCGGGGAGCTTAATGCCGAAATCGTCTGCGTCATCAGTAATAAACGTGACGCCTATGGCTTGGAACGGGCCGGTCGCCACGGTATACCTGCCATAGTTCATGAGAATTGCTCTTTTCCCGACCGACGCTCCTACGATGCCGCAACCGTGGAGATTCTTCGCAGTCACAAGGTTGAACTCGTCATTCTTGCCGGTTTCATGAGGATTCTTACCGATGTCATGGTCAATGCTTTTCCCCATGCCATTATGAATATCCACCCTGCTCTTCTCCCCGCATTTCCCGGACTTCATGCCCAGCAGCAGGCACTTGATTACGGAGTCCGCTTTACCGGTTGTACGGTACATTTTGTTGATTGCGGCACCGATACCGGTCCGATTATTCTTCAATCAGTTGTTCCCGTTGAGCAGGATGACACTGAAGAATCACTCTCTGACAGAATTAGAAGTGCCGAACATCAAACGTTTGTTCAGGCAATTAAGCTCTCCGTTGACCGAAAAATTTCTGTTGCGGGGCGCACGGTTCTCATATCTCCCTGATCTCCACCCTCCCCCCTTTTCAAAATTTCTTTCAATTACTTGAAAGATAGCTTGATATCATATATACTAAAGAGCTTTTACGATACGGGTATTTTTTTCATGGAAACAATACCCGTTGATTAAACAGAAAACTTTGAAATGAGTACAATCATTTGAAATATTTCACTTTAGACAACGTTTCTCCGGAACAACTTCAGAGAGTAACCGTCCCCCTTCAGGTGACAGTGAGCGGACCTGAAAATATTTCCCGATCAATTGAACTCCCCCCTTTTCCTCCCGAACAGCTGGGCGATCAGCAGTTCTGTGAGGAGATAGGCATTCGCTATCCCTATATAGGTGGCTCAATGGCCAAAGGAATCAGTTCCGCAGCCATGGTTGAAGAGCTGGGAAAAGCCGGAATGCTTGGCTTCTTCGGTGCGGCCGGATTACCCTATCATACGGTGGAAGCTGCCGTTGATCGGTGTGCTGCTTCCGGTGTTCCCTTTGGCTTTAACCTGATCCATTCTCCCCAGGAACCGGATCTTGAAGCGGCACTTGCCACGTTGTATATTGAAAAAAACGTGCATCTGGTTGAAGCGTCGGCTTTTCTTGCCCTCACTTTGCCGCTGGTCCGCTATCGTACCCACGGTATCCACCGTGATGTTAATGGCTCCGTAGTCACACCCAACCGGATAATGGCCAAAGTATCCCGTGAGGAGTTGGCCGAACGATTCTTTTCTCCCCCTCCTGAAAAATTTCTCCAGCAACTGTTCCAGGAAGGTGCCCTGACCGCAGAGCAGGTTTCTCTGGCCGCCACTATTCCAATGGCCCAGGAAATCACCGCTGAGGCGGATTCGGGCGGACACACCGATAACCGTCCCGCCATGGCTCTCTTTCCCACAATCGCCTCACTGGCGGTCAGAATGCAGAAGAAATACGGTTATCCGGTTACGCTGCGTGTCGGACTTGCCGGCGGCATTGCCACTCCCGCCTCAGCTGCCGCCGCATTTGCCCTGGGAGCTGCATATATCATGACCGGGTCGGTTAATCAGGCTTGTGTGGAATCAGGTACTTCTGACGCCGTTCGGAAAATGCTTGCCGCAACCCGTCAGGCAGATGTGACCATGGCACCGGCCGCCGATATGTTTGAAATGGGTGTTAACGTACAGGTGTTAAAACGGGGTACCATGTTTCCAATGCGGGCCGCCCGTCTCTATGAACTGTACCGTACCTATGAAAGTGTGGAGGCTATTCCGGCGACTGAACGGGATAAACTGGAAAAAAATGTTTTTCAGGCAACGTTTACCGATATCTGGCGTGACACCCGTGAATTTTTTCTGAAGCGTGATCCCCGGCAGGTGGAACGGGCAGAACGGGAACCGAAACACCGCATGGCCCTGCTATTTCGCTGGTATCTGGGTCAGGCCGCCCACTGGGCCAAAGATGGTGCCGCAAACCGGACCATCGACTATCAGATCTGGTGTGGGCCTGCCATGGGGGCCTTCAATGAGTGGACAGCCGGAAGTTTTCTCGAATCCCCCGATCAACGCCGTGTGGCAACAGTGGCCCGTACTATTTTGTACGGTGCAGCAGTTATTACCCGGTGCAACTTTATCCGTTTTCAAAATATCAGGCTTCCCGCTGATTTTTCCATAGAACCGCTCGAAGACCGACAGATCAAGGAGTATCTCGCGTGACACATGATAATGCCAACGGTCATTCCGCTCCCGGCTTTTCACCGCTTGCAATTATAGGAATCGGTTGTCTCTTTCCGAAGTCTGAAGACAGTGTCAGTTACTGGGCCACTATTCGGGAGGGGATAGATGCCATTACGGATATCCCTGCCAGCCACTGGCGGGTAGAAGATTACCACGATAAGGATCCTAAAGCCCCTGACATGACCTATGGTCGCCGCGGCGGGTTCCTTTCCGACGTCCCTTTTAACCCGATGGAATATAATATTCCTCCCTCGACCCTTGAGGCCATTGACAGCTCCCAGTTGCTTGGTCTGGTGGCCACCGGTCAGGCTTTGAAAGATGCCGGGTATGGTGCCGACCGGGCCTATGACCGTGATCGGGTGAGTGTCATACTCGGAGTTACCGGCACCCTTGAGCTGGTTGTTCCCCTGGCGGCTCGCCTTGGTCATCCCCATTGGCGTACTGCCCTCAAGGATGCCGGTGTGGATGATGCCACAGCCGAAGATGTGGTGCAGCGTATCTCCGAGTCCTATGTCTCCTGGCAGGAAAACTCCTTCCCCGGCCTGCTCGGCAATGTGGTGGCCGGCAGAATCACCAAGCAGTTTGACCTTGGTGGAACCAACTGTGTCGTGGACGCTGCCTGTGCCAGTTCACTGAGTGCTCTCCATCTGGCTTCCCTTGAACTGGCAACCGGCAAGTCAGACATGGTTGTTACCGGTGGCATTGACACCTTCAACGATATTTTTATGTATATGTGTTTCAGCAAGACTCCTGCCCTGTCACCCAGCGGTGACGCCAAACCCTTTGATGCTGAGGGAGACGGCACCATTCTTGGTGAAGGTCTTGGGATCATGGTTATCAAGCGCCTCGCCGATGCTGAACGGGATGGGGATAAAATCTACGCCGTCATCCGCGGGGTCGGCTCATCAAGTGACGGCAAAGGAGAGGCAATCTACACCCCCAGTGCCACGGGACAGAAAAAAGCCATCCGTGATGCCTATCAGCGTTCCGCTGTTTCACCTGACAGCATCGGCCTGATAGAGGCCCATGGTACGGGAACAAAAGTTGGCGATGCGGTAGAAGTTTCAGCACTGCGGGAAATTTTCGGTACCGCTGATAAACCCTGGTGCGCACTGGGGTCCGTTAAATCACAGATCGGCCATACCAAGGCTGCCGCCGGTGCTGCCGGATTGATAAAGGCGGCACTGTCCCTCCACCACAAAGTTCTTCCCCCCACAATCAAGGTTCAACAGCCATTGCGGGAGGTCTCAGAACAGGGGTCACCGTTCTATATTTCCGATAAGAAACGTCCCTGGATCTCAAAAAGCGGCCAACCCCGGCGGGCGGGCGTAAGTGCTCTTGGCTTTGGCGGTTCAAACTTCCATGTGGTACTTGAAGAGTATCAACCTGTGTCAACAGTAACGGACTGGGACGGAACGGTCCAGATACTCCCCTTTTCTGCACCCGATGCGGCCACACTTGACGCATTACTCGCCGATGCCGCTGAAAAGCGGTCATGGGGTGATATCCGGGCTCTGGCAGCAACGTGTCGCAGCCAGTTTGATCCGGCGGCACACTGCCGGCTCGCCATAGTTGTTGAACATCATCATAAATCGAATCTGGCATCCCACTGTACGTCAGCACGCACCATGCTTCATTCCAAGCCCGATGTCTCCTGGAACACCCCCGACGGCATCTGCTATGGAGTCGGTCCCGTTTCCGGTGCGGTCGCCGCACTGTTTCCCGGCCAGGGTGCCCAATATACCGGTATGCTTCGAGATCTGGTCTGCAGCTTTCCTACCATGTTCACAACGGTTGAGACAGCAGATCGGGAATTCTCCGTTTCTACCGGACGCAGTCTCGTAGATCTGATTTACCCCCCCTCTTCTTTCGGTGATGGTGCCAAAGAAGCGGGAGAAACCGCGTTGCGTGCAACCGAGGTTGCCCAACCGGCTATCGGTGCCGTGAGTCTTGGTGCGGCGCGACTTCTCGCCACATTCGGCTTTTTGCCCGAAGCCGCTGCCGGACACAGCTATGGCGAACTGACCGCCCTCTGTGCCGCCGAACGTCTGGATGAATCATCATTTCACCGCCTGTCCCGTCTCCGAGGCCAATTAATGGCAGCCGGATCCGGAGACAGGGGGACCATGCTTGCCGTATCGGCACCGTTGGTCGACGTGCAGAGGTTAGTGACCGAAGAAAAACTTGATCTGGTAATTGCCAACCGCAATTCTCCCAATCAGGCCGTTTTGTCCGGCAGCAGCAGTGAGATTGGCAGGGCGGCTAACGCGTGCAAAGTCCGCTCCCTTTCCTGTACCCCCCTGACGGTTGCCGCCGCTTTCCACAGCCCCCTGGTTGCCGATGCCGCCATGCCGTTTCGGGAAGCACTGGATACGATTCCGCTGACCGTCGGGACTCTGCCGGTCTATGCAAACAGCACGGCAACGGTGTATCCGTCCGATGAAGTTGCGGCAAAAGTGCTCCTGGCCGGTCAGTTGGCACTGCCGGTTGAGTTCGTTGGCGAAATTGAAGCCATGTATGCAGCAGGTATCAGAACCTTCGTGGAAATCGGACCGGGTGCCCGCCTTGGGGGGTTGGTTGCCGCCATACTTTCAAGCCGCCCCCATGCTGTTGTGTCCCTTGACTCATCATCGGGAAGACGCTCCGGTATTGTCGATCTGGCCCGCTGTCTGTCTCAACTTGCTGTCGCCGGTTATGCTATTGATCTCTCCCTGTGGGATGGTGACTTTTCTCCGGCACCGGTCATCGCAGGAAAAAAACCGGCCCTCACCATCAATTTAAGTGGTGCCAATTACGTCAAGCCCAAGGCCAAACGTCCACCGGTTGCTGCCCGTCCGTACACGGCACCGGAAACTGCGGTACTGACACCGTCAACCGCTTCGGCCCGTTCAGACACCCCGTTACTCTCACGTGATATTGCGGTTGAATCGCTTCGGGTTACCCGTGAGGGGATGACCGCCCTCATGCGGATGCAGGATGAAACGGCACAGCTCCATAGAAAGTTTCTGGAAGGACAGGATGCCGCTGGCAAAACGATACAGCTGCTTCTGGAGCAGCAACAGCGGATTCTCTCCGGCGGGTCTGTTACGTTCGCACCCGTTTCTCCGGCACCACCACTGCCCTCTCACACGGCGGTCAGTACGGTTTCTGCGCCGGTGACCACCGCCGCTGTACCGTTACACGTTCCACTGCCCCAATCCGCAGCACCGTCACCATTGTTACTGCGTACCAATACAGCAGAAACGTTACTTGCCGTCATCAGCGAGAAAACCGGTTATCCGGTTGAAATGCTGGAGATGGAAATGGGGCTTGACTCTGACCTTGGAATTGACTCCATCAAACGGGTGGAAATTCTTTCAGCACTTCAGGAACGACTCCCCGGCGCACCGGTCATAGGGCCGGAACAGCTTGGTTCTCTCCATACCCTGGGCGAAATTGCAACATTTCTTTCAGCCGGGAATGGTGATGTCACCCTGTCCGATACCGGAAATGAAAATTCATCTCCGATAACCGAAACCCTGTTGCTGGTGGTGAGTGAAAAAACCGGTTATCCGGTGGAGATGCTTGAACTTGAGATGGGTCTTGACTCTGACCTTGGTATTGACTCGATAAAACGGGTGGAAATTCTCTCCGCACTTCAGGAACGTTTGCCCGGCGCACCGGTCATTGGACCGGAACAGCTTGGCACTCTGCATACCTTGGGTGAAATAGCCGCTTTTCTTGGAGCAGGTTCCCAGATAACAACAGCACCTTCAACGCCGGACAACAGCTCAGAATGCACCAGGATACTGCTTGAAGTCGTGAGCGAAAAGACCGGCTATCCGGTGGAAATGCTGGATCTTGAAATGGGATTGGAATCTGACCTTGGTATTGATTCCATCAAGCGGGTGGAAATTCTTTCCGCGTTACAGGAACGGCTCCCCGGCTCTCCGGTCATTGGCCCGGAGCATCTTGGCACTCTCCATTCCCTTGGTGAAATTGCCCGGCATCTGGCACCAGCTGTAGCCGATCCTGCTATAAATACTCCCCGACACGTTATGGTTGTTACAGATAACGAAGCGGAATCTGCCAGTGAAGTAAAAGGTAATCCTTGCTGTGCGCCGATACGGAGAAGCAGCATTGTTGCGTTGCCATTGACCGATACCACTGATTCCAACAGGATATCTGCCCACGGTACCTTCTGGGTCACCAATGACGGTTCATCGTTTTCACAGAAACTCTGCGCACTGATTAAGCTTCGCGGCTACTCCGTGCAGTTGATAGATATTCAAGAATCTTTCATGAATATGCCACCTGAAGATTTTTGCGGAGTTGTCATTGTCGCTCCAGCGGAAGGTGCTACCGACACTTTCTTTGAAAATTCTTTTTTACTTATGAAAAGTCTTTCCCCGGCCCTTCATCGTGCCGGTGAAGGCGGTGGGGCACTGTTTGCCACCATCTCACGGCTGGACGGTTTTTTCGGATGTGGTGTCGGTACAACCGTGGTTGATCCGCTCTCAGGGGGGCTTGCCGGTCTGGTAAAAACAGCATCCCATGAATGGGGCTCTCTTACCTGTAAAGCGGTTGATATCGGTCAATTTTCCGATCCGGCGGCGGAAGCGGCAGCGGTGGCCACCGAACTGTTTCTTGATTCTCCCGTAGAGATCGGCTTGACACCTGCCGGGCGCACGGCACTGAAAATGGTGGAACTTCCCGAGACAATGCCATGTACATCAGCTCCGTTCACCGAGGGTGACGTTGTTCTCATAACCGGTGGAGGGAGAGGTGTTACCGCTGCCGCCGCAGTCGCACTGGCCCGGGTCCATAAGCCGCTGCTGGTGTTAATGGGGCGCAGTCCGGAACCATCTGCCGAGCTGGAATGGCTGAATGGATTGCATGATGAGGGTCAGATCAAGCGCGCTATTATGGAACATGCCCTTGAAAAACTTCATCCCCGCGAAGTTGAGGAACGGTATCAGGCCATTGTGGCCGGTCGTGAGCTCACAACAACCCTTGACGCCATTGAACGGGCCGGCGGCCACGCGGTCTATCGCTCCGTAGATATCCGTGATGGAGCAGCCGTTGCCGACCTCTGTGCTGAAATACGTCAGAATTACGGCCCCATTAGGGGTGTGGTCCATGGAGCGGGTGTGCTTGCCGATCGCCTCATTGGTGACAAGACACTTGAACAGTTTGGCATGGTGTACGGCACGAAAGTTGCCGGTCTCCGTTCACTTCTGGCCGCGACGGATGGAGACGATCTTCGGTTCATTGCGTTATTTTCCTCAACAACCGGACGCTTTGGCCGGAGCGGGCAGATTGACTATGCCGTAGCCAATGAAATTCTTAACAAGACTGCTCAGGCAGAGGCCCGCCAGCACCCCGATTGCCGGGTCGTCAGTATCAACTGGGGGCCGTGGGATGGTGGCATGGTAACTCCCGCACTTAAGAAACTATTTGCCGGAGAAGGAATAGGCCTTATCGATCTGGTCGCCGGTGGAGAGCTGCTGGCACGTGAAATCACCGCTCACGGTGATCCGGTTGAAATAATTGCCCTCGCCGATGCAGCGGAAGATTCAGTTGTTAAAACCGGACCGGTGAGAGTAGTGGAAGAAGCCTACAGCCTGAATCTGAATAGCGAAGATTTTCCTTTTATCCGCTCACACATCATCGATGGCAAAGCCGTTCTGCCAATGGCTGTCATTATTGAATGGCTTGCCCATGGAGCTCTCCACGGCAACCCCGGTTTCAGATTTTATGGATTCAACAACGTCCGCATCTGCAAGGGGGTTGTCTTTGAGCAACAGGGGTCATGCAGCCTCCACGTTATGTCAGGCAAAGCCGAGAAACGGGGCTCGTTCTTCGTGGTTCCGGTTGAACTGATTGGTACATCCGGCAACGGCCCCCGCATTCTGCACGCAAGTGCCGAAATACTACTCGCAACAAAACTGCCGTCAGGCACCCGGTCCATAGCGCAGCTGCCGTTATCTCCCTATGGAACAGAAAATGAGCTTATTTACGATAATCGGCGCCTTTTCCATGTTCCGGCCCTGCAAGGAATTGAACGGGTCAGCGGCTGCGCTGCCTCCGGGATTACCGCTCTGGTACACGGTGCGGGTAAGCCGTCTGAATGGATCAAATTTCCCTTTCGTACCGTGTGGCTCGCCGACCCTCTGATACTTGACTGTGCATTCCAGTTGATGATTCTGTGGAGTTTCGAGCGCTTTGGCTGCGGCTCCCTGCCGACCTTTGCCGGTTCTTACCGTCAGTTTCAAGAGGTCTTCCCCACAGACGGTGCGGAGATTGTCATCAAGGTTACGGCTGAACGAAACCATGGAGCCTCAGCAGATATTGAGTTCCTTGACCGATCCAGCGGGAAGTTGATCGCCCGCCTTGAAAACTATGAGTGCATTATTGATCCCTCATTGCAACGGGCTTTTCAGCGTAACCAGCTGGACCTCCCCCTGGCTGTCGTTTAATGAAGGATTTCAGCTCCACAGTTGCCATAGTTGGTATCGGTGCCATCTTCCCCGATGGTCCTGACCTGGAATCATTCTGGAAGCACATCGAGGGTGGTCACAGCTCATTTCGAACGATACCGGAGCAGCGCTGGATAGTCCGGCCTGATGATGTTT
Organism: uncultured Geobacteraceae bacterium; assembly: GCA_903901875.1. Classification (GTDB taxonomy): domain Bacteria; phylum Desulfobacterota; class Desulfuromonadia; order Geobacterales; family Pseudopelobacteraceae; genus JACRCG01. Next base: position 5,551 of record CAIUSO010000010.1, on the reverse strand, counting down.
TTTCACCTGAGCCGGGTAAAGCTGATTCTGTCTATTCCCGCACCGGCTGCTTTATCAACGATCTTCCGTCGGCAGGGACACTGGCGGGACTTCATCTGGACTCGGGGCGGCTTGAAGGACTCGATCCACTGTATCATCTGCTGATACATGCGGGAAAACGTGCCTATGACGATGGTGTTACCAGCCATCTTGATCGGAATCGTGTCGGCATTATAATCGGAAATCTGGCGTTACCGACAGAGTCCGCTGCCCTCCTGACCCGCTCCGTACTTGGCAGAACCTTTGAAGAACGTCTCATCGGCACCGCATCCCCTGCTGGTATTTCCTCTCCCTTTAATCGCTATGTGGCTGGTCTTCCTGCCGGAATCCTTGCCCAGGCACTTGGACTCGGAGGGGGAGCCTGTACACTTGATGCCGCCTGTGCTTCGTCACTCTATGCACTAAAGCTTGCCATGGACGAATTGCTTTCCGGCAGGGCAGATGCCATGTTATCCGGTGGTGTATCCCGCCCCGATCCTCTCTTTACCCAGATGGGCTTTTCCCAACTCCGTGCCCTCTCAAAACGGGGTATATGTTCCCCCTTTGATGCCGCCGGTGACGGTCTGGTAGTTGGAGAAGGTGCCGGAATATTCCTTTTGAAACGAACTGCCGATGCCATTGCCCAGGGGGACCGGATCTACGGAATCATCAGGGGAGTGGGTGTCGCCAACGATGTGGGGGGGAGTCTTCTGGCCCCGATGTCGGAAGGGCAGCTGCGGGCCATGGGTCGTGCCTACGGGAGTGCCGGGTGGCAGCCGACCGATGTTGATCTCATTGAATGCCATGCCACCGGTACACCGGTAGGTGATGGTGTTGAAGTAGCAAGTCTGCGGCAGTTATGGGGTGATCGTTCTCCCGTGGGAGAACGCTGTGTCATTGGCTCGGTCAAGTCAAATATCGGTCATCTGCTGACAGCGGCCGGCAGTGCTGCAGTCACAAAAGTTCTGCTTTCCTTCCAGCATGGTACCCTTCCTCCAACCGCCAACTTCAATTCGCCACAGGTTGGGATGAAACTTGATGACAGCCCGTTCCGGGTACTTCAAACGCCTCTCCCCTGGCATCGCCGTAACGACGATACACCACGGCGGGCTGCCGTCAGTGCCTTTGGTTTCGGGGGCATTAACGCTCATCTTTTACTCGAAGAATGGTTGCCAACTACTCAGTCGAATGTTACTTTTTCACTTTCACCGTCTCCACCTGATGCCATCGCCATTATCGGAATAAACGCCTCTTTCGGCCCCTGGCAGACCATGGATGATTTTCAGGATCGGGTTTTCGGTGGGGATTCTGACCGCAGACCATTGTCACCCACCCGGTGGCACGGAGTCCGAGAGAGTAACTGGTTCAAAAACGAACATGCCGATGGAACCCCCTTTGCCGGCTACTACCGGAATCAGGTATCCCTGTCTAGCCAGCGTTTCCGCATTCCTCCCCGCGAGATGGAGGAGATGCTTCCGCAACAGCTCCTCATGTTGCATACGGCCGCCGAAGCACTCTCCGATGCCGGGTGTGGAGCGGATGATAATGGGGCAACCGGCGTTTTTATCGGCATCGCCCTTGATCTGAACAGTACCAACTTCAATCTCCGGTGGGCCATGGCCGGTCAGACAACTGGGTGGGCGCGTCAACTGGGTCGTGACCTCACACCGGCCGAACAGGATCAATGGACCGCCGAATTGCGGGATGCTGTCCACGCACCATTAACCGCCAACCGCACCATGGGGGCACTGGGGAGTGTGGTTGCCAGTCGAATAGCCCGTGAATTCCGCATCGGAGGACCAAGCTTCACCCTCTCCTCCGAAGACAATTCAGGTATCCGCGCCCTTGAGGTGGCCATTCGCCAGCTGCAAAACCGTGAACTTGACCGGGCACTGGTCGGTGCGGTTGATCTGGCCGGCGATGTGCGGGCCGTGCTGGGGCAGCACGAAATACGTCCCTGTTCCCGTTCGGGGATTAGTGCCCCTTTTGACCGAAACGCCGATGGCATTATTGTCGGTGAGGGGGCCTCTGCCGTGGTCCTGAAGCGGCTTGCCGATGCGGAACGGGATAGTGATAAAATTTATGCCGTCATACGTGGTATCGGTTCTGTCAGCGGTTCTCCCGACGAAGCTGCTGCCGTCACCTATGGCCGTGCCCTTGAGAAAGCGTACCAGGAAGCCGCCATCGATCCGGCTTCAACCGGTTTTGTCGAGGCCAGTGCCGATGGGTCCCTTTACCACGATAGCGACGAACGGGAAGCCCTCACCTCGTTCTTCACCAACCACTCTACCCCGCACCGTTCATGTGCCGTGAGCAGCATCAAGGGGGACATCGGACACAGTGGCGCAGCCTCCGGCCTTGCATCGCTGGTTCGCGGCAGTCTGGCACTCCACCATGAGATCATTCCGGGGTGCCGGGGACTCGCGTTGCCCCCCCCTTCTCTTGCCGATAATTCACCTCTCCATTTTCCTCGTTCTCCCCGCTACTGGCTGCACAACCGTTCCGACGGACTTCGCCATGCGGGTGTCAGTGTGAGAGGCATTGATGGTTCCTGCAGCCATGTGGTGCTTGAGGAATATGGCAAGGTAACCGGTGTGGGGAGTACTTCCGGCCCCCTCCGTGGGACGGGAAATGAATTCATCTTCCCCTTTGCCGGGAGTTCACCTGCTGCCCTGGGTGCCGAGTTGGACCTGATGGTGTCAGTGGTGGAGACCGGTGGCGAAGAGGATTTTTCCGCACTTGCCCTGCGCTGTTTCCGCCGTTTTCAGGATGCGGCCGATGTACCCTGTACCATTGCCATGGTGGCCAGGGGACGGGACGAACTGCGAAATCTTCTTGTGGCCGGCAAAGCCGCCGTCACCGCCGGTACCGCGCCCGAAGTACCGCCGTCACTGCGTGATCGGCTGTTCTACTCACCGAATCCGTTGGGTACGACCGGTAAGATCGCCTTTGTTTTTCCTGGATCGGGCAACCATTATCCCTCCATGGGAATGGAGTTGTTCAGCCGCTGGCCCGGCATTCTGCGCCGTCAGAACAGCGAAAACATGCTGCTTCGTGCCCAGTTCCAACCGGAGCTGTTCTGGAATGATGCCCCCCTGACAGAGATCAATGACGACCATCGTGCCGTCATCTTCGGCCAGGTTGCCACCGGATGTGCCGTCAGTGATCTGGTACGGAGCTTCGGCGTTCAACCGTCTGCGGTCATCGGCTACAGCCTGGGTGAATCTGCCGGGCTCTTTGCGCTTCGTGCCTGGCGTGACCGGGATGCCATGTATTCCCGCATGAAGGAATCTACCCTCTTCACCGATGATCTTGCCGGCACCTGCCAAGCTGCCCGAGCTGCCTGGAAACTGGCCGAAGGGGAGGAAGTACGGTGGAGCCTCGGAGTCATAGCCGCACCGGAGCAGGTGGTCAGAGATGTACTCACGGCATATCCCCATAGCTACCTGCTGATCGTCAATACTCCCGATGAATGCGTGATCGGTGGAGATGCAACGGAACTTGCAGCAGTGGTCGCAACCCTCAACCGAAGTTTTTTCCCGCTGTACGGAGTAACCACCGTTCATTGTGAAGTAGCTGCACACGTTGCAGCACCCTACCATGATCTCCATCTCTTTCCCACGACAGTTCCCGAGGGGATCACCTTCTACAGCGGTGTGGCGGGGAGTGAGTACATGGTCAGCCGGGAAAGTGCCGCAGATTCGATTCTTGGTCAGGCACTCCATGGCGTGAACTATCCTGATGTCATCAACTCTGCCTATGGCAACGGAGTTCGGCTGTTCCTTGAGATGGGACCGGGGGCATCATGTAGCCGAATGATAGATCGCATTCTGGCTGACCGTCCCCATGTTGCCCGTTCTGCGTGCCACGGGGGTGTTGACCCGATATCCGGCATAGTGCGGCTCCTTGCCAACCTGATTGCCGAACAGGTGCCGGTTGATCTTTCACCACTGTTTACTCCGGCGTTGGTGCCAGCTGCGGCTGATGAAAACCGCACCCTGACCCTGCAACTCGGCGGTTTACCCTATCACCCCGCCCCGCCCCCCCGTCGTCAGGGACACCAGTTACCTGTCGCGGAGCCTGCCGGGACTCTGGAACCGATGACAGATCGTATTCCAACGCCAGCTTCATCCATACCTGCCACCACGGACTCACTGATTCAGGAAATGATGAAGATTCAAGAATCACGCATTGCCGCCCACACCACCTTTTTGACGGTCAGTGAAACCATTACCCGGTCAATGGCCGAAGCCATTAATCTGGAAATGTCACTCCGTCAGATTCTGGGTGATGAAGCCCCCGTTTTTACCGCCCCAACCATACCGATGACCATACCGATGACGGTTGCTTTTGACCGGGATGCATGCTTTGAGTTTGCCCGTGGCTCAGTTGGCCGTATGCTGGGTTCTGCCTTTGCCGAAGTCGACAGCTTTCCGACCCGTGTCCGCCTTCCCGATGAACCGCTGATGCTGGTTGACCGGATTCTGCGTGTGGAAGGGGAGCCCCGCTCCATGGGCAAAGGCCGTGTTATCACGGAACACGATATTAACCGGGGGGCCTGGTATCTTGACGGTGGTTGTATCCCTACCTGTATTGCCGTTGAATCCGGACAGGCTGACCTCTTCCTGACCGGCTATCTCGGCATTGATTTTATTACCCGTGGTCTGGCGGTCTACCGTCTCCTTGATGCCGTGGTTACGTTTCATCGGGGTCTTCCCGGACCGGGGGAAACAATTCAGTACGACATTCGCATTGAACGGTTCTTCCGTCAGGGAGACACCTGGCTGTTCCGGTTCTTTTTTGAAGCAACGGTGAACGGACAGCCACTGCTTTCAATGCGTGACGGTTGTGCCGGCTTCTTCAGCCAGCGGGAGTTGGATGCCGGAAAGGGGATTGTGCGTCCCGCCCTCGATCTCAGGCCGGTCACCGGCATTCGTCCCGATGATTGGCGGGATCTGCTGCCCCAACAACGGGAAGGATACGATGCCGCCCAACTGGACCGCTTGCGCTCCGGTGATCTGGTCGGCTGTTTCGGTCCTCTTTTCGACCGTATTACCATTGCTCATCCGCTGACCATACCGGGGGGAAGGATGCGCCTGGTGCATCGCGTGACGGAGATTGATCCCACCGGTGGCCGCTGTGGAATGGGGATTATCCGTGCCGAGGCCGATATACACCCCGATGACTGGTTCATAACCTGTCATTTTGTCGATGACCGGGTCATGCCGGGCACCTTGATGTACGAATGCTGCATGCATACCTTGCGTATTTATCTGCTCCGTCTTGGCTGGATTGCCGATGGCACCCATGCCGTCTGGGAACCGGTGCCGGGGGTGGCCAGCAAGCTCTGCTGCCGTGGACAGGTTCTTGAGAGCACCAAAACCGTCACCTATGAGGTCACTGTCCGGGAGATTGGCTACGGTCCGGAACCCTATGCAATTGTTGACGCCCTCATGTATGCCGATGGCAAGGCCATTGTTGAAATTACCAGTATGTCGGCACGCTTGACCGGCACCACCAGGGAACAGCTTGA
>CAIUSO010000009.1 GCA_903901875.1 uncultured Geobacteraceae bacterium | reverse complement strand
CGTCAGGGGGCCCAGCGGCGCAAACTGCGTGCCAGAGCACTCCGTGAGCAGCGGCTTCAATTGCTTATGCCGCTCTTTGCATTATGTGTTCTTGCCGGTGCCGCCTATCAGAGCAGTTTCCCGACCGTTGAATACTGGGATCCAAAACCGATCCTGGTTGTGGCCAATGAAGGGGGGATGATTACTCTTCCAAAGAAGGGGGATATTCTTCTTGAAGATGGAAAAATTCATAAATATCTGTTTAAACAGAAGGAACGGGAAGCCCGTTTTTTTGTGTTACTCACGCCGGAGGGACAGCTGACGGTTGATCTGGATGCCTGTGCCATCTGTAAGCCGGACGGGTATGGGCAGGCGGAAGGCTCGGTCATCTGTTATTACTGCAAAACCCTGATTCCTCTCGATACGGTGGGTAAACCGGGGGGGTGCAATCCGGTGCCTATCCCATTTACCGTCAAGGATGATGCGGTGGTTATTGACGCCATGACCCTCATCAATACCTGGGGAGCCACTGTGCGGGCTACAGCACGGGTAAAGGAGGGGGGCAAATGAAACGTCTGATGGGTATGCTCTCGGTAGCCGGTTCCTCCCGTGCCGTTACTCCGGTCGTAATTGGTCTTTTCTTTATTATCTATATTGTGGTGGCTTTTTTTACCGATGAGACTCTGATTGCACTCATGGAGTTGACCCGTAAGAGTGTTATCCTGACCGCACTGCTTGCGTTGATTCCACTGAGCTGCGTCTTGCGTATGGTACGAGATATATTGAGGCATTTAAAGCTTCGCAGGGCTCTGGCGGGAAACATGACCCCTGTGTCAGCCGAACTCTTTGACGAAACGGTAGAACTGTCACCATTGTCCGATACTTCCAGCCTCGAAGGGCGTCTGCAATCACTCGGCTATCGCACAGGCTATAGCAACGGGGTGCTCTCTGCATGGCGCGGTGTTACCCTGCTTCCGGCACAATTGCTTTTCAGTGCGGCGTTATGTTGCTTTTTTACCGGAGTTATTCTCACCACAACCTTACGCAGTTCTGACCGGAGGATGGTCATTGAGGGTGAATCAATGCCGACACCGGGCGGGGTGGGAGGTGCTGTGGAACGAATTTCCCTGACCACGTCCACCGGCCCCATTCTGGCAAAGGAACTGACCATGGAAGTCGGGGGTGCTAATTCCGGTCAGCGGAAAGCAGTATTCGGGCTTTACCCCCCCTCACTTCATGGTGGCGCCTTTGTCTATCCCCGCTACATTGGAATATCTCTTCATCTGCGGTTTTTCTCCCCCGATATCCGGTCAGGGTACGAGAATCATTACACGCTAAACACCTTTCCACCGGGAAAAGAGGACAGTGCGGTCATTCCCGGTACCCCCTACCGTATAATTTTCAGTATTCCTCCCTCCGATAGTGGCGGTGATCGGTATATCTCCTACATGACAGGTAACTTCCCTCTCCAGTTCAAGCTGCTGAAGGGGAGTGAGGCTGTCTTCACCGGCAATGCGGCCGTGGGCAGCAGTTTTGCCAAAGAGGGGTATCGTCTGGAACTCCTTGACGCACGGCGCCTGGTGGTCACCGATTTTATCCGTGACTACGGTGTGTTTTTTATTTGGGCTGCCGGAATTCTGTTCATTGGGGGGGGATGTGTCTGGTTGCCGATCCGGCTGTTCTTCCCCCGGAGAGAGTTGCTGTTCGCAGGTGGCCCCGGACCGGTCAGGGCCTGCTCACGGGCCGAGGGGAAGGCACGAACGCATGGGGAGCTGTTTCATGAAACCCTTGACTTCGCGGAGGGGACGGTCACCGGTAGCGGTGACGTTTGACTTTGCGTCAGCGTTGTCAGTTAGTTTTTTGCATGGGGCCACGGTTCGCCCTCATCCGCCCCGACGGGCACCTTCTCCCAGAGGGAGAAGGAAAATAACGCAACCTTTCTCCCCCGGGAGAAGGTGGCAGAAAACCGGATGAGGGGATAAGGCAGGGTTTTCCCCGCTATTTTCTAATCGGATAACACTCACTTTGCGTATATAGTTGCAGAGTACAAAAAAACAAAAGAACTATCTTCTGAAAATAATGTCAGGTCACTTTCTTTTCCAGATTTCACCTTGTCCGTCAGTTAATCCGGAATCATCAATTGTGTTGACGCTCCCGGAACCATCAGGAAGAGCCAATGTCAGACGTGTACCCTGGATAAAAAATTTCCCCGCCAGTGTAACTTTTCCCTCTTGGTAGGCGAAGGTGCCATCTTTTCTCAGTTCAATGAAATCATGTGAATACTTTTTGTTCAGATACTTCCCTTCATACTTTGCTGCGAGATTTTCAGCAGCTGCCGGTTTGGGCTCGGGTGCTTTTGGAGTAGCCTGAGACTGTTGCGCTGCGGGTGCAACCTTTTGCGGTTCAGTTTTCTTTTCGCAGCCGCTGGTTACTAACAACAATGTACTTGAAATAATAAGGATGCCGGTTAATCGATAGTACGCTGAAGCGGTGGACGTTGGTTTCATATTGGCGTTACTCCCAAAAATGTGAACTAAAACTCAGTGGTTTTTCACTGTATAACATATGTGGAGTGTTCAAGACATCAAAATATTTTTAACCTGTTATGGATTCTGTTTCGGACTGCACACCAATTGAGCCAGGTCATCTGCCGTACTTTGAGGTATGATACTCTGCCATTTTGAGATACCAAAGCCCAGATTGACTGAGCCATCGGGGTGGAATGCTTTTCCCGTTATTTTTCGTATGGTTCTGTCACTGCGTGCTATCTGGTATAATATCTCTGACGTTGTTCCGATCGTAGAATCACGGACGGCCTCTTCCAGGTAGGCGGCATACGTTGCCTCGGGGTGGATTCTCGTTATGGGTGGTGTATACCCCGCGGCCACTCTTTTACGTACGATATCAACGACAGAGCTCTCTGCCGCTCGTTGTTCGATGTCAACCGAGAGTACGCTTCTAACCCACAACTTAACCGAGTCATGAGAATTAATGAGATCGCTTGCGTCATAAAAAAGAAGCTCATCGACGCCTGCTGTCCTCGAAAATGCTCCATAGTATTTCCAGTCAAAACTGCGTGCCACTTCTCCGTGCAGGCAGATCATAATAACGATGATAACAATAGTACCTATTCTGTTCATTAATTCTCCCGCCGCCGCTGCTGAACTTGGTTTTAATGGTGACTCATTGCGTTGATTGAGGAAAGAAGAGCTTCTGCCCGTACTCTATCCAGTGGCAGTAGTCGAAAATATTCCTGTTGGGCACCTTCGGCGTTACCGCTGAAGAGATAAGCGTAGCCGAGACGGAACAGACTTTCTGCATCGGCAGGATTAATTTCCGTTGCAGTGACGAAGGACTCAAGGGCCTCCCTGTTCTGCCCTGCCATCTGTAACGCATTGCCAAGATTCCGGTATCCGTCACTTCCCTTTGGATTCAGGGCCACCGACTGCCGGAAATGGCTAATGGCTTCCTCGTTCCGCTGGGACTGGGAGAGCAGTATGCCAATATTGTTGTGAGCCAACCAGTTCCTGTCTACCACGTTCAGCGCGTGGCTGTAAAGCTCGTAACTGGTTTTCCAGTAGCCAATCTGTCTAATGGTAAGGCAGGACAGCAGTACGCAGACAATCACGGTAATCCCACTGCTCATCCGGGAGCCGTAACGGAGCGATTCAGCCGAGTCGGCGATTGCCCACACCAGCACCACAAAGAGTCCAATGAGCGGCACATACGTGTATCTATCGGCCAAAGCCTGTCCACCTATTCTCAAAAAACCGATTACCGGAAGTAATGTTATGAGATACCAGAACCAGCCGAACACCAGGTAGGGACGCTTTACTCGTTGGGCAATGATCAGGATGCTGGCCAATAGCAGAAAGGTCACGGCTGAAATAGCTTTCAGGGGGGTGATCCCGTCCGGCTCAAAGGGATAGAAAATGGCCAGATTGGTCGGCCAGCACATATTTCGTATATACGTGAGATAGGCGATAAAGGCGTTCCCGGCGCAGACCAGTACGGAGCTTCCATCGCCCCGGGCAATGGCACCGGCCGAAGCCTGGGCCTTGATAGTTACAAGAGAGGCTGCAGTTGCCATTACGAACAACGGAATCTTTTCAGCCAGAAGTCCCCAGATAGTTTTTCGACTGCTTTCTGATGTAAGACGCCGCAATGGCCAGTAGTCCATGAGTAGGAGAATAAGGGGGAGTGTTACCAGCATCTGTTTTGCCATCAAGCCGAGGGCAAAACAGAGCAGCATCGGCAGATACCGTTTCAGCCCCGGCTTTTTAGTATAGAGGGCATAACTCCACATGGTTAGTAACCAGAACAGGGTGGAAAGGACGTCTTTACGTTCCGCTATCCAGGCAACGGATTCAACGTGGAGCGGGTGCAGGGCAAACAGTAGTGCCACCACGAGGCTTCTGCCAAGAAGACCGGTGAGCCGATGCAGAAGTGCGCAGAGGATTGAGGCATTAAGCGTGTGGAGTATCAGGGCGGAGGCGTGATGCCCCCGTGGATCGAGATTGAAAAGGGTCACGTCCATCATATGGGAAAGCCAGGTAAGAGGGTGCCAGTTTCCGGCGTGAAATGCGCTGAAGGCCCACGCAATACCGGGTACGGTTATCCCCTGACGGACCATCATGTTTCCGGTCACATAGTCGGTATCATCATAGCTGATGAAGTCGTTAAAAAGTACCGGCCAGTATACGGCCATGGTTACCGAAGCTATCAACAGCAGAGCAAGCGGAAGTCGGGAGGTGCTTTTTTCATTGAACAGGGAAACAGTCATGCCGTATACCTCAGAGCAACTTAATTAATGGGGCATCCATTGATACCATTGGGGAGTAGTGTGCAAGAGAAACCAGGGGAAGTCACCGGCAATAAAAAGTACGATAGTCAGCAGAGCAAGGGTCAGGCGCAGTACTTCTGTGCGGAAAAACAACAGCAGGTAGTGGCAGAACAGGATGGAGAGAGGAACAATCAGGGGGAACAGGTAGCGCCCCTGGAGCGTGATTCCGGGTACTCCATAATTGAGATAATTAGTATAATTTATGGCATACATGAGGTAGCCGGCATAGGGGAGCACCACAGCGGCAAGGCCGACCGGCAGCCATCCGGACTGCCGAGGTCGCCAGCGGAGCATAAACCCTGCCAGTGCCACTAATGACAGGATATAATACGGCACAAGAAAGTTGGTCTCCTTGTACATCGGCAGATGTGCTTTAATGCCGAGAATGGTGGCATATACGGTTTTCAGCCAGACAGTCCCATATTCAAACGGCCCCATCCAGAGCTGGGGGTTCCTTTTAAGTTTTTCATAATTCATCAGAAGATAGAAGGTGTCTGACTTGTCCCCCGGATGGGTGATCTCACCAGTGAGCAAAAGGGCGTCCATGTATGAAATTTTATCTTCACGATATTGGTTAAATATAATGCTGCGCGCCGACAGACGGTAGTTCATGGCAGCCTTTGATGAAATAACCTGCTCCATTGAGGGGAGCAGCTGGCCATAGTTCAGGTAGTTTCTGCCGTAGAGGTTGATATTGAGGGCCAACAGAATGAGTATGGCTCCCGTGAGAAGCCAGCTTCGCAGTGCCATGGTTTGGACGTGCTTTGACAGTGAGGATGGTAACAGGTGCAACGATTTTTTTCCTTGAAAAATGAGCAGGAGAGCCAAGACAGGCACCAGTGGTAAAAAAGTGATTTTAGTCAGGCAGCCGGCCAGCTGGCAGAGGATTGAGGCGGCAAGAAGTTGTCCGGACTGTTCCTTGAAAGAGGCAAAAAGATAATAGATTGACATCGCGGCACAGAGATTCGTCAGGTTGTCATAGGAAACCGAGGCAGAGAGCAGGGTGAACATGGCACAGTTGGTTAGTACGGCGGTCAGCAGAAGCTGGGTGAGGAGGCTGTCACTGACAAGCCGGAGAGTACGACGGGCAAAGAAGATGGTCCCGAATGCCAGCGGAATGTTGATTATGCGGAGGAAAACAAGATCCGTAAGGCCAAAAAAATTGAGGTGGAGCACTTTTCCCATGGACCAGTAATAGAGCCAGGGGATGGTGGTCACCAGGCCAAATTCATAGGTGTCCGGTCCGTTTTCCGGAAAGAGCAGGGTGCGGGAGAACACCTTGCAGATGCCGGCATGGGTCACTTCGTCAGGTGGAACGAAGGAGGAGATGTTCAGGGCAAGGAACAGTAGTCGAAGGCCAAAATATGCCAGCAGTAAACGTGTGCCCCACATTGCCTGACGATGCGTCAGTCCTCTGCCGAGTGGACCTCCGTCGGACAGGGGGGGGATGTGCTGGACAGTGTTCTCCCTCTTTGTTTCTGATGCCATTATGTGTTAGTCCCTTGCGTGGAGTGGAGTTAGTTAAAGGGGCCATTTTTACATATTGATGCTTTATTTGAAAGGATAAATATGGTACAAACGCCAGAAGTCACAATTGTCATTAAGGAGATTATCATGTTCAAAAAGGTTCTTTTGTCGGGAGTTATGGGGGGCGCGTTGTTGCTTGCCACTCAGGTATGCCATGCTGAAAAATGGGACAAGAATAACTACGGGGACGCCACTATCGAGTCCGGTTACTATGATGCGTCGAGCATTAAGGTAAAGGGGAAGGTGGTGAGTTGGACCGAGAAATACATTTTGACAAGCGATGGGGCCACCTTTACCAACAGTGAGCTGGCAAAGCATAAGAAATGCAAGGATACAATCGCAAAAAAAGGTGCTGCCACCCAGTACCAGCTGGATTACCAGGTTGAAAAAAATAAATTTCGTGGAGTCGCCAAAAGATATTACAACAAAGCAAACGAGCTGATCTGCACCGATAAAGATACCGCAGATGCTTTTAAAACCGATTGGCATGAAATTTTGCGTGGGTCTCCCATACAACAGGCCCAGTATGATCTGGTTACCAAGTATAAAGTGAAATTTCCGTAAGACGCAGGCGTTTTCCCTTTCCATTGAAAATATGTCTGATAGCCCCCATACCCCCCTTCAAGGGGGGCATTGCCAAGTATTGTTACTCTCTTGCCCGGGAACTTGAGGAGCGGCATGATCTGCTGCTCCTCAGCTATCGTCGCCAGTACCCGTCCCTCCTCACCGGGAACCGGCCCCAACGTGATCCTTCCGTTGATTATGCCGCCGTTTCCAGCCAATTTAGAAATGTTTCCTATGAGCTTGATTCCCTGAATGTCCTGTCATGGCTTGCTGCGGCCCGAAGGGTGAGCGAATTCTCCGCCGATCTGGTTATTCTTCCCTGGTGGGTGACCTACTGGGCACCGCAGTACCTGTGGTTCCTTCGCTATTTCAGGAAACGGGGGATTAAATGTCTGCTGCTCTGTATTAATGTGTACGACCACGAAGAGAGTAGAGTTAAGAATATACTGACCCGCTTTGTGCTTCGCCGGGCAGAACGGATGATCGTTCATTCGGGTGGTGAGCTGCGTGAACTAGAGGCAATTAACCGGACTGCCTCCATGTGTACCCATCTTCTTCCCGTTTTCAGTTATCAACGAATGATCCCGGTGCCCCACAAGGGGATCCAATGCCTCAATCTGCTCTTTTTTGGCTTTGTCCGGCCATACAAAGGACTTGATCTCTTGCTGAGGGCACTCGTCCTTGTACGAGAACTGGATATCAGATTGAAAGTTGTCGGTGAATTTTGGCACGGTACGGATGAATACGTTCAGTTGATTCGGGAACTTGACATAGCTGGCGTGGTTGAAATCATTGACCGCTATGTGGATGATCAGGAAATGTCCGGTTATTTTGCCGGAGCCGACGTGGTGGTGCTGCCGTACCGTACATCAAAAACATCAGGAGTTATTGCGACCTCATACGGTTATGGCAAACCGGTTTTAGCTGCCGACGTTGGTGGTTTCCATGAAGTAATAAGAGACGGTCACACCGGCAGGCTTGTTCCTCCCCTCAGTGTTCCCGCCCTTGCCGAGGGAATCCGCTGGTTTTATGAGAGCCGTGGGACAGACTTCGCGGGTAATATCAGCTCGTTTGTTGAAGAGCGGATGTCGTGGCACTCCCTCGTTGATGCGATTGAGGAGATTTCCGGTAATGTTGGCTAATTGGCATGGTCTCGCCGTACTTGTCCCACTCATAGTTTGGGTACTGCTTTTTGAACAGTTCCACCGGAGCGGCGTCTGCTACAGAGTATCATTTCTCATGTCCTCAGTCGTGTGGGGGATAGTCGTTACATTACTGACAGAAGTGGTGAGCGTATTTGAATTATTGAACATTCAAACAGTTTTCTCGTGTTGGCTGACCCTTGTGTTGGTGCAGATAGGCCTGCGTGCTACCAAGCGATCATCTACCTCTTTGATTGTGACAGCGGGGGACTATTATAATAAACTGCAGCTGCTGGTTCAGGGTGCTGTTGTTACGGTAAAGAACCAGCCTCTTTTTATTGCTGTCTTGTTTATTCTTTCAGTCACTTTGTTTACGGCTTTACTTGCCCCTCCCAATAATTTTGATTCTATGGTCTATCATATGCCACGGGTCATGCACTGGATTCAGGATGGTTCGGTTAGGCATTATGCCACAAATATTCTGAGGCAAATCGAGTTGAACCCGTGGGCAGAATATGCCATTCTTCACCTGCAATTGCTGAGTGAAGGTGACTATTTTGCAAACTCTGTCCAGTGGTTCAGCCTTGTGGGGTGCCTTGTTGGTGTGTCACTAATTGCGGAATTATTTTTGGTATCCAGAGCAGGGCAGGTAGTAACGGTCGTTACCGCTGCAACCATTCCAATGGCAATTTTACAATCCAGCAGCACCCAGAATGATTTAGTCGTCTCATTCTGGATGGTTTGTTTCATATACTTTGGACTCCGGTCTATACAACAAGAGAGAGCACCACGACTTATCTTTATGATGGCATGCAGTCTTGGTTTGGCAATTTTAACCAAGGGGACGGCCTATATCTTTGCATTCCCCTTTTTAGTATGGTTTGTTACCGTTGAAATGAGCAGATACTGGCGTCACGCAATGAAAACGTACCTGCTGCTTGGAATGGTGGTGCTCTGTCTGAATGCGGGTCACTACTACCGGAACGTTTCCTTGTTTCACAATCCGCTCAACTCAGGTACTGACGAGTATTCCAACCGTCATGTGACTGTCGGGGGCATTGCCTCAAATGTAATTCGAAATAGTGCCATACACCTGATGACCCCATCGCTGACACTGAACTCTGGTCTGGTCTCAGCACTGGAAATGATGTTTTCTTCTATTGGTGCCGATATTGATGACCCTTCAACTACATGGCATGGTAGGGCTTTTACAGAGTACAAAGAGGTCAGAATGGGGCCTTCAGAAGATGCTTCTGGCAACCCACTGCATTTTTTGCTTTTTCTGGTGGTGGGTACGATCCTTCTGTTTAAGAGAAATCCAGCGCGTATAACGTGGTATATCATTGCGACTGCGGGAGCGTTCCTGCTCTTTTGTACTCTTTTGCGATGGCAGCCGTGGCATAGTCGGCTCCATTTGCCACTCTTTATTCTTTTCAGTCCGATGGCGGGAGTGTTCTTTTCCAGAATACAACATCAGCGATGGTTCATGGGAGGAGTTGTCATGATGCTGACGGTTGCATCTCTCCCCTGGGTCTTCTGTAATTTAAGCAGACCAATTATTAGTCTGTCTTATTTCATTCCCCGCTATCCGCCATCTATTTTGACCACGGGCCGCCTGACGCAATATTGCTATAACAAGCCGGGAGTAGAACGGTCATATCGGCAGATAGCAGCACTCAGTAATGACTCTGGGATAAAAAATATTGGATTTAAGTCGGGAGGAAACGGTTGGGAATATCCGCTCTGGATATTTACCCGCAGAAACGGTTTGGATGGACCTCGAATCGACCATAGTGGCGTAATTAATGTCTCAAAGACGCTGCAACGTACTGACGTAACCCCACATATAATCGTTACGGTGGGCGATAATGCGGCATATTGGCTATCAGTGAATCATATTGTCCCATATTGACGCTTTATTCGGAAGTATAATTATGATAGTGTGAAGGAATAGGGTGATCTAAGATGCAATTTTTATGAGGTTATTTGTATAAATATGGAATGCGTGAGGTACCAAAATGCCTGTTCATTATGATGAACTTTGGAAAAACATCATAGAAAAACTTTTCCCGCATTTTTTGTCATACTTTATGCCGAAATTGTATGCAGATGTTGATTTGGAGTACGGTTATGAATTTCTGGACAAAGAACTTCAAAAGATCAAACTCAAAGGCAAGAAGGGGAAAACGCTTGCCGATAAGCTGGTAAAAGTTCACTTGAAAGATGGGACGGAAGAATGGTTGCTGATTCACGTTGAGGTACAGGGAAAACATGAAGAAGATTTTGACCGGAGAATGTTTCGGTATTTTTACCGGCTCTATGACAAACATGATGTAGACATAACCGCTTTGGCCGTTCTAACCTATAAAACTGACCGGCAGTATGATTTTAACTACGATGTGTATGGTTCAAAAGTCACGTATAGTTACAACACTGCTTGTATAGCCGGCTATTCCGAAGAGGAATTGCAATGCAGCCAAAATCCTTTCGCTCTTATTTGTCTGGCAGTACAATATGACAACCTGTATCGAGACGATGAAGAGCAAAAGTTTCATTTAAAACGTAAGCTGATCAAAATGCTCCGCGAACGGGCGTACACAAAAGAAGAAATCATAGAACTATTGGAATTTATCGATGACGCACTTTTCACAACGGACACCATGAAAAGCCAAATATTCGACGAAGAGGCCACAAGCATACTGGAGGAGGACAAAATGGCATATGTATCTGGTTTTAGGCAGAGAGCAATCAATCAAGGTAGACAGGAAGGTTTACTGGAAGGTTTACTGGAAGGTGAAATGAAAGGTGAAATGAAAGGGTTACTGGAAGGTATTCGGGGAATGTTGGAAATCAAATTTGGCAGCGTACCCGCTGAAGTGCAGAATAAAATGCAGGCAATATCCGATCTTGCAAAACTGGAATCGTTCAAGAACGGTATTAAAAAGGCGACAGATTATGAACAGGTTCGGAAGTTGTTATAGACATCTCTCCAAGACGCACTTAATGACCTGTCATTATTTCAAGCCTTTTTTTGAGAAGCTTGCGGAAGTTTCGCCACGTTAATAACCTAACGTCATTTCTGTGTGCTCCCCTATTAAGTATGAAAGAGCGTGCTATCGTGTAGCCTATGGTGGCAAGAAGCGATAGGAAGGGGCGTTGCGCTATAAATGCCGGCAGCCTGGTTTGTGTGCGGATGCTGCATGAGGTAAAGACTCTGGTAAGGGGAGCCCAACCAAAATGGTGGATGGTTACAGAGAGGGACTCATCACTGTTGTGTATGAGATAGTCGCTATTGATCGTTTTGGAAGATTCGTGCAGTCGGTAGGTTGCCAGTAGTTCTGGAAAATGTGTACAGATGAAGCGTTTGCCTAACCTTATCCAGAGATCATAATCCATTACAAAGTTGAGTTTCTCGTTGAGTCCCCCCACCGCTCGAAATGCCTTACTGCGGAAAAACGTCGCTGACTGACAAATGATATTGGCAGATGCCAGCCGTAAAATATCGAACTCTTCGGTCCCATATTGGCTGATAACCCTCCCTTCTGCATCAATGTACTGGGCATCTCCGTAGAGCATATCCACTTCTGGATGGGCTTGGAAATAATCAGTCACCCGTTGCAGCGCACCTGGCAGATAGGTGTCATCGGAATTAAGCCAGGCAAAAACGTCACCACTTGCCTTATCAAAACCTTTCGCCAGCGCATCCGTCTGCCCTTTGTCTGTGTTACTTGACCAGTGGAACGTAATGCTTTGGCAGTAAACCGGCCCTTTTCCCTCCCGTATCCGCTTGGCATACTTCGTTATTATCTCAACGGAGTTATCGGTAGAACCGCCATCCATGATGATATACTCAATCGCGAAGTCTCCCGCTTGGCTGATGACGCTTTCGATTGTCTCGGCGAGAAATTCACCCTGATTATAGGACGGGGTGATGATGGATATGATCGGGAATTGTTGTGATTGATTGGACATAGTTACCCACCATCCGAAATAAATAAAAAACTCCTACCGGTGGATCCCCTTATATCATCGATTCGTAGAGCCGTAGATGCTGTTCTGCAATTTTTCCCATTGCGAATACCCGCAGGATTTTATTCCGTGCCTGGGCTGAAAGCTCACGCCATCGGGTGCGATCTTCAAGAATCCAGGCAATGCCGTGGGCCAGTTCCTTCGGATCATACGGGGTGACCAGATAACCGTTGTGACAAT
>CAIUSO010000008.1 GCA_903901875.1 uncultured Geobacteraceae bacterium | reverse complement strand
GGGATGTGGCAGGAAAATTTGCAGACGCAGATGATAGCCGGGTTTACCCGCGGCACACAGCAGGAGCCGCTGCCGTTGCTTCCTTCCGGACCTGGCGGAGTTCACGGCGTGCCGTTGCGCGAGGCCCGGCTATCATCTCCGTCTGCAAATATGCAAACGTCATTGGTTGAAACGATTTTACTGTCTAGCATATATTGGAGTGTTGTTCAAGCTTTAATGATGAATGGTCACTTTAGCCCTTGACACACCAGTCATCGCTCTATATATTGAATTTCAAGATCAATAGATAGCATTTTGCATGAAGGTCACGGTTCGCCCTCATCCGCCCTGACGGGCACCTTCTCCCAGTGGGAGAAGGAAAAAACGTAACCCCCCTCCCCCCCGGGAGAAGGTGGCCGAAGGCAGGATGAGGGGATGAGGGGATGAGGGGATGAGGGGATGAGGGGATGAGGGGATGAGGGGATGAGGTTTTTCCTTGCACTTTTCTAACGCACAACACTGATTTTAACCACAAATTTTGTGGTAATTTTTTTGTCAAAGTAATGAAAATGAATATCAATAACGATAGCGGGGGGAGTATGCGGAAAATTCTGATAGCCGGTATGCCGGGGGTTGGCAAGAGCACCCTGTTCAGGGCGTTTGTACAGAAGGATATCAGCTGTGCCAATTTTAGTGGCACGTCGATACCGGTCAGTCGGGGCATCGTAAAAATTGACGGGGTGGACACGGAGCTTATAGATATTCCGGGGACCCATGGCCTGACCCATCAGTATGAGAATGAAGTAGTCGTCAGAAGGATTTTGATAGAGGAAAAGCCCGATGTGATACTCCAGGTGGCAGATACGAAAAACCTCAAACGAATGCTGGTTTTTACCGGCCAGTTGGCAGAATTCAACATTCCCCTTGTGCTGGTGTTGAATATGGTGGACGAAGCCGACCAAAAGGGGCTTAAGGTGAAACGCCATGTTCTGGAGGAAAGGCTTGGGACCAGAGTGGTTGAGACCATTGCCACCGATGGTGTTGGTATTAATGCCTTGCATGATGCCGTTTCAAAAGCAGAGGTGCCACTGTTTCCAGTCAGATTGGCACCCGCCCTGGCCGAGGCAATGGACCTGATGGAAGGGCTGATGTGCGACGAGGTGCGGTCCAAAAGAGCCCTTGCCGCGCTCTGTCTGTCCGACGAGGAGGCCACGTCGGCTCAGGCCATGGCAGTATGCAGATTTACGGGAAATAGTGTCGTTGAAGCCCAGCAGAAAAAGACCCGGCTCTTTTTTAACAAGCCCATTGACCGGGTGTTGTCAAGTGCCCGGGAAGCGTGTGCCAATCGGATTTTTGCCGAATCAACCTACATGGCACCGGTGCGGTCAACGGCTCTGATAGAAAAAATAGGCGATCTCGCCAGGGAACCGTTTACCGGCATGTTGATTCTGTTCGCACTGTTGACAATTCTTTACTATATCGTCGGGCAGTTCGCAGCCGGTTTTATCGTAGATTTCATGGTGAAGGAATTCTTCGGAAATATTCTTGGTCCCCACGTTGATTCGGTGGTGGCACTGATACCATATGCATTCGTCAGGGAGATGATTACCGGGAAATACGGGCTGTACCCCTTGGGACTCGTTCCCTCCTTCGGGCTTGTGCTGCCGATAATCGTGGCATTTTATTTCACCTTCGGCTTTATTGAAGATTCAGGATATTTCTCCCGTCTCTCGATTTTGCTGGATAGGTTGTTTAAAAAGATCGGCTTAAATGGAAAGGCCATGCTGCCGATCATACTGGGTTTCTCCTGCGTTTCCATGGCTACCATTGCCACACGGGTTCTGGAAACCAAGAAGGAACGGTTCATTGCCATCTTCCTCTTGTCACTTGGGGTGCCGTGCTCCGCAAAGCTGAGTGTCATATTGGTTGTGTTGGCCCATGTCTCAATCGGGGCGTTTATGGCCGTGTGTCTCACCATATTCTCAATAATGATCCTGTCTGGTGTCATTCTCAGCAGAATAATGCCGTCTGAAACATCACAGTTCATCATGGAAGTTCCCCCGATTCGGATTCCGAGCATGCGTAACGTGCTCAAACAGACCTATCACCGCTCCATGCACTTTGTTAAAGAAGCAACTCCACTCTTTTTTGTCGGTGCCATTTCGCTTTTTACCCTGGACAAAATCGGTTTTCTCGTTTTTCTGGAGCGCGCCCTCTCTCCGTTGATAAAAGGGTTCCTCGGTCTTCCCGAACAGTTTGCCGAAGCACTTATCATGGGGTTTTTACGGGGAGAAGCGGGCATCGCCATACTCAAACAGTTGGTGGACAGCGGCACAATGAACACCCAGCAACTGGTTGTGGCACTGCTGGTGACCCTCATGTCCATTCCCTGTGTTACCAATTTTATGCTGATCCTTAAGGATCTTGGCTCAAAAAGTGCCGTCGCCATCATTGTCACCGTTTCAACCTGCGCCATTCTGACCGGTGGTGCCATGAATCATGGACTTAAATTTTTTAATGTGGTTTTCTAAAAAGGAGATGATATGAAAAGTGTAGATATCAAGGCTGAGATTCTTGAAGCGATCTGGACTTTTGAAGAGGGTGGGGGATGTACGGTAGAGAATCTCAAAACGAGGCTGAATAATGAGTATGTGATTGATGATGCTTTGCTCTCCGAACTTGAGCGGTCCGGGTATGTGACAATACGGAGTCAGCAGATCAGTTTAACAGAAAAAGGGATCGATAGTGCCAGGCCGATCATACGCAGGCATCGCTTAGCAGAGAGGTTATTGACCGATATACTTGGCCTGCCCCCCGAAGAGACCGAGGAATCTGCCTGCGAGTACGAGCACGTACTTGCTCCGGGGCTTACGGAGGCCATCTGTACGCTGCTTGGCCATCCCCGTGAGTGCCCCCACGGTTCACCCATTCCTGAAGGAGAGTGCTGTAAACGGGCCGATGTGTCGATCCAGACGGCGGTCAAATCACTTAACAGCCTGGATGTTGGAGATACGGTCAGGATCTCCTATATACGATCCGATGATCATGTCATTATTAACAAGCTCTATTCACTTGGTATTTCATCGGGCAAAACAATTAAATTACGCCAGAAATTTCCCACTTTTGTCGTGCAGATAGATAATTCCCAGGTGGCCCTTGAAAAGAAAGTTGCGGAACATATATGTGGCTTGAAAATTTAGGTTATCGTTAAGGAATTACAACATGCTTTTATGTAGTGCTTTCTCTGTGTACATCCGGTCGTCCGCCCGTTTCCAGAGTTCTGAAAGCTGGCGGCTGTTGTGGGCCGTTGCCGCTCCTGCGGAGAAAAAAACCTTGACCTTATCACCGGAACTATTGAAGCTGTGCTGACTTTCCCTCAACAGTTCAACCAAGGCATCGGTCGCGTCTTCATCGGTTTTGGGCAGTAACACCGCAAATTCATCTCCACCAACACGGGCCGCAAGTTCGTCGTGCCGGAATACCTCTCGAATAATCACTCCGGCACCTTTAATTAATTTATCTCCTGCTTCGTGACCTTGCTTGTCGTTGACCTGCTTCAATCCATCTAAGTCAATGACTATCATACTTACCGGAAATGACAGGCCAAACTGCATGCGATGGAACTCCTCATCAAAAAAAGTCCGATTATGGAGGCCGGTCATGCCATCATGGGTACTTTGGTAGTGGAGTCGCTCCTCGGCACCTTTCCTTGCTGAAATGTCGTCAATTACATAAATAACGAAACGGGGCTTTCCCGAGTCGTCCCTCACGACAGATATGCCAAGCATTCCCCAGATGACGGTGCCATAGTTGGTTACGATACGTTTTTCCGCCTGATAGTAATTCCTCATCCCTTCAAGCATACTCTGGTACATCTCCCGGTCGATGTCATAGTCGTCAGGAAAAATAATGTCCTTGATGTTTATGTTGTTAAGTTCAGCTATCTGGTACCCCAATAAATTTTCCAACATCAGATTCGCCTTGATAATCTGACCGTCGGGAGTCATGAGTAAGGTTCCTACCAATGCATTCTCAAATATTGCCCGAAAACACTCTTCACTTTCCTGGTGTGAGGTAATCGTCTTCTGCTGAAGTTTCCATCTATTGAGAATATAGCGTGCAACAAATAAAGAGCAGAGAAAAAACATGAAAATTGCAAGAGTTACTTTGGTGGCATCGGACCTCCATTGGGCAAGATACGTGTCTGTCGCGATGCCGACAATTACAATGAGTGGGTAGCTGGATATTTTATTGAACGAATAGATCCGCTCTCTGCCGTCGGCAGGATAGACCGCCTTGTAGGTCGCATTGTCGAGTCCCGATGCAACCAGCTGTTGAAGTTTATATGAGACCACTTTATTTCCAACAGGTATGTTTTCAAAGCCTTCCGACTTTGAATACCGCGCAATGATTGCCAAATCGCTATTTCTCAGTGTAATGGACCCGTTTTTTCCCACATCTATTGCAGCAAAAGCTTTTATGAAATGTTGTATGCCGATTGTTCCGTATACCACACCGGCAAAAGAACCGTCAGCACCATTGATTCGCCGGGCAAGTTTCAGCTTCCATTCACTGTTTGTTTCTCCCGATTGAGGTTCAGAGAATACCAGACCTTCTTTCGGGTTATCACGTAACCGCTCAAAGATACTGCTCGTGCCGATGTGGTCAGTTTGCGGAGTTTCTATTCCTGCCTGTGACACAATCCTTCCCTGTGAATCGGTTACCCACAGTGCGTCCATTTCCCACGTGTCTATGCGTTTCAACTGGTTGAATGACTGAAACAACTGGGGCCTGATTTTGCCCTCAAGGGATTGTCTCCCGGCTTGTTCGGAGACGAGAATCAACACCATGTTGGCCTTGTCACATACTCCGTCAATGTAATTGGCAGATATGCGGGACAGGTTCTGGGTGATCAGTGCGGCATGATGTTCATACAAGACGTTACTTTGGTACAGTGAAATGCCGGCGAGAGTAATGACAAATGCATTGATGAGTACCACTATGGTCACTAATTTCATGACGAATGGATTGTAACGATGTATGGTGCCCACGATCATTGTTCTCCACTCTCCCATTTTGTCCATTTGTAACATTATAGCTGGTCACTCAGCAAATTAAAATACAATTAACGGAATAAAAGTGGAGTATAAACGGGCATGATTTTTTTAATTTTTTATGCTATAGATCCAAGGCGACGGCTAACAACAATTTGCTGGCGGACCATCAGGCCGGTCGCCTTGCAGTGAGTGCCGTTGAATTGGCTGTGCGACAGAGTGGTTACAGACCACGGGAAACATGAGAAAGAGGGTAGTAAATCAATGTGCTTAGAGATACATGTAGGGCAGGTTGTGAATATTCACGATGATCTGAATGAATTTGCCAGTGGCGAATATACTATTCGGGAGTTGTATCAAAACTTCAGGCATGCGGATAAAATAAATATCACTGCGCTTCTTGAGGCTGATACCGCTTTTGACGACCATGCTACGTGGATACTGCTTGAGTCCAAAGGAAATAGCAGTCGCATTCAATGCAATCCCCTTTCAATCACTATTGAACCCAGTTGCGAGTAGATAGCTTTTTTAACTGGTGGGCATGCTGCAGAAACAATAACTATTCATAATAATCGGGAGGTTTCATGTTTTTACTTTTTATTGAGTTGGGATTTGCAGTAGCAACCGCAATGGTTGCGGGGGACAAGGGGCGGGGCAAATTGGCATGGTTTACCGTTGGCCTGTTTCTCGGTCCGTTGGCTTTAATTATCGCGTATCTGACCGAGCCGTTGGAGTGGAAGGCACTGGAAAACGGTACCCACAAGAAATGCCCCTTTTGTGCTGAGCTGGTCAAATTTGAGGCTCGGGTCTGCAGGCACTGCGGCCGGGAGTTCTGATACTCCATTCAGATGCGTATTTTGTTAAAGCAGGGCCTTTTGGGGGCCCTGTTTTTGTTTCTCTTGCCATCTGTCTGTCGTGACCAGATAAACTGTTTGTAATTTATCCCATTGAATACTAAAATGAATTCATCTTGATTGTAAGGGATCTCTATGCCAGTTCAGTGGCTGCATCGATTTAAAATGAAGATCATTATTGGATTGGTGGTCATGTTGGGCCTCTCCATGGGGCTGACGATGCTGTTTGTAATGAACATAACACGTGACAGCCTTCTCGCCGACAGTGCGGATAATACCGTACAGTTGGGAAAAGCAATAAGTTCCGGGCTGAGATGCAGTATGCTCAATCGCTCGCCGGAGCGTATTCAGGAGACACTGGATAAAATCGGGCAGAGTGGACAGGTGTCGAGAATCTTTATTCTTAACAGACAGGGGCGGGTTGACTTCTCATCTGACCGGAGCGACATCGGTAAAAAATACGAGAGAACAGCTGATGCAACCTGCCGGGGATGTCATCTTTCCACCAGTACGATTCCCGCACAACACACCATCAAGTTAGCGGGGGACGGTGGAGATGTCTTCCGCAATATATCGGTCATCTATAACGAAGAACCCTGCTTTGGCTGTCACCCTCAAAACATTAAAATTAATGGCAAATTGATTATCGATCACCCACTGACAGAGACGTACCGATTAATACACAAGATCGGCCTGATCATGGTGGTGGCGGGTCTCGCCTGTCTTGTGCTGCTCGTTCCGTTTATGTCGCGCATGATAAATCGCTATATTGATCAGATCGTTCTGAAAAATTCGGAAATTAATCTGGTCTATTCGATTATGAACAGTATCAGTAAAACCATTGACATGGATGAACTGAAGAATATTGTTCTGGATATCGTCAGTGATGCCCTTACTGCCGAAGAAGTGGATCTGGTGCTTCCCAACGGTCAGAGTGGTTATCGAATCGTGACCCGGACCGCAACGGGGGAGAAGTATCAGAGAAAGAAGCTGAACAGAGACGACCCGCTTGGGCTGATTGTGGAGCGGTGGTGTGAAGGAAGTGTACTTCAGTACGAGTACTCATTGGACAGGACCGAGGTGTATCTTCCCATACGAAAGGGAGACAGTCGGCTGGCACTGATTGCCGTGCGGTGCAAAAACCATCCGCTTGCCGAGGATAAATTACAACTGATCGAAGCCATCTGTAACCATATTGCCATCGCGTTCGAAAATGCACGACTCTATTCCATGGCCATCACCGATGAATTGACCGGAATATATACGGTACGGCATTTCCGTACCTGCATAGACCGACAGATGATACTGTTTGACACCTACGGAGAGAAGTTCTCTCTGTTGATGATAGATATCGATAACTTTAAAAAGGTGAACGATACCTACGGTCACCCCACCGGTGACGCGGTGCTGCGAAAAGTTGCACACTGTATCGCCGAATCAGTGCGGGTCGATGATCTTGCGTTCAGATACGGTGGTGAGGAGTTTGCCGTCATACTTCCGGCAACAGCACTGTCGGGAGGTGTCAATGTGGCTGAGAGGATCCGCTCCCGCATAGAAGCTGCGAATATCATAGATAATGGTCACCGGATCGCTGCAACGGTAAGTGTCGGACTTGCCGTCTGCCCTGACAATTCATTGACCGTAAAGGATCTCATACTACAGGCCGATAAATCGCTCTATGCCGCAAAGCATGGGGGTAAAAACTGCGTAAAGACAAGTCAGTCAATGGGCACGTAAGGAGGGTTATATGTCCGATACAACGTACGGGAGTTTTTCTTCAGATCAGAGCTGTGTACCAACCCACTTCGCTTCTCCTGTGAGGAAAACGGGGGATGAACTCGACAACGACATTCGGTATGCCACAAATAATGAATTCATAAATGGACTCATGGCGATTTCCAACGGAATGTTTGCGGTGCTCAACGGAGAACGGCAAGTTATTGCTGTCAATGATTCGTTTGTCAAGTTGCTGGGAATCAATGATCCGGGAGAAATACTCGGCTTGCGGCCCGGAGAATGTGTAAACTGTGTCCACGCCCACGAAATGCCCGGAGGGTGCGGTACCTCCGAATACTGTTCCACATGCGGTGCGGTGCTGTCGATTATTGCAGCCCAGGAGACCGGCATGCCCCAGGAGCGGACGTGTGCCCTGGTCATTGAAAAGGATCGCCAGAGAAATGATCTCTATTTCAGTGTGCGGAGCAACCCGATTGACATAAACGGCAGCCAATTTATTCTGCTGTTTCTTCAGGATATGAGCATACAGCAGCAGCGGGCCTGCCTTGATCGAACATTTTTCCACGATATCAATAACATTCTCTGTGCATTGGTGTGTAAAAGCGAGATGCTCTCCCTGAAAATACATCCGGACAAAGAAAAAATAGAAGACCTGCATCAGATAGCACTGAGAATTGCCCAGGAGATCCATATTCAAAACACGCTTCAGAAGTCTCTGGACGCATCCTATAAACCTCTCTATGGGGAAGTAAGTGCATGGAGTATCGTGAAGGAGGTGGAACGGCTTTTTAATGACCATCCTCTTACGGCAAACAGGATTTTTACGGTGGAGTCACAGCCCCAGGACACTATTCTGGTCACCGATTACCACCTGGTGAGCCGGATAATTGTCAATATGGTAACAAACGCACTTGAAGCAACACCGCCAGGCGGAGTAGTCCGGCTGACAACCGGAGTTGAGCCGGGCGAAAACGCGCTTACCTTTTCTGTCTGGAATGGGGGAGAAATTCCCGAGGAGGTTTCACTCCGAATATTCCAGCGGAATTACAGCACAAAAGGAACCATGGGGAGGGGGTTTGGGACCTACTCAATGAAATTGTTTGGAGAACAGGTGCTGGGAGGGAAGGTTTCCTTCTCATCATCGGAAAAAGAAGGGGGTACAATATTCAAATTATCACTGCCGATACGTCCGATAAAGAAAGACGGGAAGCTTGGTGATCAGCAGACAGTAGCTCAGCCCGGTGAAAGACAAGTTTTATAATGCGATTAAAAACAGATTGTTAGCCAGAACACCGCGCTCATACCCGATTGAATAACGCAGAGCGTGGTGGAGTAATTAAAAAAATAAATACACTACATGCATTTTTTATTTGACACAAAGAAAAGAGTTATGTTAGAAAACGAGTCCCTTTTGAACGAGGGTTTTTTCCCCGGCCGAAAAAAACTTTCGCCTCTGAAAAAAAAGTATTGACAGATTGAAATGGTTTTGTTATCTTGTTCGTCTGGTTGCACAGCTGGTCTTTGAAAACCGAATAGCAGAAATCAAGTGAATTTGTAGTAAAGATTTGCCAGATACAAAATTTTGAGTTGATGTAAATCAATCAAACTATATTCAGTACAAACTGGAGAGTTTGATCCTGGCTCAGAACGAACG
>CAIUSO010000007.1 GCA_903901875.1 uncultured Geobacteraceae bacterium | reverse complement strand
TTTGCCCCTAAATAGAGAATTTTATCACTCAGGCTATTGTTTTTATACGGAGTATTATCCGAAGTAAATGTATATTTAATTACAAAATAACAAGTAGTTACCGTAATTACTTCGGATAACGATTTACTTCAGATAAGGCGGTGTCATTTCGCCATTATTATCGAATCTGTACCTGCACATACTGGACAGGATGGGAGCGGAATAACCTGCAACAGCGGCTGGGAGCCCGCATCGTCAGATACGCTGACGACATTGTCATACTCTGCCGGAGAGGTAAATCCGGAAAAGCAATGACGGTATTGCAGCAGATACTGGAACGGTTGAAACTCACCTTGAATGAGACAAAGACGAAAATAGTCAATGCTCACAAAGGAAAGTTTGATTTTCTCGGATTCACAATCTGGATGGCGGAGAGCGTGAAAAGTGGGAAGCTATATCCCCATGTTCAGCCATCGAAGAAAGCCATACAATCGATCAAAAGCCGGATAACCGAACTCACACAGCGATCGAGGACAATCATACCGCTGGAGTGGATGGTTAACGAAGTGAACGCAACTGTGAGAGGCTGGGTAGGGTACTTTCATTTCCGCAATTGTAGCTTTTCAGAGATGTTTTTAAATACGCCAAACTTTTCAATTGCCTGAGCAACGACTTATTTTCTGTAATGATGACTTGACTTGCGGTATAATTCACGAAGTAAATCGGTACATAACTCATGGATACAGTAGAACAGATGGGGAACACAAATCATGAAATACCCTTTCCATACAAAATCAAAACCTGCCGTCGGTGAATCCGGTAGAAAGATTATTGAAGCCGTCAGAGACTGCAAGCCGATAGTGAATGCAGCTGCACAGGCAACTATTTACAGAATCGTCGAGAAAAGAAAGGTTGCCGCGAGTGCCACCACGTGCCGGGAAGTTTGATAGCGTAACCTTTTTAACGGAAAATGTTGAACAATTAACCCCTGAACTGGAGACTGGACAGGGGTTTCGTTGTTCAAGGCCTGAATTTAACACATTCTGGCGTAAAGGTAGAGTGCAACGCGAAGTCATGGCCTCCATCTGTCGCTGCTGGATCATTCGTCACAATGATGCACTTGCCGGATATATTACTTTGCTGGCGGATAAACTGTCAGCATCTGATGGTCCACTGCTGGCAAGTGAAAATATCCAGTACGAAACCTTTCCAGCCGTAAAATAGGATTGTTGGCAGCCGACGAACGAGCGAAAGGTGCTGGTGCCTGCCTCATTGATTGGGCATTGGAATTCATTGCTACCGAGATTGCCCAGAAATTAGGCGTACGATTTGTAACGGTTGATGCTCTTTATGATCCAGATACTGACTATGACGTTTCTGAATATTACAGACGGTGGGGTTTTGAGTACGCCTATCGTGATGAACCATTACCACCACCAGAGGGATTCAGAACGTTGTACCTTGATCTGTTGCCGTTTATTGATGCTTTGAAATAGAAAACACTAGCCTCTGCTACCACGAATGATTGGGGGCAGGATGGCGGGAAGACGTATATAAACAGAAATGGTGAGATGCTGGCTTACGCGTATGGTGGCTCAGGTGCAGAGCACAGTAGGCCCGGCAGTGATGGAGCTGCTGTTAACTCAATAGGCGGCATCAATGTTACCGGTGGTGGAGGGTGGGGTGGCAGCGGTACTGATTATCCTGATGCCGGTGCTGGTGGAGCTGTCAGGGGTGGCTCATTTTACCGTGACTGCAGGACAAACGATTACCATAGTGGTCGCCAGCGGCGGTGATGATGGTGATGGTGACGCAAGCGGTCAGGATGGTTCTGTGTCATTATCGTGGCATTAAATCCCTCTCAGTTCCGCTTTGGGAGGTTTAAAGCAAAAAGCGGGGGCACCATCCGGTGCCCCCGCTTAAAATAATCTTCTC
Source organism: uncultured Geobacteraceae bacterium (assembly GCA_903901875.1). Classification (GTDB taxonomy): domain Bacteria; phylum Desulfobacterota; class Desulfuromonadia; order Geobacterales; family Pseudopelobacteraceae; genus JACRCG01. Next base: position 1,623 of record CAIUSO010000007.1, on the reverse strand, counting down.
AAATTATTCATTAGGATCTTATTGGGGACACTCCCCATTTGTTTTGAAAGGACGCCCCCGCCTCTTGGCTTTCAAAGGCTGTTGATGGAATTCCAGCATGTACGACAAAACTGTCTGAGCCGAATGGTCGACCGGTACGGGTTGCCAGTTGAATTGTCTTATCCATCTCCTCATCCTCAGTCATAATAAATTCGGCACAGTCCATCTAGCCATGAAGTTGTGCAAAGTGAATGATTGTCTTCACCGGTTATATGGGCATTGGCACTGGACCAATAGAAATCTATTTTGTAAAAAGTGTAGGTTTGACAGTACGCAGTAACAGTTGAATATCTAGCGGGTTTAAGTCCCGTCCGGGGAGTTATCCGTTCACCCCGGTAGTTCAAGGGAGCGGCGTCTTGGCAACCAGGGGTCGTAAGTTTCCAATTGGCAAAACAGCAGGCCGTAACGAAAGTGAACCCATACGTAGCCTCGTAACTCATTATGAAGATGCCGACCCTGTTGTCAGAAGGGGAAGGCCGTTGCTACAGGCTTTGATAACGGAATCTGCCTGTGTGATCTTCCGGGGTAGCAGGGATGGCATGTTGCGGAAGATATCCAACCCAGTGCTGGAGACCCGTTACGGTGATGTTGAGGAACATCAACCGGCGCGTATAAGGAAACGAAATCGCGCTGGGCTGTAACGGGAGTCGGAGGGGTTCATAGTACCGTTTGAGGGCGTGGGACAACATAACCCTGCCCGAGGGAAGGAACCCTGCTTTGTTCACGCAACCAAAGAGCGGAGGTAAGGGGATTGCAACCATGCTAACAACCCCAGAAACAATCAGAACGCTACAGAGGAAGCTTTATCGCAAGGCCAAGCAGGAACCTGCCTGCCGCTTCCACGCCTTGTACGACAAGGTTTATCGGGCCGACATCCTCAGTCACGCCTACAAGCTTGTCCGTGCCAACAAAGGGAGTGCCGGTATCGATGGCGTCACCTTCAAGGCTATCGAGGAAACCGAAGGGGCACCCGCATTTATTGAGGAGCTACAAGAAGCACTGAGAAACAAGACGTACAAACCCGATCCGGTTAAGCGTGTCATGATACCAAAGAGTGATGGCAGTCAGCGTCCTCTCGGTATTCCGACCATCCGCGACCGGGTGGCTCAAATGGCTGCAAAACTGGTCATAGAGCCGATCTTCGAGGCGGACTTCTGCGGAACCTCATATGGATTCAGACCGAAGAAATCGGCCCACGACGCAGTCGATGACGTAGCATACGCCATGAACACCGGCTATACCGAAGTCATTGACGCCGATCTTTCCAAATACTTTGACACCATTCCCCACGCCAACCTCATGGCGACGGTAGCCGAACGCATCTGTGACGGAGAGATACTTCATCTCATCCAGATGTGGCTCAAAGCCCCGATCATGGAAATGGACAAGGATGGAACGAAGCGGAACATCGGCGGCGGCAAAGGCAACCGCACGGGTACACCGCAAGGCGGATTATCCGAAGCTTCGGATAAACCGCCTTATCGGAAGTAAATCGTTATCCGAAGTAGCTACTGTAAACCCACGCTATTTATTATATTGTTTCTTATTTACTTCGGATAATTCGTAAGCAAAAATAAGTATGGA
>CAIUSO010000006.1 GCA_903901875.1 uncultured Geobacteraceae bacterium | reverse complement strand
TAAAGCGGTATGTTACCATACAACCTCCAAGGACTTGCTACCCGGTGGTTGGCCAACCTTCCGGGGCGGGATTCTCACCCGCTGGATTATGCGACCTTGCCCGGCCGCACTCAAGAGTGTAGGTTTGACCCTGTACTCTTTTCCCCTGATTTAAAAATTGGATCGAACACACCAGTTCCCTTCAGTTACAAATCATTTGCCTGTTGTTCAAGATCTCGGATTACTTCGGCCAGAAAGGCAGGGCGCACATGCAGTGTGGTGCATCGAGGAATAGATGATAACAACTCCAGTATCTCGGTCTTGGTACGCAAGCGTCGTCGAATAGCGCGGATCAAAATACCGATCGTACCATGCGCAGGGATAGCGAGCGTTTTAGCTGCCAAACGTGCAGCGGTATCATCAGTGAACAGAACGCTCAAGGGGGACGCCGAGCAGAGTATTAATGCCTCTCGCTCACCGCTGTGCAAACTATACAATGGTGTTAATGCGTCAATTGTAGGTGATGAGTTGGGAACAATACTGCGGAGGAGAATTGCTTTTGAAGTTTGAAGTGCTGCTGGTCGATGAAGCTGAACTTCTCTCCAAACAGCGTCAGGAACCATAATCTGTTTGAAGTCATTCAGCAGGTCAAGACAGTCAAGTTCATCAAGATGAATCAATGGGCCAGCATCAGCCACCACAACCACGCTGGCAGTTGGTTGGTCAATCATGACCACGCAAGCCCCATTCAACATCTTCCCGGATAAATTGCTCAGTCATAGCTTCTTGATGTGATTCGAGGTACCGTTGCAGAGACTCCGAGACCAGAGCATCAAGGTTACTTACCCAGCCACGATCAACCATATTTTGCGCCTGCTGCCAAAGCTGCTGTGGTACTTCCGCATGTAGTGTTGCCATTGTGTAACCTCCGTACAAAAAAAACCGCGTGATGCTCATAGAATCTGAGTCTTATCTGTCAAACTCCGAAGCACGCTCACAAGACTTTCTCATTTACGGTGCAATAGTATCAGATATTTTAACGGTTTGACAGAGCATTTAAACGTAAATTCATCGTTAAGTTTCAACGCTTAACTACCGATCACGACAGGGTGATGGTTCATATATCAGAATTCGTCGTGCTTCATCAACGATTGATGCTCTGAAAAAGTCATGATTGTTGACCATCTACAATACAGTGTGGTAGAGATTCGCTCTGTTTAGCTATTCGGGCTGAGTGTATGAGTATCCGGGGTCAAACCTACACTATTTATATCATAAGACACTTTCTGACCTTTTCAATCTGCACCAGCAACTCTTTATCACGCTCCAGCACCTGTGCAAATCTGCGACTAGCCTGTGAGACTGCCGATTCCTTGACGCCAAACACCTCGCCTATTTCTTTAAGTCCTGTGCCGCTATATTTATGGCAAAGATAGATAGTTGCGTTTTTGCTTATCCTGTTTGCAATAATGTTGATATGTCAGTTCCAAAGTTCTTTTCTCTGGGACGATCAAATGTTGATACACTGAAACCTGTGAATCTCTCGAAAGCATCAGAATGAGGTCTTTTGCGTTGGAAAGGTGGTGTCACTTTCTTGTGAG
>CAIUSO010000005.1 GCA_903901875.1 uncultured Geobacteraceae bacterium | reverse complement strand
ATCTAAACAAATTGGCTGAAGTTATCTATCTTCCAACAGTCAAGGCCGAAGCACCAGTTCCGGCAGAGATTGTCTTGATTAGGTCCATCAGCGAACTAACCGGCCACCAGCATCAAGTCATGAACGCGCGGGTTTGGTTGATGAAAGCACTGGAAAGCGACATGGCACTGGGACACATTTTGGAGGAGTCTCTTAAATATGTAGTTGATCAGATAGATATGAAAGTGCAGCCCTTTGTTGGCCAAGCGGCCTTGGCCAACGACCGCATACGGAAAAATGGTAATAAGCTGATATCCAAACGTACCCTGGTTCGATACTGGTCTGCGTGGCAAGCCAGCGGTCGAAAACCCACCACCCTGGCCCCCAACGATCGTGATGTACAGCGCATTCAAAATGAAAATGACCTAGTTGCGTTTGCCCGCGACTTTGGAACTCTCAAGGATACCGGGATGCTTCCTGCTACCGTTCCAGCATGGGTACCATACTTCTTGACCGCGTACCGCCAACCACAAAAACCCAGCCTTACTGATGCTATCCGCAGCATGAGTCGCACCATGCCCAGCCAGATAGAAATGCCGACCTATGGCCAGGTGCGGCATCTTTTCAACAAGATCCCGGCGGTTTACATCGAAAAAGGTCGCCGGACGGGTGCAGAGTTAAAATCAATTATGGGTTTTAACCGTCGGGTTTGGAACGAATTTGACCCTTTTACTTGCGGCCAGATCGACGGCCACAGTTTCAAGGCTTATGTTGCTCACCCGGTCAGTGGGGCGCATTTTCACCCAGAAGTCTGCGGGATTGTCGATATGACCACAAAAATATGCACAGGCTTCAGTGCCGGTCTAGCGGAGAGCTGGCGAACGGTATCGGACGCGTTTCGCCATTCATGCACGGTCAACGACAAGAAACCGGTAGGTGGAGTATACCGATATATTGAAGCAGATCTCGGTGCAGGAAATAAGTCAAAAGTTAATTCGGATGCAGAGATAGGACTATTTGCCATGATCGGCACCGAATTGCTCTTTCCAGAAGTTGCCGGGAACCCACAGGGTCATGGTGGAATTGAACGGAGCAACCAATCCATCTGGATTCGTGGTGCCAAAATGCTGCCAACCTACACTGGCAAGGATATGGATAGAAGCGTGCGCAAGAAAATTTATACCAAGCTTGAACAGGATCTAAAGTGCGTTAAAAAGGCCGGGGAACTGGGGAAAGTCGAAAAAACCTCCAAGTTGGTATTGTCATGGCGTCAATTTTTGGAGGCCCTGGAGATTTGGGTCAACGAATATAATAATACGCCGCATAGTGCCTTGCCCAAAATAACCGACGAAAATGGTCGACGTCGTCATCGGACTCCACTGGAGGAATTGGCACACCGGATCGCCGAGGGATGGGATCCAAAAAGCGTCCAACTGAAGGAGGATATGCTTGACCACCTGTTCATGCCGCAGGAGCGGATTAACATCTACCGCAGAGAATTCACGCTGCACGGAAACCGGTACCACGCGTATGAGCTGGAAACGCATCATGAGGAAGAAATGATTGCCGCCTTTGACATTCATGACGCCAACCACGTGTGGGTGACGACTCTTGATGGGCGGCTGATCTGCCAAGCCACCTGGAATGGAAACAGGATATATGGCATCCCAAAATCAAAGGTCGACCAGGAATCTGACAAGCGCATTGACGGTCAGCTGAAGCGCAAGCAGCGGGATATCGACATGATCGAGGCATCCAAACGGAAGGCGGTTGTCGTCGAACATCCTGAAGCGATGCAGATCAAGCGGCTGTCCGCACCAGAAGTGGTAGTAACTAGCAGCGTTGAACCCACCCGAAAAATAATTCAACTGGCCCAACCAGTAGCACCAGAGTTCCCCGAGGGGCGGCGTGAAAGATGGATGTACTGGAACCAGCTGCACGAACGGCTTGTAGAAATGGATGAATTATCAGACAAGGAAATGCAGTTTTACAGCAGTTTTCGTAATTCTCCCACATGGAAGAGTTTCAACATGCTGCAACAGGCAGCCAATAAGGAACCCCTCCCGGAGGCCACCGGAAGGGGTTTAAATCTCGGCGGACTTCACAGCCACGCCAAATAAAAAGGAGGTTACATCGTGCCACAAAAACAGCCACAAAGCAATACCGAGAATGTAGTAACCCTTAACCCGCTTACCGCCAACCTACTCAATGTGTCATTGGCACTAGAAGCAATTGAGGTAGCCCTCGGCCACCGGAGTGAACTTCCGGGTATGGTCTGTTTTACCGGCCATTCTGGGCTGGGTAAAAGCAAAGCCGTCGGCTATGCCAAGCAACAATACCGGGGTTATTACCTGGAAATTATGGCGCACTGGCGCAAAAAAGATTTATTGCAGAATATCATGCACCAGATGGGAATCAGACCAGAAAAAGGTATGGATCTGACCGCCTGTGTCGAAGCAGTAATTGCCGAACTGTCTGTCTGTGGCCGCCCCTTGGTGCTGGATGAATTTGACCAGCTCGTAGACCGCAAATATGGTGCCGATGAAATGTTATTGCTTATTCTCAACATAGCCAAGCGTTCTGGTGGTGCAATCCTGCTCGTGGGGGAGGAGAATCTGGGAATTAAACTGAAACGGCACGAAAAGTTCCACAACTGCGTCTATGACTGGATTCAGGCGGTAACATCAGACCTGAATGACTGTCGGATCCTGGCGAGACATTACTACCCTGATCTGGAAATACGCGACGATCTGTTGGAAAAAACCTTACACGCGTGTTTCGGCGTCACCCGGCGTATATGTATGAACCAGGCTGCTTTTGCTCTGGAGGCGGCGTCATTGGGTATCACCAGCATAGGTTTGGCTGAATGGGGTACCAAGGCTTTAAATACCGGGGAACCGCCCAAAGTGAGGAACCTGAAATGAGCCGAAAACCAGCCGACAAACTGCGTCCAGATCAGACCAGACAAGCAATCTGGAATATTATTCGTCGCGATAAAACAGTAATGGCCGTTTCTGTGACGAAAGAGATCCATCTGGGGCTTGACACCGTTCGAGACTATCTGAATGGCCTGACAGCTGCCAAATATATGGCACGGACCGAGACAACCAGATGTCGTGAATATACGCTGCTCAGAGATACCGGAATGGAAGCCCCCAGGGTGCGCACGGATGGAAGCCCAGTAACTCAGGGTCTGGCACGGGAACAATTATGGGGGGCAATGGGCATGTTTGCCCAAAAAGGGACAGCGTTCACCGTTCGCGATCTGACGGCAGTGTCACCACTTGCGGCAGAATCAGACGCGAAACATTACTGCCTCTGTCTGCATCATGGTGGCCATCTAATCGTTGCCGTGCCCAGTAGGCCGGGTACCCTGACTAAGTACAAAATGTTGGCTAAAAATTGGACTGGGCCACGCCCCGTCCAGATCCAGCGGATACGGCGCACCTTTGATCCCAATACTGGTGCCATTGCCGATATCGGAATTATCAGCGTTGAAGGGGGTGAGTAATGTCATATCCCGATGAGTACGTTCTTCCCCTGCTGGAGCGTGCGATTTCAGCTCGAAACAATCCGAAAACCGGAACCGGCGGCCAATCGGCTGTGGCTAGAGAACTTGGCACCAGTCCCAGTCTTGTCTGCCAGTTGCAGTCAAGAGATTATCCCGAATCCAGCAAGGGTAAATGGTATCGACGTATTGTAGAGCTCTTTGGCAATGAGACGGTACAGTGCCCCGCCTTGGGCACAATTCCACTACTGGATTGCTCTGATGAACGCGATAAGCCGAGTGGAATCGCTCCCAGTGCCGAATATGTCAGACAGAGACAGATGTGTAAAAAATGCCCGCAGAATGGAGGAAAACCATGATTAGGAGAATTTTCAAACAAATTGTCACCGCCATAAATTCCGAGCTGTTTAAGTTTTGGCTCCGTAGACGGGCAACGAGGTACGCACGATGAACTCCATCGCTCAGACCGCAGATGCCGCCCTTTGTCGCTCCATGGGAGCCAACAATAACGACGAAATACCCGGACATGGCCCTGCATGGGCCTGTAAGCAATTTGGCCAGCGCGGTCACAACTATTTCTGCTGCATCGACTGCACAACAAATTTTATGAATCGGCAAAATGCCATAACCAAAGAGAGGAAAGCACACAAATGAACTATTTCAGCCACTCACTCAATACAGGCATGCAGTACCACGCCACCGGTGCGGAAGCCAAAGCGGCCGCCGAAAAAGCTATCCGCACATTTGTCCATAACGGAATCACCGAAGCTGACATTATGAACACCATTACCTGGGGCGAAGTAACCGAGCGCGCCGTATCTACCGGAGAGGCCGGTTATGCCCTGAAAAACCAGCTCCGCTTGACCTACGAGACCGAACATCCTCAGATGGTTGACGGCCGCATGCTGGACGGCAACGACTCGCTGGTTCTGGTGCGCAACATCCACGAAACCGACCTGCTCTATCACGACCTGGTACTGGGTATCACCGTGATCTGGAAAAGTCTCTCGGGAAAAATCCAGCGATTCAAGCAATACAACTTCCAGGACATCACCGCCGTCATGGGCCTGCTGTTCGAGAAATACGGCGTCGAGCGGGGCGGCAGGCAGGGCAACATGCAGTTCTTTACCTTTGACCGCCGTTTCAAGCTCTCTATCGCTATTCAGAAAAAAATCGACTTCGGCCCCGAGCTTCAGGCCGCCCAGGCCAAACTGCAGGAGGCGGTAGAAGAAATGGCACCGGTGGATACTGAAAACGCTTCCGATCTGAAAACTATCGTAACTGGAGCCTTTACCTTGGTAGACGGTAAACTGCGTGTCTCGGAGATCCTCCGGCTGCGTAGCTACAATATCAGCAATACAACCTGGAATGAGGCCATGCTGATCATAGATGCCGCGATCATCGTAATCAGCAGCAAGAAGCAGATCAGACTCTATGAACGCGACGAGCAGGGCGAATACATCGCCATCCCGCTCGATATCGCGGCACTCTAAGGGGGAGCATGAATGAAAACACAATTAATCTTGGAAATGGATGTTGAAACGGTTGGAGATTTGATTGCGCTGCTGTCACAGGTTTCACCGCAAATGCCGGTTTCTGATGCGGTAGGTGAGCTTTTGAATGTGCGAGTGTACGTAGACCCGCTAGCGGGACGTCATATGGAGTTTCAGTAACAGCGAAACGAACTATTGGAAAATCTCCAATAGTTCGTCTTCCGGGCGTGGTGGCCCGGTACTGATGAGCAGCCAAATTATAACTCAGTCAATTCGAGTTGGGGAACTGCGTGCAAAACGACACAAAAAACGTAAAAAAACAGCAAAAACGCACGCAATATATGTGTGCAAAAATGCTCCGCTGGATTCGTAAAGATATGAAACACGAGCCCCGCGACATGTGTGATCAGTTTAAACTTTCACGCCGCACCTATCAGGATTATGAAGCGGGAAAAAGAGGCATCCCGGCCGAACTGGCTTCGCGGATCCGCGAGAAGCATAACGCCGATCGGGAATGGACAAATGGCATAGGAGACCGTGTTGACGCGGCAGATCGAGGAGAAATATGAGTGAACATCATCCACGATGCCCACAATGCAAAGGGCTGCTCAAATACGAACCGGCTGATATCCTCGGCCCCGAGCGAGTCAAATGTATTTTATGCGGTTGGGAAAAACACCGCGACAAACCAATTATTGATCAATCCGTTACGGTCACCACCGTAACTATTCCTGTAGCAAAAACGGAGGCTACCGTGAGTGAAACAAAACGAGGAAATTGTCCCAGTTGCAATAGAGAAGATGTCTTAATGCCGGGCCCTAAATGTTCGCGTTGTTACGACAGAATCAAGAGAGGCGTTGATGTTATCACCGGGGAGTCAACACCTGTCTTTCGTGCCCACGATCATCCTACTCCCGTCAAAGCAGCTGCGACTATCAATAATAAGGTAGTTAGCACCAACCCCGAGCAAGTTTCTAAGCTTCCGGTTGATAAAATGGATTCTTTGGAGAATAAATTGTTTTCAGAAGATAGAGATTTGTTCGACCTCATTATCCAGGCCGCCCGCAGAAATCGTCGTACTTTGGCCGGAGAAATTCTCTATCGACTTGATCAAACCATTGCGGAGGCCTGACATGACCAACCCAGCCCGCAAACCGACACCACGTGGAGTCAATAAACACCGCGATGCCGAAATCAAAAAAATTCAGATTGCTAAACGCTGGGCCGTCGATAATCTCGGCGGTTTTGATGACGACACCTACCGCGACCTCCTTCAGGAAGCCGGGAGCAAAAAGCGCAGTTGCACCGATCTGGACTGGCGTGGCCGCATGGCAGTGCTGAAACGCTTTGAAGAGCTGGGCTGGAAACCTCTTCCCGCCAAAGGTGCGCGGCCTGCAGCGGATCGCCCTAGTCGTCGACTGGCAGATGATTATCAAAGCAAAATGTGCCGCGGTATCTGGATTGATCTTCACACCCTGGGTGAAGTTCGCGACTCAAGCGAGAAGGCCCTGAATAGCTTCGTCAAGCGCATGACCAAGGTCAGTGACCTGTCCTGGTGCAATGATAATCAAAAATATGTCGTCATCGAGGCCCTGAAGGATATGAGAGCCCGCCACACTCTCAAGCTGATGTACCAATGGTGTCTTGAGACCAACGGGGTTCATCTGCCTGACTCTTTGGCTGGTGAAATTCGCTTAGTATTGCGCGGACTGCGCATTGGTGAACATCCAAAAAATAGTGCCATTGAACGTCTCGGGTCTGCTGGCTTCTACTTGCTGACTAATTACAAAATCTGGGAGACACAGACCTATGGAACCCCATAACATCCAGCGACATGTGGGAGGCTTTCTCAGACCGAATCCACCTGGAAATGCCTCTTATGTACCGCGCAGTATCCAGGCACTACAGATTGTCAGTAAATGGCAATATGCTCAGATCGGTGGCGACAACCTCTGGCTGCGTATGGAAATCTGCATCGGCTTCAAGCAGTTTCTCTGCATGCGCCTGGGCAATACACCGGCAGTAGAAATGCTGCCATTCACCGCCGAATCATGGGTAGAAACCATCGGCGAAGGCATGACCGAGCAGCTTGATCGCGAACGGATTAAATCCGGGTTTAAACAGCTCTATCGTACCATTAAATGGTGGCCGCAACCGGCGGAGTTATTGAACGCCCTGCCACGTCGGACGCCACCACCGTCATCACCAAAGGTAAAGGCGGCAGAGGAGCCTGATATAGATACATCGGCAGACGGGGAACGGTTGCAGGAGATTTTAGACCTGTTGAATGAGAAGGAACGGAAGGTGAACCATGGATAATACACAGCGGCATAATGATCATATTATGCAGTTTATGGGGAAATATATTGAAAACCTCAAAGAGGTCGAGGGAAAAACAGATGAAGAAAGCGAGCATCTTGCCGGATTAGCTGCGCATACACTGCAAGAGGAGTTTGGGGGAGATAATATTTACATCAGCATGGGTTTTTTCTGGGAAAAGAGTGAAACGGCCCGCCGCATTCATAAACGTTGGCAAGCCGGTGTTTCCGTAGAAAATTTATCAGATGAATTTGGAGTTACTACACGCCGAATCCGACAAATTATAGAAAAGATACGCGATGCAAATTTCAGGGCCAAACAGGGCAGGCTATTTGAATAATGGAGGTCGAATGAAATATCACATTCTGGACCTGAAAACGAAAAAAGGGGACGTCTGTATCTGGTGGCGTAGTAACTGTGCCGGATACACCCGCTTATTGGAAGAAGCGGGGATCTATTCACAGGCCGAGATTGATGAACACCCGAACTATTTTAACAACGGAGAGACTACCAAGGCAATCCCGGTTCTCCAGGTTGAATTGTTTGCCAGAAAGTATGTGCCGGTTAATTTCATGCATCAGATGGTGAACTATACTCCTGATATTGCCGTGACAACCAGTAATGAGGCAATGAGGCGCAATAAAATTTCGGAATTACAGCAGCAGTTGAAAGATGCTGAGGCCAATTGGCTGAACTTGGAAAAGCAATATTCGAAATCACTTGGTCGATTGGCTGAACTTTGTAATTTTTGTATTCCAGCACTTTTGCAAGAAGGATCGAATGCCACGGTAAAACAGGCAATAGCTGCAGAAGAGATTATGCACTACGTTGATTCTGTAAGACCGTAATGAAAGTTGTGGCAGAAATGACACAAAACTTTAGTTGACATAATTATCAGGAGGTTTTCCATGGGAGATTATATGTTAAATACAAGATATGAAGAGTTGGTAAAAAAAGATAAACACAAACAGCTATTAAATATGTACCGCAATATTTTAACAAAGGTTTCTAATTTAAAGCAGAATACATTGCATGTTGCTGTCACCGCAAATTTCATGAGTGAGGAATTTAACTTTGAAATAACTGTATTTAAAACAAATGGAACATATACGACGCTATTTATCTATGAATTTTGGAACTTAAAAACATCTCAAGAGCTTGTCGATATTTTTATTTTAGCGATAAAGACCGGAGATTTTGAAAAAGTGAAAGCCGCGAGACGCACAGCACTTGGTTGGTAGCGGAGTGGAATCCGCTGCATCGAAAGTTATAAATTTGACATTATGAACCCACCACGATATAAGGCGATAAATCACACGAGCCCTTCTCCAACCCCCATGGAGTGGGGCTTTTATTTTTGAAACACTTCAAATAGAACCCACCCGCTGCATCCCGTACTATCCACATTATTAAAACCCAAGAGGGTGTTGACGGCAGTCTCCGTGATCCTGCCCGAGCCCGCATACTTAGGAGGGAATTCCTCCGCTTAAACAAAGGACCGGCAGCGTTAACCCGTTGACACCAGGCATGGCCTCTACCATGCCCCGGTCCATTTTAGGAGTTACCATGCGTAGATATCTTCTCATCAGCGTCAACGATCCAATCGATCCCGGTGGGGAAACAAAATACGGTATCTCCAAACGTTCCTATCCTCATGAGGACATAAAGCACCTCAACCTCAAACGCGCTGCCTGGTTGTACGAGCAGGACTTTTGGAATCCACTGCATCAAGTCTGCAATCATCTGAACGGACGGGGACGTGACTATCCCGTAGATGGGAGGTTGACCAGCGAAACCATTCGCTGGCTCAATTTTCATACAGCAGAGAAGTCCCACTCAAACAAAGGACCGGCAGCGTTTACCCGTTGACACCAGGTATGGCCTCTACCATGCCCCGGTCCATTTTAGGAGTTACCATGCGCATATATCTTCTCATCAGCTTGCTTACTCTTATCATCTGCGTTCCGGCCCATGCCGCCGACATCAGTAAATCTCTGGTTGTCATCTTTGGTCATGAAGGTGGCTACGTCAACGATCCAATCGATCCCGGTGGGGAAACAAAATACGGTATCTCCAAACATTCCTATCCTCATGAGGATATAAAACACCTCACCCTCAAACGCGCTGCCTGGTTGTACGAGCAGGACTTTTGGAATCCACTGCATCTGACTGAGCTTAAATCGCAGGGGTTGGCTACGGAAGTGTTCGATACCGCCGTTAATTGCGGCGTCGGGACATCAGCACGAATCGTACAAAAAGTCTGCAATCATCTGAACGGACGGGGACGTGATTATCCCGTAGATGGGAGGTTGACCAGCGAAACCATTCGCTGGCTCAATTTTTATACAGCAGAGAAGTCCCGGCGATTGCAAATCTACAAACTGCTCAACGGCTATCAACTCGGTCGTTACATCGACATTGTTGACCATAACCCCAAGATGGAAAAGTACCTCAAAAGTTGGCTTTCAAGGGTGAACTGGTAATGATAGATGGCATAATCAACATAATTGGTACCCGTACCCTACTGATCATGAGCGCATTAATCCTGATCATCAACATCGGATTAGACGTGACCGTTAGATCCCTGCGTACCCGCCTTGACACCGTCAATTCCAATAACGCCATCCTCTCTGTAGAGTTGGAGATACTTGGCGAAAAGACTGTCGCGCAAAACAATGCCGTTGATCAACTACTTGCCAATGCAGCTGCCCAGCAGGATCGGCTACGGGTAGCCGAAAAGCGGGCTGGCCAGATTCAGGTTATTACCGAGGAACGAGTTCAATATGTTGAACGGGCCGCAATACCGGCTACCTGCCCTGAGGCGGTTACCTGGGGAGCGGAACATGCTGTTGAGATCGGAAAGCACTGGCAGGATGAAAAGCCATGAAAACGGTCATATTACTAATTATCGCTTATTTACTCTGTTCCTGCACTCCCGCTGTCACCATGCCATCGGTTGTCAAAATCCCGGTTCCGGTCCAGTGCCCGGAGCCGCCTCCGATCACTCGGCCACATTTGCCGATAGCATCACTGCCGACAACTCCCACGCCTGACCAGTACGTCCGGGCAATTGAATCAAGCCTGGAAATCCTAATAGGATATGCGGAGCGACTGGAGACATTGTTGAATGGTTATAAACAGGAGAAACGTTGATGGACATCTACAACTCACGATTTGCAAGGCTATTTGCGTTAAACGGGTCGCGTGACTGGGCGATAACATTGGGACAGGTTACATTCTATTCAACCCCACGAGAACAGGTCACACCTGCCTGGCGGCGGCACGAGGATCGGCATAAACAGCAATGGAGACGTTACTGGTACATAGGCTTCGCAATCCTCTACCTCTGGTATCGGGTACTCTACGGCTATCACAATCACCCGCTGGAAATTGAGGCGCGTGCCGCCGAGACAGAGACTGACTGATGCCTGATGTTGCGGACATTGCCCAGGAGATCAGTGAACGACTTTTGGAATATGCTTTGGGAGAACGCTTCAGGCGATCTCGCCTTAGATCAGCCAGCACATCTACAGAATGTATCGACTGTGATGAGGAAATACCTGTTGATCGGCGTCGGGCCATGCCAGGCTGCTCCCGATGCATAACATGTCAGGAAGAATTTGAACTTTTATCCCACGGGAGGTTTTTGTAGATGACGATTACTTTTCAAATGTTCGCATGGGCCATTGGCTTATTTTTTGCCTGGAACGGACTACTATTGTCCGCTATCAGGTGGTTGATATCCCGTGAAGTATCGCGGTTTGAAACCAAACTGTCAGAGGCTGACGGCAAGGCAGCAACGGCACTGGATTCGGTAGCGAAGGCCAAGCAGATCGCTGCCGACGAAATGGCGGCTATCCGACTGGAATTTGCACACAAGGTGACCTGTAATAATCATCAGCGCATGGAGGAAAATGACAAAAATATTTCCAAACGGCTTGATGAGTTACACGGAGATATTCGTGAACTATGCGGTGGCGTCAAGGCACTGACCAATTCCATGGATCTCGTCAATCAGCATCTTATCAGTGGAGGGAAATAACATGGCTTTTATTGATGCATTCACTGCGAATATACGCCTGATCATCCTGCGTGAGTTGATGGATACGAACGGCTACACCAGCAACGACAGCGTGCTGCAGATGGTTCTGGAAAAATGGGGTCATAAACTCAGCCGAGATCGGGTCCGGACTGAACTGGCATGGTTTACCGAGCAAGGGTTGGTCACGTCGGTACCATTGGGGGAAACTGGAGCCCAACGCGTTACATTGACAGAACGTGGTCTTGATGTGGCAAACGGATCAGCAACCAATCCAGGTGTGCAGCGTCCCAGTCCAGGCAGGGGATAAGCATGCCCATGCCGTCGACCGTGGATAGAATTCCTGATGATATACGTTTGCAACTGCAGATGTTACTCCAGGATCCCCGCGTCTCAATTCTGGACGCCACCGCCCGGATCAATGACATTCTCGAAGAGGAAGGGCACGAAGAGCGTCTCAGTAAATCTGCCGTAGGCCGGGCCGCAATGCGGTGGAAACGTATTGGTGATCGTATCAAGCAGACCCGCGAAATCGGCGAGATGTTTATCGCCAAAGTTGGTGCTGCGCCCCAGGGACAAACTGGCCTTGCGATTAACGAGATTCTGCGCACCATGGCCTGTGAACTGTCGGAGAAGCTGCTTGATGCTGATCTGGATAATCCTGAAACTATGGCTGCTACCATCGATCAGGTTAAAAGTCTGGCCCTGGCCGTACAGCGACTTGAATCGGCAGCGACCAACAATGTCAAACGTGAGGATGTCATCCGAAAACAGGAACGTGAGAAGGCTCTGCAGGAGGCTGCGGACGCTATCAAAGAAGCAACCTCCAAAACACCCATTGGCGGTAACTTCCAGTACGATCCCGAAACGCTCGATTACGTCACTACGGTGCTTTATGGACTTAAGTCGAAATAATATTCATATCCTGTTGCTGTCCCTGGCGATAACCATCCTGATCTGGCTGAGTAGTCCGGGTCTTGCCCTGGCCAACCGATATCCCGATACATCCGGTACCCCTACTCATATCCCTACCGGTGATAATACGATCCCGTCAAACGTAGACACGATTGCCGGTCCGTTGATCCCGCTGACCCTCTATCAGCAACGCTGGGTCCAGGATGATTCACGCCTGAAGATTGGCATGATGTCACGTCAAGGCGGTAAATCGTTCGGAACAGCACTTGAAGCCGTTATTGACTGTTTCAAGCGCAAAACCACCTGGGTATTCCTGTCTGCAGGAGAGCGCCAGTCCAAAGAGTTGATGGCCAAGGCTGCCATGCATGCCAAGGCCATGAATCTGATGGTCCTGGAGATCACCGACACCTTCAAGGATGAAAACGACGTCAGGACTGAATACAAACAGCTTGAAATCATCTTTCCGAACGGTAGCCGTATTATCGGTCTTCCGGCTAACCCGGCCACCGCACGTGGTCATTCCGCAAATATTTTGTTGGACGAATTTGCGCTGCATAAAGATTCCCGCGCCATCTGGACGGCACTCTACCCATCGATCACCCGTGGGTACAAAATCCGCGTTATCAGTACTCCACTCGGCAAGAAAAACAAATTCTACGAGCTGTGGACCGGCCTGACGCTTCAGATCTGGGACGGCGTTGAATATAAGCACGTCGGCGATAAAGGCGGTTGGTCCAAGCACAAGGTTACCATTCATGATGCGGTAGCCATGGGACTGGAACTATACGATGACGATTTCAATGTTACCACTGACCCGGAATACCTGCGCCTCGGTCTGGCCGATGACGAAGCCTGGCATCAGGAATATCTCTGCGAGTTCATTGATGAGTCTACCGCATGGCTTCCGTATGACCTGATCGAGACCGTCGAGGATGTTCGCCTTGATGCCTCTCCGGCCTGGCTGGATGAACTGATTTCAGAGGCTGTGCAGTATCACGAACAGTGGAAAACCGTTGAACGACCACCGGTTGCATTTGAGGTCGGATATATCCTGGACAAAGCAATGATCGGTGGTGATCTGTACGGCGGTTTTGACGTGGCCCGCCATCGCGATATGTCGTTGATCTGGCTTGATGAGATGGTCGGTGAGACCGCCCGTTGTCGTGGCGTAGCTAACCTGACCAAACAGCCGTTTGGCGTGCAAAAACTGGTTCTATTCGCTTTACTCAAACACCCCAGAATGCGTCGTATCTGTATCGACCAGACCGGACTCGGTGCTCAACTGGCCGAAGAAGCTGTAACCCTTTTCGGCAGCCGAGCAGAGGGAGTCACATTCAGCAATGCCAGCAAAGAAGCACTGGCCGTGGGTATCAAAAAGAGTTTCGAGAGCCGCAAGGACGCAATTCCACCCGATTCAACTATCCGTCTGAGCTTGCATACAGTCAAGAAGATCGCAACAGCGGCGGGCAACTTCCGTTTTGATGCGGACCGCGATGAGAATATCGGCCATGCCGATCATTTCTGGGCTAAGGCATTGGCAGTAGAGGCGCGAAACAAACCGGTTCAGGCCGTATCTTACGAATCCATTGACACTCGGGAAATCGGCTTCGGTCAGCAGAGAGGAGCCTGGTAGCAACTATTCTTTATCCCTCGCATAAAAAGTGAGGGTATTCAATTGCTCGATGAAGCCGGGCGAAAAAAGGCCAAGATATGAACTTGCTCGACCAGTACGGAAACGAAATCAAACACAACAAACCGGTCCTGAACGAAATCGCTATTCAGGCCGTTCATAGTCGATTTTCCTCATATCCCTCCAACGGGCTCACCCCCGAGCGTCTGGCAAAGATATTGCGCGAAGCTGACCAGGGTAATATGCTGCGTCAGGCTGAATTATTCGAAGAGATGGAAGAGAAAAATTGCCATCTGGGTTGTGTATTGGGTACACGGAAACTGGCTCCATGCGGCCTCGACTGGGAGATTCTACCTGCTTCCAGTTCGGTTGAGGACAAGAAAAATGCGGATGAGGCCAAAGAGTTTATCGAATATATCGAGAATTGGGAAGATGGGATCCTGAACATCATGGACGCGGTTGGAAAGGGCTGGTCAGTCAACGAGATCATGTGGGAGATTGTCGGGAAACAAGTCTGGTGTAAGAGCGTGAAATGGTGGCACCAGAAGGATTTCACTTTCATCACTCCTGAAGGCCTGCATGTTCTGGACGTACCGCACCTGATCACCGATGAGAACCCGGTTTACGGCGAGGAACTGCTGCCAAATAAATTCATCTTTCATCGACATCTGGCTCGAAGCGGTGCTACTTCGCGTGGCGGCCTGTTACGCCCCTGTACCTACATGTATCTGTTCGTAAATTATGACGTCAAAGACTGGGTTATCTTCAACAGCCTCTATTCGGTTCCGATGCGGGTCGGCAAATACAACAGCGCGTCAGGCAAGGAAGAAAAAGACGCATTAAAGCGTGCCTTGCATGCCTTGGGAGTTGATGCTGCCGCAATGATCTCTGACTCGACCATCATTGAACTGCTTGAAGCAAAGAATCGGGGCGATGCCCAGGCATTCCAGTCACTGGCCGATTACTGCGAACGTGCGATGAGCAAGGTCGTCCTGGGCCACACGGGTAGTGCCGAAAGCACGGCCGGTAAACTCGGCGGCGAACAAGAGGCCAAGGACGTTCGCCAGGATCTGATTGAATACGACGCCAAAGCACTGGCAAAGACTATCAAATTCCAGCTTTTAAAACCCTGGATCACATACAATAAAGGTCCGGATGTCGGCGTACCGAAATTCAAGTTCCGTTACGAGCCGCAAGAAGATCAAGAAAAAATTGCCAAGGTTTACGGCACCCTGGTCAAGGACGTTGGCTTTGGCGGCATTCCTGTTGCACACATCCACGAGCGTTTCGGTATCCCTATTGCCAAAGCTGGAGAAGCAACTGTGCAGCCGTCCCAAAGTTTCCCATTGCCAGGGAGCGGACCTACCCTGCCGTCCGATAAAGCTGGATCAATAGGCAGTGGGGCTGATATGACGGTTGCTAATAAAATCGCCCTACCTACTTCTTCGACAGTTCAGTTTACTCCCGTGCAGCAATCCATCGAAAAATTGAAGATCACCACATTCGCTCAATCCGATGACGCAATGATCGGCATGCTCAAGCAGACAGTTGATATCATCATGGGAGCATCATCTTATGAGGAAGCACTGGCACATCTGGCGGTGGCTTACGATGCTATGGATGAAACTGATCTGGCAGAACTCTTAGCACAGGCCTGCTTTTCGGCGCAAATTGCGGGGAGAATTGACAGCACACCATGATTGACCAGGCACTTGACATAACCCCGCTGCCTCCGGAAAAAGCCATTGCCTGGTTTACGGCAAAAGGGTTTCAGTTCTCCTGGGACTGGGCCGAGATGTGGCAGGAAGTACATGCCAGTAAATTCACCGTAGCTAAGGTCACCAAAGCCGATATCCTCCAGGATATTTTTGATGCAGTAAAAAAAGCCATGGCAGATGGTACCACGTTTGAACAGTTTAAAAAGGATCTGATCCCGACGCTTCAACAAAAAGGGTGGTGGGGTAAACAGGAAGCTATTGATACTGCGACTGGCGAAATGAGTATTGTTCAACTCGGCAGTCAGTATCGCCTTAAGACCATCTTCAACGTCAACATTCAGACTTCTCTTCAGGTTGGCCATTACCAGGCAATGACCGATCCAGACGTATTAAAGGCACGGCCCTTCTGGCGTTATTCAGCGGTCATGGACGCCCATACCCGCCCGATTCACAAGTTCTGGAACGGTACGGTGCTTCCGGCCGACTCCCCCTGGTGGGACACCCATTATCCACCTAACGGCTGGAACTGCCGCTGCATGGTCGTCTCAATGTCGATGCGTGAAATTCAGAGGGATGGTCTCAAAATATCAGACATGCCTGCTGAGAACCTGCGTCCCTGGACAAACCCAAAAACCGGCAAGGTACTATATGTGCCTGACGGCATCGATCCCGGTTGGGCATATAACCCCGGCAAGGATCAGGTCGGCCATGCCTTGGCCGTGGCCAAGGATAGTGCCACATCAATGCCGAAAGAACTCAGTTGGAAGCTGTTAAAAGATCTGGGAGAGGCATAAATATGGCCGGTTTATCAATCAAAATAGATCTACAAACTGGTCCGGCAAGGGCGTTACTGCTGGAGTTGAGGTCGCGTGGCGAAAACACTACCCCAGCCATGAAGATCATCGGTGAGATTGCACGAACATCGATCGTCAAAAATTTTGAATCCGAGGGTCGCCCTATTCCCTGGACAAAGTCAAGGCGAGCTCTCAAAGAAGGCGGACGTACTCTTACCAAAAGTACCCGACTATCCAAGTCGATAGTGCCCGACCCACACAGAGATTATGTTGATATAGGCACTAACGTGACCTACGCCCGCATTCACAACCAGGGGGGAGAGATCAGACACCCAGCCAGGGAGCGGGTGTTACATTTTGCACCGAAAGATGGCCGCAGGAAAAACAGTCCGATTCAATTTGCCCGGTCTCGCCAGGCCAAGTTCGGGATGAAGGTGGCCGGCAAAGCCTACACGATCAAGATGCCAAAACGAGAATTTATGATGCTGCAACCGGAAGATTTGACTGAGATTCAGGCAGCCCTGCTGGAGTACTTTACTGGAAAACAGTAAAAGCGCGAAATTCGCCCCGTACAGGGCGACCGGATACAAGTACGCTGTGACCCCCAGTACAGTAATCGTTTTCCCCGTATAACGGAATTTAAAGATGGTTTTAACGCGGTTACAAATTGGTTCACCGCCACCAATTAAACAATCCAACATCCCTTCAGCCTATTGACATAAAAACCTGCTCGTGTCATAAGGCAAAAATCAAATTTCGGCCCTTCTCCTTTTCCAGGAGCGGGGCTTTTTTTTGAAGCCCTTCAAATAGAATCCACCACCCCTAATCCCCTATTATGCCTCCATACACAATCACAAGGAGGCCACAGTGAAAACCGGACTGATCGCTCTTGCCTGTAAAAACCTTGACGGTGTCGTACCTACCGATATCCAGGTAATACCGGCCGGTCATCATACCACGCCAAAGGGCGACTTTCTCTGTGACGCCGAAAGTTCATCCCTGATCCTGTCGGCCTTTGCCAATCGTCAGAACGACATGGTGATCGATTATGAGCATCAGACTCTAAACGGCAGCGAAGCCCCAGCCTCTGGCTGGATCAAGGCGATGAAAGGGCTGGAAGATCGAGGCGCGGACGGCATCTGGGCTATTGGCGTCGAGTGGACCGACAAAGCCAAGGCATACATTACAAACCGAGAGTACCGCTATGTCTCTCCGGTGTTTCTGGTGCGGGCATCTGACCGACGCGTGGTCGACCTGTTCAACGTTGCTCTTACCAATCAACCCAATATCGACGGCATGGTGCCGATGATCAACAAGCGGGACCAACAAAACGAGGAGGTAGATATGAAAAAACTGTTTAAGCTGCTCGGTCTCCCCGAGACAGCAACTGAGGGCGAAGTCTGCATCGCCGTCAACAAGCTGCTCCAATCAGGTGCCATGGCGAATAAAGTTCTGTCCACCCTGGGACTCGGCACGGAAGCTGACGAAAGAGCCGCCGTTTCGGCAGTCACCACCCTGAAGGATCAGGCGGCCATTATGACCAACAAGGACGTCCTGACGGCCTTGGGACTGGCCACCGGTGCCAGTGTATCCGAAGCAACCGCCACGATTCTGGCGATGAAACAGGGTGCCACTGCTTTGGAAACTCTGTCCGGAGAGGTTGCCTCATTACGCACCAAGCTGGCCGAAAAGGATTCCAATGAAGTTGTGGCAATGGCGATGAAATCCGGCAAGATTACCCCGGCCCAGGAGCCGTGGGCCAAGGAATATGCCACCCGCGACCCAAAGGGATTCGAAATGTTTATCGCCAAGGCCCCAATTGTTGTGCCTATCGGACAGGTTAACGGCGGTCGCAAAGATAACGGATCCATTTCTGACGACCTGCAGTTGCAGATTAACAAGATGATGGGGATATCCACAGAGACCTTTAACAAACACATTGTAGAAGGGGGAGACCAATAATGGGAGCTTTGACTAGGGACAGGGCTACTGTAGAGCGATCCGGAAATACCATCACTCTACCTGCTGCAGCCGGTAAAAAATTCTTTGCCGGAGCACTGGCCGCTCGTGATGCTTCGGGTAACGCAACTCCGGGTGCAACTGCAACAAACCTGCGGGGCGTGGGCCGGGTTGAGGCTTACGTTGACAACAGTAACGGAGTTGCGGGATCTGAGGGCGTCGACATCCGCAAAGGTATCTTCAAATATGCCAACTCGGCGGACGATACGATTACAGCGGCCGACATCGACAACGATTGCTACATGGTCGACGATCAGACCGTGGCCAAAACCAGCGGCACTAACACCAGATCTGTAGCAGGCACCGTTTTCGATGTTGAAGCGGATGGCGTCTGGGTCAGATTTAACTAGGGTCCACGTTGTCCCTCTGGGGACTAAATTTGAGTAAAGGAGAGAGTATGAAAAGTTTTTTTGTAATTATGGGTGGATGGCTGTTAAGCCTGGTGGTGATGGTTCTCCTCTGTCCTCATGGGGCCGCACTGGCTCAAGATTCAGCTACCCATACCCTGCCCGTTATCGGCATCGGCGGTCTGATCGTTAATTCTGGAACATTGCAGGCACTCTACAAGAGCTACAAAGTGCTCTTTCAGGACGCATTTAACGGGGTAACGCCACTCTGGATGCGGGTAGCATCTCTGGTGCCATCTACCGGTAAAGAGCAGGGTTATCCATGGCTCGGCCAGTTGTCATCCATGCGGGAATGGGTTGGCGACCGTATCATTCAGCAATTGGTGCTACATGATTACGCTATCAAGAACAAGAAATATGAGAATACCGTTGGTGTCAAGGGCGACGACATCAAGGATGACCAGCTGGGAATCTATAATCCGCTTTTCCAGGAAATGGGCCGTTCTACAGCCGCTCACCCGGACGAGACCGTCTTTGCCGCCCTTAAACTCGGATTCAGCCGTGCCTGCTATGATGGTCAATACTTCTTCGATACCGATCATCCGGTCGGCGATCAATCGGTCAGTAACATGCAGTCCGGAAGCGGACCTGCCTGGTTTTTGCTTGATACCTCACGGGCCGTAAAGCCGCTGATATTCCAGCAACGCGAAACACCCGAATTCAATGCTCTGGACAATCCCAATGATCCTAATGTCTTTTTTCGGGACGAATATGTCTATGGCGTCAAGTGCCGTGACAATGTCGGATTTGGCATGTGGCAGATGGCATTCGGTTCTACCGCCCCTCTCAATGCCGAAAACTACGCCGCCGCTCGTGCCGCTATGGGATCACTGACCAATGATCACGGCAGACCTTTGGGAATTAATCCAAATCTGCTCGTATTCCCCCCAGCACTGGAAGGTGCGGCTCGTAAACTGCTGGTCAATGACCGTAATGACGCTGGTGCCACCAATGAATGGGCCGGTACCGCAGAACCACTCAAAGTAGCCTGGCTGGCATAAAAACTGCTGAGGGTTGAGAACACTTCTTAACCCTCAGCACTTATTGTTCTGATTTATCACTTAACGTTTTCTGGAGGTAGTACGTGAAATATTTAGTCAAAGTAACAGCCATCCCCGAGAAAGGCTTTCGACGCGCCGGATTTGCCTTCACGCGTGAGGCAACCACTATTACGGTCGATGCAGACCAATTGAAACAGATCCAGAAAGAGTCGCTGCTGGTCTGTCAGATTCTGGAAGAGATCCCGCCAGTGGATGATAGCAAGCCCCAGCGTAATGTTGCCGAAACCATAAAACTTGTCATGGCTGCTGATTCCGCTGGACTTGCTGCGTTGACCGAGGGTGAAACGCGCAAGGGCGTGATGGATGCCATTGCCAAACGTACCGTAGAACTCTGCACACCGGAGTAAGCCATGCCCAGTTGCATCTTGACCGATATAGGACTGAACGAGAAAGATCTGATTCAGCTTACCGACTCTTCAGTCCCTCCCACTACTGTCAACATGGATGAGGTTGATAAGGCGATAGCAAATGCCGACATGGAGGTTGGTGCGCGATTAACTGCCAAATATCCGGGTGTGATTGATGATCCGCCATCTATGGTGCGCCTCGCTGCTGCTGCCATCGCCAGGTGGTACCTGTATAACCTCAAAAAACGTCTGGCCATGCCGGAAGCGATCGATAAACAGTACGCCAAGGCACTCAAGGATTTGAACGATATTCGCGATGGAAATTTGGATATCGGCGTAACTCCGACGGGAAAAGCCATTTCGATGGATGAAGCATATACCCCTCATACAAGCCCTGGTCGGAGAACATTTACTCCTGGTAGTCTGGACGGCTGGTAATGACGACAGTTATCACTATAGAAGATACGCTCCTGGATGTGATCACCGATCTGAACTGCTGGACCATGGTCCAAAGTGCCGGGCGCAAGGTACTGCCAGAGACAATTTATTACCCGGCATGTTTCGTATTTTTTGATGGTGATGATGCAGTTGCTACTCATCCCCGTCCGGTGGATAGCATCGATTTCAAAATTGTTATTCAAGTACAAAATATGGCGGGTGAGAATCTTGCCGCTAACGATGCCTATACCTTGAATGATCTGGTCAGGTCAAAAATCCGGGGTAAGACGTTGGGGATCCCCGACATCAAACCGTTTACCTGCGTATCACGCAGATGTACCGATTATGACGACAGCGAAGGCATGATCGAATACACCCACATCTACCGCACCCAGCTCTATCAGCCGGTAGTAACCGAATAAGGAGGCTTCATGAGCCATTTGACAGAAGTAACCACCCGTAGCGCAGTAACCATCGTGGACGGAGTGGTAATAGAGGACTACCCGAATAAGGGTGAAGAAGAGTCCGGTAACGGTAAGCCGATACACCGGACGACAGCTGCCGAGGCGATCGCATCGATACTGAAAGCTACCGCCGAAGATCTGGTTGCATTGGAAATCGGTGAGACCAGAACCACTGTATTGGCCGCAATCACAAAGCGTCGCGAAGAACTGACAGGAGGAAATGATAATGTCGATGTACACGCGTAAACGCGCTATTTATGCAAAGATAGAGAGCGTTTCAGGAACCATGGAAGCACTCACCGGAATTGATGTCGTGGGAATCATTGCATACGACGTCAAGTTCACTCCTGATATTAAAATGTTTGAGCGAAATCCGCAAATGGTGACCTTATCGCCATTAGCACCGCTTCCCGGAGCGCGTTCCGGTAAATTCACCTTTAAAACCGAATTGAAAGGCCCAGGCACAGCATATTCTGCCACGGTCAAACCGGCTTTTTCAGCCTTTGCCCGCGCCTGCGGACTGGGTGAAACCATCGTCACCACAGTCGGGTCCGAATCTATTACCTATCAGGTTGCATCAAACTCCATACCGACATTGACCATATGGAGTGCCTTGGACGGTGAAATCAAGAAGCTCTATGGTTGTGCCGGCAACGTCAAATTGGAAGCGAATATTGGTGAGCCGGCCTTTTTGTCTTGGGAATTTAGTGGAGTATTTGCCGGCGTTGCTGATCTGGCACTACCAACAGTTAACTATGAAATGTCCACACCGCCCTGGATGCTTTCGGCGTCGTTTACCCTGGACAGTCAGAGCTTAAAAATCAGTAAGTTTTCCATTGACCTCGGCAACAAGGTCGAACTTGTGCCATCGATGAATAGTGCTGAAGGCTGGGCCTATGCACGCATTGCTGACCGTAAACCGGTTCTTGGTTGTGATCCCGAGGCCGGGTCAGTTTCCACCTATGATATCTTTGGAAAATGGCGGTCTGGCAGCGTGGGGTCACTTGCAATCGGACCGTTTGGTACGGCCAACTATAACAAGTTCTCTATTGCCGCACCAAAATGTGCCTACACCCAGGTTGGCGAAGGTGACCGGAGTGGTATCTATACCTACGATATCCAGGCAACCCTGACTATGAATACCGGTGATGACGAATTTGTAATAACGATGCCCAAATAACCATTTAACACAACTTAAACAAGGAGTTTAACCGATGCTCGATTTGAAAACATTAAATACCGCTGTAACATCCGACGCAGGTATCAGCTTCAATATCCGACACCCGGAAACGAATGCAAAGTTACCGCTGTCCATTACCATCCTCGGTGCTGACTCCGATGCATACCAGCGGGTTTCCGATGCTTCGCTGAACACAGTCTTGAAAGATATGGCCAAGGGTAAGAAAACAGCTCGTACTGCTTCAGATATTCGTGATGAGCGTATTTCCGCCATCTCCGGGTGTGTTGTGAAATGGGAAGGATTTTCCGAAGATGGTACGGAGCTGGAGTGTACTACCGAGAACAAAATACGTATCTTTGGAGATCGTGGGTATGGTTGGTTACTTGATCAGGTCGACGAGGCCATCAGGGACCGTGCCAATTTTTTGCCCAAATAAGCACATCTCTCATCGAATGTGCTGCACGATTGGCCCTGCATAAGGAAGATGCCAGTGGGGTGCTCTGTCACCCCGCTGGTTTACATATCTGGTGCATCTTTTTGGAATTATCCCACACAAGGGGCAAACATACCGTTGTTGTTTCCACCGGGATGGGAAGTCAAATCATACACCAAGCAGCACCTGTCACTTATCAGGAAATAGCTGCATGGATCACGGTAAGTGGTTATCGATTGAATCAGTTTGAACGGAGTTGTTTGAGAAACCTGGATATCACCTATTTGTCCGCCGTCAATAACGGCAAGCAACAAGCTAGATCCGGCCAGGCACTTGGGGAATATTGCCAGAATAAATCAATCGACGAGTGTCGAAAACAGTTTGGGAATTACCTGGAACAGGCCTGCAGTACTTGCCCATCATAACGGAAACCATCATGGCTGATTATGCACTGAAAATAAGCATCGGATTGGACGGAGTCCCCCAGGTCACCGGGGGGCTTAACCAGGTTGAGAGTGCCATGGATAACATGGGCTCCAAGTCAGCAGCCGCCACTGGGCGCATGGCCGGTGGGATGGGAGATGCCGATGCCGCTTCAGGGCGTATGGCGGCTGGACTGAACAAACTCGGATATTCAGTTGATGCCGTCATTGGATACGTCGAAAAAGCACTCGCAGTTTTCGGCTTATTTAAAGTTGCAGAGTTTGCCAAGGACACCATGATGCTGGCAGCTCGTTATGAAACCCTGGGTGTCGTTATGAATGTAGTCGGCAAAAACGCCGGTTACACGCAGTCGCAAATGGATGGTTTTCAGGCTGGATTGCAGAAAACCGGCATATCTGCCATTGAATCTCGCCAAGGCCTGGCTCTCATGGCCCAGGCACAGATAGACTTTGCCAATTCCTCAAAACTTGCCCGCATTGCGCAGGATGCTGCTGTTATCGGAAATATCAACAGCTCCGAGGCGTTTAACCGGATGATGACCGGACTTTCAACAGGACAATCGATTCTGATGCATCACCTGGGATTGATGACCAATTTTGAGCAGGCGTACCTCGATGCTGCTCATGCAGTTGGCAAAACAGCGAATGATCTGACCAATTCAGAAAAAGCGCAGATCAGGGTAAATGAGGTAATCCGTGCTGGTGCCGGAATTGCCGGGAGTTACGAAGCCGCCATGGGCACTGTCGGCAAACAGTTGACATCCATGCCCCGCTATATCAACGACCTGATGGTGAAAATTGGCAGTATGGGCCAAGGTCCGTTGTTCACATTGGTTTCACTCATTACGAATTCTCTTAAAACCATTTCCAAAAACTTTGAAGAAATAAGTTCGGTTGCAAGCACGCTTGCAACGGGTAGTCTAATTACTTTCCTGGGCATCGCCACATCCAAGTCTCTCGATTTTGCTGCTTCTGTGGCTTTGTCGTCGCAACAATCGCAAGCTCTCCGCATGAACACCATTTTTAATGCTGAAGCATTAGCGGCAAGTACAGCAGCGACGGTAGCCGAAACAAATGCCAAAGTGGCTGCAAATCAGGCACGCATCGCGTCGATTAATTCGTACATTGCCGAGAGCCAGGCAGAATTTACATCGGCAGCCAGAGCGTGGGGCCGTGCCGCTGCTGATGAAAAGCTCATTGCCTTTGATGTCGCACGAACTAATGCCGCTATTGCTTTAGCTGCTTCAGAAACGGCGTTGGCAGCAGCAGAGACAGAAGCTGCCGCAGCTTCATCTGCATTAACTGTAGCGCAGTACGAGGCATCGATTGCAGGCCGGGTTATGACCGGGGTAGTTAGTGGGTTGAACACTGTGATGTCGCTGGTGGGCGGTCCTATCGGCATGATTGCAATTGGGATTGCTACAGTTACGTATGAAATTATCAAGTTTCTCGATAGGGCAAACGAGGCGCAGCGCAATCTCAATGCATTTGAAAATCAGGGCGACTTTTCTCAGACTCTTCAAAAGCTTAAAGAGATTGAAAAACTCAACAAACAGATGGAAGACGCCAAAAAATCACCGGCAGAACAGGCGAAGTCAAATGCAGCCGAAATGCAGGATAAAATCAATAAGGCAGTTAAAAACAATATCGAGCTGGAACAACAACGGCAAGTCCTTATAAAAAGCGGTAATGCCACCCGTTCGGAAAATACATTCAGCGGCAAGCTAACCGAGTGGGACAAGGTGAACGCCAAAATCACGGACAATAACAATCTTATTAAATACGGCACCCAGATCAATAACGAGATGACATTAGCACTTGCCAAGCAGGCCACGTTGCGTGATGCAATGAAAACCACTAAACCGGCAGGCAGTGTCGACCCTGAGAAACAGGCTAAATACGATAAGCAGGTACTTGATGCCAGAGCAGCCTTGGCAGAGCAATACCGCGTAAATGAAAAGGCTCATGATGACGCAGCCGTAAAAGATAGACTTGCACAATTTGCTTATGAAAAAGATATGGGGCTGAAGACAACTCAACAGTATCTTGATGCAAAATTTACTGCTGAAAAGACCACATA
This sequence comes from uncultured Geobacteraceae bacterium, assembly GCA_903901875.1. GTDB lineage: Bacteria > Desulfobacterota > Desulfuromonadia > Geobacterales > Pseudopelobacteraceae > JACRCG01. The sequence goes on along the minus strand of CAIUSO010000005.1, from coordinate 11,638 downwards.
CACCAAAGAGTTGGCAGAGGCAAACAAAGTCGCGAATGCAGCGTATGTTGCTTATTCAAAACAATGGGATAAACCCGGTACCGACTCGGTTATTGCGGATCAGGAATTGAAAAAATATGAGGAAGCGTATGGGAAAGCACAAGCAATCGCCGACAAAATAACCGCGATTCAGAATCAGAAGCCCCGCGACGATGCAAAACATATCTCCGATATGCAGCATTTTGCCGATGAAATGGCAATTCAGCGTCTTCAGGTCCAGGGCCACACACGTGCAGCTGAAAATGCACAAAACGAGCTCAAATATTCAGATCTCAGAAAAAAGGGTTACACAGCTGATGAAATTGGGCTGCAGCGATCCAATGATCTTTTGAAACAGCAGGAAGACGCCAAAACCCGGCTTATTTCCGCACAGACAACTCTTTCGCAGCTGTATTCGCAAAACGCCCAAATGTCCGCCGACATGGTTGGCCGAAATGCCCAGACCGGCAATATTGATGATCAGTATGCCCATGACCTGGCTACGATGAAAGCCGCATCAGATGCCAAAATTGCACAGATTAATCTTGAAATAGCGGCATACCAGAGGCTGTATGATCTCATGCCAAAGGGGACTCTTATTGCTGCAGCTGCAGCAGATCAGATCACCGAGAAGGAAAAAGAGAAGGCACTTACCATCGATAAGGCAGTAATCGATAGCAAAGTGATTGCCACAACCGCCTACCGCTCCCAGCTATCAGCGGCCTCACAATATACCGGTATGGCAGGCCAGTTATTCACGTCCCTCGCTTCCACTCAAGATCAATCCAGTCGTGCGGGGTTTGAATCCGCGAAATCATTGAACATTGCCTCTGCTATCATGTCCACCGCCGCTGCCGTAATGAATGCCTTTGCTACCATGCCATGGCCCATGGCACCTATCGCCGCTGGACTTGCCGCTGCAACCGGTGCCATTCAGATTGCCAAAATTGCATCAACTACGTTTGGAGGCGGAAGTGGCTCAGTTTCCGCTCCATCCGGTTCATACGCATCAGGAGGCGCAAGTGGAGGGGGATCCGTATCCACCGGTTCCGCAGTTGGCGCACCTATTACATCTATTCAGGATCAGCAGACATCTCGCCAGTTACAGGTTATTGCCGATACTATCGGGAACGCGGCCCTTGCAATGGGTAAATCCGCTGACAGCCTATACCGTATTGCGGAGTCATTTAAAAGTGGCACAGGTTCATCAATTGGTGTAGGTGCTCCAAACCAGTATACTACAGTCGGTGACGCTACCAACGGTGTTGGGTGGGCAAGTAATATCGGTGATGGTGCAAAGATTGGGGCTGTAATAGGTACTGCCCTGGGTGCAATTTTTGGCACTATCCCCGGTGCCATAGCTGGTGCATATGCCGGTTACGTTACCAGCGCGTATCAGAGTATGTTCGGACACGGAGCGTGGACTCAGACCGGAGCCGGTATCCAGATGCAGATGGCAAACGGACAGCTTTATTCACAAAACTATGTTGACAGTGTGAGTAAGGGGGGGTGGTTTACCTCTGACCGGCACAATACCACTGTAACTGATTCTGATAGCCAGTTCGTTACGAAACTCAATGCGGAATTGGCTCATCTCCAGGAAGGTTTACGGGTAAGCACTGTCGCAATGGGTATGAGTACATCAAAGATGGATGATGCAATCAATTCTACTACCCTTGGCCTTGGCAGGATCGCTACGGCAGGTCGAACCAGCGAACAAATATCAACTGACATCGGTGCCGCATTCGTAACGATGTCGAATCAGATTATCACTCAGGCAATACCCAAGATAGCTGACTACGCAATCAGTTCTGCGGAGACTGCCACTGACACCTATTATCGCCTGGCAGCAGCCCTTATGGATGTTACTGCACAATTTTCGTTAGTTGGTAAAACGATCACAATGATCGGAATTGATGGTGCTAATGCTGCGTATGGGTTACAACAACTCTTTGGTGGTGCCGATAAAATGGCAACCGACATGGATGATTACTTCACTTCGATGTATAGCAATACAGAACAAACTGCCATGAAAGCAGCATATGCTACAACGACGATTACTTCTGCGTTTATGGAAATGGGGCTGAAAGTTCCGAAAACTGCCGAGGAATTCAATGCCCTTAGGAATAGTGTTACTGATCCTGCCCTTATTGTCGCTTTGACCCAATTAGGCCCAACATTTGCGGAGATCACAAAGCAGGTGGAGGCGGTCACCACATTTAACAATGACCTTACCACTCGCCAAATGGCCCTGGCTGGTAAAGACACCACTCTGTTTGCCCTCAGGGTAAAGCAGGAACAGGAGATGAAAGACGCTATATCAGGTGGTATGGACACGCAACGCCTCGCAATCGTCCAAAATGGCGAATGGGCAGCAGCGGTAGCGAAAGCAACCAATGCGGTGAGTAATAGTGTTGTAACTCTCGCCTCGGCAACCTCTGCCGCCTCCGCTCAGATTGATAAGCAATTATCAATTCTCAACACTCTTAATGGCATCAAGTCGGCTTCTGATAACCTCTCTCCGGAAGCGGCGTACACTCAAGCGGTAACCGCATTCCAAACATCCTATGCCGCCAAAAATTACGACACAATATCTTCCGCATCTACTGCCCTGCTGACCGCATCAAGAGCGTTCAACGCCTCCGGAGCGACGTATCAGGCTGATTATTATGCGGTCACTGCGGCATTACAGGAGATGGGAACGGCTGGCATATCATCCAGTGGCAATACCTCGTCCGATATCACCACGCTGACTGATCTCAAAAATGCCATAAACGGAACAGGCACTGATTCGCTACTCTATGGGATTAATACTCTTGCAACCCTGATGGCAGCGTTTAATGAATCGACAAAAAACGCACAGCAGGATGCGGCAACCCAAACGTATGCCAAAGCGTTAGGTACCTACCAATCTGCACAGGTCGGCCTGATGTCACAATTCGCTACAGGGACAATGTCCGCTGATAATTACAAAAATAAGGATGCGGCAGCGTATGCACCGGTAAGTAGCGCATACGCTGCCGCCACCAAATTGGGCGTGACTTCAATTTCGGCACCTCCAACGACATTAACCGATGATGAGCTGATGCAAATACGTGCCGGTAGCTTGTCTGATCATAATTCTGCATCATGGAAAGCGATGCAGATGGCAAACGGTGCTCTCCCGTATGATACCAGATACGACATTGCAACCCAAAATGGTGTGCGTATTCTCGATGGAAAGATAGGAAATGACGATATATTGACATGGATTCAATTAGGATTGGGTCACGCACATTGGTCATCGCTTGGGCTTCCAGCGTTCGCCAATGGCGGTATTACGTCCGGCCCATCCATCGCAGGTGAAGGCATGTATCCGGAGGCAATCATACCATTACCTGACGGTCGTACTGTCCCGGTGAAAATGACCGGCGGGGCTGATAATAGGGAATCCATAGCGGAACTGAAAGAAGCCGTTGCCGAGCTGAAACAGCAGAACCGGTTGCTGATGGAGTTGCTGAACGTATCAAAAAAAGGACACTCCGGAACAATCAAGGCCGTTGAAAAAAGTGGCGCATCAACTGCAGATATCAACAAAGCCCGACTGAAGGTAACGGCATGAGTGAACCTGTCTACGCCATTGATATGACCATCTATGTGCCCGGCATTGGCCTGGTTACCAAGTATTTTGCCACTGACAGGATCAATTACAGTGGCAACTGGTACGAGCCCAGACTACAACAGCCGGGCAACTTCCAACAGACCGTATTTTCCGACGGTACTACCGGAGGCGCATCACAAACCGGATTCGGAGAAATAATATTAATCAACACCGATGGTGCCCTGGACGGGCTAATTCGTTATGGTTTTGATGGCCGACCGATTGTCTTGCGTCGGATAGTCGATGGCGTTGCGACCATATTAATGACCTGCGCCATGGAGCAACCGGTACCGACGTGGGACACCCTGCCGATCAGGATTAAAGATAAACAGTTGCTGTTTCAGATTGCAATCCAGCCGACTAAATATGCCGGTACCAATGCGCTTCCATCCGGGGTAGAGGGAATAGCCGATATTCAGGGGAAACCAAAGCCGCTACTATTCGGTCAGGTATCCAATGCCACACCGGTATGCGTCAATACGTCCCGGTTAATCTACCAGGCGCATGAAAGCATGTGTGATTTTCCGAATGTCTATGACAAAGGTTTGGCACTTAATCGGGGTACCGACTATAGCAGCACCTCCGATATGATGGCCAATGCTCCAGCATCGGGGACATACCGGGTTTATCCTGCATGTGGCATGTTTCGACTCGGCTCAACCCCTGCAGGGCAGATCACCTGCGATGGCCTGGAGGGAGCGACTGCCGCTGATCGTACCGCTGCTCAGATCCTAAAACGCGCAGCCCTGCGCGGTATCACCGCTGGTGAAATTAGTGCCACAGATATTACGACACTTGATGGCCTGAACAGCTCGGTAATTGGCATATATGTTAACGGGGAAAGTATTATCCAGGCTGTCATGGATGAAGTTGCTAACAGTGTCGGAGCATGGTACGGATTTGATCCGCTGGGGAATTTGAGAATGGGCCGCCTTGATGCTCCAGGAGGCACACCTGTTGTTACTCTGACACGTTCAATGATCAAGACTATTGAACGTCAAGCAACTAATGATGCAGGCCGGGGAGTACCACCATATAAGATTAACCTTGGATATGCAAAAAATTATACGGTGCAACAACCTGTCGACTTGGCAACGCGACTTGCGAACCCACAATTTATTCACGGCAATTTCCCGGCAGCGACAACTGGTGTTCGCGTATTGGGCTATGGGGCAGGGATATATGTCGGGATCGGCGACCGTCTTTTCACGAGTCCGGATGCCGTCAATTGGACGGACCATGCAATACCGACCGGATTGTCGTTGGTATTATCCATTTGCTACACCGGTACTGAATTTATTGCTGTGGGCGATTTGTCAGCAATCTGGCATAGCATAGACGGGATCAATTGGACATCTACCACAGCGGTGGCTACCGGGCAACATGACATTGCATACAGCAATGGGGTCACTGTCATAGCTGGCACAGGAAGTATCTATTACAGCATCAACAACGTCACTTGGAACACCGTGAGTTTGACTGGCTACTGGAGGTCAATAACAGCCACTTCTTCTGGATTTTTGGCGATAGCTGATACAAATACCAGCGCACTATCGGCCAATGGGGCTGCGTGGACCCTACAAGGCATGAAGATATCTGACACCATCTATGGAATATATCCGATATATTCGGTTGTTTACTGGTTGGGGACGTATGTTGCGGTAGGAAGCTCAGGAGTAATTATATCGAGTACGGATGGTATAAAATGGGGGTTGGCGGCCATTTCGTTTACGAACAGTTATAATTGGAAAAAGGTTGTTGCCAATAATGGCGTATATATAGCTATTACCGCTGACTCACTCTACATCGCCACCTCTACTGACACTATTAACTGGGATTTACATGTGCTGTCAACTACGGCCCTCGGTATACCAGGAATGTGCATGGTTGATGGTATGTTGATTGTTACAAATACCAGCATTTACCTTAACAACATGCTGTCTTCAACCCGCTTGTCCTACCTCAACAAGGATCTTCGCACAATAACCTCAACGAATCCGGTTACTCTAACCAAACACCCAACGGGCGGTGAACTTACTCTGAATACGCTCTTGGTGAACTACTCCGATGCGAATACTGAATCCGATCGCAGGTTGGCATTATATGCCATCGACAGGGATTATCTGACTGTCGTTGTTCCGTCTGATCAGCTGCCTGCGGAGCTTCTCGGAAGAACAATTAAAGTACAGATACCACGTTTTGGTTACAACTCGGGAAAGCTGTTCGTAATCCTCGGTGTAACATCTGATTACGAATCCGCCGAATCAACATTATCTATCTGGGGATAACATGGGCACAATCCTTTCATATCCTGACCTGACACTTGGAGCGACCTTATCTGGTGGATCATGGCAGAGTGCTTATCCGCTGACCATGCTCAAAAATTCCGAGTTGAAGCAGAAAGCACGGTCAACCAACGCGCTGACAACCTCGACCATCGTGATCGCTGACCTGGGTGCAACCCCTCGTGCCGTTAGCTGTCTCGCAATTCTCAGCCATAACATTTCTTTTGCAGGCAGTATCCGTGCCCAAGGATATTCAAACAGTGCCTGTACTGCATTGGTTCCGGGAGCAGATAGTGGAATAATGTACGCATATCCACAAACACTGACTGCAGAGATGGCCCAGCAATACCCAGACAACTGGATATTCGCCTTTGCTACTCCTAAAACTGCTCGTTATTGGAAGTTTACGATTGTTGATACCGGTAACCTGAATGGTTGGATTGAATTCGGCAGGCTCTGGATCGGCGAAGGTACCCTGGCACCAGCTACATCAATCTCATATGGCTCTTCACTTGTTTACGAGTCCCGTGATGTGGTTGTCGAATCGCTCGGAGGTAATATGTTGGGTGTTTCAAAAACCCCACGCCGAGTTGCGACGGTGACATTCGAAACACTGGTAGGTACGGAAAAACAGCAGGCACTGCTGATGCAAAAGACTTTAGGCAAATTGGGAGAACTGCTCTACGTGATGAATAGTGCTGCCCAGCCGATTGACATGATTATGGAATCGTTTTTAGCAACCATGCGCACAACTGATCCGTTGGCCTATCCATTCTTTGGGGTGACTTCACAGCCGCTTGAATTAGTCGAAATTATCAATACAGTTAATTACGTTTATTTATATGGTGGCAGTCCCACCGATGTTTCAGCACGCCAATAAAGGGGATTATATGAGCTTTACAATACCGACAAAATTGCAGTTGGCTCAGGGAACCGCAGCAGAATGGTCGAGTACTAATCCGGTTTTAGCCAGCGGAGAGGACGGCTATGAAACAGATACCGGTAAACGAAAAACCGGTGATGGTGTCACTCCGTGGAATAATTTACCGTACTCCGGCTATGGGCGGTTAATCGGAATTGCAGCAAATTTGGCTGAAGAAACGCAATTGTTCTCCCAAGGTTATTTGATTGTTGTCCGTACGGATTTGAATGATCAGGTGCCGACAACCACGACAGCAAATCCAACTCCAAGTTCAACGATTGTATTCTCTAACTTCATGGCGTAACTGCTGGTACGGAGTATGTATTCAAGTTTGAATCCACTACAACCCAGTGGCGGGTAACTCTCTATCAAGCCGACGGTGCAACGGTTATTCAGCAATCAGCTTGGATGAATTGGTCACTGGTTAAAGCATTCGGTACATATCCATTATGGTACTCGGCGGGAACATTATTTGCGAATAACGTAGGAAACATAGCATCAATAAATTATATGAGCATTCAATAAGGAGATATTATGCAAGCTCAAGTAAACGGTACAGTTAGCGGTATTGGTGGGGGAGATTCTATTAATCAGATTGAGATCGTGTGGAAAACAAGCTCAGTCGAGGTTGAATCGACGGCTGCTGCCGTAGGTAGAGGTATCACGTTAACTTCTAACGTGGATAAGGCTAATTTCTCGCAGACTACCGTCGCTGGGCAAGCCCCTACTTTGGCGGGATATCAACTAATATCTGTCAATTTAGTTCAGGGTACTACCTATTGGGGTTCGGTAAGAATCACTGAAAATAAATCGGGTGGAGGCACTCAAACTGGTGCATGGTCAACTCCGACATCCTTTGTCGCGGGTGCGGTGACGACTACTATAACATTTGAAACCAATTTCGGCCCATATACCAATGAACAGGCAACATTGGTATCACTAGCTACCGATCAATTTCATTCCGGTACACATTCAGCTAAATTTCTACCCGCCGTGGCCCCCGGTCCGTATGCGAGGATCAATAAGGCTATAACTCTCCCTGCGAGTGGCAATTATGTCTTTGAGCGATGGTTCCGTTATGAAGCAGCAACACCTGCGGCCAATCTAACTCCATGGTCCATATGCACTACTGCCGCTCAAGCTCAGATTGGCGCAATGTGCTTGGTACATTCGGGGGCCATAGATAATGGGAAAATTAGCACCTATACGAATGGGTGGGGTGCGCATAATATGTCGGAATCGGTTTTATCGCCGAATACTTGGTATAGATTGGTGGTGACATTACATCTTGGAACCACTGATAACTATGATTTAGAGGTATATAATTCAACCGGTACGCGGTTGACGAGTCTGATGGCGAATAACTGCAATTATGGCAATATACACGGTACCTCAATGTATTTATGTATTGGTGGATATGGGACCTCGTCCAGTGGAAACTGTTGGATTGACGATATGGTGGATGGATTGTGATGCCTGTCAGCATCTTATCAATACTGCCTAAAGCAATAGGTGGTGGGAACTATAGCACCTCGATCCAATTAAACTCGGTCGAGGTGCTGGCTTCTACCTCCAATAGTGATCTCATACTGAAAGTGTGGAATGCCAGCGACGGTATAGAAACCACCAATATTACATACTCCGGATATACCCAGCCTGATGCGGATACCCTGATATTCACTGCGGTCACAATTCCAGTAACGGGTAAAAGTTCAATAAATTTAGTTACAATACTCCGTAGGAAAACTAGCACTGTATGGGTTAAAGAGGTTTCTATAACCTCCGCATCTACTCAATCCATATCATTAACAAGTAAGGTATCAGGGTCTCCCCTCTCATATTATACCTACCTCAACCCCGATTCAGGCACAGTACCTGCTCATACCAATAACGCATGGGGCGGGTCATCTGCGGTTAAGTATGATTACATGCAATCTGTTGGTTTAAAAATAGACGCAAATAATCTATTTGTGTCTATGCCAGATGATGGCTGGAGTGCTCGCTGGAATCTTGGTATTGATTCCCCTAATAACAGCGTCACGGATTTATTTACCAACGGTTCCATGATTAATTATGGACTTGATACCGGAAATAATCCATCGCTTATAGTTACCGCTAATGCGGCCCAAGTGCTTAATTTTATTTATTCACTTACGCCTGTCGATACTTATAATTTCAAGTTATATTCACAATTAAACTGGGCAACGGCGAAGGGATGCCCTTATTCAGATTCAGAAGTATTTAAAAAGGTTCTTTGGTATACTGCGCGCGCAAACCTCAGAACCCAGAGCGTTTCTTCTCAGGTATCATGGATTGAACCCTCATGGTATTGGAGTGTTGCACAGTGGATGAGGGATGGGTTCTGGACAAGTATGGGTCTGGATGATGGTGATCTGTGCCTCTCGCTGTTTAACACAATGAAGAATATTGCGGTTGATTGGGGGACTGGTGCAGTCTGCGGAGCAATACAGGACACTGGGAATAGATGGGGTATCATTATGGATGACACCCCACTGCATTTTCTGTCGTGGGCATACTGGTTAAAACGTAAATTCAATATCACTGCCTTGACGGTATCCGAAGTAAATTTTCTTTCTGGTGTACTGGTAGACAACCTCAACACATTTAACAGATACCGGACATGGAGAGCGCCGGGGACAAATGCTCTTAATATTTCCTTCCATGATGCACTTGGAACAGGAACTAATTATAACGAAACTGCCTACAATCAGGGATGGTTATGTGTTGCGTTGCGGTCTGCCAAGGAAATGGGGGCAAGTGTAACAGATGCTGATATTGCCAAGGCAAAGACTGCGTATCTAAGTTTTTGGCGACCAAGTGATGCTATCCCCCATATTGACACCGCAAGCATTGATGGGTCACCGGTATTACGGTTGGATTCTGCAACCCTTATGGGTGAAGCCTTCTATAACTGCTGGTTTAACGAATCATGCCTTGGCACTTCTGTCGTCTCAGCGCAGTGGTCTGCATTACAGGCTGGCAAAGTATATAACGGGTTCAAGTGCATTTCTAATCTTGATGGTAGTTATATCACAAGCGGATGGGGTACAGCGGCAGGATCGGCGGGGACATACCAAAATGGCGGTGTCTGGTTATGGTTGGATTTCTGCTGTTTCTATGTGGCTAAATTTCACGGTTTACAATCTACCGCTACACTACTATCAGCGTGGGAAACAAGAGCGGCAACGGAATTAGCTGTTAATCCCGTTTCACACGAAAGTCTTGATACATTAAGCATAGATTCCCGTAGTCATTGGGGATTGGGTACCAGTTACAATCCGGTCTATGGTTGGAATGCCGCAATACTAACAATGCTGGATTCGTTTTATGAAGGCTCAGTTACCACGACCAGTTCAACAACTCAGTCAGGGACAACATCATCACCAACGAAACACTATCGTATCAACCCGGTAACCTCCGGCCCCGTGCGCCTCTACCTCTCCGGCCAAAAATACTTCCTGAATATAGGCACCGGCCCCCTGCAACTCAACACCGATGCAGGCATTATCTCAATAGCCAACAGCGCGGTGGTTACGTCATGAAACTGACCATCGGCATACCCGCATACAACAATTACCACGATGTATGGTTTACCGTACAAGCCCTCCGTATGTTCCACGATCTGACCGCCACCGAAATTATGGTAGTGGACAACTTCGGTTGCGAACGGACGAACGGATTGGGTTTGCCGAGGTTGGCATTGATCCGTCGAGGATGCTGCAACATTATAATATAGCGTAGGAGGCAGCGGCCGGGTGGTGCTAGAACACCATCCGGCCGACGACCCACAGTAGTGGCTGTGAGCCAACCGAAGGCTGCCCCGCTCTGATCAGAGCACGGGGAACCTATCACAAAACTGAGAGGCTCACAATGAAACATTATCCCATATTGGCATGGCCAGGCGGAAAACGTCGCCTGGCGAAGAATCTTATCCCTATTATCACCGGTCGCCCGCACACGTGTTATGTTGAAGAATTCGCTGGTGGCGGCAGTATGTTCTTTCTCAGAGACCCTGCACATGTCGAGGTACTTAATGATGTAAATGGGGATGTAATCAACCTTTACCGGGTCGTTAAAAATCACCTTGAAGAGTTTTTGCGGCAGTTCAAAAGTGCACTGGCCAGTAGGCAGCTATTTGAATGGTCAAAGGAGACGCCTCCAGAAGTGCTTACTGATATACAGAGGGCTGCTCGCTATCTATATATACAGAAGCTATCCTTTGGCGGTAAAGTTACAGGCCAGACCTTTGGCTATTCACCCAGTTCTCCACCACGGTTTAACATACTCAGACTGGAGGAGGATCTGAGCCAGGCACATTTAAGGCTATCGCGGGTCTGGATTGAACATCTGGACTGGTTGACCTGCCTGAATAAGTATGATCGTGATTATACTCTTCACTTTATGGATCCCCCATACTGGGAGACCGAGGGCTATGGAGTGCCATTTCCAATTGAGGAATACTATCTGATTGCAGAGGCAATGAGGACTATGAAAGGGTCGGCGGTAGTGACCATAAATGACCACCCGGAGATGCGGAAAGTGTTCGAAGGTTTTGCTGTTGAAACGGTCGAAATCAACTACACAATCGGCGGGGGCGGTAAAGGTAAAAACAGGCGGGAATTGATCTATAAAAACTGGTAAATTGAAGGGGTATTTAAGGGCTGTAAAACCCTCTTAAATGCCCCTTTATTTTGAAGTGCTTCACTGTCAAATGCTCCGCAATCACTGCCAAATCATTTTCCGCGCTACAGT
>CAIUSO010000004.1 GCA_903901875.1 uncultured Geobacteraceae bacterium | reverse complement strand
TCGTCTACCAGCAAAATCTTTATCATTGTGTATTTTCCTCCGGTACTAATGGAATTGTTAACAGTAAGGTGGTGCCCGTTCCGGGAATACCGGTGACGTCAAATGTTCCTTGACAGCTTATTGCTCTCTCCCGCATGCCAATGAGACCGTAGGCATGGGAAGAACCAAGTTGTTCCGGGAGAATCCCCCTGCCGTTATCAGCTATTTTCAGTACCAGGGTTGAACCATGCCGGGTAACGTCAATGATCACTCTGGTAGCATGGGAATGGCGGATCACATTGGTGAGCCCTTCCTGGATAATTCGCATGACAACGGTGGATGTCTTTACATCAAGTGGCTCGACAGAGACACCAATCATCAGTGATATATCAAGAGTGCTCCGCTTACGTATTTCTTCAATGTGATACTCGATTGCCGCCGTCACCCCCGCAGTGTCAAGCAACGGCGGGCGTAACTCGGCAGCAATACGCTGTATTTTAGATACCATCTGATCAATACCGGTTTTCATTTTACCGATATACGGCTGTAGTACACCAGCGCAGTCAGGTAGTTTCAGCTCCATAAGTTCCAGATCAAGCTTCAGAACACTCAAGTCCTGTCCAAGTTCATCGTGGATATCACGGGAAATTGAGATTCGCTCCTGTTCCTGTACAACCTGCAGATGGGCATTCAAATCACGTAATCTGGTGTTAAGATCATTGAGTTGATATTCGGTATTGAGACGGTCAGTAATATCTCGGGCTATTCCCATTATGGCAGAAGTATCGTTATAGAGTATTTTTCTACAGCTCATTTCAACCGGAATTCGTTGCCCATTTCTGGTTAAATGAACAGAGTCAAAAACCAATTCACCCTTTTCAAGAATTTCTTTCTGTTTAACGGGAAACCGGTCGATGAATTCAGCCGAATCAATATCACTGACATTCATAGTCAAAAATTCATCACGACTGTATCCAAGCAGATGTGTTGCGGCATCATTAACATCAAGAAATGCACCATTACTATCTGAAATATAGATGGCATCCGAAGCGGAATTAAAAATGGTTCTGAACCGGGCTTCACTCTGTTGATGGGCTATTTCAACCTGTTTACGGCGGGAAATGTCCCTGGTAACTGAGAGGATATACTGCTCATTGGCAAAAGTAAAAATGCATGCGGACATAAGTCCGGTAACTTCCGTGCCATCCTTCATCCTGAAGCGACTTTCAAAATTAGTAACAGTTTTTGATTCGATCAGCTGTTCAATAAACTGTTGTCGATCAAGAGCATTATTCCATATCTGTAACTCGAGGGAGGAGTTTCCGATCACTTCCTCCGGTAAATAACCGGTGATAGCACCAAAGCTTTCGTTAATATCTATGTAAAGACCGTCACTAAGCCGATTGATGGCCATGGCATCGGGAGAAGCTCGAAAAACAGAGGTAAACATACGTTCGGTGCGGCGCAACTGTTCTTCAATCTGCGTTCGAACAGAACCACCCTGCTCTACAATATGTGCCGCTATAATTTGACCGGCTTCATCAAAACTGCCCTGCTCGTGGGGGGACTCCCCATCGTGTTTTTTTCGATCAGAAAGTTCCTGCTGAAGTTCGTCAATCTGCATCTCCAGCTCAGTCTGATAGATCTGAAGCTCATGCATAAGCCGCCTCAGCTCAGACTCATCCGCAGCACCGCTCATGGTAAATGTAGGCGGTTCAACTTTTTGTATTGCCATATTTTGAAGCATTTTCAATTTTTTCATACCACTTAAATCTGCTGTGACCAGGGGCGCTTACGCCCTTCACTGTCTACTGCCACATAGGTATATGATGCCTCCGTTACCTGGCAGTATGTATCACCACACTGTTCAACCGGGCCCCGTAAAATCGACTTAACCCACACCTCTAATTTGATTGTTACGGAGGTAGTGCCTTTTCTGACTACTTTTCCGTAACAACAGACAACATCACCAACTTTAACCGGTTTGATAAATTTCATGGCATCTACTGCAACGGTAACCGTTCTTCCGCCCGTGACTTCTATGGCCATCATATAGCCGGCTATATCCATCTGGGACATGATCCAGCCACCAAAAATATCGCCGTTCATGTTAGTGTCACCCGGCATGGGAGAGGTACGGAGGAGTAGTTCCCCCTCGGGTTGGTATGTTTGATTGGTCAAGAGACCTCCTCCTTATTTAAATTTAAAAACAGCTTCAGCCCGCATACAATCCACATTATTCCCAAGAGTGGCAAAAAGTATTCCCGTATCACGCTGAACATTTCCGTGGAGCGTAAGGGAGTTTCCCAGCAAAGCCGGGGCAAGACCCCGATAATTGAAACCACGTAAGTGACGGCCATTGATTTCTTCAGCATAAGCCGCCAGCATGGTGGCGGTGAGAGGTCCATGAACCACCAGATTGGCATACCCCTCGGTTTCGCGACAATAGTCCGCATCGTAATGAATACGATGACCGTTGAAGGTAAGTGCGGAATAGCGAAACAGCATGGTGGAAGTCGGAATAAAGGTTCGTGAAAATTGTGAAGCTGGACTGTCCGATGCCGGAATCGCTGCCTGATGAGCTGGAGATGGACCTTTGTAGACGAGGTCCTGTTCCTCACTTATGAGAAGTTCCCCCTCCATTGATTGCAATTCATGGAGAATTGTGACAAAGACGAGGTCTCCCGAGCGTCCCTGTTTGTGTTCGATATTCAGAATCCGTGATGTTTTCTGAATCGTTGCGCCGATAAAAACCGGTGCCAGGAATGTCACACGCCCCCCGGCCCACATACGGTTTGACAAAGGAACTGGGGGGAGAAACCCACCCCGCGAAGGATGACCATCACTACCAAGTTGAGCTGTCGGTTGACCTTCAAGGAAGTAAGTCCAGTGCCAGAGTGGAGGAAGTTTTCCCCCTTCACAGAGAAAATCAGAATTCGGACAATTGACAGTAGCTGCCATCAATGTGGCGTGTCTCAAGGAAATATTGTCCACGTCTGTTCGTTCTTTACCGACCCAGGTAGCAAGGTAATCCATATTAATTGTTTCCACAGGCAGCTCCATAAAGAGAATTTGTCCATACCACAGAATCAGGCATTACTTAATAAATAATTTACTGACTGAAAAGAGATATGATATTGGTACCCACAGCATAATTTGTTAAAAACATACTTATACTCCATTTTACTGACAAAAGAGCATAAAATGACATCGGAAGCAAGTCAAGCATCTCCATTCATCTACCACCCCATCGGCATATTGCGATCACCCTATTCACGTCGCATTGATGCCCCCCACCAAAGTACCGTGGTTGAAGGCACGGAAACAGGAGCTTTTGCCAAGGCCAGCCTGGAACTTTCTGAATGGCTTGACGTGAAAGTCATTCAAGACCTTGAGGGATTTGACAGAATTTGGCTTATCTTTGCCTTTCATCTGAGTGAAGGATGGAAAAGCAGTGTTAAACCACCGCGAGGTGGACCGAAAAGGGGTGTTTTGGCAACCCGGTCCCCCCACCGCCCTAACTCACTGGGCTTATCGGCAGTAGAGCTGGTGTCTATTGATAACAGGACGCTCCATCTTCGTGGTGTTGATCTTCTGGATGGCACCCCCATCCTTGATATCAAACCCTATGTGCCCTATGCCGATGCTTTTCCTGACTCAAAAGCTGGTTGGATAGACGAACTTGATGCACAACAGGGGCGCTGCTTTGCGCCAGGCCCTCGCAAAGAGCGTTAATTTTTAAAGAACATTATTCTCCCCTGTACGACAGGCTCCTTGATTGATGCACAAAAGAAAGTTATAATGAAATAGCGAATTTAATTTACACGAATCTGGTAACGGAGGGAACAGGTGAAGTGCCCGAATTGCAGAAGCAGATCATTTAATGTTTTTGAGGCCAGAGGGTATACGTCCAAGGAAAGTCCCATCAAAGAATGTAATTGTGGCCATGTCTGGCGGCTGATTCCCCTTCCAAACGGCAAAAAGCGACTTGATACTATTCGTCAAGGAGACTCTTTTTGCACAAGTTCACATGAGTAACTATACGAATTTTATCATTACCAATATTGAAGTACACTATTTTGGCGAAAGGAATCTAAATGAAAGAAACTCTATCCCCCGGATTGGAACATACGTTCAGCTTTGTGGTATCCCAGGAAAAAACAGTTCCGAAGGTCTACCCCGAATCCGACCTGTTTTGCGAAATGCCTGAAGTTTTTGCCACTGCGTTTATGGTTGGCTTTATGGAATGGGCATGCATGGAGGCACTGCGACCGTATTTAGAAGAGGATGAAAGAACCCTCGGAACCATGATAAACGTAACCCATCAGGCTGCTACCCCTCCCGGAATGACTGTTACCGCATGGGTGAAATGCCTGGAGGTTGAGGGAAAACGTACCTTATGGGAAATTGAGGCACGTGATGAGGTTGAAATTATCGGCAGAGGAACCCATGAGCGATATGCCGTTAATAATGACAAGTTCATTTCGCGAGTTAACATCAAGCAGAAACTCTCCGTGGCACATGAAACGTAAAATCCTTATCGGCGTTGTTGCTTTTTTAATTGACAACGAATCAATTGATGCGTTAAAAATATGAATTACGTGAAAGTAATAGGGGCACGACCTTAGGGGCGTCGCCAAGCGGTAAGGCACCGGATTTTGATTCCGGCATTCACAGGTTCGATCCCTGTCGCCCCTGCCCCGTGTACTTTGACGTTTTTTTCAGTGTGTTATACGAAGTAATATTACAAATCAGGCACTTACGTAATACAGTGAGTGCCTGAAGTTTTTAATGGCATTTAGCCTGACCCGAGCTCCACCAATTTACGATCTTTTATTCCCCCCAGAGCGTTCAGTGTAGTATCGTTGCTGTTATTAACTCTCGTACAATGGGTCAACCATGGATTACACGCACCTTTACAGCACTCGAATCCAGAAAACCTTCGATGAAGATAATGCCGATATTCTGGATATTTTCAGAGCGGGGTTTGCGAACAATCCTAAACTGCCGATTCATCTTGTAAATTACTACAAGGGGTTACCGATAACGTACAAGGCAAAGATTGCCGGAATTGATAAAAGCTCCATTGATCTGGATGTTCACCCCAAACAGGCAGTGGCAATCGCAGCAGAACATTATACCTTCATCAAAAGTAACCTGTTCAAGCACGACATCCTGGCGCGCACTCAATATATAAACATCAAAAGAAAGGCGGTACTTCTCAATAAGTTCTGTTATGTTGAGATACTTGCAGAGACGCGTAAGCACCTTCGCCTGGAATTGGATCAACCTTTAAATGCCGTTTTTAACTCTCCATCCGGGGTGATTCGTGGCAAAATTACCGAGCTGTCAATGGGTGGGGCATTACTGGAATCGAACGAAGCGTATTATGATCTGATTGATAATGAAGCAAATCTTATTATTATGTTACCGGATTTTGAACAGAACACCAATTATAATGTGCGGGTTCCGGCACGCCTCATTAGTATTCAGGATGACGCGAAACCGGTTATTTATAAATTCACCATTTTGCCCGACAGGATTACCGATAGATTCATGGCAAAGTTCATGTATCACCAACAGGTACAAATTGTACACAAACTACAGGACGATTCCGAGTTGGGATAACAGCCGGCATCGGAAGGATACACACCCTGTTACTCAATCTTGTTTCCATACACCCCTCTCCGTCACCCCAATCGGTTCCCCTTGCCACCGCTTTCCTGAAAGCCTATGCATCTCGGAGTGCAGTTACAATTAATCTCCATGACTTTTATCTGGGGGATACGGCCGCATCCTGCGCAGAAATCCTGATGAACCAGTTGCCGCAGGCCATCGGTTTTTCAGTCTATGTGTGGAATAGATCGTTGACGGTTGCAGTCGCCCAAGAGCTGCGACGTCTGAATCCCGAGATCATACTGTTCTGCGGCGGTCCTGAAGTGACCGCTTCTCCCCTGACAGCTGTTTTTGATTTTATTATCGTCGGTGAAGGAGAAAAACCATTTCTTTCTTTCTGTGAACGAATTTCAAACGGACTCGATTATACCGACATTCCCGGAATTATCAGGGAAGGAGCCCCCTTTGTGCCGCCACCTCCCCCCCTCGAAGACCTTGACCGCATCCCGTCGCCCTATCTTACCGCTGTCATTGATACGCGCCAAACACAGGGTCTGCTCTGGCAGTTATCGCGAGGGTGTAGTTTTACCTGTGACTTTTGCTTTGACTCCCGTGGCATCCATGGGGTCCGATCATTTACACTGGAACGAATAAAAGAGGAATTACGCCACTTTGCCGAAACCGGCGTTTCACAGATCTTCGTGCTTGATTCAACATTCAATCGTGACCAGCGACGGGCAAAGAACATTTTACGTATGATCGGCGAATATGCCCCCCGGATACATTTTCATTTTGAAGTTCGAAGTGAATTCATTGACCGGGAAATGGCTGAACTGTTTGCCGCCATCACCTGTTCCCTCCAGATTGGTTTGCAGAGCGCGGATCGATCAGTACTTGCACACGTCGGTCGAACGTTTACCCGTACCGACTTTTCCGCACGAATCGGCTTACTGAATGAGTCAGGGGCAACATTCGGGTTTGATTTGATCTATGGTCTGCCGGGTGACACCCTGTGCGGCTTTACGGAGTCACTGGAATATGCCCTGTCACTCTATCCAAACCACCTAGACATTTTCCCCTTGGCCGTACTCCCAGGCACCAAGCTGGCCGGTCGGGGAGAGGAACTCGCCATGAGGTGGAATCCGGAACCGCCCTACCTCCTGGAAGCCACAGACTGTTTTTCCGTTGCCGATATGGCCGAGGCTTCCCAACTTGCTGCCGCCACGGATATTTTTTATACCCGTGGCAGGGCGGTTGCGTGGTTCAATGGGGTTGTCTCTGCACTCGGTCTGAAGCGGAGCGATGTCATCCGGCAATTCGGTGACTGGCTGGCAGAGCGAAGATCGGGAGCCTTTTCCGAATCCGATATGACCGATGAGGAAGTAGAAAATCTACAGCTACAGTTTCTTGGCAATCTTTTCAATAACAGCAAAAAAAGCCGATTTCTCCCTTTGGTGCGTGACTTGATAACCTATCACCATTGCTACAGTTCAGTTCTTATGGCAGCGGAAGCAGCAACATTATCCTCCGCCACCATCAATGCAAAAAACCGATTCAGGTTGTCCGCAACAGCCAGAGTTATCCACTTTAGCTACGATATTGATGAATTGCTCGAATGCGGTGAACCACGTCTATCTTTACTGTACAAGCATCTCGCCCCAACCGGCTCCCAGGCGGTCGTATACGTCACCACTGCCGGCTCCATTCATACCGAATCACTTGCCCTGCCGTATGCAACGATTCTGGAGCAACTTCCGGATGCTTTTCCACTGCAGATGACCACCGCTACAGGTCTCACCGTGGCTGAAATAAATGAGTTCCTTCATTTTGCCCTTTCAGAGGGGATCATTGTTTCCCTGATGTAACCGAAGCTGGTATCGACTTCTTTCCAATTATAAGGTTTGAAAGAGGTTGCTTTTTTATGAATTATTTAGTATAAATGCGTTTTTAGCATAAGGTAATTTACTCTGTCCTTTTTGAAAGGTGTTTCTCACCATGCATGATAAGATCAAGATTTTTTCCGGCAATTCAAATCCGGATCTGGCTTTGAGAATTTGTGATTGCCTCGGTGTTCCCCTCGGTGCTGCACGGGTGCGGCGTTTCTCCGATGGTGAGGTACTGGTTGAAATTGGTGAAAACGTACGTGGTCGTGATGTTTATATTGTACAGTCAACATGCGCCCCCACCAATGACAACCTGATGGAATTGCTGGTAATTACCGATGCTCTGAAGCGTGCATCGGCAGCAACTATTACCGCAGTCATCCCCTATTATGGTTATGCACGGCAGGACAGAAAAGCGGCACCCCGCACGCCTATCACCGCAAAACTGGTTGCCGATCTGATTACCACTGCCGGTGTGAACCGGGTGGTTACCGTTGACCTTCACGCTGGGCAGATACAGGGGTTTTTCAATATCCCGGTTGACAATCTCTACGCGGCACCGGTTATCATTAATTATCTGAAGGACCGTTTCAGTGGTGAGCAGGTTGTCATGGTTTCCCCCGATGCCGGTGGCACTGAGCGGGCCCGTGCATTTGCCAAACGGCTTGAGTACTCTCTCGCGGTTATTGACAAACGGCGTACCGGACCTAACGTAGCTGAAGTTATGCATCTTATCGGCGACGTACGTGACAAAATTGCCATTATTCTGGATGACATGATCGACACTGCAGGTACTCTCACCCAAGCGGCAAAGGCTCTGAAAGCCAACGGTGCCAAGGCGATTTATGCCTGCGCCACCCATGGTGTTCTCTCGGGACCTGCCATTGAGCGGATCAATGCCTCAGATATCGTTGAGGTAGTACTGACTGACACCATTCCCGGCAGCAGTATTGGACAGTCAACGCCAAAGATCAGAATGCTCTCCGTTGCCGACCTGCTGGCCGAGGCCATCAGACGTATCCATGAAGATGAGTCGGTCAGTTCACTTTTTGTTTAGCACCAAAATATAATTATGCTTAGGACGGAAATTACCGTCACTACCCGTGGAGGAACGTATGCAACAGAAACAGATGAACATTGAACTTCGCACAAAAACCGGTACCAATGTCAATCGCAGACTTCGTCAGAGCGATATGGTACCTGGAGTTGTCTATGGCAAGGGTTTTGACCCTATTACTGTCAGCATAAAGAGCCGTGATCTTCAGGATGCCATTTCTGGCGCGGGTGGCCAGAATAATCTTATCACCCTTGTTGGTGGTGGAACTCTCGACCAGAATATTGCCATCGTGGCAGATCTTCAGCGCGACCCGATTAAGCGAACCATCAAGCATGTTGACCTGCACCGGATCAATCCCAATGAAAAAATCCGCATTACCGTACCTGTTGTTCTCATCGGCACAGCCGCTGGCGTAAAAGAGGGTGGGCTTCTGGATTTGGCACATCACGAACTGCATATCGAGTGCCTGCCGGGCAACATTCCGGACAGCATTTCCATCGACGTGACTGATCTTAAAATTGCCCATTCAATCCATATCAGCGAAATCACGCTGCCCGAAGGTATCGTTATACTGGATCAGCCCAAAATTCCGGTAGTCAGCGTTCTTGGCAGAGCCAAGGAAGATGCACCTGCTGCTTAATCACATCGATACACGAATATGAACACCACTATAGTCGCGGGGCTGGGCAATCCCGGCCCCACCTATCAATGGACCCGCCATAATGCGGGTTTTCTTTTTTTGGATAGCCTGGCTGAAACTGCCGGTTCTTCCATTACAAAGAAAAACTTTTCCGGTTTTACCGGAGAAATGTCCTTTGGAGATGAGCGCCTCATACTTCTTAAACCTCAGACGTTCATGAATCTGTCGGGAAAGTCGATTGTACAGGCACTCCAGTTCCATAAGCTGCCACCGTCACGACTGATTGTCGTCCATGACGAGCTTGACCTTCCGGTTGGTGCCATTCGCCTGAAAAACGGGGGGGGACATGGGGGACACAACGGGCTCCGCTCCATCATGGAACTGACCGGCACGGGTGATTTCATCCGTCTCCGCATCGGCATCGGCAAATCTCCCTTTGGCGATACTACCGGCCATGTATTGGGTAAAATTCCTCCCGATCAAATGGAAGTGCTTGCCCGTGTCTGTAAGGGGGGAAGAGAAATGCTTGAAGTAATGCTTTCAGAAGGTCTCCCTAAATCTATGAGTCTCTTCAACAATAAGAATTATCTGGAAGGATAGAACCTATGGGCTTTAACTGTGGAATTGTCGGACTACCGAATGTTGGCAAATCAACCATTTTCAATGCACTCACCTCGGCAGGTGCGGAATCTGCCAATTATCCGTTTTGTACCATAGAACCAAATGTGGGAATTGTTCAGGTTCCCGACCCCCGCATGGATCAGTTGGCTGTGATTGTTAAGCCCCAGAAAATGCAGCCGACCACCATTGAGTTTGTCGATATTGCCGGACTGGTGAAAGGTGCCAGTCAGGGTGAAGGGCTTGGTAACCAGTTTCTTGGCCATATACGAAGTGTTGATGCCATCGTCCATGTGGTGCGTTGCTTTGATGATGATAATATTGTTCATGTTAATGGCCGGGTGTCACCTGCCGATGATATTGAGATTATTAACACGGAACTGGCCCTGGCTGATCTGGATACCATCGAGAAGAAGCTGCAGCGTGCCGAGAAGATGTCCCGCAGTGGCGACAAAAAAGCCCGGGATGAGGCGGATTTTTATCTCAAGGTCCAGGCACTTCTTGAACAGGTGAAAAAACTTCAGGGTGTTGCCCAGAGTGAGGATGAAAAGATCTGGATGCGTGATCTCCATCTTCTGACTGACAAACCGGTACTCTATGTGGCAAATGTTGCGGAAGACGACCTTGAAGGTTCACACCCCAACGTTTCTGTGGTACGTGAAATAGCCTCCTCCGAAGGTGCCGGTGTGGTGGTCATCTGCGGCAAACTTGAAGCGGAAATAGCCGAACTGGACAGTTCGGAAAAGAAGGCTTTTCTTGATGACATGGGACTGGAAGAGGCCGGGCTTGACCGGCTCATACGGAACGGCTACGCACTTCTCGGGCTGATTACTTACTTTACGGCTGGTGTCAAAGAGGTCAGAGCCTGGACCATCGTAAACGGCACCAAAGCTCCCCAAGCCGCCGGTGTTATCCACACTGACTTTGAAAAAGGGTTCATTCGTGCCGAAGTCATCGGCTTTTCCGACTATATCAACTGTTCCGGCGAAGCGGGGTCCAAAGAGAAGGGTCTCATGCGTCTGGAAGGCAAGGAATATGTAGTCAAGGATGGCGATGTCATGCACTTCCGCTTTAACGTGTAACAACGGCTTCTCTGGTTTACAGGCATCTGGCATAATCTGGCGACTTATGATACTGTGACAGTCCGTTGCGCTTATCTATACCTACTACCTTCGGGAGACAAACAACATGTTCAGTTTCTTAGTTAAAAAGTTTATCGGCAGCAAAAATGAGCGCGAACTGAAAAAAATGTGGCCCATTGTTGCACAGATAAACGCACTTGAAGCTTCGATTTCTGCCCTTTCCGATGAGCAGCTTACCAATAAAACCGGAGAGTTCAAGGAACGACATGCACGGGGTGAGTCTCTTGATGCACTGCTCCCCGAGGCCTTTGCCGTATGCCGAGAGGCGGGCAAACGGGTTCTCGGAATGCGGCATTTTGACGTTCAGCTGATCGGCGGCATGGTGCTCCATTCCGGTAAGATTGCCGAGATGAAGACCGGAGAGGGCAAAACATTGGTGGCAACCCTCCCCGCCTACCTGAATGCTATTTCCGGCAAGGGTGTCCATGTGGTCACCGTCAACGATTACCTGGCGAAGCGTGACTCCGAATGGATGGGACGTCTGTACGGCTTCCTCGGACTGACGGTCGGTATAATTGTTCATGGCATCGAAGATGAGCAGCGACGCATCAACTATGCTGCTGACATTACCTATGGTACCAACAACGAATTCGGTTTTGACTACCTGCGGGACAACATGAAGTTTGATCTGGAAGATTACGTACAGCGCGGTTTCAACTACTCAATCGTTGATGAGGTTGACTCCATTCTGATCGATGAAGCACGTACCCCACTGATTATTTCGGGACCAACGGAAGATTCCACCGATAAATACTACATAATTAACGCCATCATTCCCCGCCTGGAAAAGGGTGAAGTTCTTGAAGTTGAGGCTAACACGCTTTCGGGCAAGCGGAAACAGTACACCGGCGACTTCACCATCGATGAAAAAGCCAAGAGTGCCGCCCTCACCGAGCAGGGGGTCCTTAAGGTTGAAAAGCTGCTTAAGTGTGACAACCTCTATGATCCACGCAATATAGAAATACTTCACCATGTTAATCAGGCCCTGCGGGCCCACGCCATGTACAAACTGGATGTTGATTATGTAGTAAAAGATGGCGAGGTACTGATTGTTGACGAATTTACCGGTCGTTTAATGCCGGGACGCCGGTGGTCCGATGGACTCCATCAGGCCATTGAGGCCAAGGAAGGGGTGAAGATCGAGAATGAAAACCAGACGCTGGCAACGATCACCTTCCAGAACTATTTCCGTATGTATAGCAAGCTCTCCGGCATGACCGGTACCGCTGACACCGAAGCAGAGGAGTTTCACAAGATCTACAAACTTGATGTCTGTGTCATACCGACCAATCGTCCCCTGCTCCGACCTGACTTTCCCGATGTTATTTACAAGACGGAAACGGAGAAGTTCAAAGCGGTTATTGAGGATATCAAGGAGCATTACGCCGTCGGTCAACCCTGTCTGGTGGGTACCATTTCCATAGAAAAATCCGAAGTACTGTCAGAACTGTTGAAACGCCAGGGAGTACCCCATAGCGTGCTGAACGCCAAACAGCATGAGCGCGAGGCTGAAATAGTCTCACAGGCCGGTCGCAAGGGAGCTATCATGATCGCCACCAACATGGCTGGTCGTGGTACAGATATCGTACTGGGAGGCAATCCTGATGCCCTGGCAAAACAGTGGCTCCGGGCAAACCCTGAAGCTTCTGACGAGCAGTATGAGGCGATTGTTGCCAAATTCAAGGCTGACTGCCTTGCCGAACATGACGAAGTCGTCGGGTTGGGTGGACTGCACATTCTTGGTACGGAGCGCCATGAATCACGCCGCATTGATAATCAGCTGCGCGGTCGCTCGGGACGTCAGGGAGACCCCGGTTCATCCAAGTTTTATCTGTCTCTGGAAGATGACCTGCTGCGCATTTTCGGGTCTGAGCGCGTTTCAAAAATCATGGACCTGCTGAAGATTGAGGAGGGAGAGGCGATTACCCACAGCATGATCTCCCGTTCCATTGAAAATGCCCAGAAAAAAGTTGAGGCCCATAACTTCGACATTCGTAAACACCTCATAGAATATGATGACGTCATGAACAAGCAGCGTGAGGTTATTTACACCCAACGACGCGAAATCCTGTCCGGTCAGGACATTCGTGAAAACTTCATGGATATGCTTGATGAAACCGTTGACGAAATCGCTGCCGCCTTTGCCCTCGACAAGATTTCAGCCAGCGAATGGGATTGGCAGGGAATTGGTGACAGTGTCTATCGTTACTTCAATCTCCAGCTTGATCTGCCGCGGGAGATGATTGGTCGTCTCAATCCGGTCAATTTCCGTTCGACGCTTCACGAGCAGGCCCACGCTGTTTTCAAGGCGCGGATTGAGGAAATGGGTGATGAACTGATGGATCACCTCATCAAAGTCATGATGTTACAGGCCATTGACACCCACTGGAAGGACCATCTGCTTAATATTGACCACCTGAAGGAAGGTATCGGTCTACGGGGTTACGGCCAGAAAGATCCGAAACAGGAATACAAGAAAGAGGCCTACAATCTTTTTATGGAGTTGATGATCCGCATTCGTGAAGAAGTCGTTGAGCGGATGTACTGGGTTCAGATCAATCATGAGGGTGAAGAGATTGAAGCAATGGAAGAAGAGATGCAGAGTAAGAAACTTATTTTCAACCTTGGGGAAAACAATCCTCTTCCCCAAGCTCCGGTGAAAAGTCACAAAGTCGCGGGTCGGAACGATACCTGTCCCTGTGGCAGCGGGAAAAAATACAAGAAGTGCTGCGGTAAATAACTACACGCCACATTGCTACCGATACTAAAACCGCTCCGTATCCTGTGATTCGGGGCGGTATTAGTATCAGAGAAAAAAGTTCATTGCAGGCAAAAAAGTTATTTAAAATTACTGCGTATCGTGATATTACGTAGAATATATTTTGATTAATGAAAAATACATATATATAAACGGGGCCTAATACCGTTTTATATTTCAACACAAAAAAGGAGATGGTACGAATGGCACTTATGGACTGGAACCCGACACTCAGTGTCAAGGTCAGAAAGTTTGATGATCAGCATAAAAAACTGGTCGAACTGTTGAACCAACTGCATGACGGCATGAAGGCGGGCCAGGGAAATGCCGTCCTCGGTAACGTTCTGCAATCTCTCATCACCTACACGGCGACCCACTTCAAAGACGAAGAACAGGTTATGCAGGCCAATGGTTACCCCGACCTTCCCCGCCACAAGGCAGAGCATGAAAAGCTGGTAAAGCAGGTTCTTGATCTGCAAAAGAAGTTTCAGGCCGGTGGCGGTGTCCTCACCCTGACCGTTCTGAGCTTTTTGAAGGACTGGCTCTTTACTCATATTCAGGGCGAAGACAAAAAATACGGAGTATTCCTTAACGCCAAGGGAATTTCCTAAGTAACCTGTCACCACACCACCAGTTAATGCTGTAAACGCTCCACTACCGGAAGATGGGTAGTGGAGCGTTTACCGTTTTACGGGGGACTCGCTACGGCCGTTTACACACCTCATACGTTTTATTGTTGAACAGCGGAAAGAAAATGCGTAAACTTACCTAATTTTTCAGAGGTGCGACATGGACATCAAAGGATTTCAATTTTCAGCCGTTGAGGCTGCAATCAAAAAACCGGGGCGGAGGGATCTCGCCCTGATATACTCGGAAGTACCGGCTACGGCCTGTGCCGTTTTCACCACAAATGCCGTAAAGGCGGCACCGGTCATATTGTCACGGGAACGTATCGTCTCCGGCATTGCCCAGGTGTTGATCGTTAACAGCGGCAATGCCAATGCCTGCACCGGTGAGCAGGGGATGATTGCTGCCACCGAGACAGCCCGCCTGGTGGCTGAGGGGTTGGGTATTGCGGAAGAAACCGTTCAAGTTGCTTCCACGGGCGTAATTGGTGTCCAGATGCCTATGGATCGGCTACGTGCCGGCATTCCCGGTGCCATTGATGCCCTTACAACCGGGACTTTGGCAGACGTATCGGAAGCGATCATGACAACCGATACGTTTCCGAAAATGGAAGTGAAACAGGTGAATATCGGTACGTCAGGCTATACTATTGCCGGAATTGCCAAGGGTGCCGGTATGATTATGCCCAATATGGCCACCATGCTCTCCTTTATTATTACTGATGCCACCGTTGATGCCCCCTTTCTTAACCTCATATTCAAACAGGCAATCAACACATCTTTTAATATGATCTCGGTCGATGGCGACACCTCCACCAATGATACCTGCCTGATCATGGCAAACGGTATGGCAGGCAATCCTGTCATTACTGCGGGAACCCCTGAAGGGGCAGCTTTTGAACAGGCACTTAATGATGTCCTGCTTTCATTGGCCAAACAGATAGTCCTGGATGGAGAGGGTGCCACCAAATTTGTCGAAATCAGGGTTACCGGGGCCACTACCGCAGTCGACGCAAAACGTGCAGCCATGGCCATTGCCAACTCAAGTCTGGTTAAGACGGCTTTTTTTGGGCAAGATGCCAACTGGGGGAGAATTTTTGCGGCTGTGGGGTACTCTGGAGCGGTTGTTGATCAGACACGCCTTTCTCTCTCCTTCAATGATGTCATCATGGCACAACAGGGTGTTTTTGCAGGCCACGATGCTGAAGCACGGGGGACCGAGGTTCTTAAGGAAAATCAATTTACCGTGACCGTTGACCTTGGTATGGGAAGCGGAACGGCAACAGTATTTACCTCCGATCTGTCCCATGAGTATGTTACCATCAACGCCGACTACCGGACCTGATTCACGTACATTCGGTAACCCGTCACTCGTATATGGGGTCCGCTAGCAAGTGAAATGAGTATCCGCACATACGTTTTATTTCCTTTACCAAACCTCCTCATCGGGGAGGTTTTTTTCTTTCGAGTGTACTGTGATCTCCTTTCGATTATTCTGTAGTATCCTGCTGTTTGCACTATACCCTTCCGTTTCCATTGCCGATGATCTCCTTGATTTGGGACGAGCAGCAACGGTGGACGTACTCCTTGAAAATGCCGTTCGCCGCGGTTTGATCGCCGGTGGGGTCGTTGTGGTTGGCAACCATTCCGGTATCCGGTACAGTGCTGCCCAAGGGAGGCTGTTCCCGAACAGTGAGTCTCCACTGTTATCGGAACGAACCCTCTTTGATACCGCTTCACTTACCAAGGTACTTGCCACTGCCCCTGCCATCATGAAGCTTCTCGAACAGGGGAAACTGTCGCTTCTCGATCCGCTCACCCGCTGGTTTCCTGAATTTGAAGACACCGACCGTGAAGACATTACCCTGCTCAATCTGTTGACCCATTCATCCGGTATGGAGGATGTGGAAATTTCCAGTGACGATCCGCTCAAATGCCTCATTGAAAAAGCGATTAACCAAACCAGCGATCCCCAACCGGGGAACCGATTCCGTTATGCCGATATCAACTTTATCCTTCTGGGTGAACTGGTTAAACGGGTTTCACAGAAAACACTGGACAAGTTCTGTTCTGACGAAATTTATACTCCGCTCGGCATGGATGGAACCGGTTTTTTACCCCGTAACGACCTTAATCTTATCGCCCCGACCGCCGGGCTCAATAATGCTTTGAAAGCGGGCGTTGTTCAGGACATGAACGCCCGCCGTTTTGGTGGAGTGGCCGGCCACGCCGGACTATTCAGCACCGGTGAGGATGTGGGCCGCTATGCCGCCATGGTTCTTAATCACGGCACACTGAATGGTTCTCGCATATTTTCCGAGCGGGTCATTGCACAGATGACGTCACCCTACTTTTACAATGGTGGTAAGGTTATCAGGGGACTCGGCTGGGACATAAGCTCACCCTATTCCTCCCCACGGGGTATGTATTTCTCTGACATGTCTTTCGGTCATACCGGCTACAGCGGATCATCAGTATGGATCGATCCTGAGCTGGATTTATACGTCATTCTCCTGACCATCCGCCTTGATTATTCTCATGTTCACCAGTTCAATCAATTACGGAGCGATATTTCAAACCTTGCCGTTTCAATATTTTCAACACCCCGAATTACCACTGAAATAATCAATGACATGAAAATCCCCTAAAACGCGAATGCCTTGACACGATATTACGGCTGTGTTAGTTGTTTCAGGTGTGATAATTCTGGGTCTCTGCCCAGTAAGGAGGGTTCGATGGGTATAAACATACTGGTCGCCGATGACAGTATCACCATTCAGAAGGTAATCGGGATTATCTTTGGTGGTGATGAATACTCTCTGGTAATCGTCGATAACGGAAAAGCGGCCGTTGAGAAGGCGGTTGAAATCACCCCTGATATTTTATTAATTGATGCCCTTATGCCCGGCATGAATGGGTATGAAGTATGTGAGGCAGTTCGTGCCATACCTGAACTTGCTGCCAAGCCCATATTAGTCCTGACGGGATCATTTGAACCTTTTGATGAAGAAAGAGCTCTCAAATGCGGGGCCGATGATTTCATAGCGAAACCCTTTGAATCTCAGCAAATCATCAGCAAGGTGACAGAGCTCTTGGAATTGGGACGTCGCAGGGAATCAGCAATTCTGGCGAGCAGCGTGAAGGAAGAGACGGAAACTATTTCCTCTGCCATGCCCGATGACCTTTTTGCTCCGGGTGCCACTCCGGTGCTGATGCCTGCCCCCGAAGCAGAGCACCTTGATGCTCCGACTGATATATGGAGTGCTTTCATTTCCGATACGGTTCAGGAAGAGGAAGTTCCCCACTCACCTGATAGTTTCGTACAGATTATGCCTGAAGAAGTGGCGATCGAGCAGGACATCTTTGATATTATCAGTGAAGAGTCCGATGCCCAACTGGTTACGCAAAATCTGCCAATAGCTCCCGCTCCACTCCATGAAAGCACTCGCTGGCAGCCCATAGACGAAAGTTCCTTTGATTTCAGCGAGGAGAGTGAGACGCCTGTTCCTCCGGTGCACTCCGATACGTCGCCAACTGAGTCGGCCACAGAGGAATTTTCTTTCGGTGCATATACGCCCGTAATTCCGCCCGCCCCGGAAAAAACGGACGCTCCCCCCCTCGATTTTCTCTCGTCATTCGACAGTGAAGAACCTGCCAAAGAGCCTCAGGTACTTCCCCTGGCGACCCCTGTTGTTCCGGGAGTGCTTCCCCCTTCCCTGTCGGAAGAACAGTTGAGAGCCGCAATTACTGCCGCATCGAAAGAGGTTATCGAGCGCATTGTCTGGGAAGTTGTCCCCGATCTTGCTGAAGCAATGATAAAGGAAGCCATCCGCCAGATTAAAGAAGGAAAATAACGTATCAAACCTCGCACATACCACACTCAATAGGGGATGGCAACATCCCCTATTTTCATAAGGACAGATACAATGATCAGAAAAGCCATTGCCACCGTTGTGGAACATAACGACCTCACCGAAGGTGAAATGATTGAAGTAATGAATCAAATCATGTCAGGCGGATGCACGCAGGCTCAGATTGGTGCCTTTATTACCGCCTTGCGGATGAAAGGCGAAACCATCGAAGAGATCACCGGTGCCGCCAGGGTCATGCGCGAACGGGTCACTCCGATTCGGGTCGGCAAGGGGGTACTCGATATCGACCGTGATGACATCAATATCGATCAGGAAACAATTCTGGATGTGGTTGGCACCGGTGGTGACGGGACTAATACCTTTAATATCTCAACCACAGTGTCATTTGTTGTGGCGGCATGCGGTGTCAAAGTTGCCAAACATGGCAATCGTTCCGTCTCTTCAGCCTGCGGCAGTGCAGATGTATTGGAAAAACTGGGAATTAATCTTGATGTAACGCCCGAAACCGTCGAAAACTGCATCGAACGGATCGGCATCGGCTTTCTGTTTGCACCGGCCCTCCATAGTGCCATGAAACATGCCATTGGCCCCCGAAAGGAAATCGGCATTCGTACCATTTTCAATATACTCGGCCCCCTTACCAATCCCGCCGGAGCAGACCGCCAGGTCATGGGGGTTTACCGGGCTGATCTGGTTGAAAAACTCGCCGGTGTTCTCCATAAACTGGGGTGCAGGCATGGTTTTGTGGTACATGGTTCCGATGGTATGGATGAAATAACCCTGACAGGTAACACCCTGGTTGCTGAGGTCACCCAACGAGGGGTAACCATCTCTACCATTACTCCTGAACAGCATGGTTTTGCCCGTTGTTCCATGGAAGCACTCAAGGGGGGAGATGCGGCGGCTAATGCCAGCATTGTTACGGCGGTACTGGCAGGCGAGCGGGGACCACGGAGGGACATTGTGCTGCTCAACTCAGCCTATGCGCTGGTTGCCGCCGGGGCGGCAGATTCTCTTGCAGCCGCTGTCCAGTTGGCAGCCGATGCCATTGATTCGGGTCGCGCCGCCGAAAAGGTCGAACAGCTTGCCCAATTAACGAATTAAAACCGAGGGTTGCCATGGATAGCTCTACTCCCGACATTCTGAAGAAAATCATTTGCCACAAGAAAAGTGAAATTGAGGCGGCAATGGCGGCCTCTCCTGTCACTGAACTGAAGGCTCGCATCCTGGATCTTGAGGATCAGCCACGGGGCTTTGAGCGTCATCTGCGTGAAGCGGCTGCATCCCAGTGGACCGCCATCATAGCCGAAGTCAAAAAAGCATCACCAAGCCGGGGGGTAATCCGTGCCGATTTTGATCCCCTTGAAATTGCCGAAATCTATCAGAACAACGGAGCCACCTGCCTGTCAGTCTTGACCGATGAGCATTTTTTCATGGGTCACCTCAGATATCTGGGACTCATACGGGAGACGGTATCTCTGCCGCTGCTCCGCAAAGACTTCATCTGTGACCCCTATCAAATCTACGAAGCACGTGCTGCGGGAGCCGACGCAGTTCTGCTGATCGCTGCCATGCTTGATGTGGGACAATTGAAAGAATTTCATGCCGTTGCACGAGAACTGCATCTTGATGTGCTTCTGGAGGTTCACGATGAGCCCGAAATGGAGATGGCGTTACAGACAGACTGTTCCCTTATTGGTGTCAATAATCGCAATTTACGAACATTTGTTACCGATCTTGACACAACCCGCCGACTGTCCGGCATGCTTCCCCCCGGCCGCCTGCTGGTCGCCGAAAGCGGCATACACAATCGTTCCGACATAGACCGCCTCGCAGCCGATGGTGCCAAAGCATATCTTATTGGCGAATCATTGATGCGTGAAGAAGATATTGGGGCAAAGTTACAGGAAATGCTCACACCATAAAAAACCCGTAGGGGCGTATAACCATACGCCAAGATTTTTGTACATTTTTTATTGTAGTACCCCGTAGGTTCGGCAAAGCAAAGCGTGCCCAACGAACAACATCTACTTTTGAGGTCCAAATCCCCTCTCCTTCAGCTGTGCCAACGACTGTAAAAGCTCCAGAGCCCGACGGAGTTGAAAATCCTTCTGCAGATCCTGGTCAACCAAAGAAGCACCTGTACCATGTGCGAGCGGAGCTATGTGCGGTACTGTATCCGGTTTTTCCTGTGGTGCCAAACGGTTATGCAGATCCTTTTCCTTGATTTCCTGTCTATTCTTCTCCGGTTGGGGCGTAACATCCTTGATGGCGGACACCTCTATATCGGGAACAATTCCCTTTGCCTGGATAGATCGTCCACGGGGGGTATAGTAGCGTGCCGTGGTCAGCTTGAGGGCTGCATTTCCCTTCATTGGAATGATAGACTGCACTGACCCCTTACCAAAACTGGTAGTCCCCATAACGACGGCCCGTTTATGATCCTGCAGGGCACCTGCCACAATCTCAGAGGCACTGGCACTACCGCCATTTATCAATACCACCATCGGATAATGGGGCTCTTTTACGCCAAGTGACCCGTTAAAAATTCGGTTTGAATCCGGAGCCCTTCCCCGGGTACTGACGATGACGGAATTACTGATATCTTCACCGACGAAACAGTTTACCACTTCAACGGACGAATTGAGCAAGCCTCCCGGATTGTACCTGAGATCAAGAATCAATCCCTTCAATACCCCCCCGGCTTTGACATGGAGTTCTTTCAGGGCCTCTTTAAAATCAGCACCGGTACGTTCCTGAAACTGGGAAATACGAATGAGCCCCACACCTGAATCAAGCAGCTTTGGCTTCACGCTCTTGATCCTGATAATATCCCGGACCAGTTTAAACACGAATGGCTTACCATTTTCAGCCCGCAGTATGGTCAAAGTTACTGATGTGCCCTTTTCCCCCCGCATCCTCTTTACTGCCGCAGCGATATTCATACCGGTGGTAGGAGATCCGTCTATTTTCCAGATATGGTCATTTGCCAAAATACCGGCCCTGAACGCAGGAGTGTCGTCAATCGGTGCTATTACGGTCAGTTTCCCCTCTTTAGTACCCAACTCGATGCCAACACCACCGAACGCCCCGGATATTTGCATCTCCATCTCGTGGTACGGCTCAGGAGGCAAGTACGCACTATGGGGATCCAGGGCGGCAAGCATCCCGTCCACCATCTTTAATGTCAGGGCCTTACTATCAGGTTTTTCAACGTAGTTTTTCAGAACAGCCGAATATGCTTCACGAAGGATGGCAACTGCACGGTTATCGGTTTTCTTTACATGGTTATGACCACGACTGAAATAGACTGTTGCCAGGCCGAATACCGTCATCAACAGTAGTACCAGAATGGTTCTGCCGGGGCGTTTTACGAATACTGAAAACATAGATTATCTCCGAACATCAATTCCATAACTCTTGATTTTACGATGGAGGTTGCTCCGTTCCAATTCAATTATTTCCGCAGTACGGGATATATTCCAGTCGTTCTCCTCAAGCTTGTGAATGATGAACTCCCGTTCAAAATCCTCACGGGCATCACGCAGGGCAGCACGGGACAGGGCACCTTCGAGCGGTGCAGTGGGCAGTGCCGCTGCCGATGATTCGTCGCCCGAATCCGGGATATCAGCAGCGGTGATGACCCGACCAGGGGCAACAATCAGTACCCGCTCCACCACATTGCGTAATTCCCTGAGGTTCCCTGACCAGGAGTTGTGCGAAAGTTTTTCAAGGGCATCGGCCATAAAGGCCTTCGCTTCCCCCCCTTCCCTCTTAAAAAATCGAGCCACAAAGTGCTGGACAAGGGAAGCGATATCCTCCTTGCGTTCACATAAAGCCGGCACACGGAGCGAGACCGTATTCAGTGCATAAAATAGATCCGGGCTGAATGCACCGGAAGACATTGCCTGATCAAGTGGTTTGGTTGATGAAGCAATGATCCGAACATCTGCCGACAGTCTCTTGAAACCTCCCAGTCGTTCAAAACTGCGTTCCTGAATAACTCGAAGAATTTTTAACTGGGTATTCAGGGGTAATTCACCTACTTCATCAAGAAAAAGGGTGCCGCCATCAGCCTGATCAATTCTTCCTTTTTTTTGCGTAGTTGCTGCGGGTAACGCCCCCTTCTCATGGCCAAACAGTTCACTGTCAATCAGTTCCTCCGGGAGAGCCGAACAATGCACTGAAATGAACGGACGCTCCCGCCGGGGACTGTGGCAATGGACCGCACAGGCTATCAGCTCTTTTTCCGTTCCGCTCTCCCCCTGTATGAGCACGGAAACAGCCGTGGGACCGATGCGTTTAATCTGTCCCCGCAGCTCGCAGATCACCGGAGAGTCGCCGATAAGTTCATTGTCCGCAGAAGTGGAGCGTTTAAGTTCTGCGTTTTCAACACGCAACTCCTGCAACTGCAAGGCATTGCCAACACTGATCAACACTTTTTCCAGGGAAAGCGGTTTTTCTATAAAGTCAAAGGCCCCAAGCTTCGTAGCCCTTACCGCCGTATCGATGGTACCGTGCCCTGAGATCATAATTACCGTTAGCTGGGGAAACAGTTTCTTGATTCGCTCAAGGGTTTCCAGACCATCCATACCGGGCATCCAGATGTCAAGCAGTATGAGATCAGGCAGTTCCTGCTGAACAGACTCAATACCGGCCAGACCACTATCAGCGGTCATCACCTGATACCCTTCATCTTCAAGTATCCCGGTCAATGCGGTTCTGATATCCTGTTCATCATCTATTATTAAAATGGAATGCTGCATGGCTGCTCCTTTAACTGTATATGCTGGATTTTATCTAACTGGCTGGCAACTCGACGGCAAACAGTGCCCCGTGGGGTATAGTATCCCGTACCCGCACATACCCGCCGTGATCGGTAATAATGCTGCTGACAATTGCCAAACCGAGCCCCGTACCACTTTTTTTTGTGGAAAAGTAAGGTTCAAAGAGTCGTGCTTTGTCCTCGGCTGGTATACCGGGCCCCTCATCGGCAACGGTCATTACCGCCATTTTCAGCACCGGATCATACTGGGTTGCCAGCAGTACCCTTCCCCGTTCCGCCATGGCAGCAACGGCATTTTCCAGCAGGTTTATCAATACGCGTCGTATCTGGTCACGATCGATCATCAAAAGAGGCATGCTGACATCGGTGTGAACTTCAAAAACTACACCCCGATGAGCCTCTTGATAGAGTGACACTGTTTCATTAATAAGTCTGTTCAAATCATTACGTTCCGGTTTTACAGCGGGCATCCGGGCAAAGTTGGAAAATTCATTAACCAGATTTTTCAGTTCATCGACGGACTTGATGATCATTCCGGTACATTCATCAAAGACAGTTTCATCATCATTGAAACGGGAAAGATATCGTTTTCTCAGTCGCTGGGCCGAAAGCTGAATGGGCGTCAGAGGATTTTTGATCTCATGGGCAATTCTCCGTGCCACTTCACGCCAGGCAGCCATTCTCTGAACACGCATCATCTGGGTCAGATCATCAAGTACGGCAACCATACCGAGAAACTCACCATTACCACCCCGCAACAGAGTCAAATGCAACTGCAGAGTCAATTTATTTCCCTCCACATTTACCATCACCTGCCTGCTCAGTAATCCCGTACGGGATTTTTGCAGATCACTGATCAGCTCATTAACGACTCCAGCATTATTGGAGCGCACCACATCCTTGAAGTTTTTACCCAGCACTTCTTGAGCCGAAAGTGAAAGCAAACGCTCAGCAGAGGTATTGATGGTTTGCAGTACCCCGTCACGATCAATGGAAATAACCCCTGCCGCAACGCTCCGAAGCACAATTTCCATATACTGCTGGCGCTGTTCGATTTCCTGATTGCTTCGCGTCAGCTCGATATTGGAAATATTGAGGGCATTTTGTTTGGTACGCAGATCGTCGGTCATAAAATTGAAAGACTGAATCAGTAAGCCAATTTCGTCGGACGAACCGGAATTGACCCGAACATCAAGATTCCCTTCGGCAACCGCGTGGGTGGCATCAACCAGTTCCTGAAGCGGTTTGGTCATACTGTTGGCCAGATAGACCCCCATCCAGTACGCAAGAAAGATAATAACCATGGCAATCAGAAACAGCGTGATGATATAGCCGGTACGAATCGGATTTTTCATTATTTTAAGCTGGCGAAAGTCGTAGTACGAAGTGGTGATCTCCTTCATCTTGCTTACCAATGAATAGGGGACATAGTAATTGACCACCACCACACCAACGACATCAGCTTCGTTCCAGGTAGAACGGATCGGCACAATGCCCCTGATCAGATCGGCTTTGCCGACCTGATTTATTCTGGTAAGCTCCTCCCCCTCCAACCCCCGTTTAATGTCCTCCGAAGAGGGATTGGTGAACTCCCCCTTGGGCACGGCCGGGTTAGTCGCGCGAACGAGTTCTTCCCGTTGGGCCGAATAAACCTCGACGACTCCGAGATTATATTCGGTCTGTTTTTCGTGGATCAACTGCTTTAACCGGGGAAGATTGGCATCATTGAGCAGTTTTCGCTCTTTTATGAAATTTCCGATTTGCCTGCCATAGTAAAGGGAATTTGAGGCGGAACTTTTATAATAGGTTTGGGCAACTTCAAGTGATTCACTCAGGGAACTCTCTACTTGTGAATTGAACCAGTTATGTACCGTGTTATTGATAAATCCGGCAGCGGCAAAAAAAAGCAACAGGGTGGGAACCAGAGAAAGGGCAACAAAGGAAAGAACAAGCTTTGTCCGGAGTCTTCTGGCAAAGGGATTTGACCGGCTTTCGAGAAACAGCTTGACCACATTTCGGCATACCAGATACACCAGCAGGATAACCAGCAGGATAACCACATTAATGACGGCAAAAATAGCTATATTACTTCCCAACTTGGCATCAGCACTCAGTTGGGTCAGACTTATTTCTACCCGGGTGAGAATGAAAATAAGGAGAAGTGACACCACAATCAGGATCGCTTCGCGAAAGCGCTTTCTCCGTTCTCCGTGCGGTACCTCAACGTTCATGCAGCCAGATTTCCTTTCACTGAATATCAGCCTGATATGCTATCATAGAAAATCGGTTATTTAAACTGATTGTTGCATTTTTGCATCAATTGCCCAATTGCTTCAAGTATGATATCTTGTTAATACGTGTGAAGATAAAGGGGGTATGGGTTTATGCGCATTGAAGATTCTTCTTCCCTGAGAGAATTGGATAAGAACACCAAAAGCGGTTCTCCGGCAAAAAAAGTCATGAATTCGCTGTTTGCTACCGAATTGCGTCAAAATGAAAGTGGCCTTTCATCCTATCAAGGAGATATAGAGACGCTCCGTTCAGAAATTGATAGGGCAGGAACACTGCTGACATCGGACCCAACCATAACGAACTTCAAGCACTTCAGAGAACTTTTAAGCAAGCTGGCTAAAAGAGTCAGTGCCGAAGCGTATCGGCTTGATAAATCCGGCGGGACCCCTCAGAATCCCCGTTATTACGAAACCATCACGGTCATAGATCGGGAAGCCGATAAGCTGTATAATCTTATCGTCAAAGAGAACAAAGACCATATGGCCATTACGGCCAACGTTATCGGCATCAAAGGCCTGGTCGTTGATGTGATCACCTGATTAAACGACGAAACCACCCCCATGGCAGGCTACCATACAAAAAGGAGCAGTAGATGAATAATTCTGAATTAAATGTCACGTTACAAAAAGGGATTGAACTCCTTGACCGGGGGGAGATTCAAGAAGCCATAACTATTTTTGAAAACAATCTCAAAAACAATCCCGACCTGCCTGAGAGCTGGTTTTATCTGGGAGATGCCTTGGCTGAAGAGGGCAAACTCTCCGAAGCGATAGACCATTACCGAAAGGGATTGGTACTTTCCCCCACCGATGCCGACGCACTGACCACCCTGGGAGACATGTTGCTGGAAGCGGGTAATCACCAGGAGTCACTTCGCTGCTATCAGAATGTGTTAGAAATTGATCCCCTCGACGCCGATGCACTGGTGAGCATTGGCCTTGTCTATAACAGTCAGGACCGCTGTGATGAGGCAATCATTTCCTTTCACCGGGCACTGGAACTGGAACCGGACAACGTATTTGCCCTCAATGCTCTGGGTGACTCCCTCTATGGCCAGGGTGACGTTGACGGTGCCATTGAAGCCTTTTCCAAGGGTGTGACCATCGACCCGGAAGATCCGGCTGCCCATTTTAATCTCGGTGAGCTCTATTATGACCTTGATGAACTGGAAGAGGCCGAAGATGCCTGTCGTGAAGCTGTCCGCCTGGACCCGGCCTTTAGTATGGCGTATCTGACGCTGGGAGGACTCTGCATGGATCAGGACAGAACTGCGGAGGCCATCACTTATTTTGAAAAGTATTTAACCTGTGAAAAGTCACCCCAGGCAGCGGATATGATTTCCGAGGTCAAAGCGGTTATCGAAGGCTTGAAAGAGGAAATAAAGGGGAAATGATGGAGAACCGTTCAGGAGCGTTGATCGATTCACACGCGCATATTTACTACAGTGACTTTGAAAACGATTTTGAAGAGATGATAAAACGGGCCGAGGACGCTGGAGTTACCGCCATTGTAGTTGTGGGTACGGATATTGCGTCGAGTCGACAATCGGTTGAATTGGCGGAAAAATACCCCCATCTGTATGCGGCCGTCGGCATCCATCCCCACGAAGCAGGGACGGTTACCGAAGACTGCTACGACGTGATCCGTGACCTCGCCGTTGGCAGTAGCAAGGTCGTCGCAATTGGTGAAATCGGGCTTGATTTCTATCGGGACCGGTCACCACGCCACCTGCAGGAGCAGGTTTTTCGACGCTTTCTCAAACTTGCAGCCGAGCTTGACAAGCCGGTGATCGTCCATGACCGGGATGCCCATGGGGAGGTCATGGACATCATACGAGAGGAATCGGT
Source organism: uncultured Geobacteraceae bacterium (assembly GCA_903901875.1). Taxonomy (GTDB): domain Bacteria; phylum Desulfobacterota; class Desulfuromonadia; order Geobacterales; family Pseudopelobacteraceae; genus JACRCG01. The sequence continues at coordinate 11,631 of CAIUSO010000004.1, read as the reverse complement.
TCGGAAGGGTGTACTGCACTGTTTCTCCGGAGATCCGGCCATGGCCGCCGAGGCCGCCGCACTCGGCTTTTTCATTTCCATTCCGGGAACCATCACCTACCCGACAAATCAAAGTCTTCGGCAGGTGGTACAGACAGTTTCCATTGAACAAATGCTGATTGAAACCGATTGCCCTTATCTGTCGCCGGTGCCCCATCGGGGGAAACGGAACGAACCGGCCCATGTCCGTATGGTCGCTGAAAAAATTGCCGAGCTGAAGGGGTTAACCTTCGATGATGTGGCCCGGATCACCACAAAAAACAGCGGGGAGTTGTTTGGCATCAACCTGTGGGATCAATCGGCAAAAATTGCCTACCAAATACGCAATTCACTCTATCTTAACATTACCAACCGCTGTTCAAATCACTGTACGTTCTGTCCAAAGTTTGAGGATTTTACCGTTAAGGGGCATAACCTGCTGCTGAACAGTGAGCCGACGTTTGCCGAGGTGATGGCTGCAATTGGCAGCCCGGTGGGGATCGATGAGGTGGTTTTTTGTGGTTACGGTGAGCCGCTTATTCGCCTTGAGCTGGTCAAAGAGGTCGCTGCGGCCCTGAAACAACGTGGCTATCGTATTCGCATAAACAGCGACGGGCAGGCAAACCAGTTCCACGGTCGCGATATTCTCCCTGAGCTGGCCGGACTGGTGGACTGCATCTCCATCAGCCTCAATGCCCCCGATACCGCCATGTATCGCAAGCTCTGCAACACACCGTTCGGTGATGCCGGATACGCTGCCGTCTGCACCTTTATCGGTGCCGCATCGGCCCATATCCCCCAGGTCATTGCCACCGCCGTTACCGTACCGGGGGTAGATATTGAGGCATGCCGACACCTGGCACACTCCCTTGGCGTTGAATTCCGGGTGCGTGAATATTCAGAAGTCGGCTAACCACAATGGTTTACCGTAGGGGCACCCCTTGCGGGTGCCCTGGTGCACATTGGCACTAATGGTGTAACCACCACCTGAGAACGTTACAAATATTAAACACAATTACATTTGGATGTTACGCGAGACTGTCCGTTTTCTCAGGAGCGATCCGAAGGTGCTATTGCGGCATCTATGGCATCATTCAGTTTGCGAGCATCAAACCCGGCGGTGTCGGTAATGCTCTTTTCACCAGCCAGGGAAACCACCAGAATACGCTGTAAGATATTTAATCGTTCACCGAGTGAGATGGTGGGGTCCTGCTCGCCATCTTCTTTTTTATCAACATTCGCTGATTTTTCGTCACCCATGACAGGGGTAAATCCCCAACTTGCGGCGATGAGATCATGAATAGTCCTACCCATACGAAGTACCGTCTGAATGATGGCCAGCTGTGAAACCGAATTTTTATCCGACTCGGCAGAATACCGGGACGCTTCACCCAGCACGACGAAATATTCAATATGATTGAGAAGACCGATAGTGAAGGCCTCATCCGGTTTCATACCCATCTCACCTGCCAGTAGCTGACAGAGCTTTGCCGTCGCCAGTGACAGCTCCATAACCCATTCCACCTCATTTTTAAAACGATTACTCTGGAGAACACGGGAGCGGAGTGCCAGCATGGTAACCAAGCCATGCAACTGGGTGAAACCAACTCTGACAATGGCCTGCTGCAAATCAAGGGTCGGATAGGTAAAACCGAGATAGGAGGAGTTGGCCATCCGTAACAGTTCTACCGATAGCGTGGGATCCTCTTTAATTACATCTATAAAATCAGTAACTTTAACATTATGGTCTGAAAGTAACTGTTGTATGCAGACGGCCGCATGGGGCATCATCGGGATTTCCAGACTATTTTCAGATACCCTTCTGATGTTGCTGGCAATAAAAGACCGGTCCTTTTGGGGGAGAGACTGCAAGTCAGCGGGAAGATCCTTGACATTCAACAGAGAGAGGAGAAAATCAACCGCCTGGGGGGGAAGAACCGAAGCAGGAGGCTCCAGAATGTGGTCCTCGACGTCGCAGGGTGGAGAAATAGTATCACCACGATTTACCACCCCGGAAGAAGCCACCACGGGAGGTTTCTGAAACCCAAACAGTGAACGGAAAAAATCAAACATTACCGGAATAGTACCCTCTATTTGGTCTGAACAGCAGACTTCAGAACATTACACGTAGTATAACTGTTGTCGGTGGAGAGACCTTTATAATAGACTGCATTCGCTCCAATAGTAGAAACAACATCCATTCCCGAAAGAACCTTACCAAAGACGGCATACCCACCGGCCTGAGTATCAAGTCTGATATTGTCAACCAGATTAAAGAAGAACTGGGAGGTGGCAGAATTCAGGGCATCAGTACGGGCCATGGCGATAGTTCCCACCGTATTACTCAATTGGGTATCTGCAAAAGGTTCAAGCTCAAGGGTCGGATGGGAAGCTTGCTTTGCCTTGCCATCGGAGCCATAGCCCCCCCCCTGGATAACAAAACCTACCTCTACCCGATTAAAGATCACATTGGTATAAAATCCGTCCCACACATAGAGGAGAAAGTTGTTAACGCTCTTGGGCGCATGAACCGGATCAAGTTCCACTACGACAGCACCGGCATCGGTGGTCAATGTCACTTGGGGAGTGGGTACAGCAAACGCCGACTGTTGGAGAACCGTACCTCCCGAAGCCACAGAAATGGTAACATCTCCGGCCGCCGATGGCGTACAGGTGAATTGTCGTACCGTCGCCGTACCTCCCGTCACTTCAGTAACCCTGCTGCAGGCACCGGAAGCCTTAACCACCGTCCCGGTCAGTGCAACTCCCTTGACAGTAAACTGGCTCGGTCGCGAATACATAATTTGTCCAGCTGTAATGGACTCAACTGACGGAGTCAGCGGTGTGCTCTGGAGGGGGGCATCACTGCCGCATCCAGAAAGAGCACCTAATACCAGGGCCATAAAGAATAATTTGGGAGAACATTTTGTCACTGGCTCACCACATCCCGCTAGAAATATTTATACACGCTGAGATTCAGCATTACATCACGCTTCTGTGCCGCTCCAAGCAGATCGTAGGAAGTATAGAACGGCAGAATGATTCCGGCCTTAAAACTGTAACTGTCGGCGGTCCGATAGGTTATCTCCGGAATAAGATCAATGGTGCCCACGGCATTGGATTGATCGACGGCATTTATTTTAGAGCTGTACCCGTAGAGACCGGCAACCTTGACGCCATAGCGGATCTTACAAAGAACCGGTGACTGTTCGGTGGCCACCATGCCGACAACGGTTGGGCCATGATGCACGCTATTACCGAGAATCGTTGCATCCGAAAGGGATGAGAGGGTAAGTCCGGCCATGAGGGTAGTCCGGTAATCGCCATGGGTAATTCTGGTTTTGTGGGTCACCGCATAATCAACGGAACCACTCCCCAGTCCCCGGTTGGCATTTCCCGACGGGAGTCTGGTCGTCAAGATAAAAAAAGACTCCACTGTTTTTTCAATTTCAGTACGTATATTGAGGCTCAGGCTGATATCACCCAGACCAATATCATCACTGCTGCCACTAAACGGCGTGTCGTTGGTCACCGAAACAAAGGGTACATCCAGCCGCAGCTGATAATTGGGAGTCAGCGAATATAACACAGGAATATCACTGATTGTAATCCGGCTGCTCAGTTGGTTATCCAAACCAACCTGAAGCTTTTCATAGGGTGAACGGCTCTGATTAACCTGTGTTTCCCTGAAATCATATTCCGTACTTGTTTGTAGTGTCCTGAATAGTACGGAGGAAGCAAGGGTATCTACCCGTGCCGGGGCCACAACATACTCGGTCCTTGTTTCGGCATCGGCACTCTTAAGATGGAGCAACAGCAAACCAGCCACAACCATGACAGAAAGAACCTTCTTGATAGTAAGGCGACCATGGACCATTTAGAGTATCTCCCGAATCAGGCAATTAGCGTAGTCAGAAACAAAAATATTTGTTCCGTCGGTGGTAATGCCCATTGGCTGTGAAAACGAAGCAGCGGTACCAAATCCGCTGGCACTACCCGCTGAACCGGAACCGGCAACTGTGGACACCGGTGCCCTCCCCGGGATAGTAATATCGATGCTACGGATGACATTATTTTTCGAATCGGCGATAAAAAGTGACGAACCATCGGTAACAATCCCGGTGGGTGTATTAAAAGAAGCGGAAGTTCCCTCTGCATCGGTTGCCCCGGCGGTGCCGGAACCGGCAATAGTAGTTACAGCGCCTGCAAGAGTAATTTTGCGAATTGTATTGTTTGTTGAGTCAGTAACATACAGTGATGTGCCGTCAGTAGCAATTCCCTCAGGAGCACCGAAACTGGCGGCAATACCGTTATCATCAGCACTTCCCGCCGTAATCGAACCTGCAAAGGTTGTAACGACACCGTTGATCAGTTTATTTGCACTAATATCAATTTTTCTGATCATATGATTGCCTGAATCGGCCACATACAAATAATTTCCATTAATCGTAATACCTCTCGGGGCCTTAAAGCTCGCAACAGCACCCGTACCGTTACTACTACCGGATGTGGGAGCACCAGCCAACGTAGTAACAACCCCGGTACTGATGACAATACTACGAATCGTATTATTACTCGTGTCCGAAACGTAGAGGTTCGTACCATCAGTTGCAATGCCAAAAGGATTATAGAACCGAGCTGCCGCACCGGTCCCATCTTGAGTACCGCTTGCAGCCGAACCGGCTATGGTTGTTACCACACCGGTGGAAATAACTATTTTACGAATAATATTATTATAAGTATCGGCAACGTAGAGATTCGGACCATACGCAGTGATACCCACCGGAAACCCGAAGGAAGCACCAGTACCGGTACCGTCAACTTTTCCCGATTTTCCCGTGCCGGCCAGGGTGAAAACGTTGAAACTCATTTTCAGAGGGTCACCAGTTGCCGATGGACCTTTTATATAAGTCGATAATTCTGCAGAAGGAGAAGAGTTACCGGCAGAATTATAGGCGGTCACCTGATAGTAGTAGGTGACACCGGGTGTGGCCGAACTGTCAAGGTAGGAAGAGGCTGTCAGTCCGAAGGCGATGCACTGCTTTGTTGACAGGGCACCGGAAACATCGGATCGATACACATTGTACCCCAATGAAGAATCAACGGTCTGCCAGCTAATTAAAATGCTGGAAGATCTGGCCGTTACGGCAATGCCAGACGGTGACGTAAACTTATTACCGTCTGTTCCACAGCCAACGAACAGGAGAACGACAGACGTCATAACGGCACAAAACAGCTTATTCATGGTGTTGATCCTGTAATTAAGATTTCCTGATCCATTATTTTTCATAAAAACGGGCAACGGCCGATCTGCCGATTTTACCTGCATTTGCCAGCAACAACAGCCGTGACGAATGCCATTCAGCCAATGTACGTACCCGTTCATTCCAGGCATCGGCAAGTACGGACTGGGTGCTGAGAACTTCGGAAAGGTCAGCAGCCCCCCTGCTATACTTGCGCTGTGATACATCCAATGCATTCTGGGCAGACTTGAGAAGCCTGGCCGAAGCATCAAGATTTCTCAGGGCTGAAGTGGCGTCGGCATATGACTTGATAATTCCCATGGCAACCTGTTGTTGGGTGTCTGCCAGAGAAGATTCGACCTTTTCAATATTTGCCTCGGCACTGCGAACCTTATACGTGGAAACAAACCCGTCAAAAAGAGGTATGGTCAGTCCGAGGGTTACCGTTGTTTCCCGAGAACCGGGGGTAATGGCGGCACCGGGACGGGTGTTATTATATAAATTACCGGTCAGATCAATGGTGGGGAGACCGATGGATTTTGTTGCAACCAACTGATCACGGGCCGCTTCAAGCTGCTTTCTTGCAGCCACGATGGAAGGGTGGCTATTCTGGGCATCTTCAAGCCACCGGGTGAGTTCTTTCTCCTCCAGCGCACCGACGGGAGAATCATTCAACTCCGACGGCAGGGAAACCTCAACAGAACCGGGGACACCAAGATAATATTTGAGCACCACCAGTGACTTCTGATAACTCCCCAGTGCCCGGTTCATATCCAGAGATGCTTTGGCCAATGCTGTTTCCGCACGAAGAGTGTCAAGTTGTGAGGTAGCCCCCCTCGCCTCCCGTTCACGGGAAGATTTCAGAATGTTGCGGGAGACCTCTTCATCCTTTATCTTGGCCTGCAGTGAGGCATCTGCGGTCAGCGCATCAAAATAAGCCTGAACTACCGCCGACAACACCGACTGGAGAGTGAGATCATAGGTTGACAATGCGGCGGAAAGCAGATTTTCGGCAGCATGGCGGCCGGCAGACCTTCCCCCGAAATCAAAGATTCTCAGATTAACCGAACCCTGGGATGCATAACTTTCAGAATTTACCGAGGGATAGAGCGGATCAGAATAATGAATAGAATCAGTTGCCCAACTGAAGGACCCTTTTATCTCAGGCAGATAGGCACCATAGGACTGACCGACGGCTGCGGCCTGAACCTTGATATCTGCCCAGGCTCCCCTCACCTTCATGTTATTTGAGAGGGACATATCAATTGCATCGGCCAGTGACAGTGGTTGCAAGACGCTCTTCTGGAAAGAAAGAGGAATAGGAGTCGCATCTCCCGGCAGAATAGCACCTTTTTCCACTACGGCGGGCAACGTGCGCAAGGGATCGGTAAAAAGATAGGGGAAATCAGAGGCAAACAGCGTCACAGGGCTGAGTAACAGCACACCACATAACAGTGAAACGGCTTTTCGTTGATTAACGTTCATTTAAACTCTCTCGTTTATGCTGAAGCAGCGGACTAAGGAAATATTCTATGACCCGACGGGAACCGGTTTTAATATCGGCCTTAACCGTCATGCCGGCACTGAGGGGGATGGTGTGCTCCTTTACCGCAACGCTGGACTTGTCAAGTGACATGATAACCGAGTAAAGAAGCCCCTTTTTTTCGTCTTTGACCGCATCGGTAGAAACATGAATAACCCGCCCATAGACAATACCATACTTTGTATACTCAAAGGCATCAATTTTGACCGCTACCGTCTGCCCCTCCGCAACAAAACCGATGTCCTTGTTTTCAACCATGGCCTCCACTTCAATCTTGTCTTCACGGGGAACGATTTTCATGAGCGGTTGGGCAGAGGGAACTACACCACCAACGGTAAACACCTGCAACTGCTGCACGGTACCATCAATGGGTGACGTCAGCTTCAGCAACTTGCTGTGGGCGGCATTTCTCGCCGCATCCTGACGGGCTTCACCCAGTATTTTATCAGCCTCGGCCTGTTCGTCGTAGGCAACCCGCTTTGCCTCAGCAATCAGGGAGACTTTTTTATTTTTTGCATTGGTAAGCTGTCCTTCCAGGTCAGCCCGTTCCTGCTCTTTTTCAAGGTAGGTATGCATTGGCACATCATGATTCTTTACCAGCTCCTTGAAATCGGCAACACGCAATCTCATTAATGCCAGTGACTCGGTAAAACGGGCTATCTCCCCCTCGGTCTGCTGAAGTTTCGCCATGAAATCATAAAACTGTCCATCAAGATGGGATTGTGTTTCCTTAAGCTTCAGCAGAGGAATACCGGCAACTGCCGGCAAACGTGGCGGCTTGTGACTGTCAATGGCACCAATCAAGGCGCGGGAACGGGCGATCTTGAGGAGTGCTTCCGTTTCATTGCTTTTTGCCTTGTCATGCTCTGCATCGGGCCCACTGGCATCCAGTTCAATCAGCAGATCACCCTTCTTCACCGCCTGTCCTTCAACCACATGGAGTGATCGCACACTGGCAACATCGACCGACGCGATGGTCTTCGTTCTATCGTGGGGAATGATTTCACCCGTGGCACTTACTACAATATCCATGTGACCGAATACCGACCAAATTGCCAGGAAGAAAAACATCAACGTGAGAAATTTTGCAGTAACCCGCAGAGTGGGAGAAACAGGTTTTTCCTGGATTTCCAGAGCGGCCGGAAGAAACTCCGATTCAGACTCCCGAAACAGCTCCCCCCCCAGTTTGTCGCGATCCCGCCAAAAGTGGGCAAAGGTTTTCCAATAGTGGCGAAGCAATACCGCCCGGGCTTCATTTTTATGTTTCATACTCATAGGGTAATCGCCTTTTGAGCGGAGTTTCCACCAAACTGCAGATGGTACAGATGTGTATAAATTCCGTCCCTATTCTTCAACAGCTCATCGTGGGATCCATCCTCTACAACCTGCCCCCGCTCCATTACTAAAATTCTGTCAGCTTCACGGACCGCCGAAAGCCGGTGAGCAATAATCAACACCGTTCTCCCTGCGCAGATCTTGCGCATATTTTCCTGAATAATCTGTTCAGATTCATAATCAAGGGCACTGGTTGCCTCATCAAAAATCAGAATGCGGGGTTTACTGATAAGAGTACGGGCAATGGCTATCCGCTGACGCTGACCACCGGAAAGTCCGGTACCATGTTCCCCCACCCTGGTGTCATACCCCTCCGGCAACTCACAGATAAATTCATGGGCACCTGCCAGTTTTGCCGCTTCAATAATATGTTCAATAGGCAAACCAGGGTTTGATAGCGCAATATTGTTACGGATCGTACCCGTGAAGAGAAGGTTTTCCTGAAGAACCACACCCAGCTGATGGCGAAGTGACGTGGAATCAATAATAGAGATATCCTGTCCATCAATCAGCACCCTGCCACGATCAGGGGCATAGAGACGCTGCACCAACTTGGTGAGAGTACTCTTACCCGAACCGGACCGACCGACAATACCAATGACCTGCCCAGGCTCGATCTTGACGTTTATCATTCGGATAACATCGGGGTTTTCCGGATGGTAGCGGAAGGACACCTGATCAAACTCGATGGCACCATTCAAACGGGGAATACGGGTTTTTTCACCGGCAACCTCAGGGGGAGCATTAAGTATATCCCCCAGTCGCTCCATGGAAACGCCAACCTGCTGAAAATTATTCCACAACTGTGCTATACGCAAAATAGGATCGGTCAATCGTCCCGACAACATGTTAAACGCAATCAACTGGCCAACCGTTAAATTACCCTCAACAACCTGCATCGCTCCAATCCAGAGGATGCCCACCGTCACCAGCTTGCTTACGGTGGTTACGCCAATATTGGCAACGGTGCTAATATTGACGGCATTAAGACCGGCGGTCACATAATTTGCGAGCTGTTTTTCCCAGTTATCGATCCAGCGCGGTTCGACAGCCATGGATTTAATCGTTCCAATACCGCTGATGGACTCCACCAGGAATGCCTGATTACGGGATCCGCTTTCAAACTTTTCCTTAAGACGGTCACGAAGAATGGGGGTCAGCACCAAAGACAGCAAGAAATACAGTGGTAACGAGGCAAGTACAAACATCGTCAGTTGAAAGCTGTAAAAAAACATGACGATGACAAATACAAAGGAAAACAGCAGATCAAGCAACAACGTGACCGCATTTCCGGTCAAAAAAGAGCGGATATTCTCAAGTTCGCGCACCCTGGCCACAGAATCACCGACCCGCCGCGCTTCAAAATATGCAATGGGAAGCGACAGCAGGTGTCGATAGAGCCGGGCACCCAGTTCCACATCAATTTTACTACTTGTTCTGGCAAAGACCCACGTTCTGATGCCTGAAAATACATTTTCAAACAGGGTCGCACAGACCAGGCCGACAGCAATAACATTAAGGGTTTTCATGGCGTTGTTAACCAACACCTTATCCATTACCACCTGAAAACCGAGGGGAGTCGCCAAGCCGATCATCTGCATGACCAGAGAGATGAGAAGGACCTCTCCAAGTAATTTACGATATTTAACAATGGCAGGAATAAACCAGCTAAAGTCAAATTTGCCAAGTTCCCGCAGGTAGGTTGCCTTGGAAATGCAGAAAATAAACTTGCCTGACCACATTTCAAGAAAATCAGCGATGTCAAGCACCTGTACTTCAGGGGTGCCAGGTCGTTGAATAACAACTTTACGTTTGGTTTTATCCCCCTGCTCAAAACCGCATTTAATGGCAATAAAGAAATTGCCCTCTGTGTCAATCCCGATTGCCGGCATGGGTGACAACTCAAGTCGTTCTGGATCCTGTGTAACAAGTTTGGCTGTCATGCCAAGCCGTTTGGCAGCCCGAAGAATGACGTCTACAGTAAACGGCTGTTGACCGAATTCATGCTGTAACCGCGCCTCTTCAACGGCAATGCCATGGTGTCTTGCTATCATCAACAGAGATAATAGCCCAGTATTATTCATCATTGCTGCGCCTTCCCCGAACATAACGGGTTACTTTCAGATATCTGAGAAAATGAGGGTTTAAACTTTTTTAAAGAGTTTAACCGAATCATTATACACTATTCGGATGCTTTTAACAAGAAAATGGTTGTTCCGGTTCCGTTATTCCGGCAATTGACAATCATCGTGGTGGTACGATATAGTTACTACGTAGAGGACATGGCGTAAGACTCAAAGGAAGAGCGGAGGGCATCCACGAGCGGGTGTCGTCGTGTTGTGAGGTTCGATTCCACGCCGTCATGCCCTTTATATTTTCCCTTCCAAAATATAGTATCGTTTACCATCCACGATCTCTGCCAAGTTTAACAATCCAGCCGATCTGATTGTATTACCCATTGATTTCTTAGTTTTATAATTTACGGCTATGGTTATTTTGCCCTGTTTGTCGACTGTAGCCGCGTCAAACACGTAGAACAGCCGTTTAATCTGAGAATCCCACACAACAGCCTTGCTCTTTCGCATATGCTCCAGAGTTTCAATCCTCACCTGCCCAGATAGGACGAGTGCTCTGGTGGAATAGTTAAGGTGGGAATTGTGATAGTGAACGCTACATAACGCTGGAAGTTATAGTAAAAAAGGTGTGATGGCCGGAATCGAACCGTGCGCCAGCTCCATTCACGAGGGACTACCCGCTCTACCACTGAGTCTTACATCACACCCTTTATCCAAATGTATTGTACCACCACGGTGATTGTCAATGGCAGGAATAACCATCTGGATATTCGAGAAACTCTCTGACAATTAAAAAATCTTATTTGGCGGGAAAACGACATGGCAAATATTTTTCGTAGGCTGGATCAAGCGTGAGCAACGCCTGTTGATACTCTTTCTAAGTTGCCTGTGCGGCAGTGAACAAACGTGTAGTCAAATTGTTTCTTTTATGCTCTTTCTAAGCTGCCTGTGCGGCAGTGAACGGCAACGGAAATGCTAAATCGGTGGCTAATCTTTTCTAAGCTGCCTGTGCGGCAGTGAACGTAACCTTGTAAGCTATACTTCCTCTCCCTCATTTCTAAGCTGCCTGTGCGGCAGTGAACGCTACAACTCCCAGTTAAAACATCGCGTACCATTTCTAAGCTGCCTGTGCGGCAGTGAACTTGTGCTACGTCGCACATGCGTGGGTACTTGTTTTCTAAGCTGCCTGTGCGGCAGTGAACAGGCTTAAATGCCGTTAGAAACGACTACAGGATTTCTAAGCTGCCTGTGCGGCAGTGAACAGGCCATTCACCCTCTTCTTTTGCATATTTACTTTCTAAGCTGCCTGTGCGGCAGTGAAAATGCTCTTCACTTTGAGCATCTGTAGTGCCTGTTTCTAAGCTGCCTGTGCGGCAGTGAAAATGCTCTTCACTTTGAGCATCTGTAGTGCCTGTTT
>CAIUSO010000003.1 GCA_903901875.1 uncultured Geobacteraceae bacterium | reverse complement strand
TGGCAGGCGGACTTCTCTCTGTGGCACTTTTCCCTGGGGTCACCCCCGCTGGACGTTATCCAGCGTCATGCCCTGTGGAGCCCGGACTTTCCTCCACCGGTAAACCGGCAGCGACCATCTGGACTACTTCAGCCAAACCGGTGGCCCGCTGCACGGAGTATGATACACAACCGATAACGGGCCAAACTCAATATGATATTTTACTTCGGCTGCAACTTAAGGATCAGAATTCTCTGACAATGGGGACAGGCCAGGAGTTCCTCATTTTTGTACAGGTTGTTATACAGCTGGGGAGGAAGATGCATGTTGCACCCCATGCAGTATCCGTCCCGCGCAATGGCAAGGGCCTGACCACGGCGCTGCTCCCGCAGGATGGTGAACTTTTTCACCAGACTGGCCGGCATGGTCTTAACCACCCCTTCACGCCGTCCGGTTTCCGTATCAATATCGGCCTGAATATGGGAAATTTCCCCCTGTTTCTCCTGGAGACGTTGGGACGTATTCTCCACGAGCTCATCGAGCTGGCTCTTTTTAGTGGTTATTTCTCCCGTCAGCTCATCGATGGCACCGATTTTCTGAAGCAGTTGTTCCTCAAGATCGCCAACCTGTTTCCGGGCAGCGGTAATTTCCCGGCCAACCGCCTGAAACTCTTTATTGGTTTTGATCTCTTTCATATTGGTTTCAGAGCGAACAATGTTCTCCAGTTCGGCGGCGTGGGTCGTTTCCAGCTCCTTTTTTTCCGCTTCCCGCTGGGACAGTGTCGTCTCAAGTAGCGTCAACTCTTCCCGGGCGGTCTCAACACCCTGATTGATACCAACCATTTCAGCCTGTAAACCGGCCAAAGTTCCCTTAAGAGTGTCAATTAGCTGATCGACCTCTTGCAACTCTTCAAGCATTTCCAGTCTCTTTTTCAAAACGATTCCCCTTTACCGCAAAATTGTCTGTCGGTTTTACTCATAATTACTCACATCCGAAACGGATCACGCTCCACAACACACTCTTCAACCAGGCAGTCCGTAAAACCGGCCCGGGCAAGTTCCTGCTCAAGCCGCCCTTTCATGGCCCCTACCATGATAATTTCAGTTGGAAAATGGCCGGCATCAATCAATGCCACCCCCATATCCTCCGCATCACGCGCTTCATGGTATTTCACATCTCCGGTCACCAGCACGTCGGCACCGACCCGGGCAGCATCCCGCAACAGGGATGCCCCACCACCGCTACAAAGGGCCACCTTTGAAACCGGAGTGGTTGGATCCCCCACATAGCGAACCAGTGATGTTGCCAGGCTTTTGCCGATTGAGGCGGCGTATTCGGCCAACGGAAGCGGTTCCCGCAGACGACCGATCCTGCCAAGGCCACATTTTTTACCCTCGTTACGGAGCGGATAGAGGTCAAAGGCCGGTTCTTCGTAGGGATGAACGGCCCGCAGGATCTTTATGGCACGGGACACCAACTCGCCGGGAACCAGCAGTTCCAGCCGTTCTTCCTCCACCATGGCCAGGGAACCGACCGCCCCGATAAAGGGGTCTGCTCCGGCAAGGGGGGTAAACGTACCGACTCCGCCACTGGCAAAGGTACAATCCCGGTAGTTTCCCTGGGTGACGCAGAACGGCATCAACGATGAGCGAAGCTGTTCAAGCCGATCCTTCGGCACGAACACCACCAGCTTGACCAATTCACCCGTGGCGGTAATCTTGAGCGGTATTCCGTTCACCAACCCGATCCTGTCTGCCAGGACATCATTCAACCCGCCATCGGCAATATCATAATTGGTATGCAGTGACACGACCGACAAACCGCCTCTGATGGCTTTATACAGCAAGTCACCCGAGGTGGTTGCCCGTGACAAGGTCTTAAGCGGCTTGAAAATAAGGGGGTGATGGGTTACCAGCAGTTGGCAGGAAGAGGCGAGGGCAGCATCAATAACGTCAGGAGTCGGATCAAGGGCCACCATGATCCGGGAAACGTCACCCCCCGGATCTCCAACCTGCAATCCGGGGTTATCCCACGGTTCGGCAAGCGCAATTGGGGCTATTTTATTAATGATTCCAACTATATCCGAAAGTTTTGCCATTTTCATCGTCTACAAATAAAAAGAGTGCAACCTTTCGGTGTGCACTCTCGTGGTGAGGTATGGTAACGGGACGTTCCCAGATATCTGGCCGGCATCCGGCGTTTCTTCCCTCGTTGTATGAAATGGTGGGCCCACCAGGACTCGAACCTGGGACCAACCGGTTATGAGCCGGTGGCTCTAGCCAACTGAGCTATAGGCCCTTGGGGGATTTTTATAATAGAACAGGCAGTTCCCCCTGTCAAGAAATTAACGGCGATTTTTTCCATACTCCCGGTTTATGCACGGGAGAGAAAGCGACCATCACGGGTATCAACCTTGACTTTTTCCCCCGACTCCAGGTAAGGGGGTACCCGGATTTTCAGCCCCGTCTCCAGAATTGCCTCCTTAGTTTCAGCGGTTGCCGTGGCATTTTTAATAACCGGAGGGGTTTCAACGACGGTCAACTCCACCGTAAGCGGCAGATCAACGTTGACCATGCGCCCTTCAAAAAGCCCCAGGACGACTTCGGTTCCGTCAAGCAGAAAGAGGGAGAGCGATTCGAATTCTTCTGGTGGCATCTCAAACTGTTCGTAGTTTTCCAGATCCATGAAAACGCCGCTGCCGCCGTCGGCATAGAGGAACTGCCCCTTGTGCCGCTCGAAGTCAGCCTCATCGACCTTATCGCCAGAGCGAAAGGTCTTGTCAAGTACCTGTCCGGTGATCAGGTTACGGTAGCGGGTCTTGACCATGGTATTGGCACCGCGGGCGGTGGGGGACTGGGTCGTGACATCGGTGATCAGGCAGGGGGCCCCATCCAGTTGAATGACCAGGCCACGCTTGAAATCGGATGTTGAGAACATAATAGGGGATTCTCCTTGATTAATGTGTAATCCTTGTTGCGTTCAAAATAACATAATAAGCCCGGTGTGGGGACGTATGGCCATACGCCCGCCTTTGCTTCATGGTTTTTTTCGGTACTCAGCCGTGGGCCAGAACGGAATACCGCCCCGGGGGGTAAACTCACCCCGCACCGTCAACCACTCCGGTGCCAGCAGTGTAACCAGATCATTGCAGATGCGGTTGACTCCCGCCTCATGAAATTCACCATGCATCCGGAACGACCCCAGATACATCTTGAGGCTTTTACTCTCGACACAGAGGGCACCGGGCTGATAGTCAATGGTGATGGTACCAAAATCCGGCTGGCCGGTCATGGGGCAGAGGCAGGTAAATTCGGGGCAAACAATATGGAGGGTGCCGACCGCTCCGACCGGGTTAAACTCCCCGTTGGCGAAGGGGCTGGGGAATGCTTCCAGAAGTGCCGGGTCAGGGCGGTCATAACAATAGGACGTGCTGCCGGAGCCAAGTGATTTCAGTTCGGTATGGAGTTCCATGGGGTCAGATTCCTGTGTAATAGTGAGTTAAAATGGCGGCCGGTATCAGACAATATCAACCGGCAGCACACTCCCCGCCTCCGGCATCAGATACCAGCACCACCCGTGGGGGAGCAGGGGAATGGCACGTGCAATCGCCCCGTCAAGGGTTGTCTCCGGCACCATCCCCATCTCCACCACCTGCTCCGCGGGAAACCCGGAAACCAGGATGACGTGGAACCGCTGGGCCTTCTGGAAGAGCGAGTAGGCGGTCTGACCGTTGATTTCGTACCGTTGCCGCAACGCTGCTTCAAATTCCGGCAGCCCTTTGTGACGAAACCAGGAGAAGAAGGTGTCGTTGCCAAATCCGTCGCGGCACTCCGCCAACAGGATCAGCACCCCCCGGTCCTTGAGGGCCTGAGAGGCATATTCCATGGCCTTATGGGCCTGGATCAGATTAATATCCTTGGGAAAGCCACCGCAGGAGGCCACCACCAGATCCCCCTTTGCCGCCAAGGGCCAGGAGAAACGCTCACGATAGAACCGGCAACCGGCCCCATGGGCTTCCTGCCAATCACCGGCAAACGCTGCCAGAACCCTCTTGTCGGCCGAGAGCACCGTGTTGAGGATAAAGGCCGGCTTTGCCAGGGCACACCCTTCAACCATTGCCTGGTGAACCGGATTCCCTTCAAGGTTTCCGGTGACGGCCAGCGCATTTTTCCCGTTCCCCTCCCCCGGATTCAACACGGCAAAGTGGCTCGCCATGCAGGCACTCCGACTGGCGATGCCGGGCAGTACACTCTTGCGCCCGCCACCAAAACCGGCAAAATAGTGGAAGCCGATGGTACCGGTCAAAATGAGCCGATCAGCCTCCACCGCTTTTCTGTTGATACTGACCTCGATACCGTTCGAGGTGGTTCCGATGAAACGGAGCTGTTCCGGGTCATCACAGGCATGGTCGCTTACCCGGATTCGCCCGAAGAGCGGCCCCAGAATTCGCCGGTGTTCCGCTTCGGTCTGTGGGCGATGAATGCCCAGGGCCACCAGAATTTCAATATCCCGATCGGCAATACCGACAGCGACAAGACGTTCCACCAGAAGCGGCAGGTAAATATCACTGCCGGCAGAGCGGGTGATATCCGAGGTGACGATAACAACTTTTTCCCCTGGACGAAACGACGCCAGAAGATCGGCACAACCATCAAGTGCAGCTCCGATTATCTCCTCGGGGGTGCCATCCACCGAGATGGAAGGTGGCGCAATAACCGCCGCGCATCGCTCCGGCGGGAGATTGACCGGGCAGGTAATGGAGCCGTATTTTAATTCCATCGGCACGATACCGGTTAAATCCAGGCATCGCCGCCGTCATATTCATAGTCCACACCCTTGGTCTTGGGGGTAACCCGGAATTTTGCTTCACGGGCAAGGCGTCTGACCCGCTCTGCGGCAGTTTCCCCCAGGTCGGTAAGCCTTCCCCTGGTTTCAATCCCGGCTGCGGGAGCCAGAAGCAGGGCAGCAGCGGCACCGATTACGGCACCGGAAACAAAGGCGATTACAGCGGCGGCAGCATTATCATTATTGGTAGACATGGCAAGCTCCTTTATGGTGATTATGGCGTGCAAAACCTTAAATGAAAGTGAGTGCATTTCTAGCACATCCCCCCACCCAGTAAAAGTACTTTTTACAGCACCCGCCCCAGATGCCGACGGATCATATCTTCAAAATCCGCATCCCGGTTTCCGCAATAGACCAGTGACGAACCAATCTCAGCCGCCAGTATGGCACAGAGATACTTTTGGGGAAGATTTTTAACCCGCTGCCGGTAGGTGGGCACCTCCCGCAGCATACGGGGCAGATGGGCCAAAAGTGCCTGACGGAATGGCGGTTGCAGACAAAGGGTGGCATGGCTCGTAAAAAAGTCGAACAGCCGGGTGTAAAGCCCGTTGATGCTGTGGCTGATGCTCTCGGAAATCTCGCTATAGAGCTGCATCCCCCCCCCTTCACGGTGCCACTTGAGAATCAGGCGGGCCTCGTCGGCGGCCCGTTTTTCCAGAATAGCCAGCACGTCACCCACGTACCGCTCCTTCTGTTCAAGAAACTCATGCTCCGTAAGCAGCAGGTTGGCGATGATTTCATAGGAGGAGGAGATGACCCCGCATTTGTTGGCCGAGGCGTCCCGCATCAGCACCACCCCGCTTTTTTGCAGATGAATCCGTGCTTCCGGGGTGACAAAGGAGTTTGCCCCCTCGATAATGATCCCCGAGGAGCCTTTTCCCTCCTCGGTGAGAAAGGCCCGCCAGTTCTGCCCGTCGATGGTTTCGGGCCGCCCCCCCGCCGGAATGAACAGATCGGCCGGCACCGTAAAGATCAAGCTGTTATAGAGGCGATTAAACTCGTCAATATCCAGCCAATCCTCGACCAGACCTTCCTGAGTACGGGTGATCCGCCGATGGGACTCCTTCACCCCCTCCATGCGCCTGCCGGTCCGATAGATAATGCTTCCCCCCACCCCCAGATATTCGCCGTTAAAGGCATCCAGATCATGGACAAGTACCATCCGCCGCAATTCATCATGGTTGATACCGTTGGGGTCATGGAGTGCCGCCGTACCGTCAAGGACCAGCCGCACCTCCATGCCGGGACACCGCTCCAACATAATGCGAAGAGAATTGCCCGCCACATCGCCGTTGGGGCCACCAGTCATTTTGAGGGAAAAACGGTCCCGTGCCATATCAATACCGGCCGCTTCCGCCATGGTGATCTCGGCAAACGCCACCACACCGGTCGAGGTAACCCCGTACTCCTTGTGGTTGATACCAAACCGCTTGCTGGACATGATCCCAACGCCGAGAATATACCCCCGCTTTTTAGAGAGGGAGGCAATGGCCTCGATCATGCCGTCATGCATATTTTCGTCGGGACCGATCTCAATCGGCTCATCGTCGCCGTAATAATCCACCACACGCCGGTCACGGGCCGTGCCGTTCTCGGTAATGAATATGTCAAGGAACGCATTGGCAATGCCGTACTGGAGTTTGTAGAGCCGGAACAGCTCGCTCTCCCCCCCCACCTGTTCCAGATCCGAGGCATCAAGAACCACCGCAAGCTTTGATCCCCCTTCGTAAATATCCTTGTTTTTCAACTGCTGGGTATGGGCAAGAACATAAACCTCCCGGAATATGGTCGTGGCAGAGGTGATAAAATCATCGGCACTACGGGCAATGACCGTTCGCCACCCCCCCCGGGCGATATCGGAGAAGCCGACATGGTATCCGGCACCGAAACGGCTGAAGAAAAAGGTGACCCGGAACGGCAGCGTCTCCGGCAAATCCGCCCGATACTCGGGGCCAAGGGAGCGAAGGTAGGCAGGATCGAGCCGGAAGGCCAGAGCCTGTTTTTCCTCAACAAAAAAATTGGTCTTGAGGGTATGGGTCACCAGGAGCAGGCAACAGTCATAGATGGACCGCCGGATATCGTCCAGCCAGCGATGGCCGGTATTGTATCCCTCCACCGCCACCCGAACCTCGGCCAGGGCCACCGGATAGAGCTCTCCCCTCCCCGCCAGATCCGGGTCGAAGCGGACCCGGAACAGGCGGATTAGCTGCATCGCCATTTCCGGATGATCGTAAAAGGCACTCTGGACATCCTCCAGACCAAACCGTTCCGGAAGGCCATGGGCCAGAGTCGTATGGCAAAAGGAGATAAATCCGTTCACCAGAGCGGCATCCTCGCCGGACAGCAGCCCGGCCACCACATACCGATCATAGACCGGCGAGGTCGTAGCCAGTATCTGTGTAGTACAGAGTTCCCGCTTCAGACCATGGGCCAGTGGGCTTTCCGGTGAAATATCCTCACCGGATCTGCTGATCACGAAAAAAGTACCAAGGAAATAGGGGTGAATACCGGTGGAAATGGTCTGGCAATAGGCCCGCCTGATGCCCACATCAAGGCGGTTAAACACTTCAAGGAGCTGAAGCAGAAATTCCCCCTGGGGGGGATTGCCGACAGCCAGCAGCACCCTGGTTTCACTCCGGCCATCACGCTCCACCTGGCTGATATCGAGGAACAGCCCCCCCGCCTCATTGCCACGGTCAAGGAGCCATACCAGAGAAGCTACCCGCGCCGGTGGTGACATGCGGATATAATTCTCATTGTTGAGCCAGAGAATTTGCAGTAACCGCCCCAGCCGCTTCCGGTCAAAGCCGGGAAAGCTGTTTCTGAGCTCGGCTGCTACCCGGCGGGTCAGTGAAACCGGTATGGTGACCGGGCGTTGCAAATCAATGTCGGCACGGCTCCGACGGTCGAATTCAAAGCGCTGGATCTCCAGTTCGCACTCACGGCCCGGCATAGTTGTATGGGAGTGGGAAAACATCGCGTAGGAGATATGCCGTTCACCCAACCGCCGCAATGTGGTGTACAGCGAACCGGGGCGATTGTTACAGGCGATGACCAGCCGTTTTTCCTGATCGGCCAGGATCAGGTGGTTATTATTCCGCAAACGCCCCATCTCCCGGGCCAGCAGAGATATGGCCTCTTCATCGTCGGCCATGGCCTGGAAAAAGTAGGAACTCATCTGTTGTTCAAGCCATGCGGCATTTTCTTCAGCGGTTTTTTGGAATGGGCGGGCAGCGCGCCTGACAAGCGTTGTCACCAGCATACAATGATACCCCCTCTGGTTAATTCAAGCCAATGGCCATAGTATAACGCCATATTTGTAAACGGCAATATTTTCCGTAGAAAAGCTTTTCTTGACCGTATACGGTACGAATTGCTATAGTCGCCGGGTTACTTTAAAGTCCAACGTACCTGACAGGAACAGACCGGTGCCAGACAAACTTTGCACTATCCAATCAAAAATTGATGGCATTGCCATCGTCACCGTTTCCGGTAGCCCGGCGGTTGCAACCGTAGAGCTTTTGCTGTCGCTGCAACGTCGGTTTGCCACACTGGCCGGAGATGACCATATCCGGGGAGTACTCCTCACCGGCACCCCGCAGGGGTTCTGCTGTTGCCAAAGGGTCCAGAACTGTACGCTCAATGAATCGGCACGCCTCTCCTCCCTCGGCCAGCAGGTGATGTTCGCCCTTGAAAAACTGGGAAAGCCCTGCCTTACGGTCATTGAACAGCGGTGTACCGACCTGGGGTTGGAACTGGCCCTGGCCTCCGACTTCATCATTGCCGGTCAGGGTGCCTCCTTTGGCTTTCCCGCCATCGCCGACGGCATGATCCCGTTCTGTGGCGGCAGCCAGCGACTGGCCCGACTGGTGGGCAAGGCCAAAACCAAAGAAATCATGTTTACCGGTGACACCATTGACGGAGAGGAAGCGTACCGGATCGGCCTTGTCAACCGCCTTTACCCCTCCGGCGAAGCACTCCCCCGGGCCGAAGAACTGCTCGCCCACATCTGCACCCGCAGCCCGAGTGCCATCCGTATCGGCGGCGAAGTAGTCAATGCCGGATACGACATTGATCTGGCAACCGCCTGCCTGCTGGAACGGGATGCCTTCGCGCTCTGTTTTTCCCGCTTTGACCAGCGGGAAGGAATGCAAGCTTTTCTGGACAAACGTCAACCGCAGTTTTCGGGAGAATAATATGCCATTGGAGAGGGGTTGCACCCAGATTTATACCGGCAACGGCAAGGGAAAAACCACCGCAGCTCTCGGCCTTGCGCTGCGAGCGGTGGGGCGGGGTCTCAACGTCTGTTTTTTCCAGTTTATCAAGGGAAGCGGAAAATACGGGGAGCATCTGGCCGCCGAAAAACTTGCACCGCTCATGACCATCATCCAGACCGGCAGACCGGGCTGGGTCAATACCAGCGACATCACCGAAGACCGGAACGTGGCCCAGGATGCACTGGTTCGGGCACGTCACCTGCTGACAAGCGGTGAATATGATCTCTTTATCTGTGATGAAATCAACGGGGCCATCGGTTTCGGGCTTATTGATGTGGAACAGGCACTGGAACTGATCAACGCCAGACCGGCACACACCGAACTGGTTCTCACCGGCCGTAACGCCGACCCACGAATCATTGATGCGGCCGACCTGGTGACCGAAATGTGTGAGATAAAGCATTACTACCAAGCCGGGGTTCCGGCACGCAGCGGTATTGAAATGTAACAACCATACAGGGGAGGTAACGAGTACATGGCAGAAAGAACTTTACGCATACTTGTGGGAAAACCGGGATTGGATGGCCATGACCGCGGTGCCAAAATTATTGCACGCGCCTTTCGTGATGCCGGTTTTGAAGTAATCTACACCGGCCTCCATCAGACTCCGGAGCAGATCGTCTCCGCGGCAATTCAGGAAGATGTTGACTGTGTGGGCCTTTCGATTCTCTCCGGTGCCCACAACACCCTCCTGCCGAAAGTTACCCAGCTGCTCAGGGAAAAAGGGGCCGATGACATCAAGGTTTTTGGTGGCGGAGTTATTCCCGAAGAGGACATTCCCGGCCTGAAAGCCGCTGGAATCTGTGAAGTATTTACTCCCGGAACGTCAACGGAATACATTGTTGACTGGGTTAAAAACAACGTTCAGCCGAGAGCGTAACGAGTCGGCGGCGCGGAGTTCCAATTGGCTCCGTGCCGCCGGCCACACGCCACTACAGACCAATGCCCTATAAAAAACTACGCATAGAAATTGCCAATCGGGTCGGCTACGTATACCTGAACTCCGGAGCCCGCTTCAACAAGCTCTCCATCACGACCATCAGGGAGCTGAAGCGGGCCTTTACCCAGGTTGACGGCGATGACTCCATCGGAGCGGTGGTCCTGAGCGGATACCCGGGTGAATCCTTCGCCGTCGGGGCCGACATCGGCCAGATGGTCAATTTTTCCTCCGAAGAAGCCTTCCATTTTGCCGAACTGGGGCAATCGCTGTTTGACCGGATCGAATCATGTTCCAAACCGGTTATCGGAGCATTGAACGGCATTACCATGGGGGGAGGTTGTGACCTTGCCATGTCCTGCGACTTTCGCATCGCCCGGGACACCCTTCAGATTGCCCATCCGGGGGCCCGTCTCGGCATCATCACCGGCTTTTGCGGAACCCGCAAACTGCCACGCATCGTCGGTAAAAATTTTGCACGGGAGATTTTCATGTCCTCCGATCCCTACGGCGCACAGGATGCGTTACGGATGGGACTGGTTGACCGAGTCTATTCAACTGAGGAATTCTGGCCCAGGGTCGTCACCACCGCTGAGCAGATCGCCCGGCATCCCCTGGCTGCACTCTCGGCAGCCAAGCGGCTCATTAACGCCGCCGAAGACACCGATCTCCGCACCGGCTGTCTCCTTGAGCGGGAGGCAGCAACGCACCTCAACACCCCTTTCGGATAACGCCACCTTTTTATATCTGCGTATCCAAATATTATCAGCTTTTCTTGACCGTTTCTGCCATATGATTTATATTCCACATATGAAACATCTTGCCAAGACCCTCAAAGCACTTTCAGACCCGATCCGCCTCCGCATTATTTTGCTCCTTCAGGCCGAAGGGGAGTTATGCGTGTGTGATCTGATTGCGGTACTTGGCCTTCCTCAGTCCACCGTATCTCGTCATCTGGCGTATCTCAGACGAAGCTGCTGGGTTGATACCCGCCGTCAGGGACTCTGGATGTATTACCAGCTCAGTAAGGATAGCTGCACGATTTGCAAAGAAGTACTTGAGACACTCAAGCAACATGCCGTCAGTCTGCCCGAATCCATCTCAGACCGCAGAGCATTAAGCACCTTTTTAAAAGACAAGCCAACCGACTGCATTCCTCCCCAATAAAATTAACGCAATTGCAACTTGCCATATCTGCAAAAGCGGATATAACCGGTTACATGAAAACACAACTCCTCTTTCTCTGCTCCCACAACTCCTGCCGCTCCCAGATGGCCGAGGCAGTAGCCAATCACTTTCTGGGTAACAACTGTCAGACCTATTCCGCCGGAACAGAATGGAGATAAACCATGGGCGAACAGTGACTATGGAAGGAATGTGGATTCTGTGTGATTCAAAACATCATGGCATATCCGCATCATGTTCTGATTGGCTGGAATGGCAAAAGGTGATAATGTGCCGACACTGCAATATTAACGGAGGGGAAGGGTAAACGTCCCATTCTCTCTAAACCTCATCCATACCACACTTGGGAGCGAGGATTGCTATGCCTTCATAGCCAATGAAAGCTGAATAATGTTTAACAAGGAGATAGCTTAGTGGGACATTGCATGACTGAAAGAGGAACAGCCTCTACAACAAACGGTGTAAGACTTGGAGAGGATGATTTTCGCAAACTTCCTTTTGATAATAATCGCGTATATCTTGATGGAGTGCTCCCCCAGGAGAAGTTATCCCTTATTCTTGGAGATTCAGACGGAATAAAACTTGCTCGATCCATGCAACCTCACGAATTGTATTGGCTATTCAAAGAAAATCGAACGCCTGGTTCCATGGAATTGCTGGGCCTGGCAAGTCCTGAGCAGTGCGTTTTTATTCTGGATATGGAACTCTGGAAAAGCTGGTCATTTTCTGAAGACAAGGCGGTTGAATATCTGGGGTATATTATGAAAGGGAGCGAGGAACATTTTCAGGAACTGCTCCCACATCTGGATTTCAATCTGCTCTCCCTTTTTCTGGGGAGGGAACTTGTTGTTGCAGGGGGAATTGGCGATATCAATACGGATGAAGAACGTCAGACAGATTGGGATCACACCTTTGATGATGTGTTCTTGATAAAATTCAAAAATCCAAAACACGCTGAGACGATCGGCCTATTCCTGGAATTGATTTGTCGCCTGGATAATTCCCTGTATGCGTCGCTCATGGAAAGCGTGAGTGGCGAAGTTGATATTGAATCAGAGGAGGAATGCTATCATATAAAATCGGGACGCCTTGCTGATCTGGGTTTTCCACCCCATGATGAGGCTCTTGAGATTTATTCACGTATCAACCCGGCCACGTTTACACCCGGTCGCAATAAAGAACTCTTACAAGCGGAAGAGGTAACTACTCTTCCCCAGGCCTTTTTGACCGGCAAAACCTTCATGGAGAACGTAATTCTTCGAGTGGACTCGGAACTGTTTCGTATGGAGTTGAATTATCTGATTAATACCGTACTGGTGGCCGATGAAGCTCATCTTGCTGACATGGAACAGATGAAGTCTGTGGTTGAGCGGGTTTATGGCTATTTGAATATCGCCCTGGAGTACCTGTGTGAAGCGGATGAAACAAAGGGCGTTGAAATAATTACCGGGGAATATCTGAAAAAATTGTTCCAACTGGGGTTCAGCCTGGTACTCGACTTAAAGTACAAGGCTGACATACTCGACGAACAACCGGATTACGCAACTGGTAAAGCCCTGTCTGGATTGAAAGCTGCCAGACCCAGGTACTATTGCGGGCTTGACTCCGATGGCATAGATGGTTACAGGAATTTCCGAGAGATGAAGGATGTGATCACCATATCTGATTTTCTCAGAGAGGTGACGCCATAGAAAAAAGGTTCAAGTTCACCACAGATTGCATCAGAACACAGGGTACGTTTAAAAAAGTGACACATAGTCCGGAGACCGCCCTGCCGAGCACACAATAAAAAAGGGGAGAAGCTTTCACGGCTGCTCCCCATTGCACATGTACCCAGAAATTTATCTATTTTTCATTTAACTCCTATTCCAGCTACTGACATTGAAACTTCAACGTCGTCGCTGTGGTGGTATGAATAAAATACCCTTTGTTCTCTGCATACTCTTCAAGATATTGAACGGCGAACCGGTCACATAGACCCTGTCGGCTTCATCAACAATCACGTCATACTGGCCCCTTATGCAACTGAAACCGGCTGCCGGGGCGGTTCCATCAGTGCCCCGGTAGCCTATTTGCGTCCACCCCAGATTCAATGACAGCTGATCCGTAGCAGCAAGGGCAGAACCGGGTACCGTAACCGTCTTGGCGACCGGTGCGTAGAGCCACCCTTTGCCCGGCAGCTGTTTTTCAGGGTGTTGAATGGTGAGCCGGGGGTATCCGTGAACATCCGTGGCAAAAGGCTTTGAATCTTTTAACCAGAAATTGTTCCAAGTTTCTGAATTTCTGCGTGTTTCGGCGTGCATCTGCGGTTACCTGTTTGTTTCGGGTAATCGAGAGGCTCTTGCAAAAGTCCAAAACGATGTCATTCCGGCAGGCTTTAGGCTGGAATCCAGATTCTAACTGTCTGAAAAAACTGGATCCCCGATAACGGCATTCGGGGATGACAATTTATTTGCAAGTGGCTCAACAACAAGATTCCGGCCAGAAAGGTTTCACAAAAACGCCGCTTCTCCGGTAACGATCCGAGAAGCGGCGTGGGGTATGGTGTGCATAGGTAAAAGCGGGCGTATGGCCATA
>CAIUSO010000002.1 GCA_903901875.1 uncultured Geobacteraceae bacterium | reverse complement strand
TAATTCTTGGCCAACATAGTCAGATTGCCGGAGCCGTTGATGCTGAACATGGCCTGATCAGTGCCACCGGTGATGGTGAAAGTGGCTGGATTGGCACCCACCATATCAACATCCGTTGAGGTAAGTGCCACGTTCAAGGCACTATTTTCGTTAACCGATTGGGTGGCACTGGACGTGATCACCGGGGCATCGTTACTGCCGGTAATCGTCACCGTGACATCCTTTGCAACCATGCCACCATTTCCATCACTTATAGATACCGTGTAAATTGCCGTGATAGTCTGACCCGATGCCAGGAAATCAAACGTGGCATCAGCCGCGCTAAAATTCCATACCTGCGTGCCACCGATGCCCGTACCGGTAGTATCATTCAACGCTCCCAGCACAAAAGCATTACTTAAAGCCGCAACTTGGTCCGTGCTCAATGTGCCACCGGACCAGACCGAGCTTTTAAGTACGGAACTGGCTGAATGAATATCAGTGATATCCACATCACTGAAAGCGATAGTGCCGTTGGCAGTATCAAAAGTTCCCGAACCGGTGACCCCGGCCAGCTCTGTAATTGAGCCACTGGCCGTAGTTGATGCCACCACAATCGTCGGTGTATCATTAACCGGCACAACATTCACTGATGAAGCGATACTGAGACTTACACTATTTGCTTGCGTCAATGTAAAAGTCCTGTTACCGGCTGTCGGATTATCAAGACTGGTATTCTGATACGTCATACTATTGATCATCGAATCAATAATGGCTGCTGACACACCGGAACTTGTAAGCACTACTGTTGCAGTTCCACTAGCTGTGGTAACGGTATAGCTCAGTGCATGACTTGATGTGGTGCCTGAATTATTTGATCCTAAAGAAATAGTAGTCCCATCAACCTTGATAGTTTCAGAGGAGCCATCAATCAATCCCCCCACAGTAAAAGTCAGCCCGGTGACTGATGCATTATTTACCGCTGCGGCAATCGATTCGCCGTTAAAAACACTTACTGCAGCACCCTGAACGCCATACCCGGTACCTTCAGTAAAAGTGGGAATTTTATTGATTACCGCCTGATTACTCATGTTGGCAAAGTTGTTACCTGCCACATCCTGAAGTTTATTCGATGCACCGGACGTATAGGAGAATGTAATGACATCGGTACTGGTAACAGCCGAACCAAGTGTCAGTGTGACGGTATTTGCCAGTACATTAACTGACACCGCACTGACGGCTATTGTGGCACTGCCGTTTCGAGTAACCGTAAAATCACCGGTTGCCGGAGTAATGTTGGCTAAACCAGAGCCAAACTCACTCATATACAGTACCAACGACGTACTGCTGACTGCAGCAGTATCCAAAACCGGGACTGTCCGGTCCAGAACCATATCCAGCGAAGTTGATGCAGTCGAAACCAATCCGGCAGCGTTGGTTTCCGTGGCAGTAATACTTTTGAAACCATCACTCCCCAAGTTGGAAAGAGTAACGTTGACAAACCCGTTAGAGACATTCGTTGCGTTTAAGATGGCTTGCCCCACACTCACGCCATTGGCATAGACATCAACAACATCACCGCTGGTCGGAGAAGAAAGTCCAACACGCACGGTGGGGGTATTAACCGTAGTTATCAAATCCGTGATATCAACCCCACTATCTGATCCAGCAACCAGCGTCAACACCGGTTGTCCGGGGGGTGCCGTAATGGCACTGACATCAAGTACCGTCCTGGAGGAAATTGTTGCAATCGCATTACCCGCTACATCTTGCAGCACTGTTCCACTGGAAGGTTTCGTATAGGTCACACTGCCAACGACAGTTGCGGAAGACAGTGAGAGAATAATGCTATTTGTAGATGGATCAATGGCTACTGCGGTTACATCACTGCTGATAGTACTCCCTTGCGTATCTTTTACGGTAAAAGCAGTCGTATTGGGAATAGCGTTGGAGTCCAGACCTGAACCGGTCTCATTAAACACCAGCGTCACTGTTTGATCATTGCTGTCAAAGGTGGCAACGTTGCTCGAAGTCACCAGAATGGGAACCACCGTATCCAGCACATAATCCTTTGATGCAATGGCACCTTTCGATGTGGCAGTACGTACCTGAAATTGTATGCTGTTGCTACCAACAAGAGTTCTACTTCCCCAGGTTATAGTCTTTGTGGTTCCGCTTCCGGTTATGGTGCCTCCACTCGCGACAACATCTATCCATGAAATACCCCCATCAAGTGAACCATATAACGTCTGACCGGTCACCAATGCCTTGGAAAGGGTCCCCGTTATTGTCTGGGCTGCTGAAGAGGTGATGTAATCACCGCTGGTGCCGGTATCATTTGAAATGCTGTTGATGCTAATAACAGGCAACGCTGAATCAATTGTGAGGGAGATACTTGCCGAATGGGCTGAAGATGCACCAGAATAAGGATCTGAGGCCGATACGGAAAGCGTATAACTGCCATTGGCGAAGGGTGCCGATGGAGTAAAACTCCAGTTACCCTGACTATCAGGAGTTGCCGTGCCCAAAATTGAGGTACCACTCTTGATAGTGACGATGGAGTTGGCATCTGCGGTTCCGTAAAGTGTCGGCGTACTGGCGGTGGCCCACCCGGTACGGGTAATGACCGGGTCCGCCAGATTGCCGATATAGCGATAATCCTGAGAAGCAACCAAGCCGAATTGGGGAGTATTTCCCCCATCACTCACCTTAAACTGAATCTGCCACGGCACGTACTGGGTCGGGTCGGCATAGCCCCCCCGCAGCAACTGACTGCTCCAGTTAACAGATGTGCCGGACACGGTACTGGTAATATCGGTCCAGGTTTTACCGCCATCGAGGGAACCAAGCAGAGTATTGCTACCGAGACCTCCACTCAAGACGGCCGAAATATTCTGCTGTTGGGCTGCAGTGATAAAATCGCTGGAACTTGAACCGGTATCATTGGAAATTTGAATACCACTGACCGAAATCGTCGGAGCGGTAGAGGCAATAGTAACCGAATATGTCGCCGATGTCGCCTGCGCCGCAAGGGTTGCCTGATTGGTATAATCCTTGACCGTAAAATTTCGGGTACCATTGGCCAGCGGAGCATTCCCCGGTTCGGTAAACGTCCAGGCACCGGCATTCCCCGCCGTGGTGGCACCGATCAAGGTGCCGTTATCATAAATATATATCGTAGCAAGTGGTGCTGAAGTTCCTGACAGGGTTGGTGTAGCGGTGGTAGTCTGATGATTCGACACCGTAGCGTCCAGGGCTGTTATGGCCGGCTGGGGGATCGTTATTGGTGCATCAATAGTAAGGGCATAGGCTGCCGAAGTATAGGTGGTAGAATTTCTGGTATATTTGGCAATATACGAGTGGGTACCGACACTCTGGGCTGAAAGGTCAATTGTCCACAAATAACCCACAATTTTTCCGTTTACTGTAATTTTTGTGGTTCCCGAGGTACCGGTCCCGACAAGCGTGTTCCCTTCATACACCGTAACCGTTCTTCCGTTGGAGTTCGTATAACCGGTCAACGTCGGGGTCGTATCAGTAGTTGCCACATGATTGATATCATTCAGTGAAAGCCCGGTCCACGAGGTATTTCCCGCAATAATAATCCGGTTGCTCGACGTGGTATAAATGGACGTTGAGCCGCTGGTACCGGCAGTAGAAATAACGATCTGATTGGTGACTGTCTTTGTATCCTGAATGACACCGCTACTGTCAAGAAGGTTGACCTGCAGAGTATAGGTACCCGATGGAACGTTGGAAAAAGCGGTGCTGGAATAGAGGGTTGTGTTGGCAAGCAGGGAACCGGTAACCGTTGTGGCACTGCCGGACGTCATCGGCGTTGTTGCGCTATAGGCAGCAACATAATGCCCCGTACTGTCAAGCAGATTGAATTGGACCGTGTAAGTTGCCGTTGTGGTCGGAGTTACCGCCACTGAAACGGTGGCATTACTTTCGGTCGGCGTCGCCAGGGTTGCCGTCCGGGAAGTGCTACCACCATCGATAATAAATTGCGCTGACGAGACTCCCACAACCCAACGTCCCGCATTATTACCCTGGGTCTGGGTCCCGTTATCATCGGGAACAACCCGTATGTCATAGGAACCGCTTGCTCCGGCAGCCGTACCCAAACCGGTCAGTTGAGTGGTAATATCAAAGGTAGTTGTATTCCAGGTATTGTTAAAACCACTCAGATAGCCGACGAATTTCCAGTTAGCGGTGGTATCCACCGCACCATCAAGTTTGATATACACCCCATCCCATTCAGAGGCTGCATTGCCCACAGCATACGGGTTACCGGAAGAGTCCTTCATCCCGTAGTCAACGTCATAGGCCTTGATAACCATCAAGTTAGAAGTGGCACCGGTCGTAATTGTCACCGGATCAAACGTAATAAGTCGTCCAGCCCCCACAAGACCAGTGGTTGCCGAAGTGGTGTCAACATTGGTACCGGTGGTTACCACCACCGTTTGAGGTGCTGCCACCAGCAACTGATTGTAATCCTTTGCCACGGCATCGGTAAACGCACTGCGACTGGTAACATCACCGGTTACCGTCTCAAGTACCCAGTTTCCACCAAGTTGGGATGAACCGGTAGCGTCGCCGGAAGCAGCCACATCGGCCTGAGTCAGTTGTGACAGGGTAGATACGAGGGTTTTACCTTCACTTCCCGCACCAATATCACACCCATAGAGAAGAATGTCGGCACCGGGTGCCAGGTGGGATTGCCAGGATGCAAGCTGAGTAGACTCTGCGAGAACGTCAGCAACCCGGTAACCATGATCACCAATAATTATTTCTGCTACAGCACCATGGGAAACCAGATGGACAGCGGTAATGTTTTGATAATGAGAAATTGTCTCTCCCATTTGCTGCCAGGGATCCTGCCCTGATGTCAGGATAACAACATCAACATCTGTGCGAATATCCTTAATTAGTTCTTGATAATTAGCTACCGTTGGATCCACAAAAAGAATCTCATGATTAATCGGCACTATTGGCACCGAAGCTTGATCTGAGGGTGTTGCACTTACTACTTTAGCAAGTATCAGGCTTATATCAGGAATTGCAGACTGGCCGACAGCAACCGATTTATCAGTCACGAAATCAGTTGGTTTGTCTACGGCAGCATCCAACGTTGCCGCCACGGCGGCATCAAACATAAAACGGGGTTCCAAGGCCATGATGAGTGGAAATGATGACATGCTCCGGGAGTAATCCCTCACAGA
This sequence comes from uncultured Geobacteraceae bacterium, assembly GCA_903901875.1. GTDB lineage: Bacteria > Desulfobacterota > Desulfuromonadia > Geobacterales > Pseudopelobacteraceae > JACRCG01. The sequence goes on along the minus strand of CAIUSO010000002.1, from coordinate 34,640 downwards.
CACCCCACCTCTCCCACCCTGAGAAGTATCAGAACCTGACCTGCCGATCGCACGTAATACTGTCGTCGAGGGCGCAACAATTCTTACCCCTCCACGCCCTTTGCTTTTAACGATCTCGGCGGCTACAACCCATGCACCCTTCACGGCACTCCAAATATGTCGATAGGCTCGGTTCATGCAGGTATCTCCCGTTGACTCATCATAATGGTTCACGTAACGTAATTTGTCTATTCTAAATTAATTTCCCATTATAGAATAATAATAATTTTATTTCAACTTTTAACGGCACACTTTTATGGCACATATGCCGTATACTGTAGGCAAATGTATGTAAGTGCTGATTGATAACTTTAAATTTATGAAACAATCAGAATAACGGTAAGGTTTGTGGGATTACGGGGAGCTGCGGAAGGATTCGGAAATTGTTGCCAAAATGTTTTTCAAAACTATTGGAGTTTGTAGGATTGAGCGTAGAGGTCACAGTTTTTTCAGCAGCTCCAGATTTACGATGCTCTCCGACCAGTAGCCGGATATTTCATTTACCCGCTGCCATTGTTCAGATTTTGCATTCTTGATCAAGACTATAGCTTCATGTAACAACTGCCTGCTCAGAGTCGTTTGACAACCGGATATCCGATCAGCCTCGGCCGGCATTTCCTCGAGCGTCGGTATCCCTTTTAATCGCTTAAGGGGAGAGCTGTATTGCCTGATTGGAGACAGCAGGCAATCGTCAAACACTTTAGCGTGCACCGTGTCAAGCTGGCTCTGGATATCGTCCGCCTTGGGCAGAAAGTTTTGTTCTTCAAAGTATCGCGCCCCCTCAATCTGCATCATCCGCTCACTGCGCAGGACAGCATACTCCTCCAGCATGATTTGCGCCTCCCGCAGGTGCCGATCCGAAACCAGCAGATGGTGAAACCGGGCATCTTCCACCTGCTCCACGCGGCGTTTGATCGGGTTTATTTGAATATAACTGTCAATATCGGTAAAAAGCGGCCTTGTCATGGCTTCCTTAACCTCTTTGAGCGCACTGTCATAAAACTGTCTGGTGCTGGAAAAGAAATACCCCTCACGCTCAGCAATATCCAGCGAGTCAAGTCGGAACCCTTCAGCCAGTGTGCTGGACCTGATCGCCTCGAACAGGCTATCCGGGCGCATAAAGTCAGTCTTAACTGAACGGTTGTCCGCGAATGCGGGCCAGATTGTCCGTAAGGCATTCTGCATCATTGTGGAGCAATTCCGCGTAAAAAAACGGTAGCTTCCCCCATAGCCCCAGTGAATATTGGCCAGCTCCCGTACCAGCAATTGACGTTGTATCGCCTCCATGCGCAGTGGCAGTGAGTAGAGTTCGCGAAATTCACCAATGGCGTATTCTTCGTAAACGTTCATAAAATGGTTAGTGAAAAGATATGCCTTATACTCTCCGGAAAGTGCTTTGAGTGTGTTCAGCGAAAATTCATCAATGTGCGCCCGGAACCCGACCACCAGATGCTCCTCAAGGTTGGCATCACAAGCAGCCACACTGTTATCCCCTTCCGGACAGACCACCAACCTCAAGGCAACATGGCCAAAGCGCGAAGCCAAACTCTTACTTTTACTGGCAAACAAGAGGTGGATTGACGAAACACGCTCTGGATCCAGCCAAACTGTCCGAGCACCATCATATGGGGTAATTACGGAAAAGGGAACTTTGGAACGGCATTGCCGCTCCATAGTATGGGCGGCAAACTTACGATCGAAATAGCGCGCGTAGATCGGCTGCTGACAAGGGAAATCGGCCTGATTGAGGTAATCGTCCAACGCGCGGGTGTAGGATTGTTGTAGCTGATTGTCAGCACCATTTACGACATCATGCAGCGCAGCAAATTCCTTATCGACTAAGAACTCCTGATTGCCAGCAGGTAGCAACTCCCCCTGGCCCGACTGAGAAAGTGGTACGGCAACGACCGCTGGTTGTGAAGTAGTTATGCAGCCACAAATCAGGGCTGCAACCAGCAATATTGCACACCGGCTCATTCGGCAGTTACGACGCTTCCTGCTACTTCCATAGCCGCGCTTGAGGCCATCTGTTGTCTTGCAAAACGGGCGATCATGGAATCAGGCTTGCCCCAGGTTGAGGGGTGAACGGAAGCCTCGTTCTTTATTCTGTTCAAATCAGTTGATTTTCCGGGAGCTTCCGAAGCATCAGCCACCAGAGAGAATGGTAAAAAAAATGGTGAAAGGAGCACCAGCGAAAAAATCCCTTTAAAACCATCTTTCTTACCCGCCTCAAAAAGACCTTTGGTTTGGCTCAGGAAAGAAATATTGTTAATCCGTTCTTCCTTGATTCGAGCCCGTTCCTGTGCCTCCTTCCTACGTGCCGCCTCGGCCGCTTTCTCCCTCCACATCTTTGCCTGATCCCGATCTTTTGCAACGCCAAGACCGTTGTCATAGCTGGTTGCCAGGCTACGCATCGCACCGATATCCCCGGTAGTGGCCAACTGAAGCTGCTCCTTTGCTATCGCCGTCTCTGCCTTACTACGCCAGGTATCGGCTTGCACAGCATCCTTCGTAAAGCCAATACCAGCTTCATAATAGTGGCTCACCTTTTTCATTGCTTCAATGTCACCACTTTCTGCCACAGCCAGTTGCGAGCGGGCTTCATCCTCATCGTTCTTAAGTTTTGTGCTTGCTTCAGCAGCCATTTTATCTTGTATTTTAATAATGCGGCTCTTAGCCAACACACTATGTTTCCCTTTGGGGTACGCGGCAAGAAACGCCTCATATTCTGAGACAGTATCCTGTTTTTGCGCCGAGTCCCACAGTGCAAGTTCAGGACCTTCATCTACGACAGGGTTCTCTGCTTTGGTGGCAGCGTCTTTCAATGTGACAAGAAGTATTTTTGCCTGGCCGGCAAAACGCCCTTTCGGATATTGCCGCATATACTCACTGATGCCGGCGATCGTGGGGTTAGTCCGGGAACTTTCCCAACTTTCCTGTTCAATTTCATCACCGCTTTTGATATATGCCGCCGTCAGTACGTCTTCAACCACACGATTGGCGGCAAACTGGAAATTCTTCTGCAGGGAAGCCGGACCATTGATATAGGGGGTCTGTTTCTGCCCACTGCCACGCTCCACCTCTTCACTTGCCCGCGCCAAGACGCTGCCGAGACTTAAATCGTTCCCATTGAACGCATGGAGCAGGCCGGACGTGAAAAGGCCGTTACGACCATCCCCATCCGCAGCCACATTGCCCGGATCTGTTGCATAGACAATGATGGTTCCTTTTGGCGTGTTTGCCGGTGGAGCCAACCCCCGTGTCGCACCGGACCTGAACTTGCCGCTTATTGGATTGTTCCGACAGGCATCGAGCATGACAATATTAGCACGATTTTTCCCGGTATCCATTTCATCAAGCACCAGGTTTACATTGATACTTTTGTAGGGAACCTGGGCATCGGAATCGATCCGAACATCAACCGGGATCAGGTAGTTTTGACCTTTCACTTGCAAGCCATGGCCGGCAAAATAAAATAACGCCGCTTCGCTATCGATGATTTTACGACCAAACTCAGCAATTGTTTCATCCATTTCTTCTTTGGTCATGTTTTTCTTTTCCATGACCTCAAAACCGAAACCGCGCAATGCAGCGGCAATATCTTCGGCATCATGGGCAGGATTGGACAGCGTTGGGAGGCTGTCAGAGTGGCGGTAATTACCGTTGCCGATTACCAGCGCAACGCGCTTGCCGAAGTTGCCACCTTTTTTTTCCGCCACCACCAATCCGCGACCTACAGAGGGTTGTTTCTCTTCCCCTGTAGCGGCACAAACTGAAGCAGTGACTAATAGGACGAACATCATGATAACAGTTGTACAACTTCGCATAGATAATGCTCCTGGACTGTTACTGAAATAGTGACGTAACCTTACTGATCGTTAAAGGCGGACTGTCGTGCCTCAAGCTGTCTCGAAGCCCGTGCGATCATGGAATCCGGCTTACCCCATGTGGCGGGACGCAGGGCAACCGCCTTTTTCAACTCGGACAATTCATAGGACTTTGTCGGCGAAAAAAAAGCATCCTCAACCAAACCGACTATAACCACAATCGGCAGACTCGTGATGCACGTCGAACTTTGGTTCCTGTCCACATCATTCTGCTTGATCAAGCGTGTGGTATCTTCCAGATAGGTAAAGTTCTTGATTTTGTATTCCGCCAACTGCCTGTTTTTTTCTACTTCCTGACCTCTGGCAGCAGCGGCACGCCACAACGTGGCTTTTGCCGGATCTTTTTCAATGCCTGAACCGGTAGCATATCTTTCAGCGACATCGAGCATGGCGGCCACATTTCCCTGGTTGGCAGCTCGCAGTTGCTGTTGCGCTACTGCCGCTTCAACCTTATTCCGCCAGGCGGTGGCGGTCAACGCATCTTTTTTCACTCCGAAGCCGGCGTCATAGTAGTTGGCCAGTTTCTTCATGGCTTCCACATCGCCCTTTTCAGCCGCCTCAAGCTGTGTACGAAATTCAGCAGTTTCGTTATTGCGTTTATCAGTGGCAGCTGAAGTGGCCGCTTCATGCAATATGCTGCTGCGACTTGTAGCCTGCACAGCATGCTCCCCATGAGGGAATTGAGCCAGATAAGCATCATAGTCACTTTGACTGTCACCCTTCTGCACTTCTGCCCACAACAATGCTTCCGCGATCTTACGGGCAGCTGAATCGCTCTTCATCGCTGCTTTGGCTGCTTCTGATTTCAAATGGGCAAAGTCAGCTCTGGCCAGATCGGTAAAACGTCCTTGGGGGTACTGCGTGAGATATTCATCGATTGCATTGATACTGGCACTCGCACTGGCACTTTCCCAGCTTTCCCGTTCAATTTCCTCACTGCTCTTGACATACACCGGCGGCTGTGGTGCCGCTTTCTCATCTCCCTTTGCAACTGGGTTGGCGGCAAATTGGAAATTTTTCTGCAAGGTAGCGGGCCCATTGACATAGGGGGTCTGCGTCTGCTCGCTCCCCCGCTCCACCTCTTCGCTCGCCCGCGCCAGGACGCCGCCAAGGCTTAAGTCATTCCCTTTGAAAGCAAGCAGCAGTCCAGCCGTAAACAGGCCATTCCTGCCGTTACCATCGGCGGCCACATTACCCGGGTCCGTGGCATACACGATTACCGTCCCCTTGGGCGTGCTTGCCGGGGCCGCCAGTCCGCGCGTCGAACCAGACCTGAATTTGCCGCTGATAGGGTTGTTACGACAGGCATCAAGCATCACGATATTGGCCTGACTTTTCCCATTGTCCATTTCATCAAGAATCTGATTTACATTGATACTTTTGTAGGGGATCTGGGCATCGGAATCGATTCTGGCATCAACAGGAATAAGGTAGTTTTGACCTTTCACTTGCAAGCCATGGCCGGCAAAATAAAATAACGCCGCTTCGCTGCCGCTGATCCTGCGCCCAAATTCCGTAATAGCCTCATCCATTTGTTCTTTTGTCTGGTCGTTCTTCTCCATGACCTCAAAACCAAAACTGCGCAGGGCCACGGCAATATCTTCGGCATCGTGCCCCGGATTGGACAGTTTTGACAGGCTGTCAGTAAAGCGGTAATTACCATTGCCGATTACCAGGGCAATGCGTTTACGGCTTTCACTCCCCTTTTCCACCACCACGACGCTTTGATCGTTTTCGACAACGGTTTTGCTGATTTTACTATTTGTGGCGACTTCGTTGGCAAGGATCGGAAGGGCAAACACGAGGGTGCCCGCAAAACATATCAATCGCAGGAGAAGTAATTTCATGGTGTACAGCCTTTCAGAAGATTATGTAAGTATGTGGATTGGAACTGAATGCGACACGTAGGGTTATCTTGTATTCTGGCAAACATGTGACGGGAAGAAAATATATTAATAAAAACTTTATTTACCGAGCCAAAATACACCCGGTGTGCGGTGGTGTCAACGCAATTTCAGGGAAAACGACAAGCCGTAATTACATTATGAAGTATCGAGCCCTCTTCCTTTGTTCAAACGCCCCATAGAGCCATTACCCAGCTTATGAGTAAATATCTACAATTGAAAATTTAAGAGTAAAAAACTAACTAAAAAAACATCTATTAGGTAAGTTAATTCTTGACTTGCCATACAGTTTTGTTAGATTCAGAGATATGTGAATAAATTTGGTTAAAAAACCAGAAAAAAGGAGAAGACAGCATGAGTATCAACGTAAGTAAAGCTCGCTATGTGTTGTATGGCTTGGCGCTACTTGCCCTGAATGGCTGCGGGGCGAGCAATGTTGCCACAATTGGCGACGGGAGCACCAGTAAGGTAACAGTGAAGGTGGTAGCATCTTCGGCCGATGTTACAAAAACCCGTCTGATTGTTACCGGTCCGCTGATTCCCATTGCTAAGCATGATTTTGCAGGTAACTCCGGTGGTACACTTGAGGTATACCCCGGCAGCGATCTGATCGTTACCGCCCAGGGATTGAAAGCAGACGGTTCAATCGCGTATGAAGGCTACCAAAGCAACGTAACTATTGTCAGTGGTAACAATCCTACCTTTACCATCACTACCAACCCTCCTGTTGTCAAAGCCGAAAACCAGCCCTGCCAGTCCTGCCACGAAAGTTACCGTGACATAACCGGCCAGAACCTGCTTGCCAGCTACAAACAGTCCGGTCACTACACAAACGACTCCTGGACGACCGGTCTTCCTAAAAATGGTGCTTCACTCCCCGGCTGCGCAGGCTGCCACGGCACACAGCACCAGGATCCCAAGCCTTCAGACAGCGGCAGATGCTTTGAGTGCCACGGTTCTTCTTTGAGCCTCAAGCACACAAGTTCTTCCGCACTGACTGCCGGCGAAGCAAATGCTGCCCGTTACCTTAACCTTAACGGCACCAACTGTTCTGCCTGCCATGAACCACACAACCCGATCGAAGGTACGGGCAAGCTTCAGCGTGAACAGTGGGAAGACTCCGGTCACGCCAAACTGAAAGGGCTGGCTTGGTCACACTATGACTTCACCACACGCGATACCTGCAACTCTTGCCATACATCAGCCGGTTTTGCAAAAGCAGTGAACAATAACTTCACTGACAAAAAAGCCCTTTCAACAACGACTCTTGGCAAACAGGTTCTTACCTGCGACGCCTGTCACAGCAGCAACGATTTCAAAAACAGTGTCCGTCCCCTTTCAACCGGATATTCTGTTCCTTACACCGCTTCTTCAGTTGCTTCAACCGTTATCCCTAACGGCGGCTTCATTGGTAATTCGCAGGTCTGCATTCCTTGCCACTCCGGCCTGAACAGCGGCAAAATTGTTGAAGGTTACACTGGCAACCTTGCTAACACCAACTTCGGCACCTTCAATTCACACTACATGGCTGCAGCCGGCCTCATGTACATGAAAAACGGCTTCACAGCTTTCACCAGCGCATCTGCACCGGTTAAAGTTAACAACGCATCCGCTTCAACATCAGCTTCAGCAGGCGTGCCGCTCTTTGCAGCTGACGGCGTATTCCGCAAGTACACATCGATCCCGAACGGCTACCAGTACACCTATGGCAACACACTGACCTCCAGCTCCGATGGTGGTGCCGTTTCCAGTACCCACCGTATCCTCGGTACCGACGCAATCAAGTTTGACACACACACCGATGCTTCCGGTGCCAAGACCGCTTCTTTGACCATGACAACCCGTGGACCATGCCTGAGCTGCCATATGGGCAACGCAAACCACACATGGGAAATCAATGCAGACTCCTACAACAAAGCCTGCATCAACTGCCACTACTCAGAAGCCACTGCAACCACCATCAAAACCGGCTTTGTGGAAGAACAGTCCGTGCCGTTTACCAATGCGGTTAACTTTGCTCTGTCGTTACTGAAAACCAAATATAATATCGACTATAACGATGCAGCCTACCCGTATTTCTATGTTGCAAATACGACAACGGCTTTCACGGACTGGACCCTTGGTGGTGCCCTGACAACTGCTCAGGCCAAGAAACTGGCTGGTGCCTGCTTCAACATCAATCTGGTACACCGTGAACCTGCTGCATTCGTTCACGCCCGTACTTACGTCCGCAGACTGCTCTATGACACCATCGACTTCCTTGATGATGGCGCAATGAATATGTCGGTTACGGCCAGTGCAGCAATTTACAATCCGACTATCTACAACATCTCTACTGCCACCAGCGCAGCAACTGCAACGACCAGTCTGCAGTATCTGAAAGCTTACAACCGCACCACAAACGCGTGGTACTCTGCTTCAGAACGTCCGTAGTATGCACAACGTAGTTCATCCACCTCTTACCGAAGTGGATGAACTACTTACTAACAAAAAGCCGACAGGGATTTACTCCTTGCCGGCTTTTTGCATAAAAGTCCCCGCATTTAAAAAAGGCCATCTTCCAAGAAGATGGCCTTTACTTTTTAATTGGGGTGGCTAGAGGGATTTGAACCCTCGTATGTACGAGTCACAGTCGTATGTGTTAACCGCTTCACCATAGCCACCATATTGAACCCACCTTATAACGTAACTAACACGTAAAGTCAACTATTTTTGATATAATATCATCATTTTGCGACTAAACATCTATTGAACAGTCTGACAGAATTATGTTATACCTGTAAGAAAAATATGACGAGGGGTCTTCACATGATTTTCAAAAGAATATTATCAGTAAAATACTCTCCAATGGCTTGAAAGTCGACGTATCCCTCGTTCAGATTGAAAACGCCTATCAAGCTGCTCTCTACATTGATGGTCGTTTTATTCCCGGCCCTCCCCACCCCACGCCACTTGTCACTCCCAAGGGGGATGTGACCCACTGGATGGGAAACCACCCCAGTGTGGGCTTGACCGCCCAGGAAACCGAAAAAATCTGTGCCGAAGTAAAGCTGGAAAACAGCGTACTTACTCACCGAAAATATTCCTGAGTACCACTGCTTGTCATAACAGAGGTGCCCCCCACGAAGCAACTCCGAGGAGGGCACACTTTCTACCTGTAGAAACATTTTTTAGAGTAATGCCGCCTTCAGATCCTGCAAGAGAGTTTCCACATTCAGCCCATGGGCCCGTGCCCCCTGTTCAAGACTTTCATTCTGCGCTCCCATGCAGCCGATACAGCCAAGGTTATGCTTTTGAAGAACCTTGACGGATTCAGGATACGTACGCATTAACTCAAAGAATGTCATATCTTTCGATATTTCTGCCATATAAGCTCCTTATATCAACTCTACCGTTAGTATGCTACTCGTACTTTATATCGATAATCTCATATTCCCTGGTACCGGACGGCACAATAACCCGCACCGAATCATCGAGCTTGTGACCGATCAATGCCTTACCGACGGGGGATGTGCAGGAAATCTTGCTCAGCTTGATGTCCGCCTCATCTTCACCGACAATTTTATAGGTGACCTCTTCCTCTGAGGCAATATCGTATACCGTCACCGTGCAGCCAAAGACAACCTTGTCCGGCTTCAAACCGGATAAATCAACAACATGGGCACGTGCCAGCTTTCCATTGATTTCCTGAATGCGGCCTTCAATAAAACCCTGACGGTTTTTAGCGGCATCGTACTCGGCGTTTTCTGAAAGATCGCCATGGGCCCGCGCCTCGGCGATATCCTGTATAACTTTGGGACGCTCCTCACGGATCAAGCGCTTCAGTTCTTCCTGTAATGACTCAAAACTCTCTTTTGTCAACGGTATTGAATGGGACATCGAGGTATCTACTCCTGTACATTATTTAATAAACATTTCCTTACAGATAATCCTGTATGGGCGTAACACCAAGTTCCTGGTTTTTCAGAAGAACGATACTGTCAGCCACAGCCTTTGCTCCGGCAACGGTTGTATAATATGCCAACCCATGCATCAGTGCTTCCCGCCGAATTGAAAAAGAATCGGCAACGGCCTGGGGGCCGTGGGTTGTATTCATTACCAGCTGAATTTCACCGTTTTTGATGGCATCAACAATGTGGGGACGCCCTTCAAGCACCTTATTAACCCGACGCACCGGAATTCCCTTATCCTCCAGAAACTGGGCCGTACCACCGGTAGCAACAATCCCGAATCCGGCTTTATACAGTTTTTCAGCCGCGCTGACAACATGTTTCTTGTCGGCATCCCGAACACTGATGAAAACATTGCCGGAAAGCGGGAGTTTGACGTTGGCACCGAGCTGTGACTTGGCAAACGCCTCCGCAAAGGTTGTCCCTATCCCCATAACCTCACCGGTCGATTTCATCTCCGGCCCAAGAAGAGTATCCACACCGGGGAATTTAACGAAAGGAAAAACGGCCTCCTTCACCGAAATGTGGGTCGGTATGATGTCTTCAGTGATTCCCAGCTCCTTAAGGCTCTTCCCGGCCATAACGCGGGCTGCTATCTTGGCAAGGGGGCGCCCGGTGGCCTTGGAAACGAAGGGAGAGGTGCGGGAAGCACGGGGATTGACTTCCAGAATGTAGACCTCACTCCCCTTGACGGCATACTGCACATTCATTAATCCCTTAACCCCCAGCTCAAGGGCCATGGCCACCGTTTGACGACGAATTTCCGCAACGATTTCAGGACTAATTGAATAGGGGGGAAGGCTGCACGCAGAATCCCCTGAATGGATACCGGCCTCTTCAATATGCTCCATAATGCCGCCAATAACAACATCGGTTCCGTCACAGAGTGCATCAACATCTATTTCAATTGCCTCATCGAGAAAACTGTCAAGAAGTATGGGGTGCTCAGGCGACACAAGAACGGCGGTTGTCATATACCGCTGAAGATTATCCCGGTCATAAACAATTTCCATGGCTCGTCCACCGAGAACATAGGAAGGACGCACCACCACCGGATAACCGATCCGCTCCACGACCTTTTCAGCCTCTTCGAAGGAACGGGCCGTACCATTCTCAGGTTGCAGCAGTGAAAGTTTATGGAGCATTTCCTGAAAACGCTCCCGATCTTCCGCCCGGTCAATTGCATCGGGAGAAGTCCCGATTATGGGCACACCGGCTTTTTCCAATGCCACGGCAAGCTTAAGGGGTGTCTGTCCGCCAAACTGCACGATAACTCCAACCGGTTTCTCAACCGCAACGATTTCCAACACATCCTCAAGGGTAAGCGGCTCAAAATAGAGACGGTCGGAGGTATCATAATCGGTTGATACGGTTTCAGGATTACAGTTTACCATGATGGTTTCAAAACCGTCTTCCGCAAGTGCAAAGGCACCATGAACGCAGCAGTAATCAAATTCAATCCCCTGCCCTATGCGGTTCGGTCCCCCACCGAGAATCATGATTTTCTTTCGGTCCGTCGGTGCTGCCTCACACTCTTCCTCATAGGTTGAATACATGTAGGGTGTGTAGGCTTCAAATTCGGCGGCACAGGTGTCAACACGCTTGTATACCGGTCGCACCTTCAATGACCACCGGAGTTCGCGCAGTGTGTCTTCTTTCACGCACCAGAGCTGTGACAGGAACTTGTCAGAAAAACCATACTGTTTGGCATCCCGCAGGATGTCCGCCGTAATATCCGAAAAGGGGATTGACTTCAACTCATCCTCTTTTTCGATAATCTGGCGGATATTATGGAGGAACCAGGGGTCGATTGCCGTGTGTTTGTAAATTTCTTCAACGGTCATACCGCTGCGCAGAGCGTCCCCCACATACCAGAGCCGATCGGCATTTGGCACCCGCAACTTTTCCAGCAAAAGCTGCTGTTCCTTGCCGGTCAGTCCACGGCGCGTCTCGCTCCCCAGCTCAAACATCTTTGAGTCAAATCCGGAGACACCGATCTCCAGTGAGCGGAGGGCCTTTTGGAACGACTCCTTGAAGGTACGTCCAATTGACATAACTTCACCAACCGATTTCATCTGGGTCGTCAACGTTGCGTCGGCAGCCGGAAATTTTTCGAAGGTAAAGCGAGGTATTTTCGTTACCACATAGTCGATGCTCGGCTCAAAACAGGCCGGAGTTTCACGGGTAATGTCATTGGTAACCTCGTCAAGGGTATACCCCACCGCAAGCTTGGCGGCAATCTTGGCAATCGGAAAACCGGTGGCCTTGGATGCCAGAGCCGACGAGCGGGAGACACGGGGATTCATCTCGATGACCACCAGACGGCCGTCACGGGGATTGATACCAAACTGAATATTGGAACCACCGGTATCAACACCGATTTCACGGATAATTTTCAGCGAAGCATCACGAAGAATCTGGTATTCCTTGTCGGTCAATGTCTGAGCCGGTGCGATGGTTATGGAATCCCCGGTGTGGACCCCCATGGGATCAAAGTTTTCTATGGAACAGATAATGACCACATTATCCGCCGTATCCCGCATAACCTCCAGTTCGAACTCCTTCCAGCCAATAACCGACTCCTCCACAAGGATTTCATCGGTTGGAGAGGCATCGATCCCCCCCAGAGCCATCCGTTCATACTCTTCAAGATTATAGGCGATACCGCCGCCGCTTCCCCCCAGGGTAAATGAAGGCCTGATGATGGCGGGAAAACCGATGGTTTTAACAACTTCCATCGCCTCCATCTGGTTGTGGGCCAAACCGGATTTAGGTACGGCAAGCCCTATTTTTTCCATGGCAGCTTTAAAGAGAGTGCGATCTTCTGCTTTTTTGATGGCCGGTAGCTTGGCACCGATCAACTCGACACCAAACTTTTCAAGAATACCCATTTCAGCCACCGAAACCGCGGTATTGAGAGCTGTCTGACCACCAAGGGTCGGCAGTAGCGCATCGGGGCGCTCTTTTTCGATGATTTTTGCCAGGATTTCCGGGGTAACCGGCTCAATGTAGGTACGATCGGCAAAATCCGGATCTGTCATGATTGTTGCCGGATTACTGTTGAGCAGAACAACTTCATACCCTTCTTCTTTCAGTGATTTACAGGCCTGGGTGCCGGAATAATCAAACTCGCACGCCTGACCGATGACAATGGGTCCGGCACCGATGATAAGAATCTTTTTGATATCAGTTCGTTTAGGCATGTACGTAATACTCCTTCATTTTTTTAGCGAAATATGAAAAAAACCGCTCCAGCCAGACAGAATCCGGCCCAGAGATAATTCCACGTGAGGGATGTGCCCATGTAAAATACGGCAAAGGGCACAAATACCGTCAAGGTGATAACTTCCTGTATTATTTTAAGTTGGGCCAGGCTGAATCTGCCGTAACCGATACGATTTGCCGGCACCTGTATGAGGTATTCAAAAAACGCAATTCCCCACGAAAGTGCCACCGCAATCAACCAATGCCGGGTACGGAGGTTCTTCAGGTGAGCGTACCAGGCAAAGGTCATAAATATATTGGAAAGAACCAGCAGAAACACCGTTCTCATACGGCACCACGCTCTTCGTCAAGTTCCTGCACCCAGCCATTCTCAAGGCCCCCATGCTCCAGTGCCTCCACCGCTTCGTCATATTCTTCATGGGTGAGGGCACGGTCCATACCAGAAATGCCGGTTGCCCGGTGCGCAGGAAAATACTGGCTCATCAAGGCTATGTGGGTTTCCTGACCAAGGGTATCGGCTATCCAGGCGATGGTATCAACCGAGCCCCCCTTTCCTTCCGGCAGTACCAGATGTCTGACAATGAGACCCTTAACACCGATTCCATCTCCGTCAGTTTCCAGATGCCCCACCTGCCGGAACATCTCGCTGACGGCCGCTCTATTACTGCCACTATAGCCAGAAATGCCGGAAACCGAAAACGCCTGACTGTCATCGGCATACTTCATATCGGGCAGATAGATGGAAACAATCCCCGCCAAGAGCTCAAGTGCGTCGGGTTTTTCATACCCACTGCTGTTCCAGACGATGGGGAGCGTAAACCCGAGCGGTATAGCCTGCCAGAGGGCCGCAAGAATCTGCGGCAAAAAATGGCTGGGCGTCACAAAATTAATATTGTGAGCCCGGCGTTTCTGGAGCTTCAGCATCCGCGTTGCCAATTCCCTGATGGAAATTTCTTCCCCATTGCCCAATTGGCTGATGGGGAAATTCTGGCAGAACGAACATTTCAGGGAGCAGCCGGAAAGAAAAACAGTTCCCGAACCGTTCACGCCTGAAATGGGAGGCTCCTCCCCCTTATGGAGGTTGGCCGAAGCAATTTTAGGCCGAAACCCCGCTCCGCAGAAGCCCCGTTCTCCGCTCAGGCGATTGACGCGACAGTCATGGGGACAGAGGTCGCAAGAACCAAGTCGGTGGTAGGCTTCACGAACTCTCTTGAGCAATTCACCCGATTGATAAAGATCTACATAATTCATGGCATAACCGGAGACAAATCTTACTGTCCCTTGTGCTTTTCCATCATTTCCACAAAACGTGCAAAAAGATAATTTGAATCATGGGGACCGGGCGATGCCTCCGGATGATGCTGTACCGAAAAAATCGGCAGGTCACAATGACGAATACCTTCAACGGTCTGATCGTTCAGGTTTTTATGCCCCAGACAGGCGGAAGAACCAAGAGAGTCAAGGTCAACGGCAAAGCCATGGTTTTGGGAAGTAATCTCTACTTTTCTCGTCTGCATATCCATGACCGGCAGGTTTGAGCCATGGTTGCCAAAGGGAAGTTTCACGGTGGTGCCACCAAGGGCAAGACCGAGTAATTGATGCCCCAGACAGATGCCGAAGATCGGTTTTTTGCCGATGAACGTGCGTATTTCAGCCTGCACATCCACCAGTGGTTCCGGGTCTCCCGGCCCATTGCTGAGGAAGATGCCGTCAGGATTCATGGCAAGCACCTGCTCTGCGGGAAAATTTGACGGAACGACGGTTACATCACACCCAGCCTGGACCAGGCAGCGGAGGATATTGTACTTAATACCGAAATCATAGGCCACGACCTTGTATTTCAGGGTGGTCGGATCAACCTGGGGGTAGCCGTCTTCCAGATCCCAGGCCCCTTCTGACCAGTGATACGGTCTTTCACAACTGACACCGGACGCAAGATCAAGGCCGGTCATGGAGGGAATTGCCGCAGCTTTTGCCACCAGGCTGACCGGATCAAGATCGGTTGTGGAAATAATGCCATTCTGGGCACCCTTGTCCCGCAAATGGCGGGTCAAAGCACGGGTATCAATGCCCTGAATACCAACCACCCCGTTCTCCTGCAAATAGGCGGCAAGGCTCATGGTGGCACGCCAGTTTGAGTAGCAATCAAGGTATTCCTTGACGATAAAACCGGACAGAAAAAGTCCGCGGCTTTCAATATCTTCCGGGTTAATGCCGGTGTTGCCGATTTGCGGATAGGTCATGGTAACCATCTGCCCCTTATAGGAAGGATCGGTGAGAACCTCCTGGTATCCGGACATGGCGGTATTAAATACGACTTCACCGGTGGCCTCTCCCGGCGCACCAAATGATTTTCCTTCAAAGATGCGCCCATCGGCGAGCGCAAGAATTGCTTTCATAACAGGGAGCTCCTCACGTTCTGTATTATCGGGTAAAAACCGGAATACCGTTTACAACGGTTGCAGTGGCCCCGCCGGTCATGTTCTGACCGAGCCAGGGTGAATTTTTTGATTTACTCGCCAACAGTTCAGCCTCAACCCGCCATGACAGATCGGGATCGATAACCGTAATGTCGGCAATGGCACCAGCTTTCAACGTTCCCCGATCAAGTCCGAGAAGATGTGAAGGTTTACATGACATTTTATCAATCAGTTCATTCAGAGTAAGTATCCCATCCCTCACCAGTTGCAGTGACAAGGGGAGAGACGTTTCCAGACCGATTATGCCGTTCATGGCCAGATTGAATTCTATATCTTTCTCGTCAAGATGATGGGGTGCATGATCGGTGGCTATGGCATCAATAGTACCGTCCCGTAATCCCTCTTTGATGGCGGCAACGTCGTCAGCCTCACGAAGCGGGGGATTCATTTTGGCATTGGTGTTGTAACCGCGTACCGCGTCATCGGTGAGAGTAAAATAGTGGGGAGCCGTTTCACAGGTAACCTTGACACCCCGTGCTTTGGCCTCACGAATAATCCGTACGGCACCTTTGGTAGAAACATGGGCGATATGGATGGATGAACCGGTGTACTCAGCCAGCATGGTTTCACGGGCCGTGGCAATATCTTCAGCAACCCGGGGAATCCCCTTTAATCCCAGTTCTGTGGACGTGTACCCTTCATTCATAACCCCCTCGCCAACCAGCTCAAGCTCTTCGGCATGGGAAATAACCATAATTCCGATCCCTGCCGCATATTGCATGGCACGCATCATCATTTCACTGTTGTGGACCGGTTTGCCGTCATCGGATACCGCCACACAGCCCGACTCCTTCAGCTCCCCCATTTCAGACATCCGTTCACCGGAAAGTCCATAGGTAATGGTTCCAACGGGGAAAACATTGCAGAAACCCTCGGCTTTGGCTTTGTTAATGATATAACTTGCAACGGTTTTGTTATCAATGACCGGCTTGGTATTGGGCATACAGCAGAGTGACGTAAAGCCACCGGCAACCGCAGCTTTGGTGCCGCTGACAATATCCTCCTTGTACTCAAGCCCCGGATCACGGAGATGGACGTGCATATCAATCAATCCGGGCACCACATACTTTCCGGAGGCATCAATGATGATGCAATCGGAAGGAGCATTCACATTGGCAGCGATTTCCTTCACCAGGCCGTTTTCAACCAGAACATCGAAATTACCGTCAAGGTTTTGTGATGGGTCAATAACCCGTCCGTTTTTAATCAAAAGACTCATACGTTCACCCCATAGAGATAGTAATTAGATACATACAAAAAAGTTACACACCGACTTGTTTCCGGAGCGGAAGGCTACATTCTATCAGTGTTGTCCGGTTAGAAAATTGCATGGCGAAAAACGCTGCCTTATCCCCTCATCCGGCCTTCGGCAGGGCGGATGAGGGCGAACCGTTGCCTTACGCAAAAAACTAACCGGACAACGCTGATATTTTATTCTCCTGAGCCGGTTGCAAATAAATTGTCATCCCCGAATGCCTTTATCGGGGATCCAGGTTTTTCAGACAGTTAAAATCTGGATTCCGGCCTAAAACCTGCAGGAATGACATCGTTTTTGACTTTTGCAAGAGCCTCTCCTTACAAGAAAAAAACAATGCCTGCTCACCGATTCGTTTCCGGAGCGGAAAGCGGTGATTTTTTCTCCTGGCAAGGAAATCAAGGAATTACGCGGAGGCGTACACCAGTACGCCGCACAAGTAAAGCCGAAGATTGACGCCGCCAGGGGAAAAAAGCACCCTTTCCGAACGGAAACTATTCCAACTCCCCACCGCAGACGTGATACAGCATGGCCATTCTCACCGCCACTCCGTTTTCCACCTGTTTCAACACCCAGGACTGATTACCGTCAACCATGCTCGAAGACATCTCCACACCACGATTGATGGGTCCGGGATGCATGACCATGGCGTTGGGCTTTGCGAGTTTGATATTGTTCGGATTGAGACCGAAATAGCGAGAGTATTCACGGGCGTTGGGCATGAGGGTTTTCCCCTGCCGCTCCTGCTGAATACGGAGCATCATCACCACATCAGCATCCTGTAACGCTTCATTCATGGAGGAACAGACCGTAACATTACCAAGTTTCTCCGCTTCGGGAGGAATCATGGTGGGGGGACCGGCCAGAAAGACCGATGAACCCAGCTTGGTCAAGCCCTGAATATTGGAGCGGGCAACGCGGCTGTGGGTAATATCCCCCACAATTGCCACTTTGAGACCGTCAAGGCGACCATACCGGTCCTTCATGGTAAGCATATCGAGAAGTCCCTGGGAGGGATGCTCATGTGCCCCATCCCCGGCGTTGATGATTGAGCAGTTGACTTTACCGGCCAGAAAATAGTGGGCACCGGATACCGCATGGCGCATCACGATGATATCAGGTTTCATTGCCAGCAGATTGAGAGCGGTGTCGGACAGGGTTTCCCCCTTGGTGGCCGAACTGTTGGAAGATGCTATATTGACCGTATCGGCAGAAAGCCGCTTACCGGCAATTTCAAAGGAGGTGCGGGTACGGGTTGATGACTCGTAAAACAGGTTGATGATCGTTTTACCCCGTAACGTCGGTACTTTTTTGATCTCCCTGCTGTTTATTTCCCGCATACTTTCTGCGGTGGAGATCAGAAGTTCGATATCCTCTTTCGACAAGTCCCGCAACGCAATAATATGTTTATGCTTGAACTCGGCCATGACCGTTCACCCCCCTATTTTTGGAGTACCACTTCAATCGGCTCCTGGGAACCGTTAAAAACGACCTGTACATTTTCCTTCTGGCTGGTGGGCACATTCCGACCAACAAAATCTGCGCGGATAGGCAACTCCCGATGACCACGATCAATAAGAACTGCCAGTTGTATTGACTGGGGACGACCAAAATCCATTAACGCATCCATGGCAGCCCTGATGGTCCGACCGGTGTAAAGTACATCGTCAACCAGAATTACTTTCTTCGCTTCAAGGGAAAAGGGTATCTCGGTCTTACCCACGGGATGATGTGGCAACAGCCCGGAGCAGTCATCCCGATAGAGGGTAATATCCACGGCACCAACCGGCACAGACCCACCTTCGATAAGGCAGATATGCTCTGCTAAACCATCGGCCAGATAGGCACCACCTGACCTGATTCCAATCAATACAATATCTGAAACACCTTTGTTCCGCTCTAAAATCTCGTGGGCAATCCGGGTAAGAGCCCGCTTAATTCCGGCACCATCCATAAGAACCGTCTGTTCAGCCGTCATGAATACCTCCTGAATACAAAAAAAGAGTCTTAACGCTCAGGCGGCAAGACTCTTCTCAGTATGTTTTATGGGTAAACGTCATCGAAACACCCTTGCTGGTCTCTCGGACCAGATTAAAAGGATCAAAACTGTTCGTACTGTACCATTCTCTGCATAAACTGGCAAGCACGATTTGAAAATATCTTTTTGACATAAATCATCACATAGATATGCCTTCAACCTATGTTTGGGTGTAGTATGCTGACAGCTTTATCTGTCAGAACAATAGGGACTTCATTATAATCCAATCTCTGTTATACTTAAAACGACGCTTAGGTATGCACCATTCAAGGGGTACTCTATGACATTCGGACATCGCTTTGATCTGGTACATCTACCGCTTTCCCTGCTGTTTGTCAGCTGGTCCGCACTTATTGCTGTCTTTTGCGGATGGAACATCAATAAGGACTACAATACTGAATACGTTAGTGCCATTTCCATCGCAACAACCAACCACGAAAAGGATATCATGTATCGGCACTGGTTGGCCAGTATTGGCGATCTTTACATAATTGCTCCCCATACGAATGGCAGCAAAACAGCGGGCGAAAAATCAGAGCAGAATACTATCCGTTCATCCGGCACCAACCTTACCCGCATCACACCATCCTACATTACCAGACAGATACAGGAAATGAGTTACACCAAAAAGGGAGTACGGGGGCACCTGACAAGTCTTAAACCGATTCGGGCACTAAATGCTCCCGACGTCTGGGAAGAGAGGGCATTAAACTATTTTGAAAAAGGTGTTACGGAGTACTCATCACTGGAAACAATGGAAGGTGTGCCCTATATGCGTTTCATGCGTCCCCTCAAGATTGAGGCGGCCTGCCTGGAATGTCATGGTGGTCAGGGGTATAAAACAGGTGACATTCGGGGTGGACTCAGTATTGCGGTACCCTGGTTACCTCACAAAACGCGACTTAAAGAGAAGATGGCCCAAGAGTTGGTCGGACACGGATGCATCTGGCTCCTGGGCATTCTGTCCATTATTTCATACCGCCGCAGCCTGGAAGAGTATCTCACCGTTCAAAGCGGCCTTATAGTAACATTGCGTGACCGGGAAACCGTGCTGGAAGAGATCTCTGACGGCCTGAGGAAAAGCAATAAAAACGGTGCGGAACTGTTTCAGGAATTATCGACAATTGTAAATTCGGCACCTATCGGCATTCTCAAACTGGTTGATCGAACGATTGTCATGGCCAATTCTAGTTTTTGCGACATGACGGGATATTCGAAAGAAGAGATTGCCGGGCAGAATACGCTCATGTTCTACTCTTCCCGTGAAGAATATGAAAACGTATATAATAAGCTGTACCGTTCACCACTGAGTGGTGAATCGAATACCTCACATGAAACCACCTGCCGGAGAAAAGACGGTTCATTATTTTATGTAAAAATTTCGGTTAAACAGATAGATCCCCACGATCCGGCCATCGGCTCTATTGCAACTTTTGAGGACGTTACCGAAAACAAACGTCTCATAGATGACCTTCGCTCTGCAAGGGACCATGCTGAAACGTCTGCCAGGGCCAAGAGTAACTTTCTGGCTACCATGAGCCATGAAATCCGAACCCCCATGAATGGGGTAATCGGCATGTCGGGCATCCTTCTGGATACCCCCCTGACAGGAGAGCAACGAGAGTACGCCGAAATAATTTGCAGAAGTGGTGAGTCCCTCCTGGGGTTGATCAATGATATCCTTGATTTTTCAAAAAATGAGTCTGCCCAACTTACGATGGAAGTACTCGATTTTGACTTGGCTATCACCCTGCATGACACGATAAAAATGCTCGAATATCGGGCAATTGAAACGGGACTTAGCCTGACGAGTCGCGTGGAATCAACCGTACCACTCCATTTAAAAGGTGATCCCGGAAGGATTCGGCAGGTCATCATCAATCTGGTCAATAACGCCCTGAAATTTACCCACCAGGGCGCAGTTGATGTCACCGTTTCTCTTGTATCCGAGCAGGATTCATATGCAACAGTCAAGTTCTCCGTCCATGACAGCGGCATAGGAATTCCGCAGTCACGATTAGGGGCCATTTTTGAGCCTTTTACCCAGGTGGATGGCTCAACCTCCCGAAAATATGGGGGCACCGGTCTTGGTTTGGCAATTTGTAAACAGTTGGCAGAGTTGATGGGGGGGGAAATCGGCGTTACCAGTGTTGAAAGGAGTGGATCAACCTTCTGGTTTACCGCCCGACTTGAAAAGCAACAGAGAGAGGCAGTAAAGGAGCCAACGCAGAGTATCTGCCGTACTGTTGAACGGGTAGCCGATCTGACGGCACACATTCTGCTTGCCGAAGACAACCTCATTAATCAGAAAGTTGCGCTCCGGATGCTGAATACCTTGGGATATACGGTTGATGTGGCACTGAATGGCAAAGATGCCGTAGAAGCGTTATCAAATTTCAATTATGATATTGTACTGATGGATTGCATGATGCCCGAAATGGATGGGTATGCGGCAACAGCCACAATACGTAATACGGACTCAGCGGTTTTGAATCATAACGTGCCGATCATAGCCATGACGGCCAATGCTCTGGCAGAGGATCGGGACAACTGCCTCCAGGCGGGTATGGATGATTATCTGTCCAAGCCGGTTAAAAAAGAGGTCCTTGCTGCCACCCTGGAAAAGTGGCTCCAGAGTGCCCACCTGCTCCGCAAAAAGAGCATCGAAGTGGGAGAAGAGGATATTGATCGACTGAAAAAACTGACGGTTCTTTACATTGAAGATGACGATGAAACAAGGGAGCAGTACAGCCAGTATTTAACCCGTATGGTAGGTACGTTACTCACGGCCAAAGATGGTGCAGAAGGACTCGCTGCCTATTATGAGCACCATCCTGATATTGTCATCACCGATATATCAATGCCGGTAATGGATGGCTTCACCATGCTGAAAGAAGTTCGCACCACAGACAAAACCATACCGGCAATCATCCTGTCAGCCTATGAAATGCCCGAAAGTTCAGAACAGTATCAAGACCTGGGAATATTGAAGTACGAAGTTAAGCCGCTTTCGGGAGAACGACTGAATAAGGCGCTGAGGGAATGTGCCGACACACTTATGAAATAGCTTACATATTCATATAAATGGTAAAATAGAGCTGATTTTCACCACCCTTGCTTAATCCGTGCGCCACACCGATTGCCGGTGTGAGCTTCAGCCAATACCCCGTAATCACATCCATCCGTACCTCGGCCCCTGCCCCCGCGAGAATAGAATTCAACGAGGCCGGAGTCTGGTCGTTCCACACTTCACCTCCATCGAGAAAAAGTGCCAGATGAAGTTTTTCAAAAAAATAGGGAAACACCCCCGCCCCCCCCATGGGATAGGAGATTGGTGCCCTGAATTCCAGGGTCCCGGTTGTAATATATTTGCCGGTATAGATACGGGAAGGAAAGCCACGGAGTGAATAGGGATTAAGTTCCGAGGGAATGCCACCCAATTGGAACGCTTGTTGGGCGTAGTTTGAACGTGTATCGGCAAAGGCTCCGGCAAGACGCAGATACACAACGTTGTGACGGGGCGATTCTGTGGGAATACGAAAGTACTCTTCATAGGAGGCGGTATACTGGGATTGATCCAGATCACCGCCAAGCAAGCGGGAATAGCGTCGATACAGCAGTGAAACGTGGCTACCCTCCTCGGGACTTACCGAATAAGGATATCGGCGGACGCTTGAGAAGCCGATACCTGCATACAGATTATCCTGCCTCCCCTGAAATACCTGTAAGCCATTTATAAGACTGTTGCTATTAATCCCACTGAGTGCAGTAACATCAAGCAGCTGATAGCCTGCAGTGACACTGAATCTTGATTCAAAAAAATTGACCGGCCAGATAGTTCCAACGGTGATTGCCTGATTCAATTCATAATAATCACCGTTCTGGAGCAAACTGGCATATTGAAATGGTTCAGAACGGGCCTTGAAAAGAAGGGTCGGATAAAAATTGTCATTCCGGTAGTCAAAATCAAAGTAGCCCCGATTCCGGCCAAAACTATAGTCCGCATTGAGGAAATATCTGTTATAGCCAAGGACATCTGCACCTGCGGTGTACAAACCAACAACCGCTCCATTTGAGCCATCACCGGAAATTTTAGGCAACCAGAAACGTGGCAGCAACGTGTGAAGAGGTGAATAGGGCTGGGAAATGCCACCTTTGAGTGAAGCTTCACCATGTTTTGCCACCGGTTGGGTGGGAGGCACAACCCGCTCACTCCGTGACACTGAAGGGGCAGCAACGGTCAGAACATTTGCAGGATCAAGGGACATTTCAGCGATGGTGAAGCCATGGGAGCCGTAGCTGGAAAAGAGTATTGAAGAACCATCGGGTGATGGTTCCGGCTGCATGGCCCCTCCGAGCAGGTGGCTGAGCTGGGTACTGGTACCCAGCCTGAGATCGTAGGAATAGAGGTTAAAGACTCCGTTTTCATCGGAGATATAATAGATGGCAGAACCGTCACGTGACCAGACAGGGAATGCGGTCACATGGGGAGAGGACAAGATGGTTATGTCGCTCTTACCGACAACATCGTAGAGATGTATCGATGATATTCCGTTGTTATCGGTTACCCCATAGGAAACAGTGGTGCCGTTGGGAGACCAGCGGGGGGAGAAGAGTCGTTGCATTGAATAGCTGGTTATCATCTCAGGTGCTGAAATAGTGGTACCTTTCACATCAAGTAATGCCAGATTCTGACTCCCCTTGCCATTTACCACGGCGGCAAAACGCTCCCCCTGCGGTGAAAGGTCCACATCACCGATACGCATTCCGTGGGTGAGCCTGCTGGTTTTCTTACTTGAGAGTTCATAGCTGAAGAGGTCCTGATACATATCGAACCCGTTCGTCACTCGGGGTTGACTAAAATAGAGCTTGTCGCCAGAGGGTGACCAGGTCGGACTTCCATCGGAAAAACTCCGTCTGAATTCGTATTTCTTGTTGCCCTCTCGGTCAGTAATAACGCAGCTGACATGGTCGTGAGGATCACTTTTCAGGTACGCTATGAGTGATCCCGAGGGTGAATATCTCGGATTCATCAAAACTTGCCCGTCTTTTGCTACTGTCCGAACGGGAGTAAAAGGAACCGAAGAAAGAGCTGCGATGCGTTGAGACTGCTCGCGATATAATTCAGAGACCATACCGCTATACAGTTCCGGATACCCTTTACCATCAAAAAGAGTGGCTGGGGGGGTATGAAGTGCATAGGGGATACGACCGGAATGGGCGGTACTCAGCTTGTTCAAGCTTTGGGATCCGTAGGTGTCGGCAACGTACTGAAACAGTTTGTATCCAAAGAGGTATCTCATTCCCCCACCGGGCCAGTCCGGCACATCTCCGTTAATCTGGGCTATTGTTGGTATGTTATTTTCAGCCACCGCCATACGGTACACCATGTCATAATAACTGCTCTTACCCCTACCTGTTCCGGTATGTTCAGTTTCCACCCAGGTGGCAATCCCCTCATGCCACCAGCGGGGAAGTAAATTGTTGGGGGGAGCGGTTACCAGAAATAACAGTTCCGTCACCGGATCAGCACCTGGCACCGGCTTGCCGAACAATGACCTCATGAAGCTCGAATAGCCACGGGATGGGTCCATGGTGACAATATGACCGTATTCATGGGTAATTACCGTTTTAAGCCAGTCATCAAACTCGCCAAGCATAGTGGAAAATGTGGGGGGGACCACTTGGATTACGATAACATTATAGGGAAGGACCAGGGCGGAACCATTCAAGAAATCACTGTTATCGACCAGCACAATTTCTGTTTTTTCCGGTGGATCCCACGAGAAACTCTTGAGAAGCTTTTCATGGGCTTCTTCGGCAATACGGGATGTTTTTCGTGCTACCGTTTCAAGTCCCTGGTGATAATGTATTGAGAAATGCCTGGTCTCGATGGTGGAAAAGGAAAATGACGCATCAAAACGGGCGGCAGAAGCAACGGAAGCCAGCGCACAGAAAATTGTCAGCGTAAACAGCAATAGTTTCATAGGGACTTCTTTCATGGTTTAACTCGGCTGGATTAACTCGTAACCGTAACATACGTTGTCTATTTCTGACACATACAATGTACCCTTACGGATGCCACTGTACCGTTATGACGGTATCCTCCGGTGCCGTTACTCGACACCTCTCTGACAGACAGATTCCGGCAACCCAGATTACCTCTTCTCCGCAGAGCAAGAGCGGCGTTCTGGCCCGTACATCTGCCGGTATCTTTCGATCAATGAAAATATTTTTTATTTTTTTTGTGCCATTCATACCAAGGGGACTCATGCGGTCTCCCGGTCGGAACCGCCGCACCAGCCACGGAAACGGCACCTTTATGGTACTAATCTCAGCAACATGGGTCGCCAATTCATGGTTTGACAAAGCCTCTTCACCAACGTCAAGCAGTGTACCATCGGGAAGTTGATAGCGACCGGCTCCCGTTATTCGTACTTCATAATCAAGGTTTGGTGTTCCCTGTTTATCCAACCCGCACCTGAGCTGATCATACTCACGCACAACCAGCACGCCGGAAGGAAGCTTAAGCCGGACATTGGGAGCGGAGCCATCAATCATGCCATGCAGCCGGTCCAGATGACGACGGGAAAATCCCTGTAAGGTTCCGGAAACCTGCTTAAACAGGTAACGAAGAATTCTCGACCGCCTGGCAGAATCGAAGCTGCGAAGCTGTCTGACAGAGCAGAACATCTCCCCCCCCTCCCCTCTGTGACAGGTTGTGGCGCACAGCTCTGACGTCATTTCCTCTAACAGCTGATCATCTCCCCGCAAGAGTAACGCGGTGCCGGCAAGGCTGGCAACAATGGCTGGATTATACTCTTTTAAGACAGGAATCAACTCGTGGCGTATTCGATTACGCAGAAAAGAGGTATCAGTATTAGTGGAATCTTCCCGCCACGCAAGCCCGTTATCACGGAGATACTGCTCAATTTCTTTACGGCGCACATCGAGTAAGGGGCGTACATATCCCCGTTCATTATGATAGGCCATGGCCGATAACCCGGTCATGCCTGCTCCCCGCAGCAGTCGCATCAAAAACGTTTCGGCCTGATCGTCGGCATGGTGGGCCAGCACCACTACCTTCGCACCCCGTTCAACTTTGACTTCATCGAGAAACGCTATCCGGGCCAGTCGTCCGGCATCCTCCAGGTTCAGCTTTCGTTCTGACGCCAGAGCCTTCACATCAAGACGCCGACTGACAAAAGGCACGCAATATCGGGTGGCAAGGGTCCGGCAAAACTCCTCATCACCGTCGGCTTCGGCACCACGCAGAGAGTGGTTGAGATGAGCAACCGTAATAATAAGCCGATAATCGGGTAATTTCAAGAGGATATCTAACAATGCCGAGGAATCGGCACCCCCGGAAACGGCAACAACCAGAGAATCACCGGGGGCAAAGAGGGCATTGCGGTTGATAGTGTCACCTATACGGGAAATGAATGATGCGTGGGGAGAAGTCATTGGAACAGAGATGGCAATCGACAGACCGATGGATATGTTTTATAAAAATTGCCCATTACTTTGTACCGAACATCAAATTGAGTACCGAACTCAGCAGGCTGTAAAGCAGAGCAGCCAGAAAAGCTGTTCCGAAACCGGCAACATAAAATCCGGGTACCAGATGGGCAGCAAGAGAGAATATCAGGCCATTTACCACCAGGGCAAAAAGGCCCAGAGTCAGCAGAGTGACCGGGAGCGTCAACAGAATGATGACCGGACGCACAAACATATTCAACAGGGCAATGACCACCGTGGCCATCAGAAGATTCTGAATATGATTAATCTGTATGCCGGGAATCACTTTCATCACGATAAAAAGGGCACAACAGTTGAGGAGCCATTTAAGGAGCAAACCGGTCATAACCACCTCTTTTTCCTGAAATAAAAGGCCATCAACAGAGCCATGGAAATCATGGCGCCCCACAGAATAAAATAGCCGTTATGCCATTCCAACTCAGGAAAATATTTAAAATTCATACCATAGACCCCCACCAGAAAAGTCAACGGCATGAAGATCGTACCAATCACCGTAAGGAACTTCATAACCTCATTGGTACGGTTACTGATGCTTGAAAGATACAGATCAAGCATCCCTGAGAGTAAATCACGATAGGTTTCTACGGTATCAATTACTTGCACGGTATGGTCATAGACATCCCGGAAATAGAGACGTGTTGACTCAGTAAGCAGATGGCTGTCCCCCCGCTCCAGAAACGAGACCGATTCACGGAGGGGCCAGACACTCTTACGAAGATAGATAACCTCTTTTTTCAAGGAGATAATCCGATGGAGTGCCTTCTGGTCAGGAAGCAGGGTCAGTTCCTCTTCCACATCAATAATCCGCTCCCCCACATCCTCCAATACGGAAAAATAGCCATCCACAATAGCATCAATGAGGGCGTAGGCCAGATAATCGGCAGCCATTCCCCGTATTTTCCCCTTACCGTTCCGAATGCGGTTTCGCACCGGTTCAAGTGTATCCCCGGCCACACCTTCCTGGAAGGTAAAAACATACCCCTGTCCAAGTAAAATACTTAACTGTTCAGAACTGAATTCATCGGAGTCCGATGTTTTGAGCATCCGCAGCACAATAAAGAGATAATCTCCATAATCCTCAATTTTGGGGCGTTGTGCCGTATTGACAATATCTTCCAGAACCAGTGGGTGAAAGCCGTGACGCTCACCCAGGGTACGAATCAGCTCAATGTCATGTACCCCTTCCACGTTTATCCAGACCACTGAGCTTTCACAGGGATTATCCAGATATTCGGCGACCGTATCAAACTGACGTTCCACCACCCCACCGGGGGCATAGCCGATGACCGAAATGGCCACCCGGCTGTCATTCTGTTCACCGGTATGAACCAGGGTACCGGGAGGAAGCCCGGTCTTGACAGAGCGTTTTTGAATAATTCGATGATGGAGACGGGGCGGACTATTTTTCTGTTTCATAGTAATTATCCCGTTATATGCCGAGTGTTTCAGCCATATGAAGCAGCTCTTGATTAAGCTTTTTCTGGCCACCGTTGACCACCATTTCCAGCAGTGTCGTTGTCAATGAATTGGCCGCAAGACCGATCATAACCCCCTTGGTGCCGGAGATGAGAAGTTCGACGGACCTCATGCCAAAACGACTGCCAAGCAGACGGTCAAAAACGGAAGGAGCCCCACCTCGCTGATAATGGCCAAGTACGGTAACGCGGGTCTCAAAACCGATGGCGTTTCTGATGCCGTCTGCCACTTCCTGAGCACGGCCGGCCCCTTCTGCCATAATGATCAGGGCGTTGGTTCTCCCCTCATCGTAACGCTGCCGCAGCTGATGGCACATCTCGCCAAGATCCAGTTCGACTTCCGGTACGATGGCAAACTCGGCACCGGACGCAATGGCCGAGGTTGATGCCAGATAGCCGGAATTTCGCCCCATGACCTCTACAATAAACGCACGGTCATGGGAACTGGCCGTGTCCTTGATACAGTCTACGGCATACATTATGTTATTGAGCGCGGTGTCAACCCCGAGTGCCATATCAGTATATGCGATATCATTATCGATACTGGCCGGAATCCCGATGACCGGAAAGCCCATTTTGTCGAGGGCACGGGCACCATTGAGCGAGCCATCGCCACCGATAACAATCAATCCTTCGACCTTTTCCTTAAGCAGGTTATCAAGAGCCTTTTGTCGCCCCTCTTCGGTACGAAACTCCGCCGAACGGGCCGACTGTAAAAAAGTACCCCCCCGCTGCATGGTTCCTGAAACGGCCTGGGTGGTCAGCACAATATAGTCATTTTTCAAGAGTCCGGCATACCCTTTGCGATAGCCGATCATCTCAATATCATGGGCAATAGCGGTTCTTGCGGCGGCACGGATGGTGGCATTCATGCCGGAGCAGTCCCCTCCGCTGGTCAGAATTGCAAGTCGTTTCATATGGTCATCTCCAGGTACCTTATCGTTGTATTTGGGGAAATAGTTCTGCCAATACCTTACTGCGATAATCAAATATTTTTTTCAGTCGGGGAGCAATTATCAGCGAGTTAATAAAACCGGCCAACTGTTCCTGGTGCGGGAGATAATGGACCAGATCAGATACTTCTACCCCCCCCTCGACCTCACGAAACCGGTGCTGGTGGTGCCAGAAACGATAGGGGCCAAACCGCTGCTCGTCAACAAAGAAATGGGGGGCCTTCACATGGGTGATCTCGGTAGTCCAGTTAACGGTTACCCGTAACAGAGGACGAACCGTGTAGGTTATGATCTGGCCTGCATAGATTGGCCCCTGGGGTGAAGAGGTCACCCGGAATTTCATTTCTACGGGCGTTATTTTCGCAAGATTGAGCGGATTAGAAAAAAAATCCCAGGCTTTTTCAATAGTTATTGGTAATACTTGGCTGCGTTCCAGCGAAAACGGTATCATTCCGGTCGATCCTTCCTGTTTTTTAACCATTCCATCCGTTCGACAATATGTTTTTCATAACCGTGACCAGATGGTTGATAAAATTTCCGACCAGCCAGCTTATCGGGCAGACACTCCTGACCGGAATAGCCATCGGAATAATCATGTGCGTATTGGTACCCCTTGTTATAGCCAAGCTCCTTCATAAGCCTGGTCGGTGCATTGCGAAGGGAAAGTGGCACCGGCAAAGCACCACTCTTTCTGACCTCACCAAGGGCAGCATCAATGGCAACATATGACGCATTTGATTTCGGTGCAGTAGCCAGATAGGTAACCGCCTGCCCCATAATAATACGTCCTTCAGGCATACCGATAACCTGAAATGCCTGCAACGCCGAGACAGCCACCTGCAGAGCTCGTGGGTCAGCGTTGCCGATGTCTTCCGATGCAAGAATGATCATACGGCGGAGAATAAACAGCGGATCTTCACCGGCTTCCAACATCCGCGCCAACCAGTAGAGGGCCGCATCGGGAGCACTGGCACGCATGGACTTGATAAAAACGGAGATAACATTGTAATGTTCTTCTCCCCCTTTATCATAGAGGAGTGCTTTCCTCTGCAGCGCCTCCTGGGCTGTCTGCAGAGTTATCGTACCGTCAGAGGCCAGTCCGGCACATATTTCCAGGGTGTTGAGGGCGGTCCGGGCATCACCATCCGCCTGAGTTGCCAGAAAGTTCAGGGCATCATCAGTCGCCGCCACTGACAATATTCCCAAACCACGTTCGCTATCAGCAAGGGCCAAGCGCAACAAACCGGCCACATCGGTGGGGGTTAACCGTTCCAGGGTCAGCACACGACAACGGGACAACAGGGGTGCTATTACTTCAAATGACGGGTTTTCGGTAGTCGCCCCGATGATTGTGACAATGCCTTTTTCGATATAGGGAAGAAAAGCATCTTGCTGGGACTTGTTAAAACGGTGGATTTCATCAATGAACAGTATGGTCCGCGTACCCCGTGCCCCCTGCCGTTCCGCTTCCCGAAACGTCTCACGAATTTCCTTCACCCCCGCTAATATGGCGGAAAAGAAAATGAAATGGGCTCTTGTTTCCGCTGCTATGATATGGGCTAGGGTAGTCTTCCCACATCCGGGAGGGCCCCAGAGAATCAGGGAGGCCAACGAATCTGACTCGATCATGTGTCGAAGAATGTGACCGGCACCGATCAAATGTTCTTGACCGGTAAACTCGGCAATCGAGCGGGGGCGCATCCGTTCGGCAAGGGGAGCATGGGAAGAAACTCCCGCTTTCAGTTCCACTCCGGAACTTTGTTCCCAGAGATCGGGCATATTCATGGCAGAAGAGACTCCGAAACGAGTATCACCGTAAGTCACGTCTGCTATGCCGACTGACACTCTCCGGTTTGATGTTCCAGATATCCCGGGAATACTCGGCAATGGTTCTGTCACTGGAAAATTTCCCCATGGAAGCGGTATTGATAATCGACTTTCGCGCCCAGGCAGACTGATGACGGTACAATGCATCAACGCTTTCCTGGGAAACCATATACGACGCATAATCGGCAAGTAAGAGGTAATGGTCAACACCAAGCAACTCATCAACAATCGGCTTGAACAGGTCCGGTTCATCGGGAGAAAAAGAACCATTACCAATCATATCTATTGCCCGTTTAAGCGCATCGTTGTGACGATAATAGTCGTAGGGATGGTACCCGGCGGATTTTAACCCGGTCACCTGCTCCGCAGTGAGCCCAAAGATAAAGATATTTTCATAGCCGACCTCTTCCATGATTTCAATATTTGCTCCATCCAGGGTACCTATTGTCAGGGCACCGTTCAGGGAATATTTCATGTTACCGGTTCCCGAAGCCTCGGTACCTGCGGTGGAAATCTGTTCAGAAAGGTCGGCGGCAGGAAAAATCATCTCGGCCAGCCACACATTATAATTGGCAAGAAAAAGCACTTTTAACCGATTATTAATTTCAGGATCATTGTTGACAACGTCGGCGACCGAATTGATCAGCTTGATAATCAGTTTTGCCATGTAATAGGAAGGAGCGGCTTTGCCGCTGAATATAACCGTGCGAGGTACGGCATCACTATCAGGATCATCTTTTATGCTGATATAACGTGATACGACATGGAGCACATTCAGCAGTTGACGCTTATATTCATGGATCCGTTTGGTCTGACAATCAAACAGTGAGTCAGGCGATATCGTTATGCCCATTTTCTTACGCACATAATCGGCAAGTACCCGTTTATTTGCGTGCTTTACTTCAAGCCACTGCTGCTGAAAATCCTCGTTATCGGCCAGTGGAAGCAGCTTTTTTAATTGATCAAGATCGGTAACCCACTCATCACCAATTTTCGAAGAAATAAGATCTGCCAACCAGGGATTGGCATGTTTCAACCAGCGTCTCTGGGTAATACCGTTGGTCTTGTTATTAAACCGTTCGGGCCACAACTCAAAAAAATCATGGAAAAGTTCATTTTTCAGTATTTCGGAATGCAATGCAGAAACTCCGTTAATCGAGTGACTGCCAACAATGGCAAGGTACGCCATCCGCACACTTTGTTCTCCATCTTCACAAATGAGAGACATTCGGCGCAACCGGTCGGAATCGCAGGGGAAATGCTTTTTTATCTCTTCAATAAGCACATCATTAATACGGTAAATTATCTGGAGATGACGGGGTAAGAGAGTCTCCAGAATCCTTACCGTCCACTTTTCCAAAGCCTCTGGAAGCACCGTGTGGTTGGTATAGGCAAAGGTATTGACCGCAATATACCAGGCATCATCCCATCCCAAAAACTTTTCATCGAGGAGAATTCTGATCAATTCGGGAATTGCAAGGGCAGGATGGGTGTCGTTTAATTGAATTGCCACCTTCTCGGGGAGAAGCATCAGATCGGTATGTTTCTTGTTAAAACGATAGAAGATATCCTGTACCGTTGCCGAGGAGAGGAAATATTCCTGACGCAGTCGCAGTTCTTTCCCTTCGGCCACGTGATCGGCCGGATAGAGCACCTTGGAGATATTTTCGGTGCGCATCTTGGATTCAACCGCCCCCACGTAATTGCCCTGATTGAAAGAACCAAGCTCAAAATTACGGGTAGATTTTGCACTCCAGAGCCGCAACGTATTGACCGTGCTGTTACCGTATCCGGGAATCGGCACATCATTTGCCAGGGCCATGACATCAGCGGTATCAACCCAGGAAAAACGATTTTGCCCCTGGTCATCACGGTACATGGCGACCCGTCCGTTAAATTTGATCTTGTGTAAATGTTCCTGTCGGCCGAACTCCCAGGGATTTCCGTAACGAAGCCAGTTATCGGGTGCTTCAAATTGATTGCCATCGACTATTTTTTGATAAAACATGCCAAACTCGTACCGAATGCCGTATCCATAGGCCGGTAGACCCATGGTAGCCATGGAATCGAGAAAACAGGCCGCCAGTCGCCCCAGACCGCCGTTACCCAAACCGGCATCCCACTCCTGTTCCAGCAGTTCGACAACATCAATGCCCATTTCTTTCAAGGCGGTCTGCCACTCTTCAAGAATACCAAGGTTCATCAGGCTATTACCAAGAGTACGCCCCATCAGAAACTCCATGGAGATGTAATACACCCTTTTGGCGTCATTCACATAATAGGTCTGCTGGGTATCAAGCCATCGGTCAACCAGCACATCCCGCACAGCATAGGCCAACGCCTGATACAAATCACCTTTGGTTGCGGTAAATTTATCTTTTACTAACGTATATTGAAGGTGACGAAGAAATGCCCGTTGCAGTTCAACAGTGGTCTGTTTTTCATTCATGGCGGAGAGCGGTTCTGGCGAAGTCATGGCATCCGTCCTTTGAACTGAGATAATATCAGGGAACTATATATTTATCCTGTTGCTAATGCAAGGATGAGCATTTCAATTTCGAATAATCTCTGCTATAGTGGCAACATGTCAGAAAAACTCATCTGTAATAATAAAAAAGCTTACCACGATTACTTCATCGAAGAAAAATTTGAAGCCGGTCTGGTTCTGCAGGGGACCGAAGTCAAGTCACTCAGAGCGGGAAAAGCTAACCTTAACGACTCTTTTATGCTGGTGCGTGACGGTGAAGCGTATCTTCATAACCTGAACATTTCCCATTATGAATTCGGAAACCGTCAGAACCATCAACCGGACCGTAACCGCAAACTGCTACTGCACCGCCGTGAAATCAACCATCTCTTCGGCAGGATTCGCGAAAAAGGGCTTTCGGTCATACCACTGAGACTTTACTTCAAAAATGGTCTGGTTAAAGTTGAAATAGGACTCGCCAAGGGTAAAAAGCTCTATGATAAACGGGAAGATATGAAAGAAAAAGACAGCAGACGAGAGATGTCCCAAGCGTTAAAGGCACGTAACAGGGAGTAGCCGATTTCCTCAACTTCAATGGGCTCTCCCCTCCTCCGCTGATTATATCTCCGATTTCATTTTCAATTTTTCCAAAGCCGTCCTTATCTTAAGCTCAAGAAAACCGCTATTCAGTCCCTTTTCAATAACTTCAAGTTCTGACTTGTTGATCATAACAGATACCACAAATGTGTGTGATGATATTTCCAGACGATAGTCAACACACGCAACGCTCGGACCACCGGCAAAAGCCACCCCGGTTATCTCAATTCCCAACTGTTCCGCTATTTCCGAAACATACCCACGAATCATCGGACTCAGTTCGTTGAGCAAAAAATTCTGATTATGCTGTACCTGCTCATTGATTACGGCTCTCCGAATGCGATGTATAAGATATTCGCCAAGACGCCCCTCATAGACTCCCGCCAGTTCCTCAGGGTAAATATCGACTGAAACAGTGCTGCCACCGACCTCAATACTCATACTGTGACTGTCGGTTTCATCCATATAATGTAACGAGGCCTGGGACATCTTCAACCCTGAAACTTTATCAAAATCATAAAAAAATACTTTCATGTTACAACACCGGCCCTTTCGTTATATTACACTAATATTATACACGAGAGAGTCCCACAATAACAATTATTATTTTTGAATTATAGTAACTAAATGTATTCTGGTAAAAATATCTCGCCACAGGATTAACCGTTTTGTCGTGAAATTTGCATTGCAGATTTTCTGCACAACGCTTATACTTTGAAAGTTGGTAGTGACATGGTGGGTATGCACTCATTCAGGCTATGGGGGCGTAAAGGTTTCGACAGGGGATTAAAGGAATTGGAAGCGAGCCGAGGGACGCAGATGGCCCGCGTTAAAAAATCTGCGAATTATTAATTGCCAACTTAACAAATGCAACAGCAGACAACTACGCTTTTGAGGCTTGCCTCGCTGCGTAGTGTCAAAAATCCCTAGAGAAAATCCTGGGTGGTGTAGAGAGTAGATAGTTCTGGTAACTCTTCGCATATCAAAAGAAGCAAACGAGAGTG
>CAIUSO010000001.1 GCA_903901875.1 uncultured Geobacteraceae bacterium | reverse complement strand
GTGAACTCCAGTAGTATCTTTGCCCGTGCCAAGGGGGAAGCGTCATGGCACAGTCGGTTGACAATTTCTTCCCGCTGGTAATCAATAAAAGGTTTCTCCTGATGTTCCCTCAGGGCTGTCGCTGCAACGGTACGTTGCTGGGAAGTGAACTTTGAAAACATGGTGGCTCCGCAACTCTGTTTTGTAGTGGAATTACGCTGAAATAGTTACCGGAAGGGGTGCGCTGTCCCAGTTAACGTGTGGATAAAGGGATTTATCCAGTCGAAGATAGGTGCCATCCACACCTGAAGAGGCCCACCAGCATTCGTTGCCCCGGTTGGGCAGTTCGTTGAAAAGGTACAGATCATTATTCTTATCCCTGGCAATGTACATTGTCCGATTCCTCCCACTCTTCTTTTTTGTTTTTGTTCTTTTTATTCCGTTTTCGATACTGCTCTACCCGTTTTTCAGCATGATTGATGAGCTGGTCGTGGCTGCCGCCCGGATCTGCATCCAATTCGGTCGGGTTTCTTTGCAGGTAGCTACCGTCTGGTTGCATATCCCACGCTGAGCGCTGGTCGTTGAAATAGACATCCAGTAAGGCGCGAATCTCACGGGTCAGTGCGAGTGATTCAACAGGGCAGAGGACTTCTACCCGCGCCTCAAGGTTTCTTTTCATGGTATCTGCCGATGATATGTAATATTCATCCGCGCCACCGTTTCTAAAATAATAGATGCGTGAATGTTCCAGAAAGCGGCCAACAATGCTGATGACCCGGATTGTATCCGATAATCCTGGTATTCCGGGTCTCAGACGGCAGGTATCACGAACGATCAGGTCTATCTGAACGCCGGCCTGGGATGCCCGGTACAGAGCCTTGACAATGTCGCCATCTTCAAGGGCGTTGATCTTGAATTGAATGAGACCGCCCCCCTGCTCGCGATGCAGTTCTATCTCCCGCTCGATTTTTCCCATCAGGGCCTGTTTGAGAAAACGGGGGGCGGTGAGAAGCAGCCCGTATTTTCTTCGTGGTTTGAAGCCGGTGGTCAGATAATTGAACAGCTCGGTCACGTCATTGCCCAACACCTCACTACAGCTCAATATCCCGACATCACTGTAGATCCGGGATGTTTCAGCGTGGTAGTTTCCCGTACCGATATGGATATAACGTCGCAGGGAATTAAAGTCCCTCCGGACGACCATGATTACCTTGCAGTGGGTTTTGAAGCCGACGACGCCGTAAGTAACGTGGATTCCTGCCCGTTCCATCCGTTCCGCCAGTCTGATATTAGTTGCTTCATCAAAACGGGCTTTTAGTTCGACGACGACGGCAACCTGTTTGCCATTTTGTGCTGCCAACAGCAGTGCTTCGACAATCCGGCTCTGGCTGGAGGTGCGGTACAGGGTCATTTTGATGCCATGGACCTTGGAGTCGGTGGCCGCTTCCACAAGAAAACGTTCCACCGATGCAGAAAAAGATTCGTAGGGGTGCTGGAGCAGGATCGAGCCGGCATCACGTATGATATGAAAAATGTTCCGGGACGATTCAAGTAACGGATGTACCACCGGGTGATGGGGCGGATCATGAAGATGGGGGAAGTCCAGTCGGCAGAGTTCAAACAGATCCCGCAGGGCAAGCAGTTCCGGGACTTCAAAAACATCTTCATCTTCATTAATATTAAGTTCCGCGGCAAGTCGGCCCTGTTGCAGCGGCGGCATACCTTCGACTACCTCCATTCTGACAATCGGTGCAAAGCGCCGTTCCTTCAACTCGCTTTCGATCATCTCCAGCAGATCGTCTGCTTCTTCTTCATCGGTTTCCGTATTGGCATTGCGGGTAACCCTGAACAGACCACAATGGATTACCTTCATGCCAGGGAAAAGCATATCCAGATTACCCATGAGCAGTTCTTCAATTCTGATGAAGCGCAGTTTTTTTCCCGGTATGGCAATGAATCTTGTGGTGCTTCCTCCGATTGGTACCTTGACACGGGCCAGTTGCATATCCAACCCTGTGGCGCAGTTCAGCGTTACCAATAAATTGAGGGAAAGATTAGAGATAAAGGGGAACGGATGAGCCGGATCAATGGATTGGGGTGTCAGCAGCGGATAAATGTTGGTGGCAAAATAGCCTCGAAGAAACTTACGCTCCCGGCCGTTAATGTTTTTCATCGTTTCGATGACAAGCCCGTGCTCTTTCAGCTCATCAAGGATTTGTTGCAGCTGAGTATACTTTTGCAGCTCAAGAACCCGGATCACCCGGTAACATTCCTGAATTTGCTGAAGCGGGGTAAGACCATCCAACGAGAGCTCCCGCAGGCGAGCACCATCCTGCTGTTTGAGCCCCCCGATTCTTTTCA
Organism: uncultured Geobacteraceae bacterium; assembly: GCA_903901875.1. GTDB lineage: Bacteria > Desulfobacterota > Desulfuromonadia > Geobacterales > Pseudopelobacteraceae > JACRCG01. Next base: position 2,429 of record CAIUSO010000001.1, on the reverse strand, counting down.
TGAAAAATTCGTCAAGGTTTGCACTTACTATGGCGATAAATTTAAGCCGTTCCAGTAGTGGTGTCCGCTGATCTTCTGCTTCATGGAGAACACGCCGATTGAATTCAAGCCAGGTTATTTCACGATTCAGGTACAAACAGGGGTCAGATAAGTTGAAGTCAGCCACTGTTTTATTGTTTTTTCGCGAAGAGACTTTGTTCTCGTTGGTCATTTACGCGGCTCCGGTTGTTGATTTAAAGGTCTGCTCATCCGATAATAACCGGTTTGTCTCAAAGTTAAGTATGGTGCTGTAGGATGTCTCTTTGTCAGGGGCCTGCTCCAGAGTAAAATTCCGGGCGTTGGTTGCCATGCGGGACGACCACTCACGATTGGATACCAGAGAGCCGATTGCTGCGGCAAGACTTGCGGCACTACCTGCAGAGAAGACAATACCTGTTTCACCATCAATCATCAGTTCGCACGGCCCCCCCTCGTTGGAGACGATCACCGGCAGGCCTGATGCCTGCGCTTCAAGGACAACGTTGCCAAAAGTATCCGTTGCACTTGGAAAGACAAACAGATCTGCAGAAGCATAACCGTGCTGAAGCTGCTCTCCTTCGAGATACCCGGTAAACAAAGCAGGATACCCGGCAAGGGCGGTTTCCATCTCTTCGCGGTAAGGACCGTCACCGATAATGGCCAGTGCCACTGCCGAACCATTTGAAACAAGCTCTTTAAATGCAGTCACCAACATTTCCAGCCCTTTTTCACGGGAAACCCTGCCTACGTAGAGCAGCACAGTGCGTCCAAGGCCGGCACCACGGCTTTTCCAAAAACTGGGGTTACGTTTTACAGGAGAATAGACTTCCGTATCAACCCAGCGCGGGAGTGGCTTCAACCGTTCCGGAGCAATACCCTGGGAGATTAGTTGCTCCCTGGTTCCTGACGATGGGACCATAACCTCGGACATCTGCCCATAAAACCAGATCATATAGTTCCACGCGACCTTCTCAAGAAAATCGTCATTGGTGAGGCTTCGCACATATTGGGGAATGTCGGTATGGTAGGTGCCCGCAACCGGAATATCCATCAATTTGGCAATCAAAAGGCCAAGGAGACCGACCGTCCCCGGAGTACTGACATGAATACGGGTAAAACCCTCACGCTCGATGAAATCCATAACGTCAAGAATCGGGGGAAAGTTGAGCTTCAGTTCCGGATATTCGGGGAGGATGAAGTCGCCAACGGAGGTGAACTTTTTCACCCCTTCGTGCGGCTCTCCACCATCAGCACCCGACGTGATCACCGTTAATTCGATCCCCCGACTGCGGGCGGTGCTGATTAACCGCTTTATCGTGATAGCAACCCCGTTTATTTCATCAAGGGTATCGGTAAAGAGAGCAATTTTTTCCGGTGAGCGTTTGTGGTGCATTTCCGGTATGGCGTTGGTAACATCCCGAATAAGATCCTTTCCCTTGTGTTGGTGGTGAAACGCCAGGTAGTAAGGGGATATAAGGGAATGCACCAGTCCGATGGTTCCAATCGTATTCAGATAATCAAAGAAACCGGCATTCAGAGGCAGGTTCATCAACCTGCTCGTATAATGAAAAATCAGCCTGTTTGCCAATCGGCTGGTGACGGCAAATATTCGCCTATTGTTATCAACGGTACGGATACTGGCGAGAAAATCATCGTCATTTAAAAGGAGACGTGCCTCGGAATCAAGTATCTCTTCGAAACTTTTTCCCCGGTGATCACGGGAAGCGGGAAGATTTTTGAGGATAAAGAGGCGGATTTTATCAATAAGCGACCCTTTGTCATTGCCAATGTTGAAGAAGCGGTCCAGCAGGGCACTAATAAATGGTGTTGCCCCTCGACGACGTTGACCAAGTCGCTCTCGATAAAAACTGTGTGCAATACCGTAGAGACTGTGTGCCATGGTAAGGGGACCGCCGTCCTCGCCGTCGGCCCAGCTGTTTCCCAATCGTATGCCATTTATGTACTCTTCAATAGTAGGAGCGTCGTACACTGTCGTATGCGCCTGGGCAATAAATAGCCCACCATGGTCGTCCGAACCGCCGATGATACCTTTACTCCACGGTGTGGGACCATAGGGGGGGAGATTGTACTTGTTCGACAACCGCTCGATAACCTCTTCCGTAAGTGATGATACCAATCTTTTGGTAAAACCATTAAAACGACGGGCTCGACAGCCGTTTTTGATCTCAAAGGTGGTGAACAGAAGAAGCGATTTTTCGATGATTTCCAGGTTCAGTTTGTCATTTTGGGCATAAAGGGGATGGGCCAGAAAATGGGTTATCTTCTGGGAGTGGAGGTACGCCACCATTTCATAGACGTTTTTCCGCAGTTCCAGAATCAGTGAAAACTGGCTTTCACTGATATTGAGGACAACCACATGGACTTTACATCCATTCTCCGGGAAGTGTGCC